>CAKUGT010000016.1 GCA_934654795.1 uncultured Collinsella sp.
CCGGGCACCCATTCGGGGGTCAGCGTGCCGGGGCGGTCGTCGCAAGCCACGACGGCAAAGCCCGCCGCCGTGAGCACCCGCGCCGTCGCAGCACCCACGTGGCCGCAGCCAAAGATATAGGTCAGGCCCTCGGGGCAGAGCGTCTCGATGTGCGCGGGAGGAATCTCGGAGGCGGCGTTGGTGTAGGTGACGTTGCTCCCCTCTTCCGCCAGCGAAAGCCCGGGGCAGCCCGCAATGGTGCGGCGCGATTCCTCGCCATGGTACTCGGCCACATCGCCCTCGAGCGCGCTCGCGATAAACGGCTCAAAGTCGATGACGAAGTCACCGATGCGCCGATAGGCCAAGACGTCGGCAACCGACTGGAACAACGGTGCCTGGGTCGCATCCAGATGCAGGTAGCACAGGCAGATGGCTCCGCCGCAGATCATGCCGGTATCGGAGTTCTCGCCGCCCATGGTGTAGCGGACCAGGCGCGAGCGACCCGCATCCAGCAGTACACGAGCCTCATCCAGTGCAAAGAGCTCAATCTTGCCGCCGCCGATGGTGCCCGCCTGGCCGCCGTCGGCAAAGACGGTCATCCATGCGCCCACGCCGCGCGGCGACGACCCCGCCGTACCAGCCACGACCACGAGCTCGCACGTCTCGCCAGCACGCAGGGCAGCAAGTGCCGCATTCACCACATCGAGCTTTTCCATCGTCGTTTCCTATCCCCTAAAGACATCGGTGAGCATAGCGAGTGCCTCGAGCACGCCGCCGCCGACCGACGTCGCCTTGTCCGAAATATAGTTGATATAGCTGGCATCGCCGCGCGGATCGACATCGGCGCACTTAAAGCCCTCAGTCACCTGCACGCCGTTCGCCAAAAGCCCGCGCAGGCAGCCATCGATCTGCGTGCACATGGGCGTATCGCCCGCGTAGCCGATCACGTCTCCGGCGCTCACGATGTCGCCGATTGCTCGGTCGGACCGAAACACGCCGGCGGCGGGGCTGTGGATAACACGTTCTTTGCCATAGCCGGCGATAATGCCCGGCACACCCGTGTTGGGCTGGGGCGAGCCTTGGGTAATGACGCGGCCGAGGAAATGTCCGCGCATGGTCTCGACCACGGCGTCGCAATCGACCGGCGCGGTAAAGCCCGGCCCCACGGCGATGACAGTGGGCGCCATGTCGCGCGTGGTACCCAAGTTGCGCTTGGCCAAAATCGCATCGACCACAGCGGCCGGCTTAAGCTCGCCGAGCATCTTGGCCTGGGGGTCCACCACGACGGCGACATCCCCCGCTTGGGTAATCTTGAGCGCCTCGGCCGGCGTCTGTGCCAAGCGAGCGCGAATGCCCTCGACCTCGACCTCGCCCAGGCGAATGGCCTCGCAAAAACTAATCGTGCGGCGGATGCACGTGGGAACCGCGATATCGGCCATGACGACCGATACGCCAGCGCGCACCAAGCGAGCGGCGACGCCCGTGGCGATATCGCCGGCGCCGCGAACATAAACGAGCATTCCCGGGGCACCTCCCTGTGCTACGGTTTGAGCAGAGCAAAAGCGGTTGTACCGCTACTCTGATGATTATTTATTATCACAGTATTATACGGCGGTGAACAGATGGAAACGGTCAGCGGAAACCTTGCCTCGGCGCTCAAGATTGCGCCGGGGATTACCGCGATTATCGGCAGCGGCGGCAAGTCGACCTTGCTGAGGACGCTGGGTCTTGAGCTCATGCGCGCCGGCGGCCGCGTGCTCCTCTGCACCACCACGCACATGTTTCCCGTCGCCGGCGTACCGTGGGACGGGTCGAGCCGTCGCCTGGACGCCGCGCCCTGGAGGCCGGAAGCCTCTCATGTTCCCGGCTGCACCTGTGAGGCGTGCGCGGGGCTTGCGCGCGGAAGCATTTGCCAGGCGGGTGTCTTAGACCCAGAGACAGGCAAGCTCTCCGCCCCCGCCGAGCCGCTCAACGAGCTGGCGCAGCGCTTTGACTATGTGTTGGCCGAGGCGGACGGCAGCAAGCGACTCCCGCTCAAGGCGCACGCCCCGTGGGAGCCGGTCGTTCCCGTCGGCACGACAAACGTCGTCTGGATTGTCGGTGCTTCGGGGTTCGGCAGACCCATCAACGAGGCTGTCCACCGTCCCAAGCTCTTTTGCGAGCGCTGCGGCTGCAAGCCCACCGACACTGCCACGCCCGAGCGGGTCGCCCAGGCGCTCGATGCCGAGCTGCGGGCGCTGGACCTCAACAATGCCCGCATCGTGCTCAACCAAGTCGACACGCTTGCCGACCCTACGATGGCCGACCGCTTCCAGGCAGCCCTCGACCGCCCCATCGTCGCAACCTGTCTCAAGTAGGCCCGCTCGCAAGTCCCCCAGGGTAGCTAATTTGGGACGGGGCTTTTTTAGCTACCCCCGGCTGATAGCGCGAACGGTTTGGCGGATTTGCGGCCGGGGTAGCTAAAAGAGCCCCGTCCCAAAAGAACTGCCCCAGCGACCTTCCCGCTAGCGGGGTACGTAGCAGCCGGGCTGAGCCCCCGTGGGCTCGCCGTCGCGCGCAGCCAGCACGCCGTTCACAAACACGGCCTTGGCGCGGCCATGTGCCTCAAAACCCTCGAGCGGCGTGTAGTCCACAGCCTGATGCTGCGTCGCGGCGCTGATCGTCCAGCGCGCCTTGGGATCCCACACGCACACGTCGGCATCGGAGCCCTCGGCAAGACAGCCCTTGCGCGGGTACATGCCAAACACGCGCGCCGGGTTCTCGCTCATCAGGCGGCAGAGGTCCTCGGGGCCCAGCTGCCCCTCAAAGCTCGTGACAATCGCGACGGGACGATGCTCCACGCCGGGCCCGCCGTTGGGAATCGCGCGGAAGTCGTCGCGCCCGCGGTCCTTTTGCCCGTGCAGATTAAAGCTGCAGTGGTCGGTGGCGATGGTATCGATCTCGCCGGCCACAAGCGCCTCGCGCAGAGCCGCACGGTCGCCAGCATGGCGCAGCGGCGGACTCATCACATACTTGGCACCCGCAAAGCCGTCCTCGCCCTGCTCCAAGTAGCACGTATCGTCGAGCATCAGATACTGAGGGCAGGTCTCGACATAAATATTCTTCTGCCCGCGCGCCTTGGCAGCACGAATGGCCTCGAGCCCCAGCTTGGTCGAAAGGTGAACCACGTTGACCGGAGCGTCCCCGGCCAAGTGCGCCAGATGCAGCAGGCGGCTCACGGCCTCGGCCTCGCACACATCCGGACGGCTGAGCGCATGTCCCTCGGGCCCGTGGATACCCTGCTCAAACACGCGCTTCTGCAGCTCATTCACCAGCGTACCGTTCTCGCAATGCACGCACAGTATGCCGCCAATACGTTTGAGCTCCTCGAGCACCTCGAGCGTCTCGGCATCGTCCAGGCGCAGATGATCGTAGGCAAAGTAGGTCTTGAACGACGATACGCCCGCCTCGCGCATGGCCGAGAGATCGGCGCGGTTGCGCTCGTTCCACTCGGCGAGTGCCATATGAAAGGCGTAATTGGCCGTGCAGGTTCCGTCGGCGCGGCGATGCCATTCGGCCAAGGCATCGGGCATGGTCACGCCGCGATCGGCCGTGGCGTAGTCCACAATAGTCGTCGTGCCGCCGCAGGTAGCCGCACGCGTACCGGTCTCAAAGCTATCGGCCGTCCAATCCATGCCAGTCCAGCACTGCATGTGCGTGTGACCGTCGATAAAGCCGGGAAACACCCAACAGTCGGTGGCGTCCTGGACGGTATCGCCCCCGCCCGGCTCGATTGCCGCGGCAATCCGCACAATCTTGTCGCCATCCATGGCAAGATCGGCGCGGCGAAGCCCCTGGGGCGTCACGAGCGCGCCGTTTTTGATGATGATCATAATTGCTCCTTATTGGTTGATGCAGTTGGCCACGCGATCAAAATACGAGCAGGCGGCGATATGCTCCGTTATGCGTCGCTGTCCCTTGGCGGTATCGACGTCCCACAGCTCGTAGGCACGCGCCTCGACCAGCACCACGTCGGTACGATCCTTGAGGACCGAACCGCCGCCGTCCTTGCCTTCGAGACACATAAGTGCATCGAACAGTTCCGCCGGAAAGAGCACCGGGCTCGAAGGCTCACCGTTGCACGCAAGACGCACCGGATGCTTGCGGCCACGCTCGTCAAATGCACGAACCATGGCATCAAAAGAATCCGAGCTCACGAGCGGCTGGTCGCCCGGCAAATAGAGGCAACCTTTCCAGTTGCGTTCGGCTCCCCAGGCAAGGCCGGCACGTACGCTCTCGCTCCTCAACGTGCCATCGTGCAGTACGCACGGGCAATGCTTGTCCTCGCAAATCTGAGCGACCTCGGGCCAACGCGTCGAGACCACAACATCAAAGTCCCGGAGAACCGAATCGATGGTCCGGGCAATCAGCGGCTCGCCATAGATATCGGCAAGCATCTTGTTGGAGCCAAACCGCTTGCCCTCGCCCGAAGCCATAATGACGCAACCGAGTTTCATCTCCGCAAACCTCCCTTGGCCGCCTTGGACACCATAGTTGCTATACCCACCATACCAAGCTCGCACTCCGTCGGAACAGGCATGCGCTCGTTTTCCAGCGAACGAACCTTGGCTCTCCATAGCACAAAGGAGGGCACCCCGCGACGCAGGGCACCCTCCTCAATGGTGCAGATATGCCTACTCAGCGTCGCCGGTAAACGTGGTACCGGTCTTGCCGGCAAGGCCATCGCGCGCCTTCTCGAGCAGCGTGATGAGCGCCGTGCGACCCGGCTTGCTCTCGGCAAACGTCGAGGCGGCCTGAACCTTGGGCAGCATGGAGCCGCGACCGAACTCGTTGGCCTCGGACAGACGCTTTACGTCAGCCGCGGTCAGCGTGTCGAGCCACTGCTCGTGGTCGGTGCCAAAGCCAATGGCAACCTTCTCCACGGCCGTCAGGATAATCAGGGCATCGGCGTCGAGCTGCTCGGCGAGCTTCTCGGCCGCAAAGTCCTTATCGATGACGGCGGCAGCGCCCTTAAGGTGGTTGCCCTGGGCCTTGGTGACGGGAATGCCGCCACCGCCGCAGGAGATCACCACATGGTTGGACTCGACGAGCGACTTGATGGTGTCGAGCTCGACGATGTTCACGGGCTTGGGCGAGGCAACCACGCGACGGAAGCCCTGCTTCTCGTCGTGGATAAACTGGTAGCCGCGGTCGGCCTCCAGCTCCTTGGCCTCGGCCTCGCTCATCCACGGACCGATCGGCTTGACCGGGTCGGCAAAGGCCGGATCGTCCGCCGCGACCTCGACCTGGGTGAGCACGGTGGCGACACCCTTGTCGATATTGCGGTCGAGCATTTCCTCGCGCAGCGCATTTTGCAGGTCATAGCCAATATAGCCCTGGCTCATGGCGCCGCAAACGGACAGCGGGCAGGGGATGTACTTCTGAGGGTTAGAGCGCGTGAGCTCTGCCATCGCGTTGGCGATCATGCCCACCTGGGGGCCGTTGCCATGCACGATGACGACCTCGTTGCCCTCCTCGATCAGGTCGACGATAGCCTTGGAAGTCGTCTTGACGGCCTCCATCTGCTCGGGAAGGTTGGCGCCGAGAGCGTTTCCGCCCAGGGCGACAACAATACGCTTAGCCATTTCTCAACCCAGCTTTAGGCCTGGAACCAACGGGCGGTGTTGCGCTCGTCGAGGGCCTTGAGGGTAGCGGCGGGATCGGCAACCTTCTGCAGGAACATCATGGCTGCGATGGCGTACGGCTTGTAGCTGGCCTCCTTGTACATGCCCACGCGGTGCATGTCGAAGACGTCGGCGTTGACCTCGCCGTGCTCGCAGGAGACACCGGAGATGTCGGCGGGCAGCGGGTGCATAAAGATGGTGTCCTGGCCGTTGGCGGTCTTCTCCATGAGCTCGGTCGTGGAGCACCAATCCTGATGCGTAGCGTTCTGAGCGAGCAGCTCCTTCTCGAGCGCAGCGATGCCGGCGTCGTCGCCCTCGGCGTACAGGTTGGTGCGCTTCTCCATGGCGGCAAACGGAGCCCAGCTCTTGGGGATCACGATGTCGGCGCCCTCGAAGGCCTCGGCCATGGTGTTGACCTGCTTAAAGGTGGTGCCGGACTCGGCGGCATAGCCCTTGGCGCGCTCGACGACCTCGGGCATGAGGTCGTAGCCCTCGGGGTGGGCCAGGGTGACGTCCATGCCAAAACGGGGCAGCAGGCTGATCAGCGACTGCGGGCAGGACAGCGGCTTGCCGTAAGAGGGCGAATAGGCCCAGGTGACGGCAACCTTCTTGCCCTTGAGGTTCTCAAGACCGCCAAACTCGTTGATGAGGTAGAGCATGTCGGCAGAGGACTGCGTGGGGTGATCGGAGTCGGACTGCAGGGAGATGAGCGTGGGACGGTGATCCAGAACGCCGTCCTCGTAGGCCTGCTGGACAGACTCGGAGACCTCGGCCATGTAGGCATCGCCCTTGCCGATGTACATGTCGTCGCGGATGCCGATGACGTCGGCCATGAAGGAGATCATGGTAGCGGTCTCGCGGACGGTCTCGCCGTGAGCGATCTGGGACTTCTTCTCGTCCAGGTCCTGCAGCTCAAGGCCAAGCAGGTTGGCTGCCTTAGAGAAGGAGAAGCGCGTACGGGTGGAGTTGTCGCGGAACAGGGAGACGGCCAGACCCGAGTCGAAAATCTTGGACGAAACGTTGTTCTCGCGCAGCTCACGCAGGGCGTCGGCGACGATGTAGAGCGCCTTGAGCTCATCGGTGGTCTTATCCCAGGTGTGCAGGAAGTCGCTGCCGTACATACCCTTAAAATCGAGGCCGTTCAGCTGCTCGACGAGCTCGGTAAACTTAGCGTCCATGTAAATATCCTTTCCAAAGATGAAACGATCGCAATGAGTAGATGTGCTCCGGCATGCGCGTGTGGCTAGAACATGCAGAGCGCTATGACGAGGACCCGCTACCGTCGAGGAAGCATGGGAGATAACGACCGCGGGCCCCAAGTCAACAGGGGGGGGTGCCGGGGACACAAGCTGTCCCCGGCTCAACAAGATCGAGGAATGGGACTAATCGATCTTGTTGTTGGTCAGACCGGCGCGGAACACGGTGGCGTCGCCATCGGCCTGGCTCGGATCGTAGAGGTTCAGGGCAGCCACATACATGGCGGCAGCGGTGACCAGGTCGTCCTTGTAGGTGACCTCGTTGGGAGCGTGAGCCTGAGACTCGGCACCCGGGCCAAAGCCGACGCAGGGGATGCCATAGCGGCCCTGGATGGAAACGCAGTTCGTGGAGAAGGTCCACTTGTCGCACAGCGGACGACCGGTGCGCTTATCCATGCTGGGCTCGCAGCCGATGCGCTCGTCACCGAACATGGCCTTGTGGGCGTCGACGAGGGCCTTGACGTGCGGAGCAGTCTCCTTGTTGATCCACGTGGGGAAGTAAGCCTCGGTCTCGTAGACCTCGCCGGTCCAGGACGGACGGTCGTACATGTACATGGAGACCTTCACGTCGTCGCCGTACTTCTTGGCGGCCGGCAGGTTGCGGATCTCGTCCAGGCAGGATTCCCAGGTCTCACCGGCGGTCATGCGACGGTCGATGGAGATGGCGCAGGAGTCAGCGACAGCGCAGCGGCTGGGGCTGGTGTAGAAGATCTGGCTGACGGTGCAGGTGCCGCGGCCCAGGAAGCGGGCGTCCTCGAAGTGCTCGGGGTTGTACTTGGGGTCGAGCATCTTGACGAGGCCCTTGATGTCGGTCGACTCGTCGCAGCCGTTGTTGTTGAGGGCGCGGACGTCGGCGATGATGTCGGCCATCTTGTAGATGGCGTTATCGCCGCGGTCGGGAGCGGAACCGTGGCAGGAGGTGCCGTGAACATCGACGCGGATCTCCATGCGGCCGCGGTGACCGCGATAGATGCCGCCGTCGGTGGGCTCAGTGGAAATGACGAACTCGGGCTTAATGCCGTCCTTGTTGTAGATGTACTGCCAGCACATGCCGTCGCAGTCCTCTTCCTGGACGGTGCCGACGACCATGATCTTGTAGCCCTCGGGGATGAGGCCCATGTCCTTCATCATCTTGGCAGCGTAGGTAGCAGAAGCCATGCCACCCTCCTGGTCGGAGCCGCCGCGGCCGTAGATGATCTCGTCGGTCTCGTAGCCCTCATAGGGATCGGCGTCCCAGTTCTCGATGTTGCCGATGCCGACGGTGTCGATGTGGGAGTCGATGGCGATGATCTTGTCGCCCTCGCCCATAAAGCCCATAACGTTGCCCAGGCCGTCAACCTTGACCTCGTCGTAGCCGAGGGCCTCCATCTCGGCCTTGATGCAAGCGACAACCTCGCCCTCCTCGCAGGACTCAGAAGGGTGGCTAATCATTGCGCGAAGAAAACGCGTCATATCAGCACGATGAGACTCAGCGGCAGCCTTAATGGCATCAAAATCGAGTTCTTTAGTCATAACAGTCAACCTTTCTACAAGGGTTTACCTACAGGTAGATAGTTCAGATAGATCACTTGTGCCAAGCAGCGTGAGGTTGAGCACCCCACAAGCAAGTAACCAAAGGAGACGGACGGAGGACTTTGCTCCGTCGCGAGTTCCGCACGAGCCGGAGAGCACTTAATGTGCTCTCCGTGCGAGCAGGACTGTCCGAGCAGGGAGTAAACATATGCTCCGCTGCCCGGCCAGGTTAGGCTCGCTAGCAGGTCGGATACTCGCCTTCCCAGACAATGCGACGATACTGATCCGGATCCGTATCGCCCTCGGTGGAGAAGCAGAGCACGGAGCTCGTCTTGTCCAGGCCGATGAGCTCCTTGAGCTCGGCGTACTCGGGATCGAGCATGAGGGTCTCGACCAGGCCGGTGGTCACAGCGCCGGACTCGCCGGAGATGACGCGCGGATCGCCCTTCTCGGGAGCGCCTAGGGTGCGCATGCCGCGAGCGGTGACCCAGTCGGGGCAGGACACGAAGGCGGTGGTGTGGTTGCGCAGGATATCCCAGCCCAGGATGTTGGGCTCGCCGCAGCACAGGCCGGCCATGATGGAGGGCATGTCGCCGTCCACGATGCGCGGATCGCCATCGCCGGCGGCAGCGCCCTTGTACAGGCAGGCGGCCGGAGCGCACTCGACCACGACGAAGGTGGGCGGGTTATCGGGATAGAGGTTGGTGAAGTAGCCCACCACGGCGCCGGCAAGCGAACCCACGCCAGCCTGGACAAAGACATGCGTCGGGCGGTTGATGGCCATCTCGCGCAGCTGCTCGGCAGCCTCGGAAGCCATGGTGCCGTAGCCCTCCATGATCCAGGACGGGATCTTCTCGTAGCCCTCCCAGGCGGTGTCCTGAACGATGACGCCGCGCTCGCAGGCGTCGGCCTCGGCGGCGGCCATGCGCACGCACTCGTCGTAGTTGACCTCTTCGATGGTCACCGTGGCGCCCTCGGCGGCGATGTTATCAAAGCGGGGCTTGGTGGAACCCTTGGGCATGTGCACGACGGCCTTCTGGCCCAGCTTGTTGGCAGCCCATGCCACGCCACGGCCATGGTTGCCGTCGGTGGCGGTAAAGAAGGTAGCCTGGCCAAAGTCCTCGGCCAGCTGATCGGAGGTCAGGTAATCGAAGGTGCAGTCGGCAACGTCCTTGCCGGTCTCGTCGGCAATGTAGTTGGCCATGGCAAACGAGCCGCCCAGAACCTTAAAGGCGTTGAGGCCAAAGCGATAGCTCTCGTCCTTAACGCACAGGTTGGACAGGCCCAGGCGCGCGGCCTGGCCGTCCAGGCGGGCAAGCGGAGTGACGGTGTACTGGGGGAACGACTGGTGGAAGGCGCGGGCCTTCTTCACGTGGTCGAGGCTCATGATTCCCAAGTGCTTGTCATCGCTCTTGGGCATCGTGTTGCTCGCCCACTGGATCTTATCGGCCATACGGTGAACTCCTTAAGTCCTCTCTTGCCGGCCCCCGCATACGCGTTTCAGCCTGATCCCATTCATACGACTGAACTTTTATGTGGATGCCAAACAAAAAGTTTGTTAGTAATGTTCTATCACACTTTTTGGTTGGATAACCTAACAAATTGTTTGTTGCCGTAATCGGTACCTTTTCGCCGCCGAACGGTCACATAACGCAGCGATAGCTTCACCATTTGCGAACAAGTGGGGTTTATGGCAAAGTGTGCCCAAACTAATTTTTAGGAAGGCACCCATGACCCCCGCACAGATTGAGTTTTATAAGCGCCTTGCACACGGATTGGCGCTGCAGTTTGGCCCCAACTGCGAAGTCGTCGTTCACGATCTGGAGACCGAAGACGTGGACCACTCCATCGTAGTGATCGAAAACGGCCACGTAAGCGGACGTAAACTGGGCGATGGCCCCAGCCATATTGTGCTTGAGTCCATGCACGAGGGCACCACCGACGTGCACGACCGCGAGCCATACCTCACCAAAACCGCCGATGGCAAGCTGCTCAAGTCCTCGACCATCTTTATCCGCAACGACGAGGGCAAGCCCGTCGGCATTTTGGGCATTAACTTTGACATTACGCTCATGAAGGCTTTTGAGCGCTCGCTCGATGCCTTTACCGGCACCGGCGGCACGGGCTACACCGAGCCCGAGCCCATTACCAAAAACATCGGCGACCTGCTCGAGGACCTGCTGCGCGAGTGCGAGCAATACGTGGGCAAGCCGGCAGCCCTTATGACCAAAGATGAGCGCATTCGCGCCATTGGCTACCTCGACCGTCGCGGCGCCTTCCTCATTTCCAAGTCGAGCGAGCGCGCCTGCGAGTTCTTTGGCATCTCCAAGTACAGCTTCTATAGCTACCTCAATGAGGCCAAGGCGGCGGCCGACGACAAGTAGGCACTCGCCTAGATTGCCCCTCCCCTTTTGGGCGCGAGTTCTGGAAAGCATGAATCCAAGACCGAGCCGCTTGGAAAGTTCCATATAATCGATGACATTAGTATTTCGAAAGGGTGGAACAGAATGGCGTTGAGCAAGGCATCATGCACCGGTCGCGGATTGATTCCGGCAATTGGTGGACATGTGCACCGCATGTTCGATGAGGGTGAAGACGACCTGTTTTCGCTGAGCCTTGACGACGTGATGGATGATCGCCCGTGGACCGCCGACGAACTCATGGGCGGTGGGGCTCGCCCGTCAAGCCCCAATCCCGCACTTGCGCCTAAGTCCGCATCTGCGCCGACTCCTGCGCAGCCGCCTGTTTCGACGCCCGCGTCTACGCCCGCACCCATTTCGGCGCCCACGCCCACTCCCCGCCCCGCAAGCGACCCGTCCGAGACGGCGGCATTTCTCGCTGCGGCGACGCGGAGCAAATCGGCCGACAGCACCGTTATGTACAGCGCCCAGCAGTTGCCCGTTCCTGCGGCACGCAAGTCTCCGGTCACAAGGCTCGATGAGCCCGTTGCCCATCAGGTTGCCTACGATTCCTGGGCTGCAGCCGATCTGGATGAGACCTCTACCGGCATGCCGGCGCTCGACGTTCCAGTTAACCCGCTTTTTGCCGCCAACACGAGCGCCGCGGACTATGAGGGCGGTGCGGCATATTCCGATTATTCCGATGGCTATGCTGGCACCGATCGCATCGAGACCGAGGATTATGGCACCGCATCGAGCGATTATCTCAACGATCCGTACGCTGCCACGCCTGCACCGGAATATGACCCGGAGGTCGCGTCCGCGCCGGCGTATACCAAAAGCACGGGCGAAGAGCGCTTCGCCGATTATTACGCCGAGGAAAAGGCGCTGCGTTTTTCGGAATTTCCGCAGGCAGTCAAGGTTGCCTTTATCGCCATTGTCATTGCCCTGCTCGGTGTCATTGCGTTTGAGGGATTCCGACTGTTCTCCGGCCCCACCCAAGCGGAGTCGGAGACCCAGCAAAAAGAGGACGATAACGAGTATCTGGACATCAACACCCTCAAGGGCGACCCCAACGACGGAGACGACGAGTAGCGAGGGCTGAAGGCGGCCGCAGGATCCCGCATCCAGCACCGGCTTCTAAGTGCTGTTTTGTCATCCAGCTACACTTTTCCGGATAATTTGCCTATCGAATTTGACACTTTTTTCCGAAGTTTTAAGGTGTCTATTTCGACACTTTTCCGTACTTTTACACGGGATATTTCGACACTTTTTCGGATGAAAGCCGAATAATCACTTGGGAAATCAAGCGCCATCCGCACGTCATTTCGCGGATGGCGCTTGATTTCTGTCCGTACACGTTGATAGACTTCCTCTTGCCCGCAAGGAGCGGGCGCGTTTTATCCAGAGTCGGGGTAGAGAGTTGGCTCCACGATCCCGACGCCAACCGGCCAAGAGGCACGGTGGCCCTGCCAACATCGATGAAAGGAGTCCGTATGGACAATTTCTCCGTGCGCAGCGAGCGCAATTTCCACAACCTGACAGCCAAGCCAAAACGAATGCATCTTCTAGACGAGCCGAGCGGCTACACCTCGGCTTTGGTGAAGAACGGCCTCTCCCACCAGATGCGCTTTACCATACAGAAGCTCGAGGAAGAGCTCTGTGCTGCTGGCAACCTACATGTTCTGCAGATCAAGCTGCTCGGAGACGACTCGCGCGAACCATCCAACTGGAAGCTCTTCGCCGACGGCGCATGCATCGCGAACGGTTCAGGAGAATTTGCCCGTGAATGCTTCTGCGAGGGAGCCGAGGTGTTCCTGGACCTGTGCCGCGACGCCGTCGACGCGGCCGAGCTGTGCCAGTGGAGCCAAAGGGAGTACGGGCTGCTGAGTGCAGCGCGCGGGATTGCGGAGGTGCAGGTAGGCGGACCGAGCCACTCGTCATACTGATTGACGCTTCGATTCAAACAGCAGGGCGGAGTCGCGCTTACAGCCCCGCCATGCCAAACCGAATGGCGTTCTCAAAAGGCCTGCCTCCCCTCCGCCTTCGGCCTCAGCAGCAGATCGCCCAGCTCGGGGCACTTGCTGGAAAGGCGCGTCTGAGCTCGCTCGCCTATCCCCCACCGCTGACGGACTTCCTGGGCGCGCGGACTCACGTGATAGTCCCCCTCCATCATCTGCTTGAGCAGCTTAGCGGTTACGCGCGCATCGGCCAGGGCGCTGTGGGCGTGGCCCGTCGACTCGTCGAACTCGATGCCAAACCACGTCGCCGCGTCACTCAAAGAAACACACCCGTGGCTGCCCACGTCCATAATCGAAGTGTAAAACGCCTGCAGGTCGGCCCAATCCGTAGGAAATGCGGCAAGATCGATGTGTTTTGCCTGGCACTCGGTCAAAAGCTGTCGACGATCCGCCCCGCTCCAACAGACCACCTGGGCGGAGTAGCGACCGATCCAATCGCCGAGCCTTTTGATCACCACATAGAGCGGATCGGCCATCGCAGTGTCCACGGCCGATATCCCCGCAAGCTCGCGGACGGGAAACGCAACGCCTTCGGTAAATTCTGTCTGCACAAACTGCGAGAAATCGCCCATAACGTTGCCGTGATAGTCGAGCTTGACGGCGCCGACCTCGATAATCTCATTGCGCAGTCCACGGCGCTGGCGCTGCTTTGGCACCGGCGCAAACTCAAAGTCCAGCACAATCTGGCGCGCAAAGTTCGTTGTATCGATAGCCGAGATACACGGCGCCTTTTTCAGATGACACGGTTAGGGCCTTCCTCCGTTGCTTGCCGCTTGCTACATAGGCGGCTACATTGCCGTAAGGATAGGCGCCCGCGCGGACATGAAAGCGGGGCGCAATGCCATGCGCCGGTCGCACGCCATGCAGGCGGTCCCAAGAGAGTCGCCCGCTCTATTCAAATGCATGAAAAAGATTTAGGCCCGGTGACTTGAATCAGCGGTCATCCCGGGCCCATCAGAGCTCGTAGAGCTCTTGGTTGCTTTGGTCTTGCTCTTCACGGCGCTTGTCGAACTTTCCGAGGCACTCAAGCAGCATTCGAAGCACAACAAGTCGCTGCCATTAAGGCACTGACCTCTTGACCAAGCAACGGCGCTGCCCAGCTCTTCACCACTTGGGCTGCCGTCAACTTTATTCTATCTGCGAGCATCTGGTTTACCAAATGGATTTTCGGTAAAGGAAGCACGGCACGCCCGCAAAACCACTACGCCCCAAGTGCCGCCATGGGGATCACCGCCACGCCGTCGTCACGTGTGTAGGCAATGCTTCCCTTTCCAACCACGACCGCTAAAAACGCCGGCGAGGCATTCTGAGACGCGCTTTCCACTTGAAGCCATGTCGATTCTGGGACACAGTTTCCGCTTGAAGCCCATCCGGAAAGCACGTCCCATTCCGAGGCATGAGTCCGGGACGCAGTCTCCACTTGAGCTCCTGACGGGAAAGCACGTCCCACTCTGAAGCTCGATTCCGGGATACAGCTTCCGCCAGAGACCTCAACCGGAAACGGTATCCCACTCTGGAGCCAGAATCCGGGACGCAGCTTCCGCTTGAGGGGCGATCCGGAAAGCGCGTCCCATTCCGAGCATCACATCAGAGCGCGCTTGGTTATCTCCGCTCGCACATCTCGACAAACGAGATCAGCTTGACGTCTCCCCTGCTCTCCGCGGCATCCCGACATCCCTGCGTAAAGCCACGCTTCGAGAAGATCACGTAGCTTTTATGCTGCCGCCTAAAGAGCTCGCTTCGGTACACGAGCTTTTCCAGAACATCCTCGCCCGCCGGTTCATTGCGCCATTTGCACTCCGCAAACAGTGCAGTGCCCTCGCCATCGTCAACAATCAAGTCGATTTCTTCCTGCGTATGCGTGCGATTATCCGTCCCCCACCAGCGCCCGACGCTCGCCGGAACCACATCGAGCTGGCCCGCGCGCGCGAGTTCGTACACGTATTGTTTGCATATAAGCTCAAAGACCGTACCCATGTAATCCGATATGTGCGGCTCAATGCGCTTATACGCCATCTCGGCCATATCGTTTTGAATCAGCCCGATGTTCTGCGGAACAAACTTGTACCAGAACCTAAACATCTGGTCGCTCAGTAGATACACGGCCCGCTTATTGCTCGTCTCGTTTAGGGGCAGCTCGCGCTCGACAATCCCAAGCGACGCCAGCTTATCCACATAGCTCTTTACGTTGCTCGCAGGGATTCCCGTAGAGCTCGCAATCTCCGAGATCTTCGAGCGCCCCTGAGCAATTGCTTGCACGATCGCATCATATTGCTCGGGATTGCGGCACTCTTGCATTAGCAGGTTACTCGGCTCCTCAAAGAGATAGCCCGTAGGAGTAAGAAAAAGACGTTTGATGTTGTCCTTGAGCGGTGCGGCAGGATCGACTTTCTCGATATAAGCAGGAATGCCGCCCATCATACCATAGCAAACTGCAGCGTCTTCGCGACTCATGCTCTGCCACAGGCCGAGGGTCGTCGTAAAATCAAGCGGCATGATCTTAAACTGGGCCGTACGCCTACCGTATAGTGGGCTCTCGTAGCCCAACACCTGTTCCTCCATAAACGAAAGAGACGAGCCGCATAGAATCAGCATGAGCCTGGTCTCTTTGTATAAGTGGTCGATCTTGTCTTGCAGCAACGAGCTGATTTCGGGATTCGATTGGGCGAGATAGGGATACTCGTCAATCACGACAATCAAACGTTCCGCGCGAGCCATGGTGGCCAATGCATCGAACGCTTCGTCAAAACTACGAAACGACACGCCTGCAGCACCAACCGAGCCTGCAAGTATCGCCTGGCTAAAGCCGTGCAGGTTTGCCTCCGCATTGGTACGACGAGCTTGAAAGTAAATAGCCTTCTTGCCTTGGATGAACTCTGTGATAAGGCGCGTTTTACCCACACGACGGCGGCCGTAAATCACAGGCATTTCAAAGGAGCCCGTGCCATACAGTCGATTGAGCTCGGACATTTCCGCTGTTCTTCCGATAAACATAGGGCCATCCTTCCTTTACGTTATAGCTAGCTATATTATACCTTCCTATAATATAGCTAGCTATAACGTAATTCGACGACCGACGCACACAAAAGGGGGCAGTACACCACCGCACGTGGACCGCTCCGGAAACTGCACCCCGTTCTGGAGCCAAAAACTGGGCCGTAGTTTCCGCCAAGCATCCCATCCGGAAAGCGTGTCCCGTTCTGAGCGACAATTCCGGGACACAGCTTCCGCATGCGGCCCGTTGGGAAAGTTCATCCCGCTCTGAGGGCTCGTTCCGGGATGCAATTTCCGTTTGAGGCCCGATCTGGAAACGGCATCCCACTCTGAGGCCGAAATCTGGGATGTAGCTTCCGCTTGAAGGGCGATCCGGAAAGCACGTCCCATTCCGAGTGGCAATTCCGGGTCACAGTTTCCGCAGATACAAGGCGACAGTCCGCCGCCCTTATCACATGCCTTCAAATATGCGATCCAGAAACACAAAACAGCAGATAGAATGCTCTTTTTCAAAAAGTACACGTCCCGAAACTTACCAAGACTTCAAATCCAGCTACCGTTCACGGTCGCCGATCACCGCCCACCGATTCAAACAAGAAATATGTCGCCAAAAGCAGGTCATCTACCTGCATGGTTAGATTTTGGTCAGCTTTTGGTCAGCTGAGCGGCAAGTTCCAGCTGATACGTTTTTGCTACCCAAAAGGAGGCGGTAGCTCATGACCCATTGCAATAACCAGCTCATCGACCAACTGCTCACTCAAGCCGAACAAGAGGGGCGCTGTCTGATTCCCCCGAGCACGGCGATCCGAAAAGCGCTCCTTCGGCGCACCGGCGGCACGGTTGTCTCGCCCATGCCGGGGTTGTTTGCGCGAAAAACGCGCTGGGATGAACTCAACCGAGCGCAACGCCATTGCGAAATCCTCCGCGCCCTTGCGATCATCCACCCCGATTGGACGTTCTGCTCGTTTTCGGCCGCCTGTCTGCTGGGGCTCGAGGTCTCGTGGCGACACCTGAATGTCGTGCATGTCTGCAGCTCGACAAAGCCGTCGGCTCGCCCGGGCGCACATATTCAGCGGCACCAGATTGAGCCGGCCGGAGCAATACTCAGAGCCGGCATATCGGTAACGCCGCCCATCCAAACGGTTACAGATTGCCTGTTGCAGACCGGTTTTGCCGACGGTATGCCCATTGCCGATTCGGCGATCTCAAAGCTCGGCCTTGTGCGGGAACAGCTGATGGAGGCCGTCGAGCAACGAGCGACCGCCCGCAATGGTCGCACGATTCGCACCGCCCTCACGACACTTCGATATGCCGACGCCCGCGCCGAAAGCGGTGGGGAATCGGTCGCCCGAGCCATCATGATCGAGACGGGCTTTGCGCCCGATTGGCTTCAATACGAGCTGACGGACCCCTTCGATTCGGCCAAGCCCATACGAACGGACTTTGCCTGGGAGCGCCAGGCGCGAGAACTCACGCTGGGCGAGCTCGACGGGTTCGTCAAATATACCGACCAGGCCATGCTTGCGGGACGCACTACGGCCGAGACGCTCGTTGCCGAACGCCAGCGCGAGGCGCACCTATCGCTCTACGGTCACCCTCTGTTGCGCTTTACCATGAATGAGGTCCGCTCGGCAGGAATGCTCGCCAAAAAGCTGCAGACAGCAGGCATCCGACAGACCGCTCTACCGACATGGCTCAACGAGGTGGACCTGTAGGAGCTGCTAGGCCACGCATCGCCGGATCGCATCCCCCCTATCTGGGCCGCGTTTTCCCAACGGCCACGCCAACGGAAAGCGCGTCCCAGCCTGGACACTCAAAACGGGATGCACTTTTCGGATGGCGGACCTGGCGGAAAGCGTGTCCCAGAATCCCGTCTCAGAGCTGGGCAGGCTTTCCGGTTGAGTCCTTCAGCGGAAACCGCATCCCGGAATAAACACTCAAACTGGGATGCGCTTTCCAAACGACCGGCCAGCGGAAAACGCATCCCATTCTGAGGCATGATTCCGGGACACAGCTTCCGGTTGAGGGCCAATCCGGAAAGCGCATCTCACTCCGGGGCTGGATTCCGGGACGTAGTTTCCGCCGAGGGCCCAAAAAGGAAAGCACATCCCTTTCTGAGTGCCAATTCTGGGTTGTAATTTCCGCCGAGGGCTCCAAAGGGAAAGCGCATCCCATTCTGAGCGCCAAATCCGGGACGCAGCTTCCGTATGCGGAGGCGCTCCAAACAAAAGGCCCCGGCTCGCGATGGAGCCGGGGCCAAAAGCGCAGCATATGCAGTTGATGGTGAGCGCGAACAGCCCATCGGCAATGGCTGTCCGCGCCCTACCCTACCCGCGGTTGCGGGCGCGGCTGTACGGCGTATCCACCATGGGCAGATCCGGACGCAGCTTGCCGTCAAACGCGCGGTAGGCGTTCTGTACGGCGGGCGCCGTGGGGATCGTTGCGATCTCTCCAATGCCCTTGCCGCCGTATGCCACGGGCAACAGCTCGTCCTTCTCCACGTAGATGGCGTGGATATCCGGAATCTCGGGCGCACGGAACAGCCCGAGCGTGCCGTACCTGGCCTGGGGCACGCAGTCCTTGAGCGGCCAGTCCTCGGTAAGCGCGTAGCCCATGCCCATGAGCACGCCGCCTTCGATCTGGCCCTGGATCGAGATGGGGTTGACCACCTTGCCGGAATCGTGCGCGGCATAGACCTCGCTTACGCGACCGTTGTCATCCAGGATGACCACATGCGTGGCAAAGCCGTAGCAGATGTGGCTCTTGGGGTTGGGCACGTCGGCGCCCAGCTTGTCGGTCGGCTCCAAGTACACGTAGCTAAACTCGCAGCCCTCGAGCGCCTTGATGGCAGCCGCGGGGTCCTGAGGATGCATGCCCTGACCGGCGACGAGTTCCTGCGAGCGCAGTTGATAGGCACGACCATCGTCGTACTCGATCTTGGCGCCGTCACCATGCGCACTCACGGGAGTATCGGGCGCAGGCTTGCCAGCCTCGATGCCAACCATGGCATCGCGCAGCAGGAAGGCGGCGCCGCGCACGGCCTCGCCGGTCACGACCGTCTGGCGCGAGCCAGACGTGGTGCCGGAGTCGGGAGCGTTCTCGGTGGAGCACTCGCCATTGGCAATGCAGCTCAGCGGCAGACCGCATGCCTCGGCAACATCCTGCAAAAAGACGGTGTTGCAGCCCTGACCGATGTCGGACGTGGCGGCATAGACCACGGCGCGGCCACCCTCAACGCGAATCTTGCAGCGGCCGGCATCGGGCAGGCCCACGCCCACGCCGGCATTCTTCATGGCGCAGGCAATGCCGGCGTGTCCGGGATGCGCATAGTAGGCATCCTTGACCTCGAGCAGCGTCTCCTTAAGCGCCGTGGAGCAGTCGGCAATCTGGCCGTTGGGCAAAACCTCACCCGGCTCGATGGCGTTACGGTAGCGGATCTCCCACGGGTCCAGGCCGACCTTCTCTGCCAGCAGGTCGATGAGACTCTCGAGCGCAAACTCGGACTGGCAGACGCCAAAGCCGCGGTACGCGCCGGCAGGCGGGTTGTTGGTGTAGTAGCCAAAGCCGCGAATGTCGGTGTTCTGGTACTTGTAGGGACCGACGGCATGCGTGCAGGCGCGCTCGAGCACCGGACCGCATAGCGACGCATAGGCGCCGGTATCAAAGTTGATCTCGCAGTCCAGGCCGGTAAAGTTGCCCTCGGCGTCGCAACCCAGCGTAAAGGTGCCGTCCATGGCATGGCGCTTGGGATGGAAAGCGAGCGACTCGGCGCGCGTGAGCTTGCACTTCACCGGACGCTGGAACTTATATGCGGCGAGCGCGGCCAGGTGCTGGATGGACACGTCCTCCTTGCCGCCAAAGCCGCCGCCCACGAGCATGGTCTCGACGACCACGCGCTCGGGCTCGTTGTCCCAGCCAAACATGTGGGCACACTCTTTGCGCGTGTCGTAGGCGCCCTGGTCGGTCGACTGCACCTTGACGCCGTTCTTGTACGGGAAGGCAACGGCGCACTCGGGCTCCAAGAAGGCATGCTCGGTAAAAGGCGTGGTAAAGCGCTGCGTCACGGTAAACGCGCTCTCTGCCAGCGCCTTGGCGGCGTCGCCGCGCGTCACATGGCGGCTCTGGCACACGTTGTCCTTGAGCTCCACCGTGTTGCCAAAGGCAAAGAAGCTGTCGTGCAGGCGCGGCGCGTCGGCAGCCTTGGCCTCAGCGATGTTGCGCACGGGCTCCAGCGGCTCGTAATCGATCTTTACGAGCTTCTTGGCCTTCTCGAGCGTCGCCTCATCCTCGGCGACCACCAGCACGATGGCATCGCCCACGCAGCGGGTAATATCGCCCTGGGCGATCATGACATCCCAGTCCTGGATAAGGTGGCCGACCTGGTTGACCGGCACGTCCTCGGCCCGCAGGATGCCCACCACACCGGGCAGGGCCTCGGCCTTGGAGGTATCGATGGAGAGCACGCGAGCGCGCGGGTACTTGGAGCGCACGGCGCTGGCGTAGGTCAGGCCCGGCTGATCGAGCTCGTCGATATCGTCGGGGTACTTGCCCTCGCCGAGCACCTTCTTGCGCACGTCAATACGGAAGGCGCGCTTGCCCACGCCGTAGTCATCGCCGCGCTCCAGGTCCTTGTCGATCTGCTTTTCGCCACGGAGCACCGCAGCGGCCAGCGAGATGCCCTCGATAATCTTTTTGTAGCCGGTGCAGCGGCAGACGTTACCGCGAATGGCGTACTTGATCTGCTCCTCGGTGGGCTCGGGGTCCTCGGCGATGAGCGCTGCACCCGCCATGACCATACCGGGGATGCAAAAACCGCACTGCACGGCGCCCACGGCACCAAAGGCGTACACAAAGGCTTCGCGCACGTCCTGGGGCAGGCCCTCAACGGTCACGATGTTACGGCCGGCGGCAAGAGCGGTGGTCAGTACGCACGCCTTGACGGCCGCACCGTCCACATGGATGGTGCAGGTGCCGCAAGCGCCTTCGGAGCAGCCGTCCTTGGCGGAATGGATATGCAGGTCATCGCGTAGGTAGCGCAGCAGCGGTTTGTTTTGGGTCGTCGTGCGCTCGACGCCGTTAACGGTAAAAGTGAATTCCTGTGCCATGGTGATTCCCTTCTACACGCCGGCGGCGATGCCGGTGCGGTCGTGGATGGCGCCATGCGGGCAGACGACAGCGCACATGCCGCACGACAGGCAGTCCGCGCCGTCGATATGGGCGCAGTTGTCCTCGATGCGGATAGCGCCGGCGGGGCACTTTTTGGCGCACATGCCGCAACCGATGCAGCTCGTGTCGCAGATCTTGCGGGCGATGGCGCCCTTATCGGTGTTGTTGCAGCGCACCAGGATATTCTGGTAGCCGGGCACGAAGGCAATCACGCGCTGCGGGCACGCCATGCCGCACAGGCCACAGCCCGTGCACTTGGAGCGATCCACGCGGGCGATGCCGTCGACCAGCGCAATGGCACCGTAGGGGCAGGCCGTGACGCAGGCGCCACAGCCAATGCAGCCTTCGCTGCAGCGGGCGTCGCCGCCTGCGGAGGCGCAACCGCTTCCGCAGGCAACGTAGGCCACGTTATGTTGAATGGATTTGGCCATAAGAGACTCGCCTATTTCTTAAGAAGGTACGGATAGCTGTCGCGCACGGCCTTGATGGTCAGGCGGACGGCCTCGGGCAGACCGGTGTTGACGGCATCGACCGAGACGGTGCGGACCGTGCCGGCGACGCGGACCTTAAAGTGATCCTCGTCCACGGCCAGGAAGCCCTCGTTCTCGGAGTTCTCCATGTCCTGCTCGCTCCAGAACAGGGTGAGCTTGTCCTTGTAGGGACGACCCTCCTGGTAGGGGCAGAACACGGCGCAGTTGCCGCACTCGTTGCACATGCCGTCGACATGGACGACCTGATGCTTGGCCAGGCCCGGCACCTTAATTGCCACGTTGGCGCGGTTGGGGCATACGTCGCAGCAGACCTCGCACACCGAGCCGCAGCCTAGGCAGCGGGTCTTGGTGCAATTGCGCTTGTCGCGGCACAGCGACCCCTTGCGCTCGTAGCAGGCGTCCTCGCGACCGGCCTGAGCATTCTGGTCGGCGTACTTGTTAAAGTCCACGCCAGCGATGGCACGGGCGACCTCGGCGGCGTCGGCGATAGCCTCGACCACGGTGGCCGGACCGCGACGGCAGTCACCGGCAGCCCAGACGCCCTCGACGCCGGTGGAGGTGGCGGCAAGGCGGCCGCGACGGTCGTGCTCGACGCCCGCGGCATCGTACAGGCTGGCATCGATGCCCTCGCCCACGGCGCAGATCACCGTGGTGGCGGGAAGCTCGACGGTCTCGCCCGTGGCGACAGGGCTGCGACGGCCGCTTGCATCCGGCTCGCCAAGCTCCATAACATCGCAGGTCAGCACGGCGCCGTTGAGCGCCTTGGGCGCCAGCAGCTCGCAGAACTCAACGCCGTCAGCAAGAGCAAGATCGAGCTCTTCCTCGTCGGCGGGCATTTGCTTCTTGGTGCGGCGATACACCAGGCGCACGTTCTTCACGCCAGCCAGGCGCTTGGCCACGCGGGCCGCGTCCATAGCGGTATTGCCGGCGCCGATGACCACGACATCCTCGCCCAGCTCGAGTTTCTCGCCCTTCTTGGCGGCCTCGAGGAACTCCAGCACGTCGAGCTCGGCGCCCTCGCCCAGGCCCGCAGAGCCGGGCATCCAGGCACCGGTTGCCACGACCACGTCGGTGAAGCCCTGGGCCTTGAGTTCGTCGATGGAATCCACGCGAGCGTTGAGCTGCACCTTGGCGCCAAAGGCCAGGCAGAGCTCGGCGTCGTGGGAGATATCGTCGCTGGCGATACGGAACTCGGGGATGACGTGACGGACCACGCCGCCGAGCGAATCGCGGGCCTCGAAGATGGTGACGGGCACGCCGGCGCGCGTCAGGAAGAACGCCGTCGCCAGACCGGCCGGGCCGCCGCCGATAACGGCAACGTTGTGCTCGCCGTCGTTGGCGATGGCCTGGGCGCGCAGCTTGGGCAGCACGGCGGTCATGGCCTCGCGAGCGGCCTTGAGCTTGCTGGCGCGAATCTGGGCGCCCTCGGGCTCGTAGAATGCACGCTCGCAGGCACGGCCGCAGGGATGCGGGCAGATGGTACCGGTAATGAACGGCAGGGCGTTGCGCTCGATGATGATGTTGAGCGCGTCCTCGTAGCGGCCCTCGTCAACAGCCGCCAAGTAGGCGGGAATATCCTGCTGGATGGGGCAGCTCGTGCGGCACGGCGTGGTAAAGCAGTCGGAAAGCGGGCTCTTACCGGCGACCTTGCGATCGGGCAGCGGGCGCAGCGGCTTCTTGTAGAGCGGGTTGGTGAGTGAGTCGGTCTGAATCGCAGTCACTGCCTCGAGAGAGACGCCCGCGAACGGCTTGCCGTCCAGATCGGTAAACTCGCCGGCCATCTGGCTAAAGCGCTCGTAGCCACCAGGCTTGAGCACATCGGTCGCCAGGGTAACGGGCCAAATACCGGCATCATACAGGGCGCGGATGTTGTAGACCGTGGCACCACCGGAGTAGCTGATGCGCAGCTTGCCGTCAAACTGCTCGGTAATGCGGCGGGCAGCCTCGATGGTCAGCGAGAACAGCGAACGGCCGGACATATACATCTCGGTGGAAGGCAGCTCGTTCCTCGTCACGTCGACGGGGAACGTGTTGGTCAGCTTGACGCCAAACTCCAGGCCGCGCTCGGCGCACAGGGCAATCAGGCGCTCGAACATGGGCACGGCGTCGACCCACTGCAGGTCCTCGCGGAAGTGCGTATCGTCGAAGACGATGTAGTCAAAGCCCAGCTCGTTCAGGCGCTGGCGGGCAAACTCATATCCCAGCAGCGTGGGGTTGCACTTGATGTAGGTGTTGAGGCCCTTCTCGGTGATCAGATAGGTCGCGATGCGCTCGATCTCCGCCGGCGGGCAGCCATGCAGCGTGGACTCGGTGATGGAGTTGGAGACGCGCGCCGGGATGGACTCGACAAACGCGGCATCGACATGCTCAAACTTGTCCAGGTTAGCGAGCGCCCACGTGCGGCACTCGTTCCAGACGTCGGAGCCGCTGGCGTCCTTCATGCCCTCGATGTAGGCGTCGACCTTGGGGCTCTTGATGCCCTCGAGGTCATAACCCACGGACATGTTAAAGACAAAGCCGTCCGGGCTGCCCAGGCCGTACTCACGGGCGATCAGGTGGCAGGCGAACCATGCCTTCACGTACTCGGCAAAGGCCTGCGGGACCTCGAGCTCGGTCGACCACTCGCAGTTGTAGCACTCGTCCTGCGCCACAATGCAGGGTTTGTTAACACACTTGGAGAGCTCCTCGCCATCCATAACCTGGACGGTCTTGAGCTCAAAGAAGCGGGAACCGGCCACATAAGAGGCCACGATGTTCTGGGCCAGCTGCGTATTGGGACCGGCGGCCGGGCCAAACGGAGTCTCGATGCGCTCGTCAAAAATGGGAAGCGCGCCCTCCTGGTTGGCCGTGACCATCTTACGCACGCCAAAGATGGCGTCCTGGGTCTTGTGCTCCTCGATGATCCAGTTCATCAGCTGCGAAAACGGGATCGGCCTCATGATGTCGCTCATAGTGAGCTCCTCTCTGTAACGCCCGGCGAGACCGCGCGGCGGGCGCAAATACGGTGTAGCGCTAGCACAGCGCCGGCGACCCCGCGGAGGTCGCCCATACGCGCGTCGGATGCGGCGAAACATCCGACGCGCGTGAATCTACTTGTAATTAGTAGGCGCGATCGTTGAGCGTGCTCCAGAGCTTCTTGGACTCGGCCATGGTCCACGCGTTGATCTTGTCCTCATCAATGCCAACGAACTCGCGGTCCTTGTACAGGACTTTGCCGTTGATGATGGTGGTGCGGCAGTTTTTGCCCATCATGCCAAAGAGCATGTGGCCGTCGATGTTCTCCTCGCTCAGCGGCGTAAAAGGCTTGTAGTCCATCACGATGACGTCGGCGGCGGCACCGGCCTCGAGCACGCCGAGCTTGCGGTCGAAGTACTTGCTCGCCATCTTGGCGTTGTTCTCGAACAGCATGGTCATGGCCTCGCACCAGCCCACGTTGGGCATGGCGGCGTTGTGACGCTGGATAATCAGGAAGACCTTGAGGCTCTCGAGCATATCGTGGGTGTTGGCGTCGGTGCCCATGCACACGGGGATGCCGCGGCGGAAGAACTCGAGCACGGGAGCGCAGCCCACAGCGTTGCCCATATTGGATTCGGGGTTGTTGACGAGCCAGGTGCCGGACTCCTTGACGATATCCATCTCGGCGGGCGTCACATGGATGCAATGGCCGAGCATGGTGTCGGGGCCGAGCAGGTTGTGCTGCAGCAGGCGCTCGACGGGGCTGATGCCGCCGCGGTTGAGGCGGGAATCCCACACGTCGTTCATGCCCTCGCACACATGGATATGGAAACCGGTCAGGCCGTTGTTGGCCTCGGCCATCTTGTCCATGGTCTCGTCCGACAGCGTAAAAGTAGCATGGCCGCCAAACATGGCAGCGATCATGTGGTTGTCGTTATCGCGACGCTCCTTGGCGGCCCACTGGGCAAACTCGGCGTTCTCGGCAATGGCCTGGTCGCACTTTTCCTGGCCGCGGCGATCGGAGACCTCGTAGCACAGGCAAGAACGCATGCCCAGCTCCTGAGCGGCGTCCTTAATGGTAAAGAGGCTACCCGGAATCTCACAGAAGCTCGCATGGTGATCGAAGATCGTGGTGACGCCATCGCGGATGGAGTCCAGGATCGTGGCATAGGCGCTGGCCTTGGTGCCGTCGAGCGTCAGGTTGTCGTCGATCTTCCACCACTGCTGCTCAAGATTCTCCAGGAAGTTGGTGGGGTTGCAGCCCTTAATGGCAAGGCCGCGGGCCAGACCCGAGTAGATGTGGGTGTGGCAGTTGATGAGTCCGGGCATGATGAGGTTGCCCCGGGCATCGACGTACTCGGCATCCGGGTACTTGGCCTTGAGCTCACACTCGGGGCCCACTTCGACGATCGTATCTCCGTCAATGGCGACCGCACCGTTGGGAATGAACGGGGTCTGAGCGTTGCGGGTAAAGACGGAACCGTTAGCGACCAGAAGCATGAATGCTCCCTTCAACATCAGAGGCGGGGTTTGACACCTCTGACATGGCGGAGTGCGAAGCGCCGGCCTACACCGGAAACGGGCCCTCTCCCGTCAACGCTTCACCAAAGGGACAAACCCTTTGAAGTGCGGCTTGGCGCCGCATGACGTCGGCGGACGAGGCGATGCGTCCGCCGACGAATAGCACCGAATTGGTTACTTCTTGCTCTCGGGCAAGACCAGATCCACGGCAGCGTCCTTGGCGGCATCGATGTGCTGAGCCACGACCGGCGTCTGCGGAAGGATCAGGTTAAGGACAATGGCCATGATGGCGGTGGGGGTTACGGCATTGGAGCCGATGACGGTGGACACCCAGGCGGGCATACCCTCGCCGGCAAGGCAACCGCTGGCCATCCAGATACCCAGGCCAAAGACGACGGAGGTACCGACGATGGTGGTAGTGCGCTGCGTGAGGCCCTCGCGGGTGAACATGCGCACGCCGTTCATGGTGATGGTGCCAAACACGCCCACGGTAGCGCCGCCGATAACGGGCTGCGGGATAGCGGAAAGGACAGCAGAGAGCTGCGGGAACAGACCGGCGATGGCAAAGACGGCCGCGATAATCACAAAGACCCACTTGTTGACGACCTTGTTGGAGCAGATGATGCCCACGTTCTGGCCAAGGGCGCTGGTGGGAAGACCGCCCAGCAGGCCGCCGACCATAGAGGTGAGGCCCTGGGACACAATAGCGCCGGAGAGCTCGCGCTCGGTGGGCATACGGTCGATGGAGCCCAGGCAGGCAGCAGACACGTCGCCGATAACCTGGATGGCGACCATGGGGAACACGACGGCGAGGGTAATGCAGACCTCGGGATCAAACTCGAGCGCATAGGGCATGAGCTTGGGAAGGGCGAAGACCTGAGCGGTGGCGACGCTGGAGAAGTCGATCATGCCAAAGGGGATGGAGACGATCATGCCAACGATCATGCCAAAGAACACGGATCCCAGCTTGAGCGTGCCCTTGCCAAAGTTGGCGAGCGCAAAGACCACGGCGAAGGTGATAAGAGCGACGCACCAGGCCTGCGGGGTGCCCCACAGCGGCGTACCCATACCGCCGGCCATATACTTGACGGCCGTGGGATAGAGAGAGACGCCAATGGAGAAGATGACCGTACCGGTCACGACGGGCGGGAACAGCCACTTGATCTTGCTGTAGGCCAGACCAAAGAGGACCGCGACGGCGCCGCCGACGATCTCGCCGCCCAGCAGCGCACCAAAGCTAAAGCCCGAGGCACCCATGGCCTGCAGGGCCGGCAGGAACGCGAACGAAACGCCCATGACGATGGGCAGGCCGCCGCCGATGCGACGGAAGGGAGCGAAGGCCTGAAGGGCCGTATCGATCGCCGAAAGAATGAGAGCGACCTGGATGATGTCGGTGCTCTGCTGGCTATTAAAGCCGTAGACGCCGGCCATGATGACCGCCGGGGTAATGATGCCGGCAAACGATGCCAGTACGTGCTGAAGGGCACACGGGATCATTTCCTTAACGGGAGGCATGCCTTCGCGAGTGAACAGGGCTTCAGTGCCGTTCGTAACCGTCTCCTGGGTCATTTGACCACCAATCCTCGAAGTAGTTGTTTTCGCATCTAACGCTCTATTGTGACGCAGTGCGGGGTTGAGGTTGTGCCTTCATTGCATATCGTATTAAAGATGATTCTCATTCTCAATAATAATTTTTTGTTATCAGACTATTCTTCAGCTGAAATACCGCATTTCCGCAGGTCAGGAAAGTGTCCGGTCAAAATAACATCTAACTTATCTTTTGGTCAACCGTTTACCGCTAAATTCCTACCGTTCGTCTGCATTACGCAATGTACCTGCGGATATACGAGATGATGGGCAGCGTGTTACCATGAGAAAAAATTGTTATGAACATTTCCGATTTCACCCAAAGGAGTTGCCCGTGAACGAGACCGTACGTCGCTTTTTGCCGATGGTCGATTTTCTGGAGCAGATACTCGGCAAAAACAGCGAAATCGTGCTGCACGATTTCTCGGATCCCGACCACGCCATCGTCGATATTCGCAACGGCATCGTGAGTGGCCGCAAGGTCGGCGGTCCCGCCACCGATCTGGCGCTCAAGATCATGCACGACCCCAAGTATCGCGACCTGCCGTTTATTACGGGCTACGAGGGGCGCGGTGCCGGTGGCAAGACGCTGGAGTCCGCGACGTACTTTATCCGTGAGGACGACGAGATCGTCGGCATGCTCTGCGTCAACACCGATCTTTCGACCGTGCGCAATATCAACGCCATGGCGCAGCAGCTCATGGCGTGCTTCGACGCAGCGCCGACGCGCACGGAACCCGCCCCTATCGAGGTCGAGAGCCTTTCGGAGTCCACCCAGGAGCTCATCGACCGCAGCATTGCCGAGTTGCTGAGCGCGCGCGGGCTGGATGTAGCGTCGCTTGGTCAGAGCGACCGCGTGGACGTCATTCGCCACCTCAACGGCAACGGGGTGTTTATGCTCAAGGGCGCCGTTGCCTGCGCTGCCACCGCGTTGGGCATCTCGGAGCCCAGCGTGTACCGCTACCTGCAAAAAGTCCGCAAGGAGGGCTAACGAGCAAAATGGAGCGCGACTCCACAAGCGATTCGTCACTTGACAAAAGACCCTGCAGCTCGCACGCGCTGCAGGGTCTTTTTGCATGTCATGTTTAATTGTGGCCAACGCCTTAGAGAGCGGCGACGACCTCGATCTCGACCAGACCGCCAGCCGGAAGAGCGGCAACCTGGAAAGCGCTGCGCGCGGGGAACGGGGCCTCGAACTTGGAGGCGTAGATCTCGTTTACGGCAGCGAAGTCGGCGATGTCGGCCAGGTAGACCGTGGTCTTGACGACATCGGCAAAGGTGGCGCCGGCAGCGGTCAGCAGGGCCTCGACGTTAGCAAGGGACTGCTTGGCCTGGGTCTCGACGCCCTCGGGCATCTTGCCAGTTGCGGGATCGATGCCCAGCTGGCCGGACAGGAACACCATGTTGCCGGTCTGGATACCAGGGGAATACGGGCCGATGGCTGCGGGTGCGTTATCGGAAGACACGACGGTCTTGCTCATGTTTTTCTCCTTACAAGTAAAAGGGAACGGGAGCGCGGCGTTCACACCGGGAGGCACAGTTCGGTCTGAACACCGCGCTTGATTGGGATAGTACTCAAGGTTTCCACGCGATGCAAGATTATTATCACGCTGCGAGAATATTTTATCGCCCAACGGTTTCCCCGGGCCGCTGAACGGTTCTCATGTGGAGCAGCTAGTCCAAGCTGCTGAAGACTTTATCCCGCTTAGAGCACGGGCATCGCCTGCCGCGACGGCACCACTATACTTTTGAGTATCTGAGCATTTTGAAAGGCAGGATATGACCGCAACCGCCAGTCGAACCACCAACCGCAGACCCGAGCTTTTGGCACCCGCCGGAGGGCCCGAGCCCTTTGCCGCCGCACTCGCCGCCGGGGCAGACGCCATCTACTGCGGCATGGGCAGCTTCAACGCACGCCGCAAGGCCACCAACTTTACCGACGAGGCCTTTGAGCAGGCCTGCCGCGCCGCGCATCTGGCCGGCTCGCGCGTCTACGTCACGGTCAACATCGTCATCAAGGAATCCGAGATGAGCGATGCGCTGCAGCTCATCCATCGCTGCTCCATGCTGGGCGCCGACGCCTTCATCATCCAGGACTGGGGCCTGTTCTTTGAGGTCAAGCGCACCATGCCCGGCATCGAGACGCATATCTCGACCCAGGCGAACATCCACGACGACCGCGGAACCCTTTGGTGCCGCGAGCAAGGCGCCGACCGCGTGACCCTCTCGCGTGAGCTTTCCATCGACGAGATTGCCGCCATTCACGATGCCGCGCCCGATGTGGACCTTGAGGTCTTTAGCCATGGCGCCATCTGCTTTTGCTACTCTGGCCTGTGTCTGCTTTCGAGCTTTGCCATGGCGGGACGATCGGCCAACCGTGGCATGTGCGCCCAGCCCTGTCGCCTACCCTACGAGCTGATCGACGAGAACGGTCGCTCGCTCTCCCCTGCCGGTCGCGAGCGCGCGCTGTGCCCGCGTGACACCAACACCTCACAACTTGTTCGCCGCCTGTATGACGCCGGCGCCGCGTCGCTCAAGCTCGAGGGCCGCATGAAGGCACCCGATTACGTGTACTCCATCGTCGACGTGTATCGTCATCAGATTGATGACATGCTGGCCGGAACCACCGTTGCCAAGGACGAGAAAGCCGCCCGCCAGCGCCAGCTCAAGCGCTGCTTTAACCGCGACTTTACGCACGCCTATCAGGACGGCACCTCGGGCGACGAGATGATGAGCTATGAGCGTTCCAACAACCGCGGCCAGATCGTGGGCACGGTGCTGGGCAGCCGCCCGGCCAACCGCGATGTGCGCGGCCTCAAGCCCGATGACCGCCGTCGCCGCGCCGCCATCGCCCGCATTGAGCTGTTTGAGCCCGTGGGCAAGGGCGACCTGCTGGAGCTTCGCCACGATAACGAGTTTGACCAGTTCCTGACCACCATTGCCGCCGATGATGCCGCAGCCGGTGAAGTCATCGAATGTCGCGTACCCCGCAGCATGCCCGAGGGCTGCCGCGTCCGCGTGATTCGCAGTCAGCGTGCCATCGACGCCGCCGGCGCCGCGCTCAAGCGCGATGTGCTGCGCCGCCGAGCTGTTGATGTGTCCGTCGTGGCGCGTCTGGGCGAGCCGTTTACCGTTACGCTCACCTGCTGCGACGACCCTTCGCTTACGGCCACGGCCACGGGCTTTACCGTCGAAGCCGCCAAGACCCGTGCGGTCGAGGCGTCCGATCTGGTTGAACACGTCGGCCGCATGGGCTCCTCTCCCTTTGAGGCTACGAGCTTTGAGGTGGCGCTCGATGAGGGCTGTGGCATGGGTTTCTCCGCCGTACATAAGGTGCGCGCCGCCGCTTGCAAGGCGCTGGAAGAGGCCATTCTGGCGCCGTACGCGGAGCGCGCGAAAACGCTCGAGCTGCCGGCGATTGTCACCAGTGATTCCCGCCCCGCGCCCGAGCACTACCGCGACGAGCCGCAGATCTGCGCCACCGTCACCTCGCTCGAGGCCGCCGAGGCAGCGCGGGCGGAGGGTGCAACGCGCATCTACATGACCACTGACGCGCTCGATGCGGCCAAGCTCTCCCCCGCCGATACGTTTGAGCAGGGCATCGTACCCGTGCTCGATGAGGTCTGCCGCGCCGTTGACCATGTCCGCGTTGACCCATGGGTTGTTGCCGGCGCCACGGTCGCTATTGGCAACATCTCTGAGCTTGCCCTGGCCGCCCAGGTTGGCGCCACGGCCGAGATTCGCTCTTGCCTGCCGGTGCACAACACGCCCTGCATGGAGGCGCTTGCCGAGCGCGGAGCCGGTGCGTTTTGGCTCTCGCCCGAGATCACGCTCGACGAGATTGTCTCGCTCGGCGCCGCCGCGCCCGCGGCTCTAGGCATCACCGTCTTTGGCCGCCCGCGCGTCATGACAAGCGAGCATTGCATTCTGCAGGTTGCCAACGGCTGCATCCACGATTGTGCCAACTGCCGCCTGCGTGCCCGCAAGCTCTCGCTCAAGAATATCGACGGAAAGGTCATGCCCGTCCGCACCGACATCCACGGCCGCTCTCGCCTGTACGATGCCTACCCCATCGACCTCACGCCGCAGGTTCCGCAGCTGCTCGATGCTGGCGTGCGTCGTCTCATGGTGGACGGAACGCTGCTCGAGACGGATGAGGTGGGCCGTGCCGTCGCCCGCGTCCGTCGCGCCGTCGAGGCCGCGCAAGCCGGCCGCAAGCCCGCTGCCCGCCTGCGCGGCGCTACCTCGGGCTGCATGTTTGTGGGAATTAGCTAACCGAAAGGCTTACACGTGAACGAAGAACCTCAAGTCCTCTACTGCGACGCCTGGCTCATGGCCATCGACAAGCCCGCTGGCATGATCGTCCACGGTGACGGCACCGGTGAGCGCACACTTACCGACTACGCCAGCGACCTGCTGCTGGCGATGGGCGACGGCTTTGCCGCGACCGACATGCAGCCGCTCAATCGCCTGGACCGCAACACCACCGGCGTGGTGCTGTTCTCGCTCGACAAGCAGACGCAACCCGCTTTTGACCAGATGATCATCGACCACGCATTCGAAAAGCACTATCTGGCGCTCGCCGAGGGCAAGATCGACTGGAACGAAAAGCTCATCGACAAGCCCATCGCCCGCGACCGCCACGACAGCCGCAAGATGCGCGTTGGCGCCAGCGGCAAGCCGTCTCAGACGCGCGTGAAGGTGCTCAAGCGCCTTAAGAGCCGCCGAGGCCTGCCCACGCGCTCGTATATCGATGTCGAGTTGCTCACCGGCCGCAAGCACCAAATCCGTGTGCATCTGGCGAGCGAGCGTCATCCCCTGGTTGGCGACGACCTGTACGGAACGCCGCGCCCCTGTGGCCTGATGCTCCACGCCCACAGCGTGTCCTTCACGCATCCCGTAACCGGCAAGCACATCCACATCGAAGCCCCCTGCCCCTGGGAGCCCTAAACCACCACAATGGGGACAGGCACCTTTGTGGTGGTTTTGCCGCAATGGCTCAGCCGCGGTCCCAAAACGTCTCGATCTGTAACAGTTAGAACCCATTTTCCGGTCTATCTGTTACAGATCGAGACATTCGAATCCCCCTTAAGGGAAAATCTCAATCTGTAACAATAACTCGGCAAAATCGGTCCCAGATGTTACAGATTGAGACAAAGGGACGGCGCGGTTCGGAAGTATCTCAATCTGTATCATCTAACCCACTTTTAACGGTCTAGTTGTTACAGACTTAGACAAAACCGGCAGACAACGAAAGCGGCAACGCCCGTAATGGACGTTGCCGCTTTTCTATTGAGAAAAACTAAATGGTTTTGACCTTGCCCCGCCGCTAGACCGTGATGACGTTGCCCATCGTCTGGTACTTGGCGGGCACCTCGCCTGCGGTAATAATCGTTGCATCGCGGAAGTCCGCGAACTTGACGGGCGCCACCATGCCAAATTTGCTGGCGTCCGAGATTACGTAACGTTTGGCCGTATGACGCATCGAGATACGCTTGACCTGCGCCTCCTCGATATCGGGCGCCGTGAAGCCCTGCTCGGCGGCAATGCCGTTAGAGCCCCAAAAGCCGCAGTTGAAGTTATAGCGGTCTAGGGTTGCCAAGGCATCGGGACCGACGAGCGCCTCGGTCTCAGGCTTGAGCTCGCCGCCCAGCACAACGGTGCGCATGCCGCGCAAAGCGAGATGCTGAGCATGGAGCACGGAATCAGTCACATAGGTGACACCTTCAAGGTATGGAAGATGCTCGATGAGTTTGAGGGTCGTGGAGCCCGAATCGATATACACAAAGCTCTCAGGCTCCACAAGCGCCGCCGCACGGGCGCAGATGCGCTCCTTGTCATCGTTATGGAGATCACTCCGCTCGCTGATCGTCAGGTCGCGCGTCACGTGTGCGCGCTCCAGACTCGTTGCGCCTCCGTGCACCTTAGCGATACGGTGCTCGCGGTCGAGTGTCTGCAGATCGCGCCGAATGGTAGACGCTGTCACGCCCAGGGCCTCGGCAAGCTCCGGCACGGTAACCGAGCCGGCCTGCTGCACCATCGACACGATCGCGCTGAGCCTATCTTCCGCAAGCATCGCTTACTCCTCCTCGGGGTACACGACTCCCCAATCGGCGCGGAGCTTGGTCATCAGCTCCATAACATCAGAAGCATAGCCCAGAAGCTCGCGCTTGGAGTCGTCACCGGCAACAGCCTTCTCTAGATCGGCCATCTCGTAGCACAGTGCGTAGGCCTCGGTGCCAGCGTGGACCTCCTCACGGTGACCGTCTGCGGTCCACACGATGGCCGCATGGTCGGCACGCGGATATTCGTTGACCTCGATATAGCACTTGTCGAAGCTGATGACCGAGCGCTTGGGCTGCTTAGAGTGGAGCGTAAGGCTCACAACGCCCAGCTGCTGCTCGGCGTTACGGCAGACAATGCCGCCCGCGACGTCAACGCCAGTCTCGCAGGTATTGCCCAGAGACACGACCTCGGCGGGTTGGCTGGCCATAAACAGGCGCATGACCGAAAGGGCATAGACGCCAATGTCGAGCATGGCACCGCCGGCGAGGTAGCGATTGTAGAAACGGTTGGTCAGGTCGCCGTACTCCTTGTAGCTACCAAAGTTGAGCTGAGCGAGGTTCATGCGGCCGAACTCGCCGGCATCCATGCGGCGGCGCAGCTCTTGATACAAGGGCATGTGGAGCACCGTGGTAGCGTCCATAAGGACCACGTTGTGCTCGGCGGCAATGGCACGGGCCTCATCGAGTTCAGCGGAATTGAGGGTAATGGCCTTCTCGCAGAGCACGTGCTTGCTGGCTGCCAGGGCAGCGCGCAGATAGGTGATATGAGTGTTGTGCGGGGTAGTGATGTAGACGGCGTCGATGTCAGGATCGGCGTAGAGGTCCTCAACCGATTCATAGACCTTCTCGATGCCATACTGCTCGGCAAAAGCCTGAGCCTTGGACAGCGTACGGTTGGCGACGCCCGCAAGCTTGCGGCCGGCAAGAGCGAGAGACTGGGCCATCTGGTTGGCGATAACGCCGCACCCGATCACAGCCCAACGAAGCTCGGGAGCCGTAAAGATATCATCGGGGAATGGCTTGTCCTGGACCGAAGCGAACGCTGCTTTTGCGGCTGCCGCGGAGTCGAGTGGAGCCTGCTTGGAATCTACCATATGTGCCTCCTGAATCATGGAGCGTCTTGCAATTCTGCCGTTTTCATATTCGCACAAATACGCGCGTGCATGCTCGTATTTGCGTATTTATTTGCTTTACAGTCATTATTTAGCCATAGTTTACACATGTTTGCGCGAGTACACGCAGTATCGCGCAATAGTATGCGCGTAAATGCGCATGCAACGATCCGTCCTAAACATAAGGGAGCGGGACACCAAAACCCTAAAAGACAGAGTAGGCCGTAATACTCCACCCCTCTGAGGGGCATCAGACATCAAGGGACTGTCCCAAACTGCCGACAAAAAAGGAATGTCCCAAGCTGCCGGCACCTGAGGACGTTCCCCATGTAACGCTTTCTATGCAAGACTGTCCCCAACGACTAGTTGTTTAAGAACGCCCCCAACGACTAGTACGACAACTCATTTAAGTCTGTCCCCAATGAGTGCAATGAGTAGGGATAGAAAAAGGCCCGGGTGCCGTGGGGCATCCGGGCCTTTGCTAGCAACTTGATGTTGCGGGCAGCTTAGAACTTGTGGCCGCACTTCTTGCAGACGCGCAGCTTGTTCTTGCCGTCCTTCTCGTGACCG
>CAKUGT010000017.1 GCA_934654795.1 uncultured Collinsella sp.
GCGCGCCGAGGTGCCGTATTCGCTGCGGATGTCCATCGGATACGCGCGGGTCGGCGATGGGGTCGATACCTGGCAAGGCTTACTTCGCGCCGCCGATGCAGAGCTCTACTGCGTTAAGGCCGAGAAGAAGAAAGCCGGCGTTCAGATTCGCTAGTAAAAAGGGGCGCACGACCGTTGAGTCGTGCGCCCCTATTTCTTACGAAGGCCTAGTAGCGGCTGTCGAAGATGCGCCCCGTCTTTTTCTCGGAACGCGGTAGCTCGCTAGGCCTTTTTAGGTTTGTTAACGATGATGATGCCGCCGCAGACCAACAGCAGGGCAACGATAACGGTAACGGGGCTCGTGCCGGCGCCCTCGCCGAGCAGCAGCGCGCTCAACAGCACGCCAAAGACCGGGTTCATAAACCCAAAGACCGAGACGCGGCTAACGGGGTTGACGGCAAGCAGGCGCGACCACAGCGAGTAGGCGACCGCAGAGATAAGCGCCATATAGACGATGAGCGCGATGGCGGGGGCAATTGCCGTGGGGGAGAGCACGCCGCCCATCAAAAAGCCGATCATGGTGAGGACGAGGCCGCCGACCAAGAACTGCCAGCCGGCAAGCAAGACGCCGTCGTGCTCGCGCGAGAAGATACCGATCAGGCAGGTCGAAAGGGCGCCCGCGACGGTGGAAGCCAAGATGAAGCCCTCGCCGTCGAGCGTAAAGCCAAAGGTGCCGTCCGCGCCTGAAAGGTTAACGAGTGCGACGCCGGCGAAGCCCAACACGCAGCCGAGCACCTTGGCCGCATCGAGCTTTTCGGTGCGGAATGCCAGGGCGGCAAAGAGAATGGCCAAGAAGTTGGCGCTGGCCTCGATGATGGAGCTCGACATGGCACTTGCTCGGGAGAGACCCAGATAGAAAAAGAAGTACTGCCCGATAGTCTGGAAGAGCGACAAGACAAAGATGGGCTTGATGTCGCGCGCTTGCGGTATGAGGGGGCGGCGTTGGGCCGCGCTCATCCCAACGATAACCAGCATGCCGGCAAGCGTAAAGCGTAAACCTGCAAAGAGCAGCTGCGAAGCGCTATCGTGCGCTGGGATACCAAAGAGTGCGTAGCCGATCTTGATGCAGGGAAAGGCCGATCCCCAGAGTGCACAGCAAACAAGACAGCCCAGGATGAGTCCGGGCAGGGTGGCGAGATACGGCTTGCGGCTTTGCATGATGTCCTTCCTGTATGCGCGAAGCAAAAAAGAACCCGCCACCGGGGATGTCGGTGGCGGGTGTTGTTACCCGAGGGGATTGTACCCGATGGGATAGCTTTAAGCGAAGTAGGCCACGCCGCTCTCAAAGATCGGCATGAACTTATCGCCGGGGACATGCTCGGGCACGTTGCGGTACAGGTTGTCGCCGCGACGCTCGGCATGGCCCATCTTGCCCAGGACGCGGCCGTCGGGGCTCGTGATGCCCTCGATGGCGAGTGCGGAGCCGTTGGGGTTGACGGAGAGATCCATGCTGGGCTTGCCGTCCTCGCCCACGTACTGCGTGGCGACCTGGCCGCTGGCGATCAGCTGGGCGAGCACTTCGTCATTGGCGACAAAGCGGCCCTCGCCGTGGCTGATGGCGACGGTGTAGGGGTCGTCCAGGCTGCACTGCGACAGCCACGGGGACAAGTTGGACGAGATGCGGGTGCGCACCAGACGGCTCTGGTGGCGACCGATGGTGTTGAACGTCAGCGTGGGCGCATCGGGCGTGGCGTCGACGATGTCGCCGTAGGGCACCAGGCCGAGCTTGATCAGGGCCTGGAAGCCGTTGCAGATACCCAGCATCAGGCCATCGCGGGCCTTGAGCAGGTCGCGGACTGCCTCGGTGACCTCGGGAGCGCGGAAGAACGCCGTGATGAACTTGGCGGAGCCGTCGGGCTCGTCGCCGCCCGAGAAGCCGCCGGGGATCATGACGATCTGGCTTGCGCGGATGCGGCGGGCAAGCTCGTGGGTGCTCTCGGCGACGGCCTCGGGCGTGAGGTTGTTGATCACGAAGGTGTCGGCCTCGGCGCCGGCGGCGCGGAAGGCACGGGCGCTATCGTACTCGCAGTTGTTGCCGGGGAACACGGGGATAACCACGCGCGGGCGGGCGATCTTGGCGCCGCCGTACACGTGGATGTCCTTGGCGCGGAAGTCGATGGTCTCGACCTCGGGGGTCTCGTCGGCGCTGCGGTAGGCAAAGACGCCCTCGATGCCGCTCTCCCAGGCCTCCTGGAGCTCGGAGAGCTCGATGACTTCGGAGCCGGTGTCGATGACATAGCCCTCGACGGTGGTGCCCAGGGGCTCGACGACAACGCCGTCGGCGACCTCGGGCAGCTCGGCATCCTCGGCGAGCTCGACGATAAAGCTGCCGTAGAGCGGGGTGAAGAGGCTCTCCACGTCTACATCCTCGGCAAGCTCGATACCGATCTGGTTACCGACGCACATCTTAAAGAGGCTCTCGGCGCCGCAGCCGTAGCCGGGCGTGGAGATGGCCAGGGCGTTGCCGGTAGCAGTGAGCGCCTCGACGGCGTCAAACGCGGCGAGCAGCTGCTGAGCATCGGGGCGGTAGTCCTCGCCATAGGTGGCGGGGGCGATGCGGACGACGCGGTGCGTGAGGCCCTTGAATTCGGGCGAGACGGCGCGGGCGGCCTTGCCCACGGCGACGGCGAAGCTGATCAGGGTCGGCGGAACGTTGAGCTCGCCGGCCTCGTCCTCAAACGAACCGCTCATGGAGTCCTTGCCGCCGATGGCGCCGGCACCCAGGTCGACTTGGGCCATGAGGGCGCCCAGGACGGCTGCCGTGGGCTTGCCCCAGCGCTCGGCCTCGGTGCGCAGGCGCTCGAAGTACTCCTGGAAGGAGAGGTAGGCGCGCTTGTGCTCAAAGCCGGCGGCAACGAGCTTGGCGATGGACTCGACCACGGACAGGTAGGCGCCCGCAAACTGGTCAGCTTCCATCAGGTAGGGGTTGAAGCCCCATGCCATAGCACTCGCCGTGGTGGTCTCGCCGTCCACGGGGAACTTGGCGACCATGGCAGAGCTCGGAGTGAGCTGCGTCTTGCCACCAAAGGGCATGAGCACGGTCGCGGCACCGATGGTGGAGTCGAAGCGCTCGGAAAGGCCCTTGTTGGAGGCGACGTTGAGGTCGGTGACCAGCGAGGTCATGCGCTCGGCAAGCGTGGTGCCAGCCCAGCTGGGCTGCCACACGCTACGGGCGCACACGTGGGCGACCTGGTGCTTGGGTGCGCCGTTGGAGTTGAGGAACTCGCGGGACAGGTCGACGATGGCGACGCCGTTCCAGGCCATGCGCATGCGCGGCTCGGCGGTAACCTCGGCGATAACGGTCGCCTCGAGGTTCTCCTCAGCGGCGTAGCCCATGAACTCCTCGACGTCACCGTCGGCGACGGCGCAGGCCATGCGCTCCTGGGACTCGGAGATAGCGAGCTCGGTGCCGTCCAGGCCGTCGTACTTCTTGGTCACGGTGTCCAGGTCGACATACAGGCCGTCGGCAAGCTCACCCACGGCGACCGAGACGCCGCCGGCGCCAAAGTCGTTGCAGCGCTTGATCAGGCGGCAGGCGTCGCCGCGGCGGAAGAGGCGCTGCAGCTTGCGCTCGACCGGGGCGTTGCCCTTCTGGACCTCGGCACCCGAGGTCTCGATGGACTCGGTGTTCTGGGTCTTGGATGAGCCGGTGGCACCGCCGATGCCGTCACGGCCGGTGCGGCCGCCCAGCAGGATGATTTTGTCGGTGGGGGCGGGGCACTCGCGACGCACGTGGTTTGCCGGAGTAGCGCCCACGACGGCGCCGACCTCCATGCGCTTGGCCACGTAGCCGGGGTGATAGAGTTCGTTGACCTGACCGGTGGCAAGGCCGATCTGGTTGCCGTAGCTGGAGTAGCCGGCGGCAGCAGTGGTCACGAGTTTGCGCTGCGGCAGCTTGCCCTCGAGCGTCTCGGAAACCGGGACGGTGGGGTCGCCGGCGCCGGTAACACGCATGGCCTGGTACACGTAGCTGCGGCCCGAGAGCGGGTCGCGGATGGCACCGCCCACGCAGGTGGCGGCACCGCCGAAGGGCTCGATCTCGGTCGGGTGGTTGTGGGTCTCGTTCTTAAAGAGGAACAGCCAGTCCTGGTCCTCGCCGTCGACATCGACCTTCACCTTGACGGTGCAGGCGTTGATCTCCTCGGACTCGTCGACATCGGTCATGACGCCGGTCTTCTTAAGGTACTTGGCGCCGATGGTGCCCATGTCCATAAGGCAGACGGGCTTGGCGTCGCGACCGAGCTCGTGGCGCATCTCCATATAGCGGTCGAAGGCCTGCTGCACCACGGCGTCGTCGATCTTCACGTCGTCCAGGACGGTGCCGAAGGTGGTGTGGCGGCAGTGGTCGGACCAGTAGGTGTCGATCACGCGGATCTCGGTGATGGTGGGGTCGCGATCCTCATCGCGGAAGTACTGCTGGCAGAAGGCGATGTCCGCCTCGTCCATGGCAAGACCGCGCTCGGAGATAAAGGCGGCAAGGCCGGCCTCGTCGAGCTCGCGGAAGCCGTCGAGCACCTCGACGGGCGCAGGCTCGGGGGTCTCCATGTACAGTGTCTTGGGCAGGTCGAGCGAGGCGATGCGCGCCTCGACGGGGTTCACCACGTAGTGCTTGATGGCCTCGACGGCGGCTTCGTCCAGAGCGCCCGAGATCATATAGACCTTGGCGGAGCGCACGGCGGGGCGCTCGCCCTGGCTGATGAGCTGCACGCACTCACTGGCGGAGTCGGCGCGCTGGTCAAACTGGCCAGGCAGGAATTCGACGGCAAAGATGGCGCCATCGCTTGCGGGGAGCTCGTCGTAGGTCACATCGACCTGGGGCTCGCTAAAGACGGTCGGCACGCAGGAGCGGAAAAGCTCCTCGTCGATGCCCTCGACGTCGTAGCGGTTGATGATCCTCAGGGCCTCGATGCCCTTGATGCCGAGAATCTCGGTCAGCTCGCCCTTGAGCTGCTGAGCCTCGACGTCGAACCCGGGTTTCTTCTCCACGTAGATACGAGAGACCATTGGTTCCTGCCTTCCTGATCGGTTGGGCGTACGGTACGGTATGCGGCAGCGGTCGGTTTGCGGGGCAAGCCTCGCGGTCGCCTTGAGCCACATGTTTGTAAACCTCACTATGATACGACAGCTCGCGGCGCGTTGAGGACGGCGAGGGTGCTACAGTGAAGCGCAAACAAGAGAAAGGCATCACATGGCATTCGTTTCGCTCGCCATCATCGCGCTCGTGGCCTTTGCAAGCCCCTTCATCGCCTCGGCGATTCCTGGAAAACCCGTTCCCGAGACGGTCTTTTTGCTCGTGCTCGGCGCAGTGCTGGGACCTCATATGCTCGGCGTCATCCATGTGGATGCCGAGGTCTCGCTTGTGTCAGAGCTCGGTCTGGCATTTTTGTTCCTGCTTGCCGGCTTTGAGATCGACCCAAAGAACATCACGGGCGTCGAGGGGCGCTACGGTATGGCCACGTGGGTTGTCACATTTTGTATCGCCTGGCTTGCCGTGCGCTTTACCCCGTGGTTCTCGGTCAGCCATTTCGACGGTATCGCCGTGACGCTCGCCTTGACCTCGACGGCGCTTGGAGCGCTCATGCCCATCTTGCGCGAGCGGTTGCTTGCCGGAACGCGCGTCGGTGATTCGATTCTCGCCTATGGTACGTGGGGCGAGCTCGGCCCCGTGCTCGCCATGTCGGTACTGCTGTCTGCCCGTACGGGTATCGAGACGCTGCTGATCTTGGGCCTGTTCGCCGTGGTGTGTGTGCTGCTTGCCGTGGTTCCCAGCCGCTCCAAACGCGTCGGCAGCCGCTTCTTTGCGTTTGTCGAGGAGCGCGCCGATACCACGTCGCAGACCTTCGTGCGCCTGACGGTGCTTATTTTGGTCACGCTCGTGGCGTTCTCGGCCATCTTTAGCCTCGATATCGTGTTGGGCGCTTTTGCCGCCGGCTTCGTCCTGCGCTATATCATCCCCGAGGGCAACCATACGCTCGAGACCAAGCTCGACGGCCTGGCCTACGGCTTTTTGATCCCGGTGTTCTTTACCGTGTCGGGCGCAAAGATCGATCTGACGGCCGTGGTGTCGCGCCCCGGGCTGCTCGTGGGCTTTATCGTGGCGTTGTTGATTATTCGTGCCGTACCCATTCTTATTTCTATGAGCATTTGTCCTGCGACGCGCGATGTGTCGGCGTATGGTCGCATTACCGTGGCCCTGTACTGCACCACGGCGCTGCCGATCATCGTTGCCGTGACGAGCGTGGCCGTCAACGCGGGCGCGCTGTCGCAAGATATTGCGTCGGTCATGGTTGCCGCCGGTGCCATCACGGTATTCTTGATGCCGCTGCTCGCGCAGCTCTTCTACCGCGTGGTCGACGCCGCGCCGGTCGCCGCCGTGGCAGAGGTTGCCGAGCATCCATCCGATGCGCTCGACATCTTGCGTGCCCACCACGACCTAGCGAGCCTGCTCGCGCGCGAGCATGAGCTGCTGACTTCGCATGGCCATGGTCGCGTATTCGAGGGCCTGCCTACGCTCGATACGATTGCCGAGCGTCTTTCCGCCGAGGCGGCGAGCGGCCACATCGATGCCCGCATCGTGGACGCGGCGCACCTGCTTGCCGATAAGACCTATGGAGACGAGGTCGACCCGTCCGAGCTGACCCAGCGCGAGCGTCGCCGCCTGGAGCGCGCCAAGCTCGCCGTACGCGAATACCGCCGCCGCATGCTGGAGCTCTATGCGAGCGATGAAGCCCAGGACGACGACGGCAAATAACGAGATGCTTCCCTAGGGGAAGGCGCGTCCCACTTTAAAGACCCGAAACGGGATGCAGTTTCCGCGAGAGGCTCGTTGCGGAAAGTGCGTCCCAGAATCGGCGTTCAAAACGGGGCACACTTTCCGAAACATGGTCCTGAGGGAAGCTGCGTCTCGGTCTGAGCCGGAATTATGGGACGCAGTTTCCTTTTCGAATAGAAGAAGGCGCGCTGCCTGCGGTTGATGCAGACAGCGCGCCTTTTGCGTTGAGCTCTGTTGAGGTTCGAAGCCGAAACTTTCGACCTTTAGGAGCGGGCTGCTCCGTCGACGGGGAGGATGGCGCCCGTGACATAGGAGGACATGTCGCTCGCCAGGAAAACGAAGGCGTTGGCAACGTCCTCGGGCTCGCCCATGCGACCGAGCGGAATAGTGGCGATGATGGGCTTGATGACCTCTTCGGGCAGGTTGGCGACCATATCGGTCTTGGTTACGCCTGGGGCAACGGCGTTGACGCGGATGCCCATGGGGGCGAGCTCGCGCGAGAGCGACTGGACCATGCCGTTGACGGCAAACTTGGACGTGGGGTAACCGACGCCGGAGGGCTGGCCGTACTTGGCGACCATCGAGCTTGTGGTAGTGATGGTGCCGCCGTGGCCGGCCTCGGTCATGATCTTGGCGGCAGCTTGGTGACCGTTAAAGACGGCGACGACGTTGAGGTCCATGACCTTTGCAAACTCTTCGGCCGTGTAGTTCAAAAGGGGAGAGCGCTGGGAGATGCCGGCATTGTTGACGACGGTGTCCAAGCCGCCCATATCGTCGGCAGCCGCGGCGAAGGCCTCGGTTACGGCCTCGAGTGAGGTGAGGTCGCAGGAACGGCCCCAGATCTTGGCCTCGGGATAGGCTGCGGTCAGCTTCTCAACGGCGGCGTCGGCGGTCTCCTGGCGAGAGCCAAAGACGGTGACGGCAGCGCCTTCCTCAATAAAACGGCAGGCGATGGCATAGCCGATACCGCGCGTGCCTCCGGTGATGATTGCTTTCTTGCCCTCGAGCAACATGGTGCCTCCATTCTTCGGGGGTGTGGACGTACGCAGCACAGCATAGTGGCGGCCAAAAACGAGCGTGTTCTCTTATCGGTGAACGGTACCCTCGGTTGTCAATGAACGGTCAAGTTGTTCAAACGTAAGCCACGCCGATGTGCCTCGAGCGCCCAAACAAAAAGGCTCCCGTCCAATACCGGACGGGAGCCCCTCAACATATATGTCGTATACCGAAGACCGAACTAGTTGGCCATAACACCTTCGGTCCAGGCCTCGACGTCCTCGATGCGCAGGACATTGGCAACCTCGGCCACGCAGTCAACGTTGGCAAGCTCGGCGGCGGCAGCCTGGACGTCCTTCTCGAGCGCGCGGTGCGTCAGGAAGATGACCGAGCAGGTGTCGCTGACGCCCGACTTGCCATCCTCGACCTGGTTGATGAGCGAGATCGAGATGTTGTGCTTGGCGAAGATATCGACCGTCTCGGACAGGGCGCCCACGCGGTCGGCAACCTTCAGGCGCACATAGTACTTGGTCTGGAGCTCGTCCATGGGCTTAAAGGCGAGGTTGTGGCCGTAAGGCTCAATCTCGGGCAGCGGTGCCACGCCGCGGCTGATCTGCTCGGATAGCGACAGGATATCGCCCACGACGGCGCTCGCGGTGGGGAAGGAGCCTGCGCCGGCACCGTAGAACATGGTCTCGCCCACGGCGTCGCCTACCACGTAGACGGCGTTCATGGCGCCGTTGACCTTGGCGAGCATGTGGTCGGCGGGGATCAGCGTGGGGTGCACGCGGACGTCGACACCGGCATCGGTGTTGCGGGCGATACCCAGCAGCTTAATGGTGTAGCCGAGCTCGCGGGCTTGGGCGATGTCCTCGGCGCCGATGGTACGGATGCCCTGCTGGTAGACGTCGTCGGTGGTAACGCGGGTGCCAAAGCCGATGGAGGCGAGGATGGCCGTTTTGCTGGCGGCATCGAAGCCGTCGACGTCGGCGGACGGATCAGCCTCGGCGTAGCCCTTGGCCTGGGCGTCGGCGAGCACATCGGCGTAATCGGCGCCCTCGGCGTCCATGCGCGACAGGATGTAGTTGGTGGTGCCGTTGAGGATGCCGGCGATGGTCAGGATCTTGTTGCCCACCAGGTCGTGCTCGAGCGTGCTGACGATGGGGATACCGCCGCCGCAGCTGGCCTCGCACTTGATCTGCACGCCGCACTCGCGCGCCTTCTCGGCGAGCGTCTCGACGTGACGGCCGAGCAGGGCTTTGTTGGCGGAGACGACATGCTTGCCGTTCTCAAAGGCCGTGGTGAAGATCTCGGTCGCGGGGTGCTCGCCGCCGATCAGCTCGACGACGATGTCGACGGCGGGGTCGGTGACGACGTCGTGCCAGTCGTTCGTAAAGGCCTCGCGCTCAATACCGGCGGCTTCGGCCTGCTCCCAGGCAAGCGCGCAGGCGCGGGTCAGCTTAAGGTCGATGCCGTAGGCGGCCAGGTACTCATCGTGGTGGCTCTTGATCAGACGAGCCACGCCGCCGCCGACGGTTCCCAGACCGATCAGGCCGACGTTCACGGTGCGCAGGGGTTCGCTCATAGATAGCTCCTTCGTGCATCTGTATGGATGATTGACCAGTTAAGGTTGAGTGCATTCTAGCGTGAACCGAGGGCGCGTGCTTGCCAGGCAACAGGAGCCGCACAAAACGCTACCCCCGAAACGCTGCGGAAACATTGGAAACACGCTCGCTACAAACGAAGTTCCGTAACAAACTGTCAACGTTTGAACCATAAGGTTTGCCCTGTACCGCAAGACGGCCGCACCGCGGCCAGCGAAAAGGGGGACACCATGTTCAACATCAACAGCACGCTCAGCCGTAGGAACTTCCTCGCCGGCGCCGCCGCGCTCGGCAGCACCGTCGCACTTGCCGGCTGCTCCTCGGGTGGTTCGGATGGCGGCTCCGCCGATGAAGACGGCACATTCAAGATCGGTGTCATCGGCCCTCTGACCGGTGCCGCGGCAACCTATGGCGTCTCGGTCGAGAAGGGCGCCAAGCTCGCCGTCAAGGATTTCTCGACCAAGGACCTCAAGCTCTCGCTTAAGTCCGAGGACGACGTCGCCGACGGCGAGAAGGCCATCAACGCCTTTAATACCCTGTGCGACTGGGGCATGCAGGCGCTCGTCGGCCCCGTCACCACCGGTGCCGCCGTCGCCGTCTCGGGCGAGATTGCCGACGACATGCTTATGGTCACGCCTTCTGCCTCGTCGCTCGATGTCACCAAGGACAAGACCACGGTCTTCCAGGTCTGCTTCACTGACCCCACCATGGGCACGAGTGCCGCGAAGTTCTTGGCCGAGAAGTACGCAGACGCTAAGATCGCCCTGTTCTATAACTCCGGCGACACGTACAGCTCGGGCGTAGCCGATGCCTTTGCCGAACAGGCCAAGGAGTCCAAGCTCGATATCGTCGACACCGAGACCTTTAAGGACGACTCTTCCACGAGCTTTACCAACCAGCTGACCAAGGCCAAGGAGGCCGGCGCCACGCTCATCTTTGCGCCGATCTACTACACGCCGGCGTCCGTTTTGCTCAAGAACGCCAAGGACATGGGCTACGACATGACGCTCATGGGTACCGACGGCATGGACGGCCTGCTCTCTGTGGAAGGCTTCGATACCTCTCTTGCCGAGGGCGTACTGCTCATGACCCCGTTCTCTGCCGACGATGAGAAGAATGCCGACTTCGTCAAGGCCTATAAGGATGCCTACGACGAGACGCCCAACCAGTTTGCCGCCGACGCTTACGATTGCGTCCACGCCATCGCCGAGGCTATCGATAGGGCGGGGATTGACATTTCGGCCGACGGTGCCGACATTGCCGGCGACCTTGCCAAGGCCATGCGCAAGATCAAGATCGAGGGCCTGACAGGCGAGCTGACGTGGAATGACGAGGGCCAGGTCGAAAAGCCCGCCACAGCCTATGTGATCCAGGGCGGCAAGTACATCGCCGCCTAAGTGCGCATAAAGCGCGACCAGTGAGGCCGTTTTATTCAGGGCAGGGACGCCTGTAACAGAACGGAAACATTACTTTCACACAATAAAGTGGCATTACTGCATAAAGTAATAGAAATACGCAGAATTATGGATAAATGAACAAATCCAAAGAAAAGTTGAAATAATCGCCACTTTCCTTAACTAAAGCGTCTAGTATTTTGCGAACGCCGAACACGGCGAAGGATGGCCTGTCGGGTAATCGAAACCCGACGAGATTTGAGAGGAGAGCCGCATGTCGAGCCTCACCGGTAAGTCATTGAACCCTGTTATGAATCGCAGGAGCGTTATCGCGAGCGCAGCAGGTCTGGGGGCGATGTCCATTCTAGCTGGCTGCTCCTCCAACGGCGGCGATAGTGGTTCCGCTTCGAGCGACGCCTCGTTTAAGATCGGCACTATCGGCCCGCTGACCGGTGCCGCCGCATCCTACGGCAAGTCCGTTACCCAGGGCGTCGAGCTTGGCTGCAAGGATTTCTCGACCAAGGAGCTGCCGCTTGTCAGCAAGGCCGAGGACGACCAGGCCGACGGCGAGAAGGCCGTCAACGCCTTTAATACTCTGCTCGACTGGGGCATGCAGGCCCTCGTCGGCCCGACCACCACGGGTGCGTCGGTTGCCGTTGCCGCCGAGTGCGGTAACGACCCCAAGACGTTCATGATCACCCCGTCCGCGTCCTCCGAGGACGTCACCGACGGCAAGGATTGCGTCTTCCAGGTTTGCTTCACCGACCCCAACCAGGGTGTCAACGCTGCCAAGTTCCTGGCGCAGAAGTATGCGGACGAGAAGTTCGTGCTGTTCTATAACTCCGGCGACGCCTATTCTTCGGGCATCGCGGATTCCTTTAAGGCCCAGGCCGCTGAGTCCAAGCTCGAGGTTGTTGACGAGGAGACCTTTAAGGACGACTCCGCCACGAGCTTTACCAACCAGCTGACCAAGGCCAAGCAGGCCGGCGCCACCATGATCTTTGCGCCGATCTACTACACGCCGGCGTCCGTCCTGCTCAAGAACGCCAAGGATATGGGCTACGACGTCAAGATGATGGGCTGCGACGGCATGGACGGCATCTTGGGCGTTGAGGGCTTCGACACCTCTCTTGCCGAGGGCCTGCTGCTCATGACCCCGTTCTCCGCCGACGACGAGAAGAACGCCGACTTCGTCAACGCTTACAAGGATAAGTACGGCGATACCCCCGACCAGTTTGCCGCCGACGCCTACGACGGCGTGCACGCTGTGGCCGAGGCTCTCAAGGAGGCCGGCCTGGGCGTCGACGCCGACCCCACCGAGGTCGCCGAGAAGCTGCCCGAGGCTATGCTCAAGATCACCGTTGACGGTCTGACCGGCAAGCTTTCTTGGAACGACAAGGGCCAGGTCCAGAAGGACCCGACTGCGTACGTCATCACCGACGGCAAGTACGTACAGGCCTAATAGACCGCCTTACATAGAGCGGTTTTGATCCCAAGCAGGGGAGGTTTTGGCCTTCCCTGCTTGCTTGGTATCTAGGGACGATGTAACGTCCCTGTTTCGTACATCAACTGGAAACCTATTCGAAAGGGGGATGTGGAACATGACGGTCTTTATCCAATACCTGGTCAACGGCCTGTCCATGGGCAGCGTCTACGCCATCATCGCGTTGGGCTACACCATGGTCTACGGTATCGCCAAGATGCTCAACTTCGCTCACGGCGACGTCATCATGGTCGGTGCCTATGTTTCGTTCTGCGCCACGTCGTATCTCGGCCTCCCGGGCTGGGCATCTGTAATTCTCTCTTGTGTGGTCTGTACCGTTCTTGGTGTTCTCATCGAGGGTCTGGCATACAAGCCGCTGCGTCAGGCGGGCCCGCTGGCCGTTCTGATCACGGCTATCGGCGTGTCCTACTTCCTACAGAATGCCGCACAGCTTCTGTGGGGCGCCACGCCCAAGAACTTCACTTCGCTCGTCACCTTCCCGGTGCCGGAGTTCTTGGCCAAGTTCAACGTAAGCGCCGTCTCGCTCGTCACCATCGTCGCCTGCCTGGCTATCATGGCCGGTCTGATGTTCTTTACGGGTAAGACCAAGATGGGCAAGGCCATGCGCGCCGTGTCCGAGGACAAGGCCGCCGCTCAGCTCATGGGCATCAACGTCAACCGCACCATCTCGATGACGTTTGCCATCGGCTCTGCCCTTGCCGCCATCGCCGGCGTGCTGCTGTGCTCCTACTCGCCGGTGTTGCAGCCCACGACGGGCGCCATGCCTGGCATCAAGGCCTTCGACGCTGCCGTTTTCGGCGGCATCGGCTCCATCCCCGGCGCCTTTGTCGGCGGCATTCTCATCGGCATCATCGAGGCGATGGCGCAGGCTTACATTTCCACGAGCCTTGCCAACTCTATCGTCTTTGGTGTTTTGATCATCGTCCTGCTCGTCAAGCCTGCCGGCCTCTTGGGCAAGTACGTCCCCGAGAAGGTGTAGGTGAGCGTTATGAAGTTCCTTAAAGACAAGCAGACGCGTCACGACTTTGTCACGTACGCCATGTGCATCGTGGCCTTCGCCATCGTGTTCTTTATGCAGTCCAACCATATGATCCCGCGCATGATCGCCGGCCAGTTGGTTCCCATTACGGCCTACATCGTCATGGCCATTTCCCTCAACCTCGTCGTCGGCATCGCGGGCGACCTGTCGCTGGGCCATGCGGGCTTTATGAGTGTCGGTGCCTACACGGGCATCGTCACCGCGGTCGCCCTCGAGAGCGCCGTTCCCTCCGATCCGGTGCGCCTGATCATCAGCATCGTGGTCGGCGCTATCGCCGCTGCCATCCTGGGCTTCTTGATCGGTATCCCGGTCCTTCGCCTGAGCGGCGATTACCTGGCTATCGTGACGCTGGCCTTTGGCGAGATCATCAAAGAGATCGTCACTTGCCTTATCGTGGGCGTCGACTCCCGCGGCCTGCATGTGATCTTTAACATCACGGGCAACTCTACGATCGACGACCTGCACCTGCTCGAGGACGGCACCGCCATCATCAAGGGCGCCCAGGGCGCCTCGGGTGTGTCGACGTACTCGACCTTCCTCGCCGGTGCCATCCTGGTCATGGTTGCGCTCGTGATTGTACTCAACCTGGTTCGCAGCCGTACCGGTCGTGCCATCATGGCCGTGCGCGACAACAAGATCGCTGCCGAGTCCGTGGGCATCTCCGTCACCCAGTACCGCATGATCGCCTTCGTGGTTTCCGCTGCCCTCGCCGGTGCTGCCGGGGCCCTGTTCGGCGGTAACTTCTCGCAGCTCTCCGCTACTAAGTTCGACTTCAACACGTCCATCCTCATCCTGGTGTTCGTGGTCCTGGGCGGTCTGGGCAATATGCGCGGCTCCGTTATCGCGGCGGCGTTGCTCACGGTGCTTCCCGAGCTGCTTCGTCAGTTCTCGGACTACCGCATGCTCATCTACGCCATCGTGCTGATCCTGGTCATGATCTTTACCAACAACCCGCAGCTCAAGGCGTTCTTCGCACGCATTAAGGACCGCTTTGCTTCCAAGAAGGAGGTGGCAGCCGATGCCCAGTAAATTTGAGTTCAACAAGGGCAAGATGGTCCCGTATCCTTCTGGCGCCATTGTCCCCGATCGCGACCTGGGCGAGCGCCCGGCGCTCGAGTGCATCCACCTGGGCATTGAGTTTGGCGGCCTCAAGGCGGTCGACGACTTTAGCCTGACCATCGGCAAGACCGAGATCGCCGGTCTGATCGGCCCTAACGGTGCCGGCAAGACCACGGTCTTCAACCTGCTCACCAAGGTGTATCAGCCCACGCACGGCACCATCCTGCTCGACGGCGAGGACACATCGGGCAAGTCGGTCTATCAGGTCAACCGTATGGGCATCGCCCGTACCTTCCAGAACATTCGCCTGTTCAACACCATGACGGTGGAGGACAACGTAAAGGTCGGCCTGCACAACCAGGAGCGCTATTCCGGTTTTGAGGGTGTGCTGCGCCTGCCGACGTACTGGAAGCACGAGAAGGCCGCCCACGAGCGCGCCATGGAGCTGCTGTCCATTTTTGACATGGAGCACCTGGCAAACGAGCAGGCCGGCTCGCTGCCTTATGGCGCCCAGCGTCGTCTGGAGATTGTCCGCGCGCTTGCGACCAGCCCCAAGCTGTTGCTGCTCGACGAGCCTGCCGCCGGCATGAACCCGTCCGAGACCGCGGAGCTCATGGAGAACATCGTCAAGATCCGCGACACCTTTGGTATCGCCATCATGCTTATCGAACACGACATGTCGCTCGTCATGAATATTTGCGAGGGTATCTGCGTGCTTAACTTTGGCAAGGTCATCGCCAAGGGCACGGCCGAGGAAATCCAGAACAACGATGCCGTTATCGAGGCGTATCTGGGCAAGCAGGATAAGGGGGAGAACTAAATGGCAGAGCCGATGCTTTCCGTCTACAACATCAACGTCTGGTACGGCGCCATCCACGCCATCAAGGACATCTCCTTTAACGTTAACGAGGGCGAGATCGTGGCCTTGATTGGTGCCAACGGTGCCGGCAAGTCCACAACGCTCAAGACCGTCTCGGGCCTGCTGCGCTCCAAGACCGGCTCCATCAAGTTTATGGGCGAGGACATTACCCATACGCCCGCTGATAAGCTGGTTGGTAAGGGCCTGGCTCAGGTTCCCGAGGGTCGTCGCGCCTTTTTGCAGATGACGGTTGAGGAGAACCTGGAGATGGGCGCCTATACGCAGCCCAAGTCCACGGTGGCTCCGGGCCTGGAGCGCGTCTACGAGCAGTTCCCGCGCCTGAAGGAACGTCGTCGCCAGGTCGCCGGCACCCTTTCAGGCGGCGAGCAGCAGATGCTCGTTATGGGGCGCGCCCTTATGAGTAACCCCAAACTGCTTATGCTCGACGAACCTTCCATGGGTCTGGCGCCGATTCTGATCGAACAGATCTTCCAGATTGTCGAGGACCTGCACAAGGCCGGCACCACGGTGCTTCTGGTCGAGCAAAACGCGCAGATGGCGCTTTCCATCGCCACACGCGGCTACGTGCTCGAGACCGGCAAGATCACCATGACCGGCACCGGCCAAGAGCTCCTGCACGACGACAACGTCCGCAAGGCTTACCTGGGCGGCTAGGGACTTCCGCCGTTCTGCCGAACGGCGGACCGGCCGACGCTGCGCGGGCGCCCTGATCGACGTGCCGAAGCTCCTCACCCTTGGGGCTATGCCGCGGTACGAGGCCAGGTGGTCATGGTCCGGGAACCTCGCGATGTCGAATGACACCGCGAGGTTCGCCGCCGTCCTCGGCGGCCTCGACCCCCGAGTGGGCGATCCCCACGCGCTAACGCCTGCAAACAAGGGGATTGCCAAGACGCCGCCGGGCACCTCCGTCATAGACGTGGAAGTGCGGCCGCGCTGAAGCACTGCGCGGTGTCTGCTCGCTTATGTGCGCATCACGAAGGAAGACCAGATCGGTGAGCGGGATTGGCCCGAAGTCGAGAGATTCCCATCAGCCTCTCGTCGGTCGATGACCGGTTCACCACGCAGGAAGAGCGTGACGGAAGGTCTCGCAAAAAGGCTCCGAGCGCGGCGTGCTCATGCCCGTCGTGGTGCGCCCGAAGGGGGGGGACGGCTGCTACGAGCTCGATCATTTGCGAGGAGAAGACGAACCAGTCGTTGCAGATCCAATATGGATCTCGCCGACCTCGGCAAGCTGCTCGATGAGTGGAAGCCCTGTCGGGTCGTCTATTTCAACACCACCCAGAATGATGGTGTCATCGCGCAGGTCGATCTGCGTGTTGAGCACAGCGAGGTTAAAGCCGGAGGCCACAAATCCGATAGCAGCCAGGACGAGCCCCGTGGCAACAAGCCCACCCGCTACGGCAAGGTAAATCCTTTTTACGCTGGACATGTTTGCACTCCTTCCTATGCCGTGAGCGGCGCCGCTTCGGCGCCCATGCGGCTCTTATTGCCTCGATCTTTCCAGAAGGGCGAAACGGCTTTCTTCGCCCAAAGGGCAGAGAGGCGCGCGATCTGCTTGGACGCCGTCCAGGCGCCGGCTCCCGTGAGGAGCGCCACACCGATGGAAGCGAATCCCATTCCCATCGAGGCCAAAACGTACGGAACATGCCCGATAATGATGCCGTCCACGGCGAACAGGAGCCCTACCAGGCCCGCGCCCCCGAATGCCGCGGCCACGATCCACACGCAGAGCGCAAGAACCCAAATACAGATGTAGACTGCAGCGGCAACGGCGACGAACGCGAGCAGCAGCGGAATCCATACCGGAGAGCCCACGATGGCGAGCGCCCATAGAAGTGCCGTGCTCTTGCGCTTGGTCCTCGCGATCGCGCGCGGCACGGCGGGCAGTTCGTCGAGCGTTGCCTCGGCGACCTCACCGGGCGTGCCCATGGCGGCCACAGCCTCGGCCTCCGTCATGCCGTCCTCCATACGGTCGGCGATGGCCTCCGCGTAGAACTCCTGCGTTTCCTTTACCTGATCTGCCGGCAGGCAGGCCAGAAGCTCGCCCAGCCGGTTCAAGAACTCATCGCGCGTCATGGTGCGCCCCCTCCACGTAACGGTAGATCTCCTGCACGGATGGCCATTCGGCGAGGAACTCGGCGATACGCTCGCGCCCGGCGTCCGTGATGCGGTAGTACCTCCGCAGCCGCCCGTTGTGCTCGGCGGAGCGCGCGGTGATGCAGCCCGCCTTCTCCAGGCGCTTGAGCAACGGATAGAGCGTGGATTCCGTGAGCCCCATACTCGCGGGCACGTCCTTCACGATCTGATAGCCGTAGGATTCCTCGCCCGAGACGGCCGCGAGCACGCAGGCCTCGAGGAAGCCGCGCTTCATCTGTGCCTCCATCCGCACACCTCCTTTCGTAGTATACTGTGTAACACCTACTATATGACACATAGTATATGATGTCAACAGTTGTCGTATAGGGAGTCCGGTCTGTCTGTCCCCTGCGGGTACTCATTGGGGACGTACTTAAATGAGTACCCATCGCTCAAGGTGGCACCTGGGGACGTTCCTTATGTGCCGGCACTTTGGGACACTCCTTGTCAAGGTTTTGTTCCATCGTGCGGGTTGCTATTTAACGTGCGACAATGCCGTGTGGAAATCGAAATGTCTCCTGGGGGCTATCTATGCTGTACGAGTTTTGTGCCGAGAACTTTGAGCGTGTGCCGGCGGCTATCGATGCCGGTGCTAAGCGCATCGAGTTGTGCGACAACCTTGCCGTCGGTGGTACCACGCCCTCGGCCGGCGTTATCAGCACTACGGTCAGCTATGCTCACGAGCATGACGCGCGAGTGATGTGCATGATTCGCCCGCGTGGCGGTGACTTTCACTACAACCAGGACGAGCTGCGCATGATGGAGATGGACTTGGGTCTTGCCGTGAGCGCCGGCGTTGACGGCCTGGTCTTTGGCTGCTGCAAGCCCTGTGCCGGCGGCTGGGCGCTCGACGAGCTCACCCTCGGCGCCCTCGTGATGGCTACGGGCTGCGCGACCGAGGAGTGCAAGCGCGGGGCCATCGATATCACCTTCCACATGGCCTTTGACCAGCTCTCGCCCGAGGCTCAGCTGGACGCCATTGACACACTCGCCGACTGCGGCATCACGCGCATCCTGACGCATGGTGGTGCTGCCGGAACGCCGATCGAGGACAACCTGGAGCACCTGTCGCGTCTTGTCGAGTATGCGGGCGACCGCCTGACCATCCTTCCCGGCGGCGGCATTTCTACGGCCAACCGCGATACCGTGGCGGCGGCATTGAGCGTCTCCGAGCTCCATGGCACCAAGATCGTGCCGCTGGAGGCGTAACCCGTGGCGCTGGTATTTGACGTTCAGCAGGCGAACGGTAAGCCCGACGACAACCGGCGCCCTGGCACCGCGTGTCCCTTTTGCGATACCGAGGAACTTGCCGATATCATCCGGCGCGATGGTGACTGCATCTGGCTCGAGAATAAGTTCAAGACCCTGCGCGCCACCCGTCAAACCGTGCTGATCGAGTCGGCCGATCACGATGCCGACCTGGTGATCTATGAGCCGGATGAACTCCACCATGTGATGCGGTTTGCCCTGGGTTGCTGGCAGCAGATGATCGATTCACAGCAGTATCGCAGCGTTCTCATGTACAAGAACAAGGGTCCGCTCTCGGGCGGTAGTCTCGTTCATCCGCACATGCAGATTGTGGGTTTGGAGCAGGAAGACGGCTACACTTCGCTGACTTCTGCCAATTTCGAAGGCATCAATGTCTGGCAACAGGGGAGAATCTCGGTCAATATCTCAACCGAACCGATCATGGGGTTCTTTGAGATCAACGTTTCAGCCCCGCAGGGAATCGCCGCCAGCGATGACGCACGAGACCAAGCCGAGGCGGATCTCTTTGCCGATGCGATCCAGGTAGCTCTGCGCTATATCCTAAACGAGCACCACGGTGGTCGCGCAGAGTCGTACAACTTGTTCTTCTATCACCTGGGCGGTCGGACCATTGCCAAGGCGCTGCCGCGTTGGGTGGTTTCGCCCTACTTTGTCGGCTATCGTTTGGCCCAAGTCAATGCCGAGACGACGCTCGATATCGATGCTGAGCGTCTGCGTGCGCATCTGGAAACGCTCGTATAGCAAGACTAACACCCGCGTAATGCGGACAGCCTAGCGCGCCATGGCGTCGCGGCCGGCTTCGACCCGCTTGCGCTGTTTGGTGCGCTCCTCGCAGGTTAGGCACTCAAAGAGATGCCCGATAATCGAGGCCAGCACCTGCTGAAACAGCGTGCCGCACATGACGGGGAACACGACCTCGCCCGGAAAGTACTGCGTGGCGATGACGGCACCCGAAGAGATGTTGCGCATGCCGCAGGTAAAGCACATGGTAGTCGTCTCGCTATATGGCAGATGCAGCGCACGTGCGACCAGAAAACCGACGACAAAGCCGCTGATGGCGAAGACCAAAATAAAGAGGGCGACTTCCAGGCGCACCGCGTTTATGTGCAGCACGTACTCGCTCATAGCGGTGGAGTTGGACGCGATGACGCCCATCATCATGAACTTGCAGGCGGGCGAGAGCACGGGAGAGAGTTTCTCGTGGCCCCAGCCGCGCGTGAGTTCATTGATGGCAATACCGAGCACAGCGGGGATGGCGATCATAAAGGCCATGTTCTGCATCATGCTCGGCACGTCGATCGAGACGGTGGCGCCCAGCAGGAGCTTGAGCGTAAGCGGAATCGTCACAGGTGAGATGACCGAGGACGTCAGGATGATGGTGAGCGCGAGCGGGCCGTTGCCGCCGAACATGCTGATCCACATAAAAGCGGTGACGGCCACGGGCACGCTGTATTCGAGCACAATGCCGCAGACAAGGTTGGGGTTGGAGCCAAAGAAGAGTGACCCCATGGCATACGCCGCGATGGGAATAAGCACCGCCGAGACGAGCAGCGCCAAGACTAGGTGCAACGGACGGCGGAACACCTCGGTTACCTGGTGAAAGGTGTTGCTGAGCGCACCCTGAAACGTCATAAAGGCAAACAAGGTGGGAACGATGGGCTTGAGTACGCCAATCTGTTGGGGAAAGAGCACGCCGAGTGCCACGCAAATCGGAACGATGACCTGCATGTGCCCCGCGAGAAACTTGCCCAGTCCAACCCATTGCTTCATATGCGCTTGTGACTCCCTTTGCCCGTGAACCCGTTTTGAATGGATATGCTAGACGCTCGCATGCGTCCGTGCGTCAGAAACGCTCGAATATTTCGAGGCTATTACCGTCATCGTTTACCGAAACCGCGGCGTGCTGCGGCGATTTGCGTCTGCTCTGCACGGTATAATAAATCCGTTCAACAGATCTGCCTGCCGAAGCGGGCATACACAGAGGACTCATCGCTATGAACCGTGAGAGGTATCGCGGCGACCTGCCCCTATCGGGGGTGGGCGCCTATGTCATCGCTTAAGACGACGCATCGCTGGGCGGTCGCTCAGCAAAACCCCGAGCTCGAAAAGGAGCTTTCGGCTGGCCTGGGCATTCCCGGGCTGGTGGCGCGTATTATGGTCGCGCACGGCATTACATCCATCGAAGAAGGTCAGCTGTTTTTGACGCCTTCGCTCGATCGCGACTGGGCCGACCCACTCATTATCCCGGGCATGTCGGTCGTTGCCGACCGCGTCGAGCGTGCTATTTGCAACCACGAGCACATTGCGGTCTTTGGCGATTTTGACGTTGACGGTATTACGTCGACCTGTCTGTTGACCGAGGCACTGCGCACGTTTGGCGCCGATGTCACGCCGTTTATTCCGCATCGCTTTGACGAGGGCTACGGTCTTTCGCGCGCGGCGCTCGACCGCGTTAACGAGCTCGCTCGCCCTCAGCTGATCGTGACCGTCGATAACGGTATTGCCGCCAAGGAAGAAGTCTCCTATCTGGAGAGCCTGGGGATCGATTTGGTGGTCACGGACCATCACGAGCCCTCCGACCAGGTGCCGCAGGGCGTGCCCCTGACCGACCCCAAGCTCGAGGACGAGGGCCCCTCGCGCGAGCTTGCCGGTGCCGGCGTGGCACTCAAGCTGGTGCAGGTCCTGGGCGAGCGTTTGGGCAAGCCGTCGTATTGGCGTTCGCTGATCGAGGTCGCGGCGCTGGGCACCGTGTCCGACATGATGCCGCTCACGCCCGAGAATCGCGCACTGGTCGCCGAGGGCATCCAGCAGATGCGCGTGACGGCCCGTCCCGGCTATATCGCGCTTGCCGCACTTGCCAAGGCCGACCTTTCTACCATTACGGCCGACGGCCTGTCGTTTTCGCTCATCCCTCGTCTGAATGCTGCCGGCCGCATGGCTGATCCCAAGCTGGCGCTCGACCTGCTGCTTGCCCGTGATCCTATCGAAGCAAGTGCACTGGCAGCCGAGCTCGAGGAAATCAATCGCCAACGCCGTGAGATCGAGGCGGAGCTCACGCGCGATGCCATGGCGAAGGTCGAGGAGACTTATGACGGCGGGCGCGCAATCGTCGTGGGCGGCGAGGGCTGGCACGAGGGCGTCAAAGGCATCGTGGCGAGCCGCTTGACCAATCGCTATCACGTGCCGGCGCTGCTGTTCTCGATCGAGGACGGTATCGCGCGCGGCTCTGGTCGCTCGGTGGGCAAAGTTAACCTGTTTGACGCCGTCGAGCGTTGTTCCGACCTGCTGATTCGTCGCGGCGGACATGCCGGTGCGGTGGGTGTGACCATCGAGGCATCCAAGCTCGATGAGTTCCGCCGCCGCCTTTCCGCCGTGCTATCGGAGCTTTCCGCCGAGGACTTTGAAGACACCGACGAGGTCGCCGCCACCGTCGACCTTTCCGAGCTGAATATCGAGACCATCGAGCAGATCTCCCGTCTTGAGCCGTTTGGCCAGGGCAACAAGGTGCCGCTGCTGGCTGCCGAGGGCGTGACGATGTGCGACCGCGCCGTGGTGGGCAAAACCGGCGAGCACATGCGCTTTGTGGCGACCGATGGCGCCGCGAGTGTGCCGGCCATTATGTTCCGCGTGCCGCAAATCGATAAGCTCATCAACTGCGATAGCGCTGTCGACTTGGTGTTCGAGGCCGTTGCCGAGCATTGGCAGGGGCGTGTGAAGCCCAAGCTCATGATCAAGGATGTTCTGGTTCGCGATACCACGCTGCCCAGCGTCGATGATCCGGCATGCGAGCTTCGTCGTGGCGTGCAGCCGGCGGATTCCGGCCTGCGCCTGGAGTCGCGTAAGCGCGAGACGCTCGCCCAGCTTTCCTATACCGAGCTCACGCGCTCGCTTATCCATAGCTTTATCGGATCGAACCAGCCGCACCGCGCGCAGGTTGAGGCGCTCGATGCCTTGGCCGACCACCAGAGCGTCTTGGCCGTTATGGGAACGGGCCGCGGCAAGTCTCTCATCTTCCATGTACATGCTGCGCGCGAGGCTGTCCTTCGCGGACGTGCGAGCATCTTTGTCTATCCGCTGCGCGCGCTTGTTGCCGACCAGGCCTATCACCTCTCGTCGACGATGGCAGCGCTTGGCATTGGCGTTGGCGTGCTGACCGGCGAGACCGTGGAGGCCGCACGCGATGATGTGTTCGCCGGCCTAGCTTCGGGCCGCACCGGTATCGTGCTCACGACGCCCGAGTTCCTATCTATCCACCGTGACCGCTTCGCGCGTTCGGGCCGCATCGGCTTTGTCGTTATCGATGAGGCGCACCACGCCGGCCTTGCCAAGGGCGGCGACCGCAGCGCCTATCTCGACATGCCCGATATCCTCAAAGCCCTGGGCGACCCGGTTGTTATGGCTGCGACGGCCACCGCGACGGCTCCGGTCGTGGCCGAGCTTGCCCGCATGCTGCCGATTACTCGCACGGTGGTCGACGAGACGGTGCGCGAGAACCTGCAGCTCGAGGACGACCGCGACCTTGCGAGCCGCGAGAACCGTTTGGTGTCGATCGTGGCGACGGGGGAGAAGACCGTCATTTACGTCAATTCGCGCGACCAGTCCGTGGCGCTCGCCAAGACGTTGCGCAAGCGTGTGCCCGATTGCGCAACCCATATCGCGTTCTATAACGCGGGGCTTGCGCGCTCCGATCGCCGCCGCGTGGAGGAAGCATTCCGAGACGGAAGCCTCAGCTGCATCGTCTCGACCTCTGCCTTTGGCGAGGGTGTCAATCTGCCCGATATCCGCCATGTCGTGCTGTACCACATGCCGTTTGGCGCCATTGAGTTCAACCAGATGAGCGGGCGTGCCGGTCGTGACGGACAGCCCGCCGTGATCCACCTGCTCTATTCGTCGCGCGACGCCCGCATCAACGAGCGCCTGCTCGACTGCTACGCACCCGAGCGCGACGAACTCGTCACACTCTATCGTGCGTTGCAGACCATGTGGCGCTCCAACCGCGGTAAGACCGGGGATGATTCATTCTGCGCAAGCGATATCGACATCGCGCAGATGTGCCTTGCCATCGATGCTCGCACGCCGGTCGACGAGCGCTCGGTGGAAAGTGGCCTGGGAATCTTCGAAGAGCTTGGTTTCTGTCGCGTTTCGGGGTTTGACGACACCCGTCGCATCGCGATGGCCGAAAACCCCGGCCGTGTGCAATTGAGCAGGTCAATTCGCTATTTGGAGGGCTTGCGCTCGCGCATGGAGTTCTCGGCTTTCCGGAGTTGGGCGCTCGATTCGTGCGCTTCTGATATGCTAGCCAAAGTTAACCGCCCGATCGTACCGCGGGCCTAGGGGAAGGGGACCTCGATGGATGCCGCAGCCCGTACCGCCCATGATTCCACCCTCCAGCCGTTCTCGGAGATGGAGCACTATAAGCATGCCGATGAGCTGCCGCCCGAGATTATGGCGGACAGCTACGACAAACTGGAGCGCCTGTGCCTCAAATATATGAATGAGGACGACTTTTCTAAGGTGGAGCAGGCCTATTGCTTTGCTGCCGAGAAGCACTGCAACCAAAAGCGCCGCTCGGGTGAGATGTACATCAACCATCCCGTCGAGGTGGCCATCATTTTGGCCGATCTCAAGATGGACTGTGACGTGGTGTGCGCCGCGCTGCTGCACGATACCGTCGAGGATACCGAGACCTCGCTTGCCGATGTTTCCGGCCTGTTTGGCGATACGGTGGCCGAGCTCGTCGATGGCGTGACCAAGCTCACCAACATCGAAGTCGACAGCATGGACGAGAAGCAGGCCCTCACGCTGCGCAAGATGTTCCTCGCCATGTCCAAGGACATCCGCGTCATTATCGTTAAGCTTGCCGATCGTCTGCACAACATGCGCACCCTTGCCGCTCTGCGTGAGGACCGTCGCCTGTTTAAGGCTCGCGAGACCATGGACGTGTACGCGCCCCTGGCCGACCGTCTGGGCATGAGCTCCATTAAATGGGAGCTCGAGGACCTGTCCTTCTTCTACCTGGAGCCCGATGCCTACCAGCGCATCGCACGCATGGTGGCGGAGTCGCGCGAGGTCCGTGAGCGCTATCTGGCCGAGACCATCAAGACGCTCACCGACGAGCTCAACCGTATTGGCCTGGAAGACTTCCAGATCAACGGCCGTTCCAAGCACTATTGGTCCATCTACCAAAAGATGAAGCGCAAGGGCAAGGAATTCTCCGAGATCTACGACCTGGTGGCACTGCGCGTCATCACGCATTCGGTGCGCGATTGCTACTCCACGCTCGGCGCGGTGCACACGCTGTGGCACCCCATGCCCGGCCGCTTTAAAGACTATATCGCCATGCCCAAGGTCAATAACTACCAGTCGCTCCACACGACGGTCATCGGCCCCACGGCTCGCCCGCTCGAGATTCAGATTCGAACCTACGAGATGCATGAGCAGGCCGAGTACGGCATTGCCGCCCACTGGCTATATAAGAAGTCGGGCGGATCGTCTGCCTCCAAGACCAACGATGCGCAGCGTCTGGACGACCAGATTAACTGGCTCAAACATTCGCTCGATTGGGCTGCGTCTGATGAGATTACCGACGCCAAGGAATACCTGCATTCGCTGAAGGTCGACCTCTTCGATCAGGAGATCTTTGTCTTTACGCCCAAGGGCGAGGTCATGGCGCTTCGTGCCGGCTCCACGCCGCTCGACTTTGCCTACGCCGTTCACACCGAGGTGGGAAACCATTGCGTCGGCGCCAAAATCAACGGTGCGGTGGCTCCGCTCACGCACGAGATTAAGACGGGTGACCGTGTCGAGATTCTGACTAACAAGAGTTCCAAGCCGTCGCGTGATTGGCTCAAGATCGTTAAGACACCTTCCGCCAAGTCAAAGATCCGCCGCTATTTTGCCGCTGCGACCAAGGACGACGACGCTGCTGCTGGTCGCGATATGCTGGCCAAGGACCTGCGTAAGCGTGGCTATGGCATTTCTACGCCGCGTTCGACGCGTGCGCTCAACGCCGTGGCGGAGCAGTTTAACTTCAAGCAGCTCGAGGACCTGTTTGCCGCCGTCGGCGCCGGCAAGGTTGCCCCGCGCGCTGTGGGCAATAAGGTCGAGCAAATCTTGGACCCCAAGCCCGAGGAACAGCTCACCAAGGCCGAGGCTATCGCCGAGGTCGTGAAGCAGCCTGCTCGCGGCTCCAACCGCAAGCCGCAAAAGCGCGGCAAGAGCGCCGGTAACGGCATTATCGTCAAGGGCGAGAGCAACAGCGGCCTACTGGTCCGTTTGGCTCATTGCTGCAACCCCGTGACGGGCGACGACATCGTCGGCTTCATCACGCGCGGTCGTGGCGTTTCGGTGCATCGCGCCAACTGTCCCAACGTCAAGGGTCTTATGGAGCATCCCGAGCGCATGATCGAAGTGGAGTGGGACGGCGCTGCCGACACCCTCTTCCAGGTCGAGATCGTGGTCGAGTGCCTGGACCGCATGGGCCTTCTCAAGGATGTCACCATTGCCATTGGCGATGCGGGCGGCAATATCCTTTCTGCCGCCACGTCGACCAACCGCGAGGGTATTGCAACCCTGCGCTTTATGGTCGAGATCTCGGACGCGAGTGGTCTGGATCCGCTGCTGGCCTCCATCAGCAGCGTTGACTCGGTCTACGACGCGCGCCGCCTGATGCCCGGTGAGGGTGGAGCCCAGCTTAAGCGCCGCGTTTAGTCACGACGAACGTGCCACATTATCGATATTCGCTACACTCGAGGCATCGTTTGATGCCTCGAGTTCTATAGAGAGGAGAGGGACATGAGTGCTGTGTCCTTGGATTTAACTCCCAAGGGATCGGTCGAGATCGAGACGCTCGTAAACGGTCCCATTCAGACCAATAGCTATGCTGTTATTTCGGACAATGAGTGCGTGATTATCGACCCCGCATGGGAAGGAGAGCGCTTGATGGAGCATATCCGAGCCGAGCATCCCGGCGTACGCGTGTTTGGCGCCGTATGCACTCATGGCCATGCCGATCATGTTGGTGGTGTTGCAGGCGTGCGAACCACCGTTGGCGAGGGCTGCCAGTATGAGCTGTGTGCTAAGGATGTGGCGGTGCCGCATGCGAACATCGAGGAACAGCGAGCTATGTGGGGCATTGAGACGCCTGACCCCGGGGAGCCGACTCGCCTGCTCGCCGAGGGAGATGCTATCGAGGTGGGCGATATCTACCTGCAGGTGATCGAGACGCCAGGGCATACGCCGGGCGGGATCGTCTTGTTTGCTGCCACCGAGCAGGGGAACATTGCCTTTGTGGGCGACACCCTGTTTCCGGGTGGGCACGGCCGCACCGATCTTTCTGGAGGAGACGAGGCGGCAATTCTGCGCTCGCTCTCCAAGCTCGCCCGGCTTCTCCCGCCCGATACCGTTTGCCTAACCGGTCATGGCGATTCGACCACCATGGCACGCGAGCTCATGCAGAACCCTTTCATGCAGATTTAGCTTAATAGTCGGCTTTTGAAGCACGAGAAGCGTCCAAACGTCAAGCTATTTTTCCCCAACGGGTCGATTTCGTAGGGCAAACGGTCAAAAAAGTCTGTTTGGACGATATTCGTGAACAAACGAACGTTTATGCTCGGGTGCGCCGTGGTAAAATCTCAGGCGTTATCGGAGCAACCTTACAGGAGGTTTCTTTTATGCTCGTCAACGCAGCAGACATGCTCAAGAAGGCCGAGGCCGGCAAGTACGGTCTTGGTGCCTTCAACACCAACAACCTCGAGTGGACCCTGGCTATTCTCCAGGCCGCCGAGGAGGCCAAGTCTCCGCTGATCCTTCAGTGCACCGCTGGTGCCGCTAAGTGGATGGGCGGTTTCAAGGTCTGCGCCGACATGGTCAAGGCTGCCGTCGAGGCCACGGGCGTTACCGTTCCCGTCGCCCTTCACCTCGATCACGGTTCTTACGAGGACTGCTTCAAGTGCATCGAGGCCGGCTTCACGTCCATCATGTATGACGGCTCTCACGAGGAGACCTTCCAGCTTAACCTCGACCGCACCAAGGAGCTCGTTGAGCTTGCCCACTCCAAGGGCATGTCCATCGAGGCCGAGGTCGGCGGCATCGGCGGCACCGAGGACGGCGTGACCTCCAGCGGCGAGCTCGCTGATCCTGCTGAGTGCAAGCAGATCGCTGACCTGGGCGTCGACTTCCTCGCCTGCGGCATCGGCAACATCCATGGTGTGTACCCCGCCGACTGGGCTGGCCTTTCCTTCGAGCGCCTGGGCGAGATCAAGGCCCAGACCGGCGACCTGCCCCTCGTCCTGCACGGTGGCACCGGCATCCCCGAGGATCAGATCAAGAAGGCCATCTCCCTGGGCATCTCCAAGATCAACGTCAACACCGACCTGCAGCTCGTCTTCGCCAAGGGCGTCCGCGAGTACATCGAGGCTGGCAAGGATCAGCAGGGCAAGGGCTTTGACCCCCGCAAGCTCCTCAAGCCTGGTCGCGACAACATCGTTGCCCGCACCAAGGAGCTCATGGAGGAGTTTGGCTCCGTCAACAAGGCGTAAGCGTCGCTAAATTTCCCGCCGGAAGCCCCGTCCCCCTACACTGTTTCCTTTGCGCTCACCTGGCTTCGCCAGAAGTCGCGCCAAGGAAACAGTTCCGGGGGACGGGGCTTCCTTCGTTTAACGCCGCAGGGTTACAAGTCTGAATTAAGATAGCTACTGGCTTTGCCAGAAGTCGCGCAATGGGAAAAGCTCCGGGGAAACGGGGCCTCCTTTGTTAACTCGCTACAGGGTTACTGGGCTGAAGTCATTTTTTGACTACCGTTCGGCGGCGTTGATGGCTCCCTTGTTGGGGCTTTCTTTTTATCTCGCTACAATGTGCTTCAAGAGTTCTAATGACTTGGAGTTTGGTATGGCTGTTATTGATGTGCTGCCTTCGGATGGGAAGGTTATTGACGAGGGTCCTGTTGGCTGCTCTGTTGATGTTTGCTGTGATGATTTTCGCCATCTCGATATTGGGCTACCGCCTGAGATTCTTCGTCTCAAAGATGCCGGGTATTTGACGCAGGCTGTTGCTGCCTGCGATCGCCTTTTGGAGCAGAACCCCGAGCCTTCGCTGGCTGCTTGTGTTCGTGCCGAGCGGTATCGCATGCTCGAGACGCCGCTTCATTTTTCGGTGTCGCGCGATCGAGCTATTGCGATGATTCGCGAGGAGTGGCCAGAGTTTACCGAAGAGCAGTTTGATGACCTGATTAATCGTAAGCGTATTGACTGGCGCTTTATCGATGGCGAACTGTTCGTTCTCGACAACTTCCTCGATTCGCTTCGCGTATATCCCAAAGAGGTTCCCGGCATGCGGCCCGATTCTACGGACGGAATAGCACTGCGCAACGAGATGCTCAAGGAGATGGAGTCACAAAACGGATTGGCTCGCGTCATTACGCTTAAAGCGTCCGTGTCTGTCCCCGGCGCTCTGGAAGGGGAGACCGTTCGCGCGTGGCTACCCGTTGCCGCCGCCTGTCGTCAACAGTCTCATATCGAGGTTCTCGATATGACGCCGGAGGGTGCTGTTGCCCCCGCGAATGCTTCGGCGCGTACCGCCTCGTGGTCTTCTTCGAGTGAGCGCTCATTCTCGGTGACCTATCGCTATCAAATTGATGCCGCTTATCGTGATGTCTATGGGGGTGCGCTTCCGGTGCATCCTTGCATGGACGCGCCACTGCCCGTGGACACCTCCGAGGACCGTCCGCACATTGCATTCACGCCGTATCTACAGCAGCTGACAGCCCGTGTCATTGACGGGCTCGAGGATCCGCTCGATCGCGCCCGTGCTATCTATGATTACCTGACGCAGTACATCGACTATCGCTATCAGCCGCCGTACTTGCTTTTGGGATCTATTGCCGATGACTGCGCGCATTCGCTCCGCGGCGATTGCGGCGTTATGGCGCTCACGTTTATCACCATGTGCCGTATCGCGGGCGTGCCTGCCCGTTGGCAGAGCGGCCTGTATGTTGCGCCCGATTCGGTGGGGTCGCACGACTGGGCAGAGTTCTATACGCCGCAGACCGGATGGCTCAACGCCGACGTGTCATTTGGATCTTCTGCTCGCAGGATGGGGGAGGAGTGGCGCCGCCGTCACTACTTTGGCAATCTCGACCCTTGGCGTATGGTGGCCAACAATCGATTCCAGGCAGAGTTTGAGCCCTCTTTCGACGGCATGCGCGAGGACCCTTACGATAACCAGATGGGTGAGGCTTCGGTCGACGGTCGCGGATGCCGTCGGCGCGAGATGCTCCGCACGGTCGAACTCATCGAAATGCTCGAAGTTCCATTTTCGGACTAATCGGTAGAAAGCTGTGATAAACTAACTCACGCATTGCGTGCCCGAGTGGCGGAATTGGCAGACGCAGTGGACTCAAAATCCACCGTTGGCAACAACGTGCGAGTTCGAGTCTCGCCTCGGGCACCATACATGCAAGTGAGCGTTCAAGGGGGTCAAGGCCCCCTTTTTCGTGCCGAACTCGCGTGAGCGCGCGGAGCGTTAAGCAAACAGGCCTGTGGCCTGTTTGTAGCGGAGCGTGGCGAGGGCGCCACGCGCCCGAAGCCCGGGACTTCGCGAAGCGAAGGCCCTTCGAGTCTCGCCTCGGGCACCATTCATGCAAGCGAGCGTTCAAGGGGGTTGCGGCCCCTTTTTCGTGTACGTAATGTGATAACGTGCTGTACGTGTTATTATTTGCAAGGCGTTGTTCCCGCAATGCCCTAAAGAGGAACCTGAGGGTTCCCACCTTTTGGCGCCAATGAGCAGCTGACTGGTCATACAACTTAGATTCCCTTCCTCAAATCGAGGAAGTCTATGTGTACGACCTGGTTGCTGAGAAGCGCCGGGTTATTTTTTTATGAATGGAGGTAGGGAAAATAGCTAAGTCTGATGACACCCGCATCAACGACGAGATCACCGCATCTTCGTGCCGTTTGATTGGCGTCGATGGCTCTCAGCTCGGCCTGTTCGCCATCCGCGATGCTCAGCGCGTCGCTGACGATCAGGGTCTCGATCTGGTCGAGATCGCTCCCAACGCGGAGCCGCCGGTCTGCAAGGTCATGGACTACGGTAAGTTCAAGTACCAGCAGGCCATGAAGGCCAAGGCTGCTCGTAAGAACCAGTCCAAGGTCGAGGTCAAGGAAATGAAGTTCCGACCCAAGATCGACGTTGGCGACTACGAGACCAAGAAGGGTCACGTTCTGCGCTTCCTCAAGAAGGGCGCACGCGTTAAGATCACCATCATGTTCCGCGGCCGTGAGATGGCTCACCCGGAGCAGGGCCTTAACGTTCTCGAGCGTCTCGCCGAGGATCTCAAGCCTTACGCTACGGTCGAGTCCAAGCCTAAGATGGAAGGCCGTAACATGCTTATGCTGCTCGCCCCGATTAAGGGCGCCTTCGATGAGGATAAAGCGGCAAGCGATAGCAAGTAACTAGTGTTCTGTAACCGATTAAGGAGTATTTCATGCCTAAGATGAAGTCCCACAGCGGCACCAAGAAGCGTTTCCGCAAGACTGGTACCGGCAAGCTTATGCGCGCCAAGGCTTTCAAGAGCCACATCCTGAGCAAGAAGTCCACCAAGCGTAAGCGTGGCTTCCGTCAGGAGACCGAGATCGCCGCTGCCGACCGCAAGGTCATCAAGTCGCGTCTCGCCTAAGTTCGCGTTCCCGTTTTTCGTTTTACCGTCTAGGAGTTGATAGAACATGGCACGTATTAAGCGCGCTGTTGCCGCCAAGAAGAAGCGCCGTACCGTTATGCACCGTGCGAAGGGTTACTACGGTGCCGCTTCGCGTACTTACAAGCATGCTAAAGAGCAGGTCCAGCACTCCCTGCAGTATCAGTATCGTGATCGCCGCAACAAGAAGCGCGAGATTCGTTCTCTCTGGATCACTCGTATCAACGCTGCTGCTCGCCTGAACGATATTTCTTACTCTCAGTTCATGCACGGCCTGAAGGTTGCCGGCATCGAGCTCGACCGCAAGGTCCTGGCTCAGATGGCTTACGAGGACATCGAGTCCTTCAACGAGCTGGCTACCATCGCCAAGAAGGCTCTCGAAGCCTAATAGATTCTCTTGAATCGCTAGGGGAGTGTCGCGTTGTGCGCGGCGCTCCCTCTTTTTATCTGAAGCGCGGTTTACATTGCTAAAAGCGCGGGTAGATAGACACTTACAGGTGACCGATCTCTATATATTCCTGAACCAAAGGGTCATCATCTGATACGTGCGGAAGATCCGCACCAGTCTTTCTATTAGCTATAGAAAGCGATATGTTGTGTAGGACTTGTGAAGAGTGGAATTGACGTCCCACAAGGCTTCGCGGTCTGGCAATATATCTCCTTGCCGCGCGGCCCGGTCGGACCGGATCAGCCGCCAGGCGTGCACCTTGAGAACCGG
>CAKUGT010000018.1 GCA_934654795.1 uncultured Collinsella sp.
CCCATGGGCACCGTGGTGCGCGAGCTCGACCCCGAGACGCAGACCCCGATGTTCGAGATTGCCGACCTGGTGCACGATGGCGAGCGCGTTGTCGTGGCGCCCGGCGGTGCCGGTGGCCTGGGCAACACGCACTTTGTGACGTCGGTGCGCCGCGCGCCCGCGTTCGCACAGCTGGGCGAACCGGCCGAGGAGCACTGGATTGAGCTTGAGATGAAGCTTATGGCCGATGCCGCGCTCGTGGGCTTTCCCTCGGTGGGTAAGTCTTCGCTCATCGCGCGCATGAGTGCCGCCCGTCCCAAGATCGCCGACTATCCGTTTACCACGCTCGTGCCGAACCTCGGCATGGTGCGTGCCGGTGAGTATTCTTACGTCGTTGCCGACGTTCCTGGTTTGATCGAGGGCGCGAGCGAGGGCAAGGGCCTGGGCCACCAGTTCCTGCGCCACATCGAGCGTACGGCCCTGATCATGCATGTCGTCGACATGACGGGCGGTTTTGAGGATCGCGACCCGGTTGAGGATTACCGCATCATCAACCGTGAGCTCGAGCAGTATGGCGCCGAGCTCTCGGAGCGTCCGCAGATCGTCGTCGCCAACAAGTGCGATGCGCCGGGCACGGCCGACAAGATTGCCGACCTTAAGCGTGCGGCACTCGACGACGGCCATATGTTCTTTGCCGTGTCCGCCGTGACGGGCGCCGGCCTCAACACGCTGATGCTTGCCGTGGGCGAGCAGGTGGCTAAGCTTCGCGCCGAGCTGGCGGTCTCCGATGAGCCGGTCGATCTGCGCGACGAGGAGTGGGAACGCCGCCGTCTGCAGCGCGAGAAGCGTTTCCGCATTGTCCAGGAAGAGCCCGGTGCCTTCCGCGTGGTCGGTCGTGCCATCGAGCGCATGGTCATCCAGACCGACTGGGAAAACGAGGAAGCCGTCATCTACCTGCAGCACAAGTTTGCGCGTATGGGTGTTGATGACGCGCTCGAGAAGGCCGGTTGCCGTGCGGGCGACGAAGTCCGCATTTGCCAGCGCGGCTTTGACTTTGAGGGCGCTGAGGACTTCTCGGAGTACGAGGAGCTCGAGGACGCTGGCGAGGACGTTGCCGTTGAGGCCATTGACGTGGCCGACGCTGCGGATGAGGGCGTCGAGGTTGTCGATGCGGCGGATGCCGCGGACGATGCCGAGACCTCGGAGGGCGAGTAAGCCATGTCGCTGCGCGGTGGAATCGGTTTGCCCGAGCTGCCCATAAAAGAGGGCAAAGAGTTTCGGCTTGGCATTATGGGCGGCACATTCGACCCGATTCATTACGGGCACCTGGTGACTGCCGAGCAGGCGCGCGAGTCGCTCGACTTGGACGCTGTGCTCTTTATGCCGGCGGGCTCTCCTGCCTTTAAGCTTGACAAGCCGGTGACGCCTGCCGAGGACCGTTATGCCATGACGGTCCTCGCCACCGCCGCGAACCCGGCCTTTTTGGCGAGCCGGTTCGAGATTGACCGTCCGGGCGTAACCTATACGGCCGATACGCTTCATGCCCTTCGCGACTTTTACCCGCCGCAGGTAAAGCTCTACTTTATTACGGGTGCCGACGCGATTATCGATATTGTGACCTGGCATGATGCCGAGCGAATCGCTGAGCTTGCTACCTTTATTGCGGCGACGCGACCGGGTTTTGATATCGATACGGCGCGTGCCCGAATCAAAGAGTCGGGGCTGCCGTTCGATGTGCGCTATATTCAGATTCCGGCGCTGGCGATCAGCTCGACGAACATTCGTAAGCGAGTTGCCCGCGGCATGAGCGTGCGCTATCTTACGAGCGAGTCTGTTCTCGGCTACATTCGCAAGCGCAGTTTGTATGTCGATCTGGGTCAAGAAGATTTTGAGTGATGGGGGCTACGTTGTCGGTAGAGGATCAGTTTGAGGGCGATGAGCGCGCGCTGCTCAAGCGCATTCAAGAGCTGCTTGATGTTCGCATGAAAGATAAGCGCAAGCGCTATGTGCATTCGCTGGGTGTTGCCGAGACCGCACTTCATCTGGCCGAGGTCTACGGCGTTGACCGCTTTGATGCCGCTGCCGCCGGCTTAATTCACGACTGGGACAAGGTGCTTTCCGATGACGAGCTCGTGGCCCGCGCGCTTCACTATGGCATCAAGGTTGCCGGCTCTCCTTCCGCCGCGACGCCGCTTTTGCATGGCCCTGTTGCCGCCTATGAGCTTCCGCAACTTTTCCCCGAGCTGTCGCCGGCCGTTTTCCAGGCTGTCGACCGTCACACCGTGGGTGCCTGCGACATGACGCCGCTCGATATGGTGGTCTTTGTGGCCGATGCCATCGAGCCCAACCGCCACGGCGACTATGCCCATGCGCTGCGCAAGATGGTGGGGAAGTCCTCGCTCGACGACTTGTTCTTCTCCTGTTTTGCGCAGGGTCTGGTCTATGTGATCCAGTCCGGGCGCTATCTTTATCCCACGGCTATTACGATTTACAACCATTACGCCCAGTTGCGCTAGCTCGGGTGTGTCCAGAAAGAGGTATTCCATGGCCGACGAGACCATGACTGACGAGCAGATTCTTGAAGGTGTGGAGCACAAGAGCTTCGCCGCCACGTCCGACCGTACCGCCGCCTCGCTGTCCGCGAGCGGTGTCGCCGCCGAGGATGTCGCCCACGCCGCCGCGCAGGCCGCCTACGACAAGAAGGGCGAGGACGTGCAGGTGCTCGACCTGACCGAGCTTTCCGATGTGTGCGACTACTTTGTGATTGCCACCGGTACCAACAACCGCCAGGTCGATTCGATCGTCGATGAGATCGAGGAGAAGGTCGCCGAGGCTTGCGGCGAGCATCCGTTCTCCATCGAGGGCCGCGAGCAGAAGACCTGGATGCTCATGGACTACGGCTCGGTCGTCGTCCATGTCTTTACTCCCGAGGCGCGCGAATTCTACCGCCTAGAAAAGCTCTGGGGTGACGCTCCTCAGCTTCCCCTCGACCTCCTCTAGTAGCTCATTTGGGACGGGCTTTTTTAGCTAGCTTCGCGCATTTCGCCGGGCAGTTGCGGTTTTCCGTACCTGCCCGGCTTTCTTTTTGCCTAAAGGCGGTTAATCGTTGAAGCGGGATTGGCGGCCGTAAGATAGGGCGGTGTCGCCGAATTTGTCTCGGACGGCGTCGATCGCGACGGAGAGCTCGCGGCGGTCGCTGGATTGGGCTCCGCGGTCGTCGACTTCGCAGAACAAGTCGGTCTGGATGCCGCCCTGATGGTCAAAGTCGCTCATGCCGATGCCTGCTAAGCGAACATGCATGCCTTCCTGCCAAATGTTGTCGAGCAGCTCGAGCGCCACTGCAACAAAGATATTCTCGTCGTCGGTAGGGTGCGGAAGTCGACGCTGCGCCGTACGTCCGCTGCCATACGAATACTTGAGCTTGAGTGTCACCGTGGCGCCCGTTAGTCCCTGACGGCGCAGGCGGCGTCCCACTGACTCGCCCAACAGCGCAATCGCCGCTTCGATGTCCCCGCGCTCAGTCAAATCTTTCGCAAAGGTGCGTTCATTGCTGACCGACTTGACCTCGCGCTCTTCATCGAGACTCGTGACTTCGGAGATTTCGAGTCCCAGCGCACGCTGGCGCATGCGTTCGCCGTTGACGCCAAAAATAGAGGCCAAGGTGGATTCCGGTGCACGTGATAGCTCGCCGAGGGTGTAGATGCGCATACGGCGCAGTCGCTCCTCGGCCGAGCGCCCGATGCCGCTCATGGCAGATACGTGCAGCGCGGCCAAAAAGCGCTGCTCGGTTCCGGGTCGCACGATGGTCAGCCCAAACGGCTTATCCCGCTCACTTGCGATCTTTGCGACCGTCTTGTTGCAGCCCACGCCAATGGAGCACGTTACTCCCAGCGCTGCCACACGGTCGCTTATACGCCGTGCAACCAGCAGCGGGTCCTCGGGCGCAAAGCGACCCGGTGTGATATCGATAAATGCCTCGTCGATGGATACGCGCTCCACGCGCGGCGTCTCCTCGGCAAGAATCGCCATGACCTGCGCGCTGACCTCGCGGTAGCGATCGAAATGCCCGTGCGTCCAAATGGCCTGCGGACACAGGCGCCGCGCCTCGGCTGAGGGCATGGCGGAGTGTACGCCAAAGCGACGCGCCTCATACGAACATGTGGACACGACACCACGAGAATCGGCGTCCCCGCCCACGATGAGCGGCTTTCCGCGCCATTCGGGATGATCGAGCATCTCCACGCTCGCAAAAAACGCATCGAGGTCCATGAGGCCCACCGCCGGACCCGTCCAGGGAGGCGGCGTGACGCCCATGGCATCCTCATAACCGTATGTATGTTCGCGTCTTTCCATGTCATGAGTATACCGCGCAGCTCATGTGGGGTGCGTGTATGTGCTTGCAAATCCCGAATTCTTGTCTAAGATATGGATTTGCCCTCGACTACACCGAAGAAGTTGGTCTCACGGACTTCACCTGCCCGCGTCGATGGCGTATTATGTTCAACTGTTTGTTTGTAGTTGCAGCCTAAAGCTGCTTGGTTGGAGGAGTTTCCTTTGGCAGTCAAGATTCGCCTTGCTCGTCACGGCGCTAAGAAGCGTCCGTACTACCGTGTCGTCGTCGCCGATTCCCGCGCCCCGCGTGACGGTCGTATCATCGAGGAGGTTGGCCGCTACAACCCGATGACCGCCCCCAAGACCATCAACCTCGACCTCGAGAAGATCGCCGACTGGCAGTCCAAGGGCGCTCAGCTCACCGACGCTGTCGCCGCTCTGGTCAAGGCCGCCAACGAGGGCGAGAAGACCGAGACCGTCGTCAAGAAGTCCAAGAAGCAGCTCGCCAAAGAGGCCGAGGCCGCTAAGGCTGCCGCTGAGGCCGCTGAGGGCGCCGAGGAGTAAATCGTGCCTGAGGTTGACGCTGCACAGCTCGAGGGTGAGGCAATGCTCTCAGATCGCATCGCCGATCTCGTCGAATATCTCGTTGTTCAGATCGTCGACGACCCGGATTCCGTGAGCCTTGAGGTCATCGATGGTGACGACGCCTCCACGATTGAGGTTTCGGTTGCCGAGGATGACGTCGCTAAGGTCATCGGCCGTCGTGGCCGTACCATCAAGGCCATTCGCACGCTCGCCCGTGCACTGGCCGCTCGCCTCGACACTGCTGTCGAGGTAGAGGTTCTGGGCTAGGACCTTGAGGTCCCAGTACAAAAACATCGCCCGTGTGGTCAAGCCGCACGGAAGGAAGGGGGAGGTCCTCGCGCAGCCGCTGCGGGGGCTTCCTTCTGTATTAGAGCCGGGTATGCGCGTCGCCCTGACGCCGCCGGCGCTCAAGCGCGACCGCTTTTGCACGGTCGTGTCCGTCTCCGATACGGGCGATGGCGATCTGGTCTCGTTTGAGGGCATTGACGACTTGACGGCCGCCGAGGGCATCACGGGATGCTATGTGCTGGCAAATCGTGACGATTTTGAGCTCGATTCACTCGACGCCGCCTATACCGACCTGATGGGTCGCGAGGTGGTCGACGAGCGCTTCGGTTCACTCGGCACGATCGTCGAGATCATGTCGACGCCCGCTAACGATGTTTGGGTTGTCGAGGGCGATCGGTACGGCGAGGTACTGATTCCCGTGATCGAGCAGGTTGTGCTCGATCTTCCCGACACAGGAACAATTTCCGTCCACGTTATGGACGGCCTGATCGATATGGACAAGTAGGGAGGACAACATGCTGATTGAGACCCTTTCGGTCTTTCCCGAGATGTTTGAGCCCGTCATGTCCACATCGATCTTGGGCCGCGCCCGCAAGGCCGGCCTTTTTGATTTTAAGGCGTATAACCTGCGCGACTGGACGCACGACCGCCATCGTACCGTCGATGACGAGCCGTACGGCGGCGGGCAGGGCATGCTCATGAAGGTCGAGCCTATCGCCGAGGCCATCGAGGCCATTAGCGCGGAGGGCCCCAAGCCGACGGTGGTGTTCTTCACCCCGTGCGGCGAGCCCTTTACGCAGCATGTGGCCGAGCGCCTGCTCAAAAGCGAGCGCCTGCTGTTTGTGTGCAGCCGTTACGAAGGTGTCGACGAGCGTGCCTATGCGTATGCCGACGAGCGCCTGTCGATCGGCGATTACGTGCTCACGGGCGGCGAGCTTCCCGCTATGGTCGTTGCCGATGCCGTCGTACGCCTGATTCCCGGCGCCCTTGGTGACGAGATGAGCAACGTCGACGAGTCGTTCTCGACCGCCGAGGACGGAGGCCTGCTCGAGTACGCGCAGTACACCCGTCCCGCCGAGTTCAACGGTGAGGGCGTGCCTCCTGTGCTCGTGAGTGGCGATCACGCAAAAGTTGACGCCTGGCGCCGTAAGAATGCCATCGAGCGCACCTGTCGCTGGCGTCCCGATCTGATCGAGACGGCGCGCCTTACGCCCCAGGAGCGCGCGTACGCGCAGGAGATTCTGGACGCTTCGTATTCGCAGGGCGAGGAGTGAGAATGGTTCCATCGCAGCATTCCGCGTTGAGGGGCGCCTTTGAGTGGATCGCGGTCATCGCAATCGCGCTCGTGGCCACCTTCCTGATCCGCACCTTTGTGGTCGAGCCCTTTGTGGTGCCCACCGGCTCCATGGAGTCCACGATCGAGATTGGCGACCAGATCTTGGCGCAAAAGGTGAGCCTTGAGCTCGGCCAGCCCGTCAAGCAGGGCGATATCGTGGTGTTTCACAACCCCGATGGCACTTCCGAGCACGATGTTCTTGTCAAGCGCGTTATCGCCACAGCCGGCCAGACGGTCGATTTGCAGGACGGTCGCGTGGTCGTTGACGGCCAGGCGCTCGATGAGGACTATACGACCGGCATGAGCTGGCCGCTTTCGGTCCAAGCGCCTGGCGCCCAGGTGAGTTATCCCTACACCGTTCCCGACGGGTGCGTGTGGGTGATGGGCGACAACCGCGAAAACTCTGCCGACTCGCGCTACTTTGGTCCCGTCGATCGCTCTGATTTGATCGCTGTGGCGCTTGTGCGCTACTGGCCGCTCAACCGCATCGGCGCTATCGACTAAAAACCGCTATAGTACAGTACCTAACCGTGTAATCGTTTCGACGAGGGGATATTAGAGGCATGAACGCTTCATCGCTTTCCTTCCAAGACATCATCCTGCGCCTCCAGCAGTACTGGGGCGAGCAGGGCTGCGTCATTATGCAGCCCTATGACTCCGAGGTCGGTGCCGGTACCTTCCACACCGCGACCACGCTACGCTCGCTCGGTCCCGCCGAGTGGCGCACCTGCTATGCGCAGCCCTGCCGCCGTCCCGCCGACGGCCGCTACGGCGAGAACCCCAACCGCATGCAGCACTACTATCAGTTCCAGGTGCTTATCAAGCCCTCGCCGGTCAACGCCCAGGAGCTCTACCTGGGTTCGCTGGCCGCCATTGGCCTGGACCCCAACGACCATGACGTCCGCTTTGTCGAGGACGACTGGGAGAGCCCGACGCTGGGCGCCTGGGGCCTTGGCTGGGAGGTCTGGCTCAACGGCATGGAGGTCACGCAGTTTACGTACTTCCAGCAGGTGGGCGGTATCGAGGTCGACCCCGTGCCCGTCGAGATCACCTATGGCCTGGAGCGTATCGCCATGTACGCCCAGGGCGTCAACTCGGTCTACGATCTGGTGTGGAGCTATCTGCCCGACGGCACGCCCATGACCTACGGCGACGTGTTCCTCGAGAACGAGCGCGAGTTCAGTGCCTATAACTTTGAGGTCGCCAACGTCGAGATGATGCGTCAGAAGTTTGACGACTACGAGGCCGAGTGCCATTCCTGCCTGGAGCGCAAGCTGCCGTTGCCCGCATACGACTGCGTCATGAAGTGCAGCCACGCTTTCAATCTGCTCGATGCCCGCGGCGCGCTGTCCGCGGTCGAGCGTGCCAATTACATCCTGCGCGTCCGCGCCGTCGCCAAGGCGTGCTGCGAGGCCTATATGGCCGAGGTCGCCGGAGTCAACGAGAATGCCGACCAGGAAGGCGAGGTGGCGTAAGCCATGGCAGACGCTAAGGATTTCCTGTTTGAGATCGGTACGGAGGAAATGCCCTCCGCGCCGCTGAACAATGCCGTCAAGCAGCTTGGCACCATGATCGCCAAGGGTCTCGACGAGGCCGGTCTGGCCCACGGCGAGGTCCGCGTGATCTCGAGCCCGCGTCGCCTGGCTGCGCTCGTTGCCGACGTCGCCACCGCGACCGATGAGGTTCACGAGGTCAAGCGTGGCCCTGCGGCTAACATCGCCTTCGACGCTGACGGAAACGCCACCAAGGCCGCCCAGGGCTTCGCCCGCAAGTGCGGTGTGGCTGCCGAGGATCTGGTCCGTCGCGAGGACACCGACGGCCGTGAGTACGTCTTTGCCGAGAAGAACATTCCTTCCGCTCCGGCTACTCCGATCCTGACGGCCCTGTGCGAGAAGACCATCGCCGGCCTGCGGTGGCCCAACTACCGTAGTCAGCGCTGGGGCCACGAGCACGCCACCTTCGTGCGCCCGGTCCGCTGGATCTGCTGCCTTTTGGGCGAGGATGTTGTGCCCGTGTCGTTTGCCGACGTGACGAGCGGCGACACTACGCGCGGCCATCGCGTGCTTGGCCCCGGTGACCACGTTGTCGCTAGCCCCGCCGCCTACGAGCAGGTGCTCGAGGACGCCGGCGTGCTTTCTGCCGAGCGCCGTCGCGAGGCGATTCTCGCCGGTATCGCCGAGGTCGAGGCTGCCCGTCCCGGCTGCCATGTCGATACGCCCAAGAAGGTCTTCGAGGAGGTCGTCAACCTCTGCGAGTGGCCGACGGTGCTCGTCGGTACCTTCGATGAGGAGTTCCTCAAGGTCCCGCACGAGATCATCTGCGAGTCCATGCTCACCAACCAGCGCTACTTCCCGATCTATGACGGCGAGGGCAAGCTGACGCGTGAGTTCGTGGTCGTTTCCAATAGCAAGCCCGAGAACGCCGAGCGCGTGATCGACGGCAACGAGCGCGTCGTGCGTGCCCGTCTGGACGACGCTAAGTTCTTCTACGAGGAGGACCTGAAGATCTCCCTCGACGAGTTCCGTGAGCGTCTGTCCAAGGTCGCCTTCCAGGAGAAGCTCGGCAGCGTGCTCGCCAAGTCCGAGCGCATCGAGCAGCTCGCGCTCGCTATTGCCCGCGAGGCTCATCTGGGCGCCCATCTTGCCGCCGACGCTGCTCGCGCCGCGCACCTGTGCAAGGCGGACCTGGTGTCCAACGCCGTCGTCGAGTTCACGAGCCAGCAGGGCGTGATGGGCGGTTACTACGCCACCGCGATGGGGGAGAACGACGAGGTCGCTCATGCTATTCGCGATCACTATCGTCCCCGCTTTGCCGGTGACGAGCTGCCCGAGGGCACCGCTGGTTGCATCGTGGCCTGCGCCGACAAGCTCGATACCATCGCCGGTATCTTTGCCATCGGCGAGCCCCCGACCGGCTCCTCCGACCCCTACGCGCTGCGTCGTGCCGCTATCGGCATTATTGACATCCTGCGCGACCGTCTGCCGATCGACCCCACGTCGCTCATCGACTTTGCCCTCGAGCTCTACAGTGAGCAGGGCATTGAGTTCGACGCCGTCGAGGTCGCCCAGCAGGTTCGTGACTTTTTCCATGGCCGCCTGGTGAGCATGGCCCGCGATGAGAAGATTCCGGCCGATACCGTTGCCGCCGTCTCCGCGGTGCATATTATCGCCCCGTCCGTCTTCTTCGCCCGCTGCGCCGCCCTCGACGAGGCCCGCAAGAACGACGCTGAGACGTTCGACAACCTGGCGACCGCCTATGCCCGTGCCGCGCACATCTCCAAGCCCGAGTTGGGTGCGGAGTATGACCGCAGCCTGATGGGCGAGGTCGAGCTCGCGCTCGCCGACGCCTCCGAGGCTGCTCAGACCGCTGTCGATGCCGCCCTTGCTGCCGAGGACTACCCGGCCGCATTTGCCGCCCTCGCCGCCCTGCGTGCGCCCATCGACCGTTTCTTCGATGAGGTCATGGTCATGGACAAGGACGAGCAGCTTCGCGATAATCGCCTTAAGCTGCTCAACCGCTTCGAGGCCGTTTTCTCCGGCATCGCCAACATCGGTGAGCTTGCCCGCAAAAAGTAAGCCAGCCTGCGCATAAGCGCAAAAGGAGCCCCGCATGGATTGCCCGGTCACCGCTCGTCCCACCGTCATCGTTATCTCCGACTCGCTCGGTGATACCGCTTGTGAGGTGGTGCTTGCGGCGTCCGGGCAATTTGATGTAGGGGCTTTTCGCGTTTTGCGCCTGCCTAAGGTGACCTCTGTGGAGCAGGTCAAGTCATTTGTGGGGCCGCGCGTCGATGCGGACCATCGCGATATTGCCGTGTTCCACACCATCGTCGATCCGGCGCTTCGCGCCCGCGTGCTCGATTATTTGGGCATGCTGCACATTCGCTCGGTCGACCTGATCGGTCCGACGCTCGCCGTATTGTCGTCGCTCATCGGTGTGCCGCCCAAAGGCGTTGCGGGCGTGATCCACAAGACCGACGATCGGTATTTCCATCGTATCGAGGCCATGGAGTATTTCGTTGAGCACGATGACGGTCGTGGTTGTGACGATCTGTCGGGTGCCGATATCGTGCTGCTGGGCGTGTCGCGCACGTCCAAGACGCCGCTGTCGATGTATTTAGCCTATCAGGGCTACAAGGTCGCCAATGTCCCACTGGCGCATGGCATGAAGCCGCCGAAGTCGATTTACGAGGTCGACCCGATGCGCCTGTTTGGCTTAATTTCGACCGTCGATGTGATTTCCGAAATTCGCGATAGCCGCTTGGGCGATGACTACGCCCGTGCCGTTGCCGGCTCCTATGCCGAGCCCGAGAGCGTGCGTAGTGAGCTTGCGGAAGCCCGCGCGCTCATGAAACGCCTGGGCTGCTTTGTAGTGCGTACCGACGGCAAAGCCATCGAGGAAAGCGCTGCCGAGATCATTGCTCACCTCGATGAGATTCACGAGGCAAGAGCCCGCCGTGCCGCCCGCCGCGCTCAACAGCAGTAGTCCTTTCTGTGATGATTTTTCTGGGACGGGGATTTAAAAATCATTGAGTACCTAATGATTTTTAAATCCCCGTCCCAGAAAAATCATCGGAGTGGCTAAATTGCCTGAATTGGTAAAGCGATTTAGCAAAAACATCGCATCCTACCTGCATTTTCCTTGTAGTGTTATCTTCATAAGGTAACCACCTTTACCTACCGTTTACCGCCGGTTTTAGCACGTTTACCAAACCGCGCACCCTCTGCTCAAGCCTGTCCAAAACCCGCCGTATAGTTCCCTCACGGCCTGCATCCGGCGGGTCGATTCGTTACCACGGTCGTGTGTGCGAACACATAGAAGGGGAAGTATCGTGAGCGATTGCAAGAGGGTTTACCGTTTTGGAACCGACGCCCAGGGCACTTGCGTCACCGAGGGCGACAAGTCCATGAACTTTGTGCTTGGCGGCAAGGGCGCTAACCTTGCCGAGATGAGCCGTATCGGCCTGCCGGTCCCCGGTGGCTTTACCATTACCTGCCAGACCTGCGTTGAGTACTCCGGTGCCGGCAATGTTTGGCCTGAGGGCGCACTCGACGAGATCGTTGCCGCTGAGGCCGACCTCGAGGCCCGCTGTGGCAAGAAGCTCGGCGACGCCCATGACCCGCTGCTCGTGTCGGTGCGCTCGGGCGCTCCGTTCTCCATGCCCGGCATGATGGACACGGTACTCAACCTGGGCCTCAACGACGATTCCGTCCAGGGCCTCATCGCCCAGACGCAGAACCCGCGCTTTGCCTGGGACAGCTATCGCCGCTTTATCCAGATGTTCTCCAACGTCGTCATGGGCGTCGACGCCGACTTGTTCGAGAACGCCCTGACCCAGGCCCGCCTGGTTGCCGGCGTCCGCGTTGACTCCGAGCTTTCGGCCGAGGACCTGCAGGAGCTCGTCGAGACCTTCAAGGGCATCTTCTCCGCCAACGTCGAGGCTGCTCTGTATCCCGAGCTCGAGGTCGCCGATGGCAAGCCCGTCTTCCCGCACGATCCGGAGCTCCAGCTTCGTCTTGCCATCCAGGCCGTCTTTGGCAGCTGGATGAACGAGCGCGCCTGCATTTACCGCAAGCAGCACGGCATCTCCGACGAGCTCGGCACCGCCGTCAACGTCCAGGCTATGGCTTTTGGCAACAAGGGCGAGACCTCTGCGACCGGCGTCGCCTTCACCCGCAACCCGGCCGACGGCACCAAGGAGTTCTACGGCGACTTTCTGGTCAACGCCCAGGGCGAGGACGTCGTCGCCGGCATCCGCAACACCGAGCCCATTGCCGATCTCAAGACCACCCCGGGCCTCGAGTCCGCAGGCGAGGAGCTCGAGCGCGTCTTCCTGACGCTCGAGGATCACTATCGCGATATGTGCGATATCGAGTTCACCATCGAGCAGGGCAAGCTCTGGATGCTCCAGACCCGCGTGGGCAAGCGCACCGCCACCGCCGCCCTGCGCATTGCCATCGAGATGGTCGAGGAGGGTCTGATCACCCGCGAGGAGGCCGTAAGCCGCATCGACCCCGCGCAGCTCGACCAGCTCCTGCACCCGCAGTTCGACTCCTCCAAGAAGTACGAGGCGCTCGCGACCGGTCTGAACGCCAGCCCCGGTGCCGCCGTGGGCGAGGTCGTGTTCTCGAGCGACGACGCCGTCGCGCGTTCCGCCGAGGGCCACAAGGTCATCCTGGTCCGCTGGGAGACCAACCCCGACGACCTGAAGGGCATGGTTGCCGCCGAGGGCATCCTTACGAGCCACGGTGGTAAGACGAGCCACGCCGCCGTTATCGCCCGCGGCATGGGCACACCCTGCGTCTGCGGCGTCGAGCGCTTCCATATCGATGCCGCCGAGAAGGTCGTGCATATCGAGGGTAGCGATCGCGTACTGCACGAGGGCGACATCATCTCCATCGATGGTACCCAGGGCATCGTCGTCGATGGCGCCGTCGATCTGGTTTCGGCCGAGCTCACCGGCGACCTGGACACCATCCTGTCCTGGGCCGACGAGATCCGTCTGAACGAGACCGACGGTCACGCCAACCATGTACGCGTCAACGCCGACAACCCCGAGGATGCCGCGCTCGCGCTCGAGTTTGGCGCCGAGGCCATCGGCCTGTGCCGCACCGAGCACATGTTCCTGGGCGATCGCAAGAACATCATCCAGAGCTTTATCCTGTCCGACGATGAGGCCGTGAAGCAGCAGGCCCTGGTCGATCTGCTCAAGGTTCAGACCGAGGACTTCCTGGCGATGTTCAAGACCATGTCCGGCCGCGATGTGGTCGTCCGCCTGCTCGATCCGCCGCTGCATGAGTTCCTGGATGATCCTCGCGGGCTCGAGGTCGCCATCACCAAGAAGGAAGCCGCTGGCGCCAGCGAGGAAGAGCTTGCCGTCCTGCGCGCCCGCCTGCGTCGTATCGACGGCATGGTCGAGTCCAACCCGATGCTCGGCCTGCGTGGTGTGCGCCTTTCCGTCGTCTTTAGCGATCTGCCGCTCATGCAGGTTCGCGCCGTCGCCACGGCTGCTGCCCGCCTTATCAAGGAGGGCGTCGACCCACGCCCCGAGATCATGGTTCCGCTCGTTTCCATCACGTCCGAGCATGTCCAGACCCGCGAGGTCATTGAGCGCGTGATCGCCGAGGTTTCCGCCGAGGAGGGCGTCGAGCTCAACATTCCCGTAGGCACGATGCTCGAGCTGCCGCGCGCCTGCATGGTTGCTGACGAGATCGCCCATCACGCCGACTTCTTCTGCTTTGGCACCAACGACCTCACCCAGACGACCTTCGGCTTCTCCCGTGACGACGCCGAGGCCAAGTTTATCCCGCTGTACCTGCACAAGAAGATCCTGAAGGACAACCCCTTCGAGACCATCGATACGGCAGTGCTGGAGCTCGTGCGCATGGCCGTCGAGAAGGGTCGCGCCACCAACCCCGGTATGCACTTTGGCGTATGCGGCGAGCACGGCGGCGACCCCAAGTCGATCAAGGGCCTGTTTAACGTGGCCGACGTGGACTACGTGTCCTGCTCGCCCTATCGCGTGCCCCTCGCGCGCCTGGCTGCCGCTCAGGCCAAGCTCGAGGCCAAGCGCAACGCCTAGCCCCCTGCGCATCGACGCCTAGCGTAGTCCCCCTTCATACCGCCCGTCTCTTTCGTGAGGCGGGCGGTTATCATGTGCGGGTTTTGTCTTTTTGTCTGCGTAAAAAATTGTTCTTGCAGCAGAAACCCGCGCGTGTATACTCGAATACGTTTGTTCAACTACGTGCCGGCCAGGGTGGTACGGCACCTCTAGAAGAGTAAGGAATTGCACATGGATTACATCCGCGCAATCGAGCGTCAGCAGATCCGCGAGGACATTCCTCAGGTTCGCGTCGCCGACAACGTCAAGGTTCACTACCGCATTAAGGAAGGCGACCGCGAGCGCATCCAGGTCTTCCAGGGCGACGTCATCCGCATGGCCGGCGCCGGTGCCCGCGAGACCTTCACCGTCCGCAAGATTTCCTTCGGTGTCGGTGTTGAGCGTACCTTCCCGCTTCACAGCCCCAAGATCGCCAAGCTCGAGGTCGTTCGTCATGGTCGCGTCCGTCGCGCCAAGCTGTACTACCTCCGCGACAAGGTGGGCAAGGCTGCTCGCATCCCCGAGAAGCGCTAAGAAGATCGCAGCGTCTGTCCACTCGTTTGGACACAAGGGTCACCTTCGGGTGGCCCTTCTTTTTATCTGATTTGCATGCAAGGAGGGCCTGGTATGGCCAATATGACGAGCTCGGTTTCGGCATCGCAGGTTGCCGGTGAGTTGGCGAGCGCTACGTTTGAGGAGATTCCCGCCCTCGTAGAGCATTATCGCGAGGACCCGCGCCAGCAGGTGATCAAGGCTTGTGAGCGCGCCCTCAAACGCCATGCCAAAGAGCTTGCCGAGCGCGAGCGCGTCAATGACATGTACGAGCTTATGCATGAGCTTGGCGGCGATGGGGTGGTCGTTGGTGTCGACGAGGTGGGTCGCGGATCGGTGGCCGGCCCTTTGACGGTATGCGCCGTCTGTCTTCCTATGGAGCCGCGCGTCTGGGGTATCAACGATTCAAAAAAGCTCACGCCCGCGCGCCGCGAGTTGCTCTCAGTGAAGATTGCCGAGGTAGCGACGGCGATCGGTTTTTGCCATATCGCGCCGAAGGATATCGATGAGATGGGCATGGCCCGTGCTATCCGTGCCGCCGTTGCGGGCGCCGTGGCTGATACGGGACTTGAACCCGACTGCGTCCTCATGGATGGCAACCCCTTGGGCGCCGTTCCTAACGAGCGCGATGTGGTGAAGGGCGATGCCAAAATCGCCTGCATCGCCGCGGCGTCCATCATGGCCAAGGTCACGCGTGACGAGATGATGGTCGAGTACGACGCCGAGTATCCCGAGTACCATCTGGCCGAGTCGAAGGGCTACGCGAGCCCCGAGCACATCGAGGCCATTCGCAAACATGGACTTTGTCCACTGCACCGCGTGAGCTTTTGCGGAAACTTTCTGCAGACTGAGCGCCTTTTCTAGGTTAATTGTGGAGACAGGGACCTCTGGGGTTTTATAAACCTGCTGGTAGCGGGCCGTATGCAACACCATTGCTGCGTACGGCCCGTTTTTTGACGGCATTTGGTCAGCTTTTGGTTTGCTTCCGGTACTTACCCGCATGAAAGGCGCCCTCATCATCGGGGCAATGCAGCGTGCGGGAAAGGAGACCCCATGAGTGTCGCAAGCAAAAAGAGCAAGACGCAGCAGCTCAAGGAGCGTTGGGAAAACGGCGAGCTCGACTGCGGGGCGATGACGCCCGAGTTTATCAAGGGGCTCAGTCCCCGCGAGCTGGGCATGCTGGGTGAGCTGATCACCATCGACTACTTTAACGAGCGCGGCTACACCTTGCTGGAGCAGGGTTATCGTTGCACTGAGGGCGAGGCCGATCTGGTGCTGCTCGATGAACTCGACGATGTCGTGGTGATGGCCGAGGTCAAGACCAGACGCGTTGCATTGGATTGCAGCACGCGGGTCTTTCCCGAGGAAGCCGTGGACGCTCAAAAGCAACGCCGCTACCGCCGCATCGCAAGTTGCTACCTCATGGAGCATTATCCGCTCAAGGCGATTCGCTTCGATGCCGTGGGTGTCACCATTCGTGGCGGGCATATCGCCGAGATCGAGCATCAGTACAACGCGTTCGATTGGCAGGTGTCGTGATGGCGTTCGAGACGTTTGCCGTTCACGCGGCCTGCATCCGCGGCGTCGAGGCGATTCACGTCACGGTCGAGGTCTCGCTTGCCGGCGGCGTTCCGGGCATTCAGATGCTCGGCATTCCGAGTATGGAGGTGATGGAGTCACGCGGTCGTATTCGCTGTGCGATGCGCTCCGCCGGGTTCGAGATCCCGCGCTCGGGCATTACGGTCAATCTGGCGCCCGGCGATATTCGCAAGACCGGTAGCGGCTTTGATCTGCCCATCGCCATCGCGGTTTTGGCGGCCGATGGCCAGATTCCCCGCGACAACCTCGATCGTTGTCTTATTGCTGGTGAGCTTGGCTTGGACGGTACGGTGCTTCCTGTCAAGGGCGAGGTGGCGTTTCAGCTGCTGGCTCGCGACATGGGGCTGTCCTTTATCGCCGGCAGGTCCGATCAGCATGTGCCGCTTGCGGGCGTGGATTGCGGCTTTATCGATCATTTGTCTCAGCTTGCTCATGGTATGGGCGATGCCGCGCGGCGCTACTTGGATTCTGAGGGCGTCGAGGCGACCTTTGAGCCCGAGCTCGACTATGCCGACGTACTGGGGCAGGAAGTCGCTAAACGCGGCATGGCGCTGGCGGCAGCGGGTGAGCTCGGTTTGCTTATGATCGGGTCCCCGGGATCGGGCAAGACGATGCTCGCCCGTCGTATGACCGGCATCCTGCCCGAGCTTTCCGTTGAGGACCAGCAGGAGGCGCTGTGCATCCATTCGGTCTTGGGTGAGAACATCGATGGCTTATTGGCAGGTCATCGGCCCTTCCGCAGTCCCCACCACAGTATTTCGACCGCAGGCCTTATCGGCGGCGGACGCCCGGTGCACCCGGGTGAGATCAGCCTTGCTCATGGCGGCGTGCTCTTTTTGGACGAGCTTGCCGAGTTTCCCACGGGTGTGCTGCAGACGCTGCGTCAGCCTATCGAACGCGGCTATGTGAGGATCGTACGCGTCGACGGGGCCTTTACCTTCCCGTCGCGCTTTCAGCTGCTGGCTGCGAGCAATCCCTGCCCCTGCGGCTTTTTGGGCGATCGTGAGGTGCCGTGTCGCTGCTCGGCGGCGATGGTCGAGCGTTATCGGTCTAAACTGCGCGGTCCTTTGGCCGATCGTATCGACATGATGATCGATGTGACCCGTCCCGACCCCCAGGTGATTATCGAGGGAGCGGAGGGTATGTCGTCGGCCGAGTTACGTGACTACGTTGTGCGCGGTCGTGCCTTTCGCGCCTGGCGCGAGTCCCGTATGGACGATGCGGATGCCGAGGCCGAGGATGACGAGACGCGGTCCATTGACGGCGTCGTATCGACCTTTGAGCTCGATGATGCGGCGGAGAAGTGTGTGCTCGGCCTGTCGAAGCGCACGCATCTCACGGGCCGCGGCATCGTGCGCCTGGTTCGCATTGCGCGTACAATCGCCGACGTCGCCGAGAGCGAGCAGGTGACGCAGGACCACGTGCTCGAGGCGGCGATGTACCAGGGAAGGAGGGACCAATGATGGCCGAGGGGACCTTCGAGCTGCATCCAGGTGACGCGTTGTATCCCGAGACCGTTTTGGAGCTTTCCGATGTACCCCCGACGCTCTATGTGCGCGGCAACCCCGAAGTGCTTTCGACGCCCGCGCTCTCCATCATCGGCGCGCGCAAAGCCTCGCCGTATGGTCTTGCCGTGGCAGAGCTTGCGGCAAAGGTGGCGGTCGAGGCGGGCGTGACGGTAGTTTCGGGCGGCGCGGTCGGTTGTGACCAGGCTTCGGGTTGGGCTGCGGTCAACGCTGGCGGCAAACACGTCGTGGTGCTGGGGACGGGCGCCGACGTGGTCTATCCGCGCTCGAGCGCTGGCCTCATCACGCGCACGCTCGATACGGGAGGCGCGGTCGTGTCGATCTCTCCGTGGGGCATGGGTCCGCGCAAGTTTGCCTTTCCGCGCCGCAATCGCGTGATCGCGGCCCTGTCGCAAGCCCTCTTTGTATCCGAGGCGGGTATGCCTTCCGGGACGTTTTCTACAGCCGAGGCTGCTATGGATTTGGGGCGAGAACTTCTTGCCGTACCGGGGTCGATCCTATCGCCCGAGTCGCGTGGCACGAATTACCTCATTGCGAACGGTGCCTGCTGCATCATCGACGAGGAATCTATCGAGATGGCTATCTCACGCATCTATGGAACCCTGCGCTACTCGCGCCCCGATGCTCCCGGCATTGCCGACCTGGATTCAACGCAGCAGACCGTGATGCATGCGCTCATCGCCTCTCCGCTCAAGGTCGACGACATCGCGGCGCTCGTCTCGCTCGATGCCGTCGGCGTACTCAAACTCCTGGGTTCGCTTGAGTTCGAGGGTCTTATCGAGCGCATGATGGATGGAAGGTATGCGCCCTCCAAGTTTGCCCTTCACGCCCAGACACCCTTCGGTCACAATGGAAAACGTGTCAATTAGAAAGGTGTTTGCAGATGCAGTTCGATCAGGTGACAGTTATCGGTGGCGGTCTTGCGGGTTCGGAGTGCGCGATCCAGCTGGCAGACCGTGGTTTTGCCGTAAAGCTGTGCGAGATGCGCCCCCAGGTGAGCTCCCCGGCCCACCATACCGATCATCTGGCCGAGCTCGTCTGCTCCAATTCGTTTAAATCGACCCGTCCGGATTCCGCGGCTGGTTTGCTGAAGGCCGAGCTTGAGCGCATGGGCTCGGTCCTGCTCGATTGCGCCCATCGCGCGGCTGTTCCCGCCGGTGGCGCCTTGGCAGTCGACCGCGTTAAGTTTTCCGAGCTTGTCGAGGCCGAGGTTGCCGCCCGTCCCAATATCGAGATCGTTCACGGCGAGGTCACGCAGATTCCCGAAGGCCACGTGGTCATTGCCGCCGGCCCCCTGTGCTCGCCGGCGCTGAGCGAAGAGGTCATGAAGCTCGTCGGTGGCGACGCCCTTGCGTTCTTCGATGCCGCAGCGCCGATCGTCGATGCCTCCACGCTCGATATGGACGTGCTGTTCTCGCAGTCGCGCTACGAGGAGCAGGGGAGCGGCGACTATCTCAACGCTCCGCTCAACAAGGAAGAGTACGAGGCCTTTATCGAGGCGCTTACCACGGCCGACCGCGTGGTGCTCAAGGACTTTGAGGGCGGCGATCTGTTCCAGGCCTGCCAGCCTGCCGAGGAAGTTGCGCGCACCGGCAAGGATGCCATTCGCTTTGGCGCCATGAAGCCCGTCGGCCTCACCGACCCGCGAACCGGTCGTCGTCCCTGGGCGGCGATTCAGCTGCGTGCCGAGAACAAGGAGAAGACCGCCTATAACCTGGTGGGCTTCCAGACCAACCTGACCTTTGGCGAGCAGAAGCGCGTCTTCCATATGGTGCCGGGCCTGGAGAACGCTGAGTTCTTCCGCTACGGTGTCATGCACCGCAACACCTTTGTCGATGCCCCGCACGTGCTCGATGGCACCTTTGCCGTGCCCGGTACCGGCGTGCGCCTGGCCGGTCAGATCACCGGCACCGAGGGGTACATGGAAGCCGTGGCGACAGGTCTGCTCGCGGCGCTCAACACCTATGCCGAGGCTATCGGTGCCGCGGGCATCGAGTTGCCGCGTGTTGGCGCCCTGGGTGCGCTCGTGGGCTATGCGACCGATCCTGCCACCGTGGGCTATCAGCCTATGCATGTCAACTTTGGCCTGGTGCCGCCGCTCGAGGACGGTAAGCGCCGCAGCAAGCGCGACCGCTACCAGGCCTATGCGGACCGTGCGCTCGAGGCCCTTGATGCCTATCTGGCCACTCGCCCCGATCTGTTTGGAGGCGACCGGTCATAGCCTTTGACCTGTACGACACCGTCGACTCGTTTATCGCCTATATCTCACGTGTCGAGGGACTTTCTCCCAACACGGTGACGGCCTATGGTTCGAGGCTGGAGCGCTTTGCTGCCTGGTGCGAGCGCGAGGATATAGATGCTTTCGCTGCCGACGTGCGCACCATTCGTCGCTATCTTGCCGAGCTTTCGCGTGAGCAGGTGGCTCCCCGAACGCTTGCGGCGCATCTGTCGGCTATCCGATCGCTCTATCGATGGATGGCTGCCGAGGGGGTCGTGGAGGGCGATGTGGTCTCGGCAATTTCCTCGCCCAAGCTCCCGCGCGATCTACCCGGTGTGCTGACGACCCAACAGGTGGAGGCGCTGCTCAAGACGCCTGATACCTCAACACCCGCGGGACTGCGCGATGCGGCGATGCTCGAGCTGCTCTATGCCTCGGGCGCCCGTATCTCTGAGCTCGCAGCACTCAATGTGGAGTCCATTGCGTGGTCCGAACGCACGCTGCGCCTGTGGGGCAAGGGGAGCAAAGAACGTATCGTCCCTCTGTATCGTCGTGCGCTCGAGGCGACGCGTCTCTATATTGAGGAGGGGAGGCCGGAGTTGCTCGCTCAGGCAAAGCGTCGTGACCCCGCTACCGGGCCGCATCCGCTGCTTATATCGGCGCGCGGTAATCGCATGAGTGCCGCCATGCTCAGGCGGCGGTTTCATATGCTGGCGACGCTCGCCGGCATTCCGGCCGACATCGCCCCGCATGCGATGCGCCATACCTTTGCGACCGACTTGCTCGAGGGCGGCGCGGACCTGCGCTCGGTTCAAGAGCTGCTAGGTCATGCGAGCCTGTCCACGACGCAGATCTACACGCATCTCACACCCGATCGGCTTAAGCGGGCTGTGGCTCAAGCCCATCCCCGCGGCGAATAGTGGCTGGGACGTCCCGCGCCGCGCTCAGGTGTGTGGTTTTGATTGCGGGTTGGCAGGAAGATGCATTCCTGCTATCATTCATCGGGTTGCTTCACGGCAACAGGTTTTTATCACGCACGCGCGGCTACTTCATACCGTGGTGCCCGGGCTTTGGTAGCACATGTCCGGGTTGGTTTTGGAGGATGACCCCGCGCGGAGGCAAACCACAGGAGGTTTAACATGGCTACCAAGATTAATATCCGCACCCTGCTCGAGGCCGGCTGCCACTTCGGTCACCAGACCCGTCGCTGGAACCCCAAGATGAAGCCGTTCATCTTCGGTGAGCGCAACGGCATCTACATCCTCGACCTCAAGCAGACCATCCTCGACGCCGACCAGGCCTACACTTTCGTCAAGAACGTCGCCAAGGGTGGCAACGTGCTGTTCGTCGGCACCAAGAAGCAGGCTCAGGAGGCCGTCAAGAACGCCGCTGAGCGCGCCAACATGCCTTACATCAACCAGCGTTGGCTCGGCGGCATGCTGACCAACTTCGTCACCATCCGCTCCCGCATCAACCGCATGGAGGAGCTTGAGGCCATGGTCGAGGACGGCCGCATGGCAGTGCTCCCCAAGAAGGAGCAGGCTGTTCTCGGCAAGGAGCTCACCAAGCTCCAGACCAACCTCGGTGGCGCCCGCGACATGAAGGGTCTGCCCCAGGCTCTCTTCGTCATCGACACCAAGCGCGAGGAGAACGCCATCAAGGAGGCTCAGCGCCTGAACATCCCCGTCGTCGCTCTGATCGACACCAACTCCGATCCCGACGAGGTCGAGTACGGCATCCCCTGCAACGATGACGCTATCTCTGCTGTCACCCTTATGTGCGAGCTCATGGCTGACGCCTGCCTCGCTGGCTCCGGCAAGGAGCAGGTCTCCGAGGCCGAGATGGCCGCTGAGCCCAAGGCCGAGTAAATCAGTCTTAGTTAATTCTTTTTCATCTCTTTGAAAGGAACCACAATGGCCCAGATTACCGCCGCTATGGTCAAGCAGCTCCGCGAGATGACCGACTCCCCGATGATGGAGTGCAAGAAGGCTCTCGTCGAGGCTGACGGCGACATGGACGCCGCTGTCGACGTTCTGCGCAAGAACGGCCTCGCCAAGGCTGCCAAGAAGGCTGGTCGTGAGACCAACGAGGGCGCTGTCGCCGCGTTCGTCTCCGAGGATGGCAAGTCCGGCGCTCTGCTCGAGCTCTCCTGCGAGACCGACTTCGTCGGCTCCAACGCCAAGTTCACCGGCTTTGCTTCCAAGGTCGCTGAGGTTGTCGCCACCACCGAGCCGGCTGACGTCGACGCTCTGCTCGAGAAGCCGATGGGCGAGGAGACCGTTTCCTCCGAGCTCACCGAGATGATTCACATCATGGGCGAGAACATGAAGATCGCTCGTTTCGCCGCCCGCAAGGCTGAGAACGGCGCGCTCGCTTCTTACATCCACATGGGTGGTAAGATCGGCGTCCTCGTCGAGTTCGCTTTCGAGAAGGCCGAGACCGCTCAGGCCGAGTCCTTCAAGACCTTCGCTCATGACGTTGCCCTTCAGGTTGCTGCCGTCGCCCCGATCTGCGCTACCCGCGAGCAGGTTCCGGCCGAGACCGTCGAGCACGAGAAGCAGATTTACATGGCTCAGGCTGCCGAGTCCGGCAAGCCCGAGGCCATCCAGGAGAAGATGGCTGTTGGCCGTCTGGAGAAGTTCTACAAGCAGTCCGTGCTCACCGAGCAGGAGTTCATCAAGGACAGCTCCCTCACCATCAAGAAGTACGCTGAGCAGGTCTCCAAGGAGCTCGGCGATACCATTACCGTCGTTGCCTTCGACCGTCTGGTCCGTGGCGAGTAAATAAGCTCTTGTAGCTGGTAATGAGCAGGCTGTGGGTTTTACTCACAGCCTGCTTTTTCATGGCTCCCCGTTAAGCCTTTGTTATCATATTGAGAGTCTAATTAAAGGAGGATCGCTTTGTCCGACATCCGATATAAACGCGTGCTTCTTAAGCTTTCCGGCGAAGCACTGATGGGCGACGGCCAATATGGCATCGACCCCAAGGTTACCGACCATCTTGCCAAGCAGGTCAAGGAGCTGCTCGCCGTTGGCCATGAGGTCGGCGTCGTTGTCGGCGGCGGCAATATTTTCCGCGGCATGGCAGGTGCTGCCGGTGGCATGGAGCGTGCTCAGGCCGACTACATGGGTATGCTGGCAACCGTTATGAACGCGCTCGCCCTGCAGGATGCCTTCGAGCACAACGATGTTCCCTGCCGCGTGATGAGCGCTATCCAGATGAACGAGATCTGCGAGCCCTATATTCGTCGTCGCGCCATCAACCATCTTTCCAAGGGCAATGTCGTTATTTTTGCCGCCGGTTCGGGCAATCCGTACTTTACGACCGACACCGCCGCGGCTCTTCGTGCGTGCGAGATCGGCGCCGAGATTCTGATTAAAGCCACCAAGGTTGACGGCATCTACGACAAGGATCCCGTCAAGTGTGCCGATGCCGTCCGTTTTGACAAGATTACCTATCACGAGGTTCTCGTTCGCGGCCTGCAGGTTATGGATTCCACGGCTACGGCCCTGTGCCAGGATAACCGTATGCCTATTTTGGTCCTCAACATCGATGGCGAGGACACCGTCAAACGCGCGCTCGCGGGTGAGCCCGTCGGCACGCTCGTCTATCAGGAGGATTAAGCATGGCAGAGAACATCACCGCCCATATGGACAAGTCGCTCGAGTCCCTCAAGCATAACTTCTCCAAGGTCCGTACCGGTCGCGCCAACGCCAACATTCTGTCCGACATCACCGTTGATTATTACGGTGTTCCCACGCCGGTCACGCAGGTTGCCGCCGTCAAGACCCCCGAGGCTCACATGCTGCTCATCGAGCCGTGGGACAAGGCGCTCATCAACGCTATCGTCAAGGCCATCGGCGCTTCCGATCTGGGCATTACACCCAACTCCGATGGCACCGTCGTTCGTCTGCCGTTCCCGGCCCCCACTGAGGAGCGCCGTCGCGAGCTCGTCAAGGAGTGCCGCGAGTACGCCGAGCAGGCCAAGGTGTCTATCCGTAACATCCGTCGCGACTTCAACAACAAGCTCGAGCGCGATGAGGAGCTCACCGAGGACGATGTCCGTCGCGAGCAGGCCAAGGTCCAGAAGCACACCGATGAGTATGTCGCCAAGGTCGAGGAGCTTCTGAAGGAAAAAGAAGCCGAGGTCATGGAGATCTAAGGTGCAATACGACGAGCATAAACTGGTCGAGTACTTTGCCGACGCCCCTGCGGGCGTCGGTTTTTCCGACCTTGACCTCAATAACATTCCGCACCATATCTCGTGCATCATGGACGGCAACGGTCGTTGGGCCACGTCGCGTGGTCTTGCACGCACCGAGGGTCATAAGGCAGGTATCGTCTCGCTGCGCGAGATTATTACCGCCTGCGTGCGTCTGGGCGTCGACGTGCTTTCGGCCTATGCGTTTTCTACCGAAAACTGGAGCCGCCCGCAGCATGAGGTCAACGTCTTGATGCATCTGTTTGCCAAGACGTTTATCGACGAGCTGCCGCTTCTGAAGCGCGAAAACGTGCGTGTTGTCTTTTTGGGCGACATTTCCGCGCTGCCCAAGAAGACCCGCGACGTTTTTGAACGCGGTCTTGCCGAGTGCGCCGATCACACCGGTATGACGCTGGCGCTTGCCGTCAACTACGGCGCGCGTGCCGAGATTACCCGCGCTGTCCGTCAGATTGCACTCGACGCTGCCGCCGGTAAGATCGATCCTGCCGCAATTGATGACGACATGGTGGCTTCCCACCTCTATACCGCCGGCCTTCCCGATCCTGAGCTTGTGATTCGCACCTCTGGTGAGCTGCGCCTTTCGAACTATCTGCTGTGGCAGGTGGCTTATTCCGAGTTCTATGTCACCGATACCTATTGGCCCGACTTTGATCGTTGGGGCCTTGTCGACGCCATTTTGGCCTATCAGGGCCGTGACCGTAGGTTTGGTGGTCTGAGCAAGACCGAGGAGGCTTAATCGTGTCCGATCGTCCCAAGGCAACTGCTCCCAAGACATCTGAGCGCAAGGCTGTCGCTGCGGGAGCGCCCGCAGCGAAGAATGGCACCGGTTCGTGGCTTGCGGGCTTTATTACCCGTGCCGCCGCCGGTATCGTTTATGCCGTTGTCTTTATCCTATGCCTGGTTTTGGGTATCGTGCCCACGGCCATCTTTGTTTCTGTCATGAGCGGTCTTTGCTGCTATGAGTTTTTCCGTATGACAAGGCTCGATGGCAAGATGGCTAACGAGCGCATGGGTATCGCAGCCGCCGTACTCTTTCCGCTGTCGGCGTTGGGCGATTCGATGCTGCTGAATGCCCTGCTTTTTGCCCTGATGCTCGCTGTGGGCATTTGGTATGTCTGGTCGCCGCGTACCCGCATCTCTGATGTGGCCGTGACGCTCATGGGTCCCATCTACACTGGCTTTATGCTGTCGGCTATCGTGCTGCTGCGCGATGCCGTGCCCGGTTTTGCCGGTGCCCTGCTTTCAGTGGGCGTTTGCGCGTCCCTTTGGGTCTCCGATTCGTTTGCCTACATCGTGGGTAGCCGTATCGGCAAGCACAAGATGGTTCCCAAGATTTCTCCCAAAAAGAGCTGGGAGGGGTTTGTCGGCGGCATCCTGGGCTCGGTTTTGATTTGGCTCATCCTGTGGGCGACGCACTTCTACAAGCTCAGCCTGCCCTATGCGCTGCTGTGCGGCGTGGTTGTGTCCATTCTGGGCGTTATCGGCGACCTTATCGAGTCGCGCATCAAGCGCGGTGTGGGCGTCAAGGATTCCGGCAACCTTATCCCGGGCCACGGCGGCATGCTCGATCGTAGCGATTCGCTTATCTTCGGCTGCATCACCGCGCAGCTGTTGCTGATGATCGGAGGCGTGCTGTAATGTCCTTCCAGACGACGTATGGCCCCGATGGACGCCTTCGCGTTGCCATCCTGGGCTGTACAGGCTCTATCGGCACCCAGGCGCTCGATGTGTGCCGCCAGCATGCCGATCGCCTGCAGGTGACGGCGCTGTCCGTTAACTCCAGTACCTCGGAGCTCGTTGCCGCTGCCCGCGAGTTCTCGGTTCCGGCGGTTGCCGTGGCCGATGTCGATCATGGCGATGACGCCGTGCTGCAGGAGTTGCCCGAGGGCACGCAGCTCGGCGTTGGCGCGCAGGCGGTTTGCGAGCTCGTGCGTCGCGACGATGTCGACTGCGTGCTTGTCGCTATTGTGGGCGCCGCCGGTCTCGAGGCGAGCCATGCGGCCTTGACCTCGAATAAGCGCCTTGCCCTTGCCAACAAGGAGTCCCTCGTTGTCGGTGGCGACTTGCTTATGCCGTTGGCGCAACCGGGCCAGCTTATTCCGGTCGACTCTGAGCATTCCGCCATCTACCAGTGCTATCTGGGGGAGAACCCGCGCGAGGCCCACTGCATTTGGCTCACCTGCTCGGGCGGTCCGTTCTTTGGCCGCACGCGCGACGAGCTCGATCGCGTGACGCGTGCCGATGCCCTCGCGCATCCCACGTGGGCCATGGGTGCCAAGATCACCATTGACTCCGCCACTCTCATGAACAAGGGCCTGGAGCGCATTGAGGCCATGCATCTGTTTAACTGCGACCTCGATTTCATTAACGTGGTCGTGCAGCGTCAGTCCAAGATTCACTCTATGGTCGAGTTCGCCGACGGCTCCGTGATGGCGCATCTCGGTGCATCCGACATGCGTATTCCCATCCAGTTCGCGTTCTCGTATCCCGAGCGTTGGGATACCCCGGCGCCTCGTATCGATTTCCGCGAGCTGGGGCAGCTCACGTTTGATGCTGCCGACATGGATACCTTCCGCTGTCTGGCACTGGCCGAGCGTGCCGGCAAGACGGGTGGCACCATGCCGTGCGTGCTCAATGCCGCCAACGAGGTCGCCGTCGATGCCTTCCTGCACGATGGCTGCAGCTTTACCGATATCGATCGCATTGTGGAATCCTGCATGGACGCCCACGATATGCAGGCGGTCGATTCGTTTGAGCAGCTTCGCGACATCGATGCGTGGGCGCGTGAAAAGGCTGCGCAGGTGCTCGCCGCAACCCGTTCCTAACCCATAAGGATTGCTTTTTCGTTTTATGGATACTGTTCTGAGCGTTCTCTCATCGGTCTTTTGGGGCCTGCTGATGCTTTCCGTCCTCGTGTTTTTGCACGAGGGCGGCCACTTTTTGGCGGCGCGTGCCTGCGGCGTCCGTGTGACCGAGTTCTTTTTGGGTCTGCCGTGCCGCTTTGACATCCATTACACGTCGCGTCGCATTGGAACCAAGTTTGGCGTGACCCCGCTGCTGCTGGGTGGCTACGCTGCCATCTGCGGTATGGATCCGACCGATGTTTCGTGCGCCGATCGCGTGCTCGCGGCTATCTATCGTCATGGTCGCGTTACCGTGGCCGACCTTGCTGTCGAGCTCGAGCTTTCCGAGGAGGTTGTGCTCGAGGCATGCGCCCTTTTGCTGGGCTGGGGCTCCATCGCGCCCTGGTATGAGGAAGGGGAGAAGCCCTCGCCGAGCTACTATCCCACCAAATATCAGACGTTGCCGCGAGACACGGCAGGCTATACCACCTTTGATGGTCGCCGTTTCGATCGCGAACATGCGACTGCCGAGGGCGATGTGTGGGAGCTGACGTTCGGCGAGGCCGAGTTCCTTGCACAAGAGCGTTCGCACACCTATCTTGGCCAGGGCTTTCTCAAGCGCGCCTTTATGCTGCTCGCGGGCATTATTGTCAATATCTTGACAGGCTTTTTGCTCCTTATGAGTATCTATTCCATTGCGGGTGTCACCGTGCCGATGGATACCAACGTGATCGGTCAGGTTGACGAGGGGTCTATTGCCGCCAAGGCGGGTATCGAGGGCGGCGACGCGATCCTTTCGGTTGACGGAGTATCGTGCTCTACTTGGATGGACGTTTACGATGCCATCGGCAAGGCTGCCGGTAAGGACGATATCGCTATCGATTACGAGCGTGACGGCAAGCAGCATTCGACCGCGGTTGCGCTCAAAGAGGACGAGCGCCTAGGTGTGTATGCTTCTACGCAGGTGGTCCGTTTAGACCCCATCACGTCGGCTCGCCTGTCGTTCTCCTATGTCGTGCAGACAGCGGAAGGCGTGATGCGCCTGCTCCAGCCGCAGCATACGATGGAGATTCTCGATCAGTCTTCTTCGATCGTGGGTATTAGCGTTATGTCCTCACAGGCCGCTGCTGCCGGCCCTGCCACGTTCCTTTCGTTTGCCGCCCTCATTTCGTTCTCGCTTGGCTTTATGAACCTGCTGCCCATCCCACCACTCGATGGCGGCAAGCTGGTCATCGAGATCATTCAAAAGATTGCGGGCCGCGAGCTGCCGCTCAAGGTCCAGACGATTGTGAGCTATGTGGGCATCGCGCTCTTTGCGCTGCTGTTTGTCTATATGCTTCGTTCCGACATCCTTCGATTTATTCTCTAGGGGAGTGTTTGGATTGTCTCTATCCCATTCTTTGCCGCGCGAGCTGACGCGCCCCGTGCATGTGGGCGGCGTGCAGATCGGCGGCGGCGCGCCGGTCGTGGTTCAGTCCATGACCTGCACCGATACCGCCGATGCTCAGGCAACGCTTGGGCAGGTTCGCGCGTTGGCGCGGGCGGGCTGCGATATCGTGCGCGTGAGCGTGCCCACCGAGGCCGCGCTCGAGGGCTTCCGTACCATCTGTGCTGAGTCCCCGGTGCCGATTGTCGCCGATATTCACTTTAACCATAAGCTCGCCATCGGCGCCGTCGAGGCTGGTGCCTCCAAACTGCGTATCAATCCCGGTAATATCGGCGATTGGGCTAAGGTCGATGCCGTCATCGACGCTGCCGGCGCTGCGGGCTGTGCGATTCGCATCGGCGTCAACGCCGGCTCGCTTGAGCAGGATATCGCCGAGCGCGACGACCTCACGCAGCCCGAGAAGCTCGTGATGTCGAGCGAGCGCTTTGTGCGGCACTTTGAGGACCGTGGGTTTACCAACATCGTGCTTTCCGCCAAGGCCCATAGCGTACAGACGACGCTTGATACCTATCGCGCTCTGTCGCGCGAGATACCGCATGTTCCGCTTCACCTGGGCGTGACGGAGGCGGGTACCAAGCTCCAGGGCACCATCAAGAGCTCTGTAGGCTTGGGTATCTTGCTTTCCGAAGGCATCGGTGACACCATGCGTGTGTCGCTCACGGCCGATCCGGTCGAGGAGCCGCCGGTCGCCTGGGGTATTCTGCAGTCGCTGGGCCTGCGCCGCCGTGGTCCCGAGATTGTCTCGTGCCCTACGTGCGCTCGCTGCCAGGTTAACCTTATTCCCATTGCCGAGGAGGTCACCGAGCGGCTTAAGAACTACTCCGCGCCGCTTTCGATCGCCGTGATGGGGTGTGCCGTTAATGGCCCCGGCGAGGCTTCCGACGCCGACCTAGGCGTGGCCTGTGGACGAGGTCAGGGCCTGCTCTTTTCGCATGGCCAGATCATTGGTAAAGTAGCTGAGGATCAAATTGTCGACGCGCTTATGGCCGAGGTCGACAAACTTATTGAGGAGAAGTAAATGACTCGAGCAATGTATATGTCTAAGCTCTATGCGCCGACGCTTAAAGAGGATCCGGCGGACGCTGAGCTCGCCAGCCACCGCCTGCTGCTCCGTGCCGGCATGATCCGCAAAGAGGCCGCCGGTCTGTATTCCTACCTGCCGCTTGCTTGGCGCTCGATCCGCAAGATTGAGAATATCGTGCGAGACGAGATGGACGCTGCCGGCGCCCAGGAGCTTATGATGCCTATCATGGTCGACGCCGAGTTGTGGCGTGAGTCCGGCCGCATCGACGCCTATGGCAAGGAGCTTGTGCGCTTTGACGACCGTCACGGTCGCGAGTTCGTCCTGGGTCCCACGCACGAGGAGACCGTCACGGCCCTGGTGCGCAACGAGCTGCGCTCCTACAAACAGCTGCCCGTTAACCTGTACCACATTCAGGACAAGTTCCGCGACGAGTTCCGTCCCCGCTTTGGCCTGATGCGCGGCCGCGAGTTCATCATGAAGGACGCCTACAGCTTCTCCGCCACGCAGGAGAGTCTGCAGGAGGAGTACGACAAGATGAAGCAGGCCTACGCCAACATCTGCGAGCGCTGCTACATCAAGGCTCTGCCCGTTGTCGCCGACTCCGGCGAGATCGGTGGCGATACCTCCGTCGAGTACATGGCTTTGGCTGACGCCGGCGAGGCTTCGCTCGTCTACTGCGACGATTGCGGCTTTGCAGCCGACGATGAGGCCGCAAGCACCAAGGTCGTTGTGACCGAGGGTCCTGGCGACGGTGCGCTTACCAAGGTCGAGACTCCGGGCATGGGCACCATCGAGGCCGTTGCAAAGTTCTTCGGCTTCCCCGAGAACGGCACGCGCAAGTCTCTGGCACTCATCGACGCCGAGGGCAAGCCCGTCGTGGCCATTGTCCCGGGCGACCACGAGCTCAACGATTGCAAGGCCGAGCATGTCTTTGGCAAGGGCTATCGCATGATGACCGACGAGGAGCTTCAGGCGAACGGTCTGCACAAGGGCTTTATCGGACCGGTTAACTTGCCCGAGGGCATCCGTCTAGTGTGTGACGAGAGCCTGCGCGAGTCCAAGCAGTGGGCCTGCGGTGCCAACGAGGTCGATTATCACTTTACCGGTGCCTGCCCCGAGCGCGACTTTACCGTTGATGAGTGGGCAGATCTGGTCACCGTCGTTGCCGGCGATCCCTGCCCGCACTGCGGCAAGCCGCTCTCTGCTGCCCGCGGCATCGAGGTCTCTCAGGTGTTCCAGCTGGGCACCAAGTACTCCGAGGCCATGGGTGCCACCTTTATGGACGAGGACGGCAAGGAGAAGCCGCTCATCATGGGTTGCTACGGCGTTGGTGTGTCCCGCTCGCTTGCTGCCGTCGTGGAGCAGCACAACGACGAACACGGCATCGTCTGGCCGGTCTCCGTTGCCCCGTACGAGGTCGCGGTGATTTCGCTCGATCCCAAGAAGGAGGAGTGCGCAACCGTCTGCGACCAAATCGTCGAGGGCCTGTGCGCCGAGGGTATCGAGGTTGTCGTCGATGACCGTGACGAGCGTCCCGGCTTTAAGTTTGCCGATAACGACCTCATGGGCTTCCCGTATCAGGTCGTTCTGGGTAAGCGCGGCCTCAAGAATGGTACTGTGGAGCTCAAGGACCGTGCCACGGGCGAGCGTGAGGACGTGGCGATCGACGAGGTCGTCGCCAAGGTTGCCGAGCTTGTTAAGGCGGCCCGCCGTTAATCGACGATTTCGCTTGTAGTTCGATATACGGGACGGCCCCACATTTCTCCAGATCGGGGAGATGTGGGGCCGTCCTTTTATCTTGTGGCATCCTCGATATCTAAAAGGAAAACCCCACAGCCCATATGAGCTGCGGGGTTTTCTTGTGCCTCCGATGCGAAATAAATCGCTCAGATATTACTGATAATCGACGACGTCGATCCAGTTCTTCAGGAACTCATCGTTCACGTTGCGCTTACGAGCGAGCTCGGAAGCGGCGACGATGCTCGTCCACTGACGCACGACCTGCATGGGCATGTCGGCGCGGTCGCAGTAGAGCTCCAGGTAGGCCTCGGCCTGGTCCTTGCTGTTGAGGGCGAAGAGCAGGTAGGTGGTGGCAACGTCGGCAGCAGGGGAGCCCTGGGTGGCGTGTGCCCAGTCGCACACATAGAGCTGGCCGTCGTCGCCGACGATGACGTTGGAGGGGTTGAAGTCGCCGTGGCAGACCTTGAACTCCTTGGTCATGCCGTCCAGACGCTCCTGAAGGTTGTAGCGCGTGGTGGCATTGAGCTGATCAAGGCTGTCGATCATGCGGGCGAACTTGTCGCGCTGACGGTTGAGCAACGGGGAGGTGTAGCCGTGGATCTCGATCTGGAGGTCGACGAACATCTCGAGGTACTCACCAAAGCGCTGGGGCTCGGCAGTCATCTTCTCGGCAAGGGTGGTGCCCGGAACCTTCTCGGTCACGAGCGCCCAGCCGTTGGCGTTCTCGAGCTGGGAAACCTCGAGAGCCTTGGGGCTGCGGATGCCGCACTCATTGATGCG
>CAKUGT010000019.1 GCA_934654795.1 uncultured Collinsella sp.
CTGCTCTACAGTCCTGCGCAAGACGGAAAGCACATTAAGTGCTTTCCTTTGCGTGCGGAACTCGCGACAAACTTAATCGCCCCGCCCGGCAGGCGAGCTGCGGAAACTCGGTCGGTCCAGAGCAATATCGCGCAAACGGAATTCTGGCTGAATAACTGTTTGCATGGGAGATCTGGTTGATGCGGTCATCTCTGCCCTCTTGTGGACTGAGGAGTGTCCCAAACTGCCGGCAGAAAAGGAACGTCCCTAAGTGCCGAATTGGGATGAAAAAGGCGGAGGCCCTGGAGAGGGTCTCCGCCTTTGTTACAGGGGGCGATGGTATTCGCGTGTTGCGGGATTAGACCAGGCGGGCGTTGATCGTCTTGGCGATCTCGGCGGCGTTGGTGGAACCCTTGACGGTGGCACGGAAGTCCTCGTCCATGAGTGCCTCGGCGACCTTGGACAGGATCTTGAGGTGCGTGGTGCCAGCCTGTGCACCAGGGATGAGCAGAGCGATGGCCACGTTGACAGGAGCGCCGTCCATGGTATCCCAACCGGTCACGCCAGACTCGTCCTTAACGACGATGACGGCAGCCTCGGTAATGGCGTCGGACTTGGCATGCGGGATGGCGAAGCCCTCCATCATGCCCGTGGTGCCCTCGGCCTCGCGGGCCAGGAAGGCGTTCATCACGGCGTCGGCGTCGCTGGCGATACCGGCCTTGACAGCCTGGTTGGAAACGAAGCTCAGGGCCTCGTCACGAGAAGCGAAGTCCTCGGCGACAAAGACGTTCTCGACCTTGACGAAGTCGGAAGCCTCGGCCTTGGGGGCCTCGACGGCAGCGGCCTTGGGAGCCTCAACCGGCTTGGCAGCGGGAACGGCCTTCTGGTTCTTCTCGAAGTCATACTTCTTGAAGGCGACGAACAGGATGCCACCGACCACGGCGCCGATGAGGATCGCGAGGACCCACAGCGGACCGTTCTCGACAACGGGCAGGACCAGGAAGCCACCGTGGGGCGCCGGATCGTGGACGTTGAACATAATGGTCAGAATCGAGGCGATGGAGGAACCGAGCATCATGATGGGCATGACGGGCCAGATGTTCTTGGTCATGAACGGGATGGCGCCCTCGGTGATGTGGGTGCAACCAAGGATGAGGTTGACGATACCGGCGTCGTGATCCTCCTGGCTGAAATACTTCTTGCCGACGACGACGGCGAAGGTGGTGATCAGCGGCGGAACGATGCAGGCGGCGGAAACGGCAGCCATGAAGTTGGTGCCGAAGTTGTAGGTATCGGTGCCAACGCCAGCAGCCAGTGCCTCGGTGAGCATAGCGGTACCGGTGACGTAAGCAGCCTTGTTGACCGGGCCGCCCATGTCAAAGGCGCACATGCAGCCAATGGCAAGACCCAGGACAACGGCGCCAGAGGCGGACAGGCCCTTGAGGAAGTCCATCATGGCGGTGTTGATGGCAGCCATGGGGCCGGAAATGCCGAGCATGACCAGGCCGACGATAGCCGTCGAGAACAGCGGGTACAGGAAGATAGCCTTGAGGCCGTCCAGGTTCTTGGGCAGACCGGCAAAGACCTTCTCGAGCAGCAGGATGACATAGCCAGCGAGGAAGCCGCCGACGATGCCGCCCAGGAAGCCGAAGCCCACGCCGGCGCCACCGGCGTCGATCATGCCGGTCTCGGCATTAACAGGCAGGCCCTGAATGGCGATCATACCGGCAACAAAACCAGGGACGAGCGCCGGGCGCTTACCGATGGACTCGGCGATGTAGGCGGAAAGCACCGGAACCATGAGGTTCATGGCGATGCCGCCGATGATCTTGAGCATCGCAGCAAAGCTGTTATAGTCAGACGCCGTCGAATCGAAAGACGTAATGCCCCACAGGAACGAGACGGCGGTCAGGACACCACCGGCAACGACGAAGACCAGCATATGGCTGACGCCGTTCATAAGGTGCTTGTAGATGACGTGACCGATGGACTCCTTCTCCTCGGCCTCGTCCTCGACATCGGCAGCGGCAGCAACCGTGTCGTCACCCTTGGCGGCGAGCGCGCGGTCGATCAGCTTACCGGCGGCCTCGACAGACAGGGCTTTGGAAACACCAACGGAAACCATAGGCTTACCGGCGAAACGCTCCGCCTGGACATCCTTGTCGGCTGCGACGACGACGGCCTTGGCACCAGCGATCTCGCTCTTGGTGAGCTCGTTCTCGACACCGACCTGGCCATGGGTCTCGACCTTAATGGTCAGACCGCGCTCGGCAGCTGCCTTCTCCAGCGCCTCCTTCGCCATGAAGGTGTGCGCAATGCCGGTCGGGCAACCGGTGGCGGCGATGATGTCAAACTTAGCCATGTGTCCCTCCTTTTTAAGTTTTGCGCCCGCAGGCGCTCCCCTACACGCGCATCCTTGCGCGCTTTTCCACAACTGAAAGATACCAACCTACCGCCCGCGTGAGAAGAGACAAGGCGCAATTCTCCGGTGAAAGGTTCTTTCATAACCGTAAACGGTAGATGAAAGTTTACCATCAACACTTGAAACGGCAAGGTGTATCTTGTAATTGAAAATCCCCCTATACTATGACATTACAAAACGAGTCCGATTATCATGCCAACCAGGAGCCATCCATGACCGATAGTAGCAAGAGCGCACTTTCCCTCATTAGTACCCATCAGGGATACAGCGAGTCCGAGCAGCGCATTGTCGACTATATATTGGAGCACCAGTCCGAGGCGCCACGCCTAACGGCGGCTCAGCTCTCGCGCGCCGCCGCCACGTCCGAGGCGACCGTTTCGCGCTTCTGCCGCAAGCTTGGCTTTGGCAGCTTCCGCAGCTTTCAGTTTTCGCTGGCGAGGGATTTGGAAAGCCAGCGCAACGAGGGCCTGACTGACGAAGTCTCACTCGACAATATGGAGCAGAGCCTTAAGAACATCCTGGCTGCCAAGGTGAGCGAGCTTAATGCGACCATCGACGGGATCGACCACGATACGCTGGCGGCTGTTGTACATGCCCTTAAGCATGCAGGGGTTATTGAGTTTGCGGCTGTGGGCAATACGAACGCAGTCGCGCTCGATGCGACGTTTAAGTTTTCGCAGCTAGGCCTGCGCTGCATGGCGAGCACCATTAGCGAGACATCAATCGGCTTTGCACTCACGTTGCGCCCGGGTGACGTCATCGTGCTCATCTCAAACTCCGGCAAATCGCGCCGACTGAATCGCATGGCAAAAGCGGCTCGCGACTGCGGTGCCACCGTAGTCGTCATCAGCAGCGACAGCAAGTCTCCACTCGCGCGCCTGGCAGACTACACTTTTAATACCGTCAACCACGAGGCGCTGCTGACGACGGGTGACTTTGCGTTCTCCAAGATCAGCGCCACGATGATCATCGAAGTTATCTACAACTTCCTGCTGCCCGAGATTGAAGACGCTCGCGAACATATCAGCTACTACGAGGAGCTCATCCAGCCGGACAAGGTCATTGAGTAAAACGCGTAGTGGGACAAAAATTACAGTCTATTTTGTCCCACCAACACCGCTGATACGACCTAGCCTCGAACTTCTTCGAGCATCTGCTTTGCATGGGCCAAGCTTGCCTCGGACTGATCGCCGCTGAGCATGCGGGCGATCTCGGCGGTTCGGGCCTCGCCGGTCACCTCGTCCAGGTGCGTCTGAGGAACGTCGCCGGGCTCCTTACTAACCACGTAATGTTTGTCGGCCATAACAGCGACTTGTGCCAAGTGCGTAACGACAATCACCTGATGCGTAGCAGCCAAGTCGGCCAGCACGCCAGCGAGGGCACGCGCCGTGGAACCGCCAACGCCGGCATCGACCTCGTCAAACACGAGCGTGTCGACACCGTCGGCGTTGCCTAAGACAACTTTGCTCGCCAGCATCACACGGCTGAGCTCGCCGCCCGAGGCAATACGGCGCAAAGGACGTGGCGTCAGTCCAGCGCCGCTGCGATACAGCAGCTCATAGTTCGAGGGACCGGCTGGCGTCCACTCGGCGCGCGGCAAATCGCGCGACTCCCAGACAAGCTCAGCGCTTCCCATCTCCAGACGCGCCATCTGACGACCGACCTCGTGACAAAAGCGCGGGGCAGCCGTATTACGCGCACGCTTGAGCGCCTTAGCAGCGGCGAACAGCTCGCGCTCAGCCGCGCCAAGTGCCTCGCGCGCCTTCCTGATCTGCTCGTCGCCATCGTCTACCAGCGACAGCAGCTCTTGCGAACGATCGCGCATGGCAAAGACATCGTCCATGGTGGGACCCCACTGACGCAGCAGGCCCTTAAGGTCGGAATAGCGCTCGCGCATGCGGGCTAGCTCGCGAGGATCAAACGCAACGCCATCGCGATAAGCACGCAGCTCATTGGCGCAATCCTCGAGCGAGATACAGGCGTCCGAAAGTGCATCGGCAATGTCACCCAGCTTGCGGTCAACGGTCGCCATACGCAAAAGCTCGGCTGCGGCGCTGTTCACGGCATCGAGCGCTCCCCCTTCGGCAGCAAGCGATGCATGAGCCTCGCTGGCAGTGGCCACCAAGACCTCGGCGTGCTCCGAGCGAGGTAGCAGCTCCTCGAGCTCCTCGTACTCGCCTGGCTTGGGATCGACCTCGGCGATGCGCTCGAGGGCAAAACGCGCTTCCTCGACGCGACTCCCCTGCGCGCGTGAGGCTTCCTCAACACGGCGAAGTTCCTTCGCGGCTGCGCGCGACGCCTTAAAGCAGGTGCGGTAACGGTCGAGCGCCTCAAGTGCTGAACGGCCCGCCCATGCATCCACCATGGCAACATGATGTGCGGGATTGAGCAAGCGTTGATGCTCGTGCTGACCGCACAAGTCCATCATCACGCCCACGCGCTCCGAAAGCTCGCGCACACTGGCGATGCGACCATCAATCTTCACGCGGCTGCGGCCCTCGGCAGAAAGGCTGCGCTGCACCGTGAAGCCCTCGGAATCGTGCGGTCCATCAAACAGCCGAGCCTCGACGCTTGCAAGCGCTTCGCCCTCGCGCACCGTCGACGAATCCGCTCGCTCGCCCAAAATGAGCTTGAGCGCCGAGAGCAGCGCGGTCTTGCCGGCACCGGTCTCGCCGGTCAGGACGGTCAAGCCGGCACTCGGCACTAGCGTCGCCTCGCGAATGAGTGCAATGTTGGAGACCTGCAGCTCATCGATCATGACGGACTCCGTAGAAAACACGACTCACCGAGTTGTAGAAGCTCTCGGGACCGTAGTCGAGCAGTAGCACGTCACCGGGGCCGCGACGCACAGCCACACTCTCGACGGTGCCGTCACAGGTAATGAACTGGCCGTCGATAGCAATGGCAGGCACACTCGGGCGGTCGTCGGACATAAAGATCTCGACGACATCGCTTGGCGATGTCAAGAAGGCGCGGGCCTGAATGGTATGCGGGGCGATGGGCACACAGACCATACCCGTGTAATCGGGGCTGACAATGGGACCGCCGGCGGAAAGCGCGTAGCCGGTGGAGCCGGTCGCCGTCGAAACGACGACACCGTCGCCGCGAAGGCGATCGATATGATGGCCGGACACCGTGATGTCAAACTCAACCATATCGGACAGGGGGCCGCGCGTAAGTGCCATATCGTTGAGGGCAAACGTGCGCACGACATCCTTCGTGCCGTCTTCGCGCACGGATACGATATCCGCGGCGATGGTGGCACGGCGGCTCACGTGGAGCTCGCCGGACAGGGCATCGCTCACGACCTGCAGAATGTCGCGCTCCTCGGGGCTCGCAGCAGTTAAAAAGCCCAGGTGACCATAGGAAAGACCAAGGATAGGAATCTCGCGATGGTTGAGGATGCGGGCAGCGCGCAGCAACGTACCGTCGCCGCCGAGCGTAATGACCAGATCTGAGCCGTCAATATCAGGCGTGCTTTGAATCTTCGATCGCTGATCGGCCGCCCATGCGACCTCGTAGCCCTGGCGCGAAAGCCAAAGCTCGAGCATCAGGCCGCTCTCGACCGCCTCTTGCTTGTAATAATTGGGAACCAGAAAGACCTTCATAGCGTTGCAGCTTTCTCGCTCAAAACCGATACCTGGGATAGAAGCTCGTCATCGGAGCGCTCGCCGGCGGCAAACCTCATACCGTACAGGAAAAACTCGACATTACCCTTGGCACCATGAATAGGCGACACACACACGTCGACCGGGAAGAGGCCCTTGGCGGCAAAGAGCTCAATCGCCGCCACGAGCGTGTCGACGCGCACGGCAGGTTCCGTCACGATGCCGCCCTCGCCCACCAGTGACGCCGGAGCCTCAAACTGCGGCTTCACCAGCGTGCAGAACGTGCCGACAGGCGTCAGGCACGCCATCACGGCGTCGATAATATTTGCGATACTCGTAAACGAAACATCGCATACGGCCAGGTCAATGGCACTCGCATAGCCAAGTTCGGGCAGCTGCGTCACGTTGGTGCGCTCGTGGAGCGTCACGCGATCGTCCTGACGCAGCGACCAGTCAAACTGAGCTCGGCCCACATCGACCGAAACAACGGTCGCAGCGCCACGTTTGAGCAAACAATCGGTAAAGCCGCCGGTAGAGCACCCCACGTCCAGGCAGGCAAGGCCCGTGGGGTCGATGCCAAACGCATCGAGCGCGCCCTCGAGCTTAAGACCACCGCGACCAACGTAGGGGATGCGGCCCTTCACATGCAGCGGCAGACCCGGCGTCACCTTGAGTCCCGGAGAGGTCAAGCGCTCACCACCGCTCGAGACCAAACCGGCCATAAGAGTGCGAAGGGCATCCGCGCGATCGGCGCAGATGCCCTGTGAAATCAGTTCGTCATCAAGACGCACGCGTTTCATGAATGCCATCAACCATTCGTATCCGGAGATGCAGCCTGCGTACCCTGGGATTCGTTTGCCGCATCCTCATCATATTCCTGCTCGAGCTTATCGGCCTCACGCGGCGTCAGCTCAAACTTGTCGACCATATCGACCGCACGGGAGCCCAGCTCAATCGCCTCATCAAACAGATCAAGCGAACGCTCCAGGGACGTATCCTTGGAGCGAACGGTAGCGATTATCTGGTCCAGACGGTCCGAGATCTCGTCGAAGTTGCGGACGGAACCCTCTGGCATGGCTACTCCTCGACGGAGTCGGTGTCGGCCTCGACAGCCTCAGCGGCGTCCATATCCTCGGCGAGCACGCCGGCGGCGGCCTGAGCGGCAGCAACCTTAGCGGCAGCCTCGGCAGCCTGGGCCTCCTCGCGAGCGCGATCTTCGGCCAGAAGCTCCTGGTACAGGTCCTCGCCCGGCAGTTCTTCACTGCGAGCAATCTTGCCCAGCACGCCGTTGACGAACGACGCGGACTGGTCGGTGCCATAAGCCTTGGCAAGTTCGACGGCCTCGTTGATCACGATAGCGTCCGAAACCTCTTCGTCGGTAAGAAAGCGCATCTCGTAGACGGCGATACGCAGCAGATTGCGGTCGGCGCCGGGCATGCGCATAAGATCCCAGTTCTTGGCAACGGAGCGCAGAGCGCAATCGATGCGGTCGATATGCTCGTAGGCACCGCGGCACAGCTCCAGCGCGTAGGGGTCGAGGGGACCCTTCGAGATCAGGAAATCGCCCTCGAGGACGCGCTCGAGCGGGCTGTCCGTGGCCTCGGCCTGGAACAGCAGCTGCAGCGCCTGACTGCGGGCAAGCGTACGCCCGCGATAAACCTTAAGGCTCAAAGGTTACTCCTTGGGGAAAACGAGGCCGTCGATGCAAACGTCAACGCGCTCGACCTCGACGCCCACCTGGGCATCGATGGCGGCGACCACGGCGGCGCGAACGGCCTCGGCGAGTTTCTTGAACGGATAGCCAAAGAACACCACGACGCGCACAGTGAGCGCGAGCTTGTCGCCGATGACCTCGGCCTCGACCGCCGGCTCGGAAGCCGGGGCCTTGGACGAAAGCATCATGGAGACAAGGTTGGTGGCAAGGTCCTTGACGCCCACGGAGGCGATGCCCTCGACATCCGTGACGGCGCGCGAGACGATGGCGGTCAGAACATCGGGCGAAATGCCGATGCCGTCAATCTTGATTTCCTGGGGCATGAGTCCTCCTAGAAGAGTTGGTTGCTAGACGCGGGAGACGAACTTGCCGTCGCGGGTGTCAACCTTGATGACCTCGCCCTCGTTGAGGTACATGGGAACCTGGATGACAGCGCCGGTGTCGATCGTGGCCGGCTTGGTGGAACCCTGGACGGTGTCGCCCTTAAAGCCCGGGTCGGTCTGGACGATGGTGGTCTCGATGAACATCGGCGGGGTCACGCCCATGAGCTCGTCGTCGGCGAAGAGCAGCTGGCAGATGTCGTTCTCGCGCAGCCACTTGGAGTTCTCGCCCACCATGTCCTCGGGAACGGGAACCTGCTCATAGGACTCGTTGTCCATGAAGATGTAGTCGGTGCCATCGTTGTAGAGGTACTGGAACTCACGGGTGGTGAGCATGACGCTCTCGAACTTGGTACCGGCGTTGCAGGTGTTCTCGACGACGCGGCCGCTCTTGATGTCGCGGGTCTTGTAGCGCACAAACGCGCCGCCCTTGCCCGGCTTGACGTGCTGGAACTCGACGATGGTATAAACCTTGTCCTTAATACGGAGACCGAGGCCGTTCTTGAAGTCGGCGGTAGAAATGGTAGGCATAGCGACCTTTCTTCTTATGGGCAGAACGCACAAGCGTCCAAATTACATACGACCGAAATTATACACTTGCAGACGGCGCCTGCAGCGAGCGCATAAAAAGAGAACGCGGGGCGCCCGAATTGCTCCGGACGCCCCGCCCAAAAATCTATCGAAGAGGGCTAGCAGTCGATAACGTGAAGGTCATGCGGCGTCTTGGTGAAGGGCTCGTAGCCGTTCTCGGTGACCACGCCGTAGTCCTCCAGGCGCACGCCGCCCACACCGGGCAGGTACACGCCGGGCTCCATGGTGATAACCGAGCCGACCTCGATGATATTCTTGCTGCGGTTGAAGTTGGGCAGCTCGTGGATGTCAATGCCCACGCCGTGGCCCAGACCATGGTTGTAGTAATCGCCATAGCCGGCATCACCGATGATCTTCTTGGAAAGCTTGAAAATGTCGTTGCCCTCGACGCCCGGATGGATGGCGGCGACGCACTCCTCGTGGGTGCGGCGTACGAGCGCGTACAGGTCGAGCTGTTCTTGCGTGGGCTCGCCCATCACGACGGTACGAGTCATGTCGGAGCGGTAGTCGCAATAGCCCGCGCCATAATCCATGAGTACGAAGTCGCCCTTCTCAATCACGCGGTCGCTCGGGACGGCATGCGGGTTGGCGGTGTTGGGACCGCTCGCCACGATGGAGCCAAAGGCCAGGCTATCGGCGCCGTTGGCGAACATAAAGTTCTCGAGCTCGTTGCGAACCCGCTTCTCGGTCATGCCGGGTTTAATAAAGCCGAGCATGTGCTGGAAGGCGGCGTCGGTGATCGACTGCGCGTGGCGCATGAGCTCGATCTCCTCGGCATCCTTGATGGCGCGCATCTTGCGGATGTCGTCATGCATCAGCGGCAGCATGCAGGCGACGGAGCGATCCTCGAGGCCACGCTGGATGCCCTGGTAGAAGTTGATCTGCATGTCGTCCTCGACAGCGCAGACGCGGCACTTGTTGGCCGCGATCTTGCCGGCGACCCAGCCGGGGATGGTGCCCTCGTCCATGTCGTAGACCCAGGGACTGCCGGCAGGCGTGTTCTCCTCAAAGCTGTTGAGGTAGCGCGAGTCGGTATGGAAAAGGCACTGGTCAGCCGTAATAAACGCCGCGTGCGGGAACTCGAAGGTGTAATCGAAGACGCCCTTCACGCCCGTAAGCCAACGGAGATTGGCCTCATCGCGCACCACGATAGCGTCGTAGCCGCGCTCGATCATCAGGGCGCGGACACGCTCGATACGACCGACAGGACCGGCAGCAAACTCAGACATGCAGATTCCTTTCTTGTTGTCTCAATAAAGACGGGACGGGCCTCAACCGAGCGACGGAATCACGCGTGATCCGTAACCGATTGGAAACCCGCCCCTCAAAATGATACGAAAGACGATGGATGTCAATAAATCTTAGAAAAGTTCTTTGCGAGAAGCCAGGTATGCCTGAGCATGGCGCTCAAGAACCTCATCCTCGACATTCGACAGGCGAATGGCGCCAAGTGCCGCGGGCAGCGGCAACATGCTGCGGTTCGAGCGCGCAAACTGCTGCTTGCGGAACTCCTCGATATATGCGGCAGGCTCCAGATCGAAGGCGAGCTCCTCGATACCAAAGTCCTCCAGGCAGTCATCGACCTCAAAGACGTAATCGATATCAAAGTCGCAGGCATCATGTGCTAGGCGCGCCTCAAAGCGCATGCCCTCGGACAACAGCTGGTACGCGGGGATCTGCGCCGCGGCATCGCCCAGGCAGGCGCGCAGCGTGCGCTCCCCCGTCTGGCCAAAATCGAGTGCATGGCGAGCACTCGGGTTCGTGGCCATCAGTACGTCCTTGCGCGCGGTCTGGGACCACTGCACGGCATTGACGAGCGCGACCTCCTCGCCCGCAAGAATCTCGGGAACCGTCTCAGTAAACTGATTCCAGCGGGACTTGCTGCTCGAAAGCATGGTGCCAACGAGTACCGCATAGCCGAGTTTGAGGTCCTCGGGGTCCGCCTCGCGAACAAGGTCGAGGTCACACACGACCAAGCCCGGCTCGGGACGGAACGCGATAGCGGGAAGCGCATGCGCCGACGAAGCGACAAGCGGCTTCATGGTCGTCGCAACCGTGAGCATGGCGTCGAACGTCGTCGGCAGCAAGGCGCACTCGGTGCGACCGCACCACTGATTGGCACACCAGCAAACGACCGAGCAGGTCGCCGTGTCGCCGACAGCGACAACAAGATCGTCGCAGGTGATGCCGTTAGCCGACAGGGCGCCAAAGACGGTATCGGCATCGGCCAGCGTAGCACCGGCAGGCGAAACCTCGAGGACGAGCAGCGACACGGCAAAACCGGCGTCGACCAGCGCATGCTCGACGACCTCGCCAAAACGCTCGGATGTAGCGTCGTTCCAAACCACCATCGCGCGCTTAGGCTTGCCCACAACCGAGGCAAACATGCGCGGCAGCTCCTCGAACGCGCCCAATCCAACGCGAACATCGACACTGCGGTTTTGGAAATTGATAAGTTGACGGCGAATCATAGCAGTCCACGCTCCAAAAGCATCTCGGCACAAAGGTAGGAAACGTCCTCGAAGGACTTGTTGCGAATATCAAGGGTAATATCGGCGGCCTGGCGATACAGCGGACGGCGATGCTCAAACAGGCGCGCAGCGTGCTCGGGCGAGCGGAAATCGGGCCGGGTATCGGAGCGACGAATCTGGCGCAACGAGTCCTCAAAGTCACCTTCGAGGTACACGCATGTACCCATCTCGTGCATCAACTCAATGTTCACCGGCGTCTCGACGATACCACCCCCGCACGATACCAGCAGGCTGCGCTCGCTTTGAAGCGAACGGAGTGCCGAGGTCTCGAGCTCGCGAAAACGATCCTCGCCCTCGGTCTCAAATATCTCGGTCACCGACTTGCCGCATCGACGCACAACCAAACGATCGGTATCGATGAATCGACGCTTGAACATAGTGCCCACGTTGCGCGCAAGCGTCGACTTGCCCGCGCCCAAAAAGCCGATAAAGAAGATATGGTCGCAGCCGTGTTTAATGTGCTGAGACATGGCGAAACCTATTCCTCGCAGGGAAGGTCGCGCAGGGCCCGGCGCTCAAAGATACGGAAGATCTGCGTGTACCACAGGTCCTGGGTTGCCTGCGGCTTAACCAGAATAGTGTCAACACCGGCAAAATTACCGCTCCACACGTCCGTGTACAGTTGGTCGCCAATCAGCACGGCCTCATCGGCCGTCGCGCCCAGGCGCTTAAGACCGGCCTTCAGGGCAAACGGGGCGGGCTTCATGGCGTGGCTGATGGCCTCGAGTCCCAACTCGCGCGCAGAGCTCATGACCTGATCGCGATGCCAGTTGTTGGACACCATGCACAGCTTAAAGCCCTTGGCATGGGCGGCTTTGAGCCAAGCGGAAACCGCGGCGGGAACCTGCTCGGTATCGCGCGGAACCAGAGTGTTATCACGGTCGAGCAAAATGGCTCGCTTGCCGTCGGCCCACAGGGTATCGAGGTCGATGCGGTCGACCGAGGCAACGTATCGTTTGGGGCTAAAAATCCTCATGCTAATTCCAAGACTGTTGATGCTCTTCGTAGGTTTGCGAGAAGGACTCCTCGTCCTGCGTAATGTAGAAATACAGGTCATCGGAGTCGGTCGGCTCAAGCGTGGCCTTGAGCGCCTCGAGCGACGGAGAGCAGATGGGCGTGGGTGGCAGGCCCTCGTGCTTATAGGTGTTATACGGGCTATCGCTCTGCAGGTCGTCGGCGGTAACCTCGCCACCGGTGACATACATCATGGTCGCATCGCTGTTGAGATAGCGCAGACCGTCGAGCTTGCCGGCAAGGCGGTTGTAGAAGACCGAGGCCACGTGTGCACGTTGATCGGCGTTGAGGCCCTCACGCTCAACGATAGAGGCCAAGTTGACGATGTCGTAGTCGGACATCTCCACACCATAGCGCTCCTTGATCTTGGCCTCGCAGCTCGCAAAGTCAAGCGACTTGTACTCGGTCTTAAACTGATCGAGCATAGCGCGAATCACGTCATCTGCCGTGGGCGAATCGCCCAACGAATACGTCTTGGGGAACAGGAAGCCCTCAAGCGAATCATTTGCAGCATCTTTCAGGAAGCCATAGTCATTTACGTAGTAGGATGCCTTGGCCTGATTAAGGAAGTCTTCCTTAGAAATGCTGTCATAAGCCTGTGCCACACGGTCGGCTACCTGGTCAACGGTCAAACCCTCTGGAATCGTAAGCGTATTGGATCCGGCGTTGGGGCCTTCCATCAGCTGCTGGACGACCTTCGTCGCATCCATAAGCGTGGTAAACGAGTAGGTGCCGGGCTTGAGCGACATATCGGCGTTGAGCTTTTTGACCGCCGCGTAGTAATCCTTGGGGTTCTCGACGATATGGTTCTCGGAGAGAATCGAGGCGATCGTATCACCCGAGGCGCCATCAGGAATCGTAATTGTGACCTGCTGACCAGCCGTGACCTTCGTATCCCCACCGGCAAAGAAACCCTTGGCGGCCGGTACGACAAAGAAGACGATCGCGACAAGGACGAGCACCGCCACCACGGCGCCGATAATCATGGGCACCGGGGAGCTTTTCTTTTGGACGCCGCGGCGGGCATGCGTGTTGTAGCTCGAACGCGTCGCGGGAGCCACACCGTGCGAGCTATGGGCGCGATGCGCATGAGGCTGCGACTGATGGACCTGCGCGCGTTGCGTAGGAGCCTGCTGCTTAAAACGAGTGCCGCCAGTGGGCTGCGCCGTACGAGCAGTTGGCTGCTGAGTCGTTCGCTGGGTGGGGCGGGCCGCATGCGAGGAGGGCTGCGCCGGACGTGCAACAGGCTGAGCCGGACGCTGTGTCGGCTGCACCGGGCGCTGGCCTGCCTGGACAGGGCGCGACACGGGCTGTCCCTGGCGATTCGGCTGGCGCGGGTCGGAAGCGCTAGGCATGCTGAACCTCCTCGTTTTTACGATCGAGCCACGTCTGCAAAAACAGGCTGGCGGCGATCATGTCAATCTTGCCCCTCATCTGCTTTTCGTTGAGTCCCTGCTCGCGCAGGATGCGCTTGGCCTCTTGCGAGGACAGACGCTCGTCCTCAAACTCCAGCGGAAGATCGAGCTCGTCGGCAATCTTTTGCGCCACGGCGGCGACGCGCTCGGCCTGGGGGCCGGGCTCACCGGCCATGGTCAAGGGACGTCCGCTTACCAGAATGTCGGGCTCATAGTCCTCGACCAGGTAGCGAAACGTCTTGGCCATACCGGTGACCTCGGCAGTCGGGAGCACCTTGACGGGCATCGCCATCTTGCCATCACGGCTCGAGACGGCAATGCCAATCCTGGTCTCCCCTATGTCCAGTGCGAGCGCGACCACAGCGACTTCTTAGGTTCTTAGGCGCCGAGCGCGGACTTGGCGGCCGCGAGGGCATCGGCGATACCGGCAGCGTTCTTGCCACCGGCCTGGGCCATGTTGGGACGACCGCCACCGCGACCGTCGACCAGGCCTGCAATCTGCTTGATCACGTTGCCGGCGTGGAAACCGGCCTTGACGGCGTCATCAGAGCCGGCGGCGAGCAGGGCCGGGGTGCCCTTCTCGGTCACGCTGGCGACGACGCAGGCGACGGGGCCAGCAACCTTCTGGTGCACGGTGTCCCACACGTTACGCAGGTCAGCGGCCTCGAGACCCTGAAGCTCAGCGACAACGAGCTTGTAGTCGTCGAGCTCGACAGCGCCATCGATGGCGCTGGAGATGGCATCGGAAGAGCCACCGGTCAGAGCCTTCTTGAGCTTGTTGGAAGTCTCGCGCAGCTCGGCCTGCAGGTTCTCCACGCGGGCGGGAACCTCATCCGCGCGGCACTTGAGCGCAGCGGCAGCGGCGTCGACGAGCGCCAGGCGGTCGGCCATATAGTCGAGCGCACCCTTGGAGGTCACGGCCTCGATACGGCGAACGTTCGAGCCCGTGGAGGACTCGGAAATGATCTTGAACAGACCGATCTCGGCGGTGTTGGCGGCATGCGTACCACCGCAGAGCTCGCGGGAGAACGGCTGGTCCTCGGCGCCCACGGAGACGACGCGGACGACGTCGCCGTACTTCTCACCAAACAGGGCGACAGCACCGGCGGCCTTGGCCTCGTCGATGCCCATGACGCGGGTCACGACCGGCTTGGAAGCAAAGATCTGCTGGTTGACCAGGTCCTCGACAGCCTTGAGTTGCTCGGAGGACAGGGCCTCGAAGTGCGTGAAGTCAAAGCGCAGGTGCTCGGGCGTCACCAGCGAGCCGGCCTGGGAGACATGCTCGCCCAGGACCTGCTTAAGCGCGGCATCGAGCAGGTGCGTAGCGGTGTGGTTGCGGCGCAGGAAGCCACGGCGCTCGGCGTCGAGCGCGGCGGTCACGGCAGCACCGACGGTCAGCATGCCCTCGGCAACGTGTGCGACGTGCGCATACAGGCCGTTGTGGTTCTTAGTATCGGAAACGGTCAGCACAACGCCCTCGGCGGAAAGCTCGCCGGCGTCGCCCTGCTGGCCACCCATCTCGGCATAGAACGGGGTGCGGTCAAGCACGACCTCGACGTCCTCGCCGGCGGCAGCGGACTCGACGGACTCGCCGTTGCGCACGATGGCGACAACCTTGGCGCCCTCGATCACATCGTTGTCATAGCCGTCGAACTCGGTCGCGGCGACCTTATCGGAAAGCTCGACCCACACGTCGTTGAAGCTGCCCCAGGCATCGCCCTTGGCGTTGGCGCGGGCGCGGGCCTTCTGGTCCTCCATGCAGGCGGTAAAGCCTTCCATGTCAACGTCGTGACCAGCGGTGCCGGCAATCTCGACGGTCAGGTCGATGGGGAAACCAAAGGTGTCGTGCAGCTTAAAGGCAACATCGCCCGGAAGGACAGCGCCCTCGGCGAGTGCGGCCAGGGCCTCGTCCAGGTAGACGCGGCCGTTGTCGAGCGTCGTGGAGAAGCGCTCCTCCTCGGAGGCAACGATGCCCTTAACAAGTGCGACGTTCTTGAGCAGCTCGGGATAGGCCTCGCCCATCTGAGCGTTGACCTCGTCGATGAACTTGGTCAGGAAGGCACCCTCGATACCCAGCAGGCGGCCGTGGAACACGGCGCGACGGAGCAGGCGGCGCAGGACGTACTCGCGACCCTCGTTACCGGGCAGGATGCCGTCCGAGATCATGAAGTCGACGGCGCGGGAGTGGTCGGCGATGATGCGCAGGGAGCGGCTGACGCCGGAGTAATCGTCGGCGACATAGGTCTTGCCGCTGATCTCCTCGCCCAGCTTGATGAGATGCTGCATCAGATCGCCGTCGTAGTTGGCGGTCTTGTGCTGCATGATAGCGGCCATGCGCTCCAGACCCATGCCCGTATCGAGGTTGCGGTGCGGCAGCTCCGGCATGGAGCCGTCCTCCTGGCGGTCGTACTGGGTAAACACGAGGTTCCAGAACTCCAGGAAGCGGTCGCAGTCGCAGCCGGGCTTGCAGTCGGGCTTACCGCAGCCGACCTCCTCGCCCATGTCAAAGTAAATCTCGGAGCACGGACCGCAGGGGCCGGTGGGGCCAGCGGCCCAGAAGTTGTCATCCTCGCCCAGACGGGAGATGTGGTCCTCGGCAACGCCCAGGGAACGCCACACGTCGTGGGTCTCGTCGTCCTCGGTAAAGACGGTAAAGTACAGGCGGTCGAGCGGCAGCTTGAACTCCTTGGTGATGAGTTCAAAGGCCCAAGCGCAGGCCTGCTGCTTGGAGACGCCGCCAAAGGAGAAGTCACCGAGCATCTCGAAGAAGGACAGGTGACGGCCGTCCTCGCCGATGCAGTCGATATCGTTGGTGCGGACGCACTTCTGGCAGGAGATCGCGCCGATCTCCTTCATGGTCTTCTTGCCCTGGTAGTACTCCTTAAACTGGTTCATGCCGGCGTTGGCAAGCAGCAGCGAAGGATCGTCGGGGACGAGGGACGAAGAAGGATAGAGCTTAAGACCGCGCTCCTCAAAGAAGTTGAGGAACTTAGAGCGGATCTCGGCCGTAGTCATTGACGGGTAGTCAGCACTCATAGAGGGAATCTCCTCGGTTTCACATCGAAACAGTTCAAACGTAACGATATTACCATCCCACCGCCCCAGTGCAAAAAAGAGGGTCGCCAAACAGCGACCCTCCAGCGAAAGTGCACGTTATTCAGTACTGTGCGATCCTTTGAAAAAGGACTGCTGTAGAATTACATATAAGAGTCACCCGGAAGGAGCGATCGATGAAAAGTAAACGATTTGTCCTGAATGCACTTCTGGTACTAGCACTTTTAGCGCTCTTGGCCTTCTCCTGCTGGTACGCAAACCAACCAGCATTTGGCTACGTATTGTATGCAGTAATGTCCGGCGATAAGGCTTATTACACTCTACGCGCAATTGACGTTCTCTTTTTCTATGTAGCCGGCCCCTTATCAATCGCTTTGCTCGTGTTTATTGTCATTTACAACTTCAAGAAACGTTAATAGGGCCTATTTAGAATCCGAATCGTCCATGGAGCCGTCGATACCTGTTTTGGTATCGTCGTCCGAATTGGAATCATCGTCTTTGGCGAAGGGGTTTTTGAAGAAACCCGTCGCATCGGGCTGCAGGCCCGACAGCTTGATCCAGGGATTATCGAACTCGGGCTTAGGCATCGCCTGGGCCTCGGGCGCAGTCTCGTTGCCGATGAGCTCGGACTCGTAGATGAAGGTGTCGTCGCCGAGCGCGTCGTAGGCGGCGACCGGGTTGCCATCGGCATCGCGGTACGGTGTGCCCTTAAACACGGCGCCGTCATAGGCCACAAGCTGACGGCCGGTCTCATTCTCGAAGTAGTACACGAAGATGCCCTTGAGGGCCGCACAAAGCGGGATGGCAATAATCATGCCGATGGGGCCCATGAGCGCCGAGCCAATAACGAGCGCCGTGAGGCTCATGATGGGATGCACCTGCACCGAGCTCTGCATGACCTTAGGCGAAATCACGTTATCGGTGACGTTTTGCGCGACCATCGTCACGATGAGCGTCCATAACGCCAACATGGGGCTGAACATGAACCCGAGCACTGTGGCGATTGCTGCACTCACCCATGGACCGACGACCGGAACCAAATGCATGATGCCGGTAAAGATAGCCATGAGCGCCGCATACGGATGGCCGATGATCATAAAACCGATAAAGGCAAGGAAACCACCGCAGATGGACGTCACGACCATACCGCGCATGTAGCCGCCGACAGAGCGAGAAAGGATGGCGACCATAAAGCGGTACGAGGTCTCCTTCTCCTGACCGATGATGGTGCAAATCTCGTGGTGCATGCGAGGGTAGTCGCAGGCCATCCAGTACGCGAGCACCAGACCCAGGAAGATCACGAACAGCTGCGAGGCCGTATTGGTGATGAGCGGGAACACACCGCGGCCAAGCTCGGCAGCGATCTGAGACACGTACTTCGATGCCACGGTGACAAGCGACGAAAGATTATCGTCCAAATACTCCTTGAGCGGCGTGTTGTTGAGCGTCTTGGCATGCGAGATCATCTCATTGAGATCGCCGCCCGCAACACGAAGCTGCTCGGGCAGGCGGCTCAGGACTTCCATGATCTGACCAAAAAGAATCGGCGACAAGATGCAAACGACGCCGACGAGCACGGCAACGACAACAATAAGCGCGATAAGCGAACCGATGCCGCGATTCACGCCATGGTGCTCGAGCCAGTTGGTGATCGGGGACATCACAAAAGCAATGATGGAGCCGACGGCAAGAAACTCGATAACCGGTGCCAGGATGCCCATAAGGTTAAAGATGACAGCGGCGAAGACAATGCAGCCGACAACAGCCCAAATGCGCAGCGTCAGAATGCGGGTGTCGCGCAGCACGCGATCGGTTTGTTGGGGGTGTTCACTCATGAACGAATCATCACTCCGTCGGGGTCGATCTTGTCCTGAATCTTCTTAAGCGTGCGGCGCAGCAGGCGCGAAACCTGGACCTGCGATATACCCAGCTTCTTGGCGATCTCGATCTGGGTCATGCCCTTTACAAAGCGCAGCTCGATAACCTCGCGCTCGCGCGGCGAGAAATCACGGATGGCTTCCTCGATCACCAAGCGGTCATCGGTAAAGTCGAGCTCATTGTCGTCGTCGGCGTAGCGATCGAGAATCGAGGGGGCATCGTCGGAATCGGACGCACCAGGAGCCTCGATGGGCACCGAGGTATAGGCCGAAGACGATTCCATAGCCTCGAGGACCTCATCGACGGTCACATCTAGATACTCAGCGACCTCCTCAACCTTGGGCGAACGCTGCAGCTCGTTGGTAAGTTTGTCAGTAGCCTGGTTGACCTTGGCCGAGAGCTCCTGCAGGCGACGCGGTACGCGCACGCTCCAGCCCTTGTCGCGGAAATGGCGTTTGATCTCGCCCAAGATAGTGGGTGTCGCAAACGTCGTGAACTCGAGTCCGCGCTCGGGGTCAAAACGGTCGATAGCCTTGAGCAAACCCAGATAGCCGACCTGCATGAGGTCGTCGAGCGGCTCGCCGCGATTCTTAAATTTGTTGGCAAGAAACCTTACCAGGTTCATATGGGACATGACGAGCTGCTCGCGGGCGTCCGGATCACCGGTCTCCTTGTAGCGACGAAACAGCTCGCGGGTTTTCTCCTTGTCCCAAGCGGTCTTGCCGCTCCGGGAACGTTCGGTCATATTAAATATCCGCCTTGAGGTCGAGGGAAAGCGTCAGGGGCGCCGCAGTCTTTTCGTAGGAGTCGCAAACGCTCGCGAGGATAAGCTCGGCATACACCGCAGCCTGGTCGTCTTCATCGACCGTAGCCTGATCGCCAAAGGTAATAGCCATGCCAACGTGGGTCTCATCGACATCGAATTTGATGGTGATGTCGTCGCAGTCGACCGCGGTGCAACCAAAAATGAAAGCCTCCTCGGCAGCCATGCGGATGTCCTCAATGCGATCGACAGACATAGAGCACAGGGCACCAACGTTGGCTGCCGTCATGCGCACAAGGCGAGCGAGACGCGGGTCACCGGCAACGGTCAGCGTGATAGGGCAGGTTGCTTCGCTACTCATCGCAGAACTCCTCAGAGGTCTCGGCGGGCGTGTAAGTGTAATACTGGGCTGCTTTAGCGGCAGGCTTCTGTGCACCATCGTCACCCGCGGCGGCCTCGTCCCCGGCTTCGCCAATCAGGACGCGCTCGGTCGACTGCTCGGCTTCTTCGGCGGCAGCGGAAAGCTTGCGCTCGGCGTCGGCCGCGGGAGCCTTCACCTTATTAAAGAGTTTCTGCACAGCACCGGCAGCAGAGTCGGTCACGCTCGACACAGCATTGCTGGCCTCGGCCATGCTGCCCGTGACCTCGGAAATGTCGCGAACGACGGCCTCAACCTCAACGAGGTTGGACGTCAGGGCGTCAATGGCGGTCTTGCTCGACTTGAGCAGCGGCTCCACCTGGGCAAGTGCCGGAGTGAGTTCGTCAACGGCGCCATCAAGCTTTGCCACCACGGGCTGCGCCTCGGCAATCGTATTGTTGAGGTCAGTCACCGTCTTGTCGAGCGAATCGACAACGGTTCGGGTTTTGCGCAGGGTGAGCGCAAGCTCAACGATAGCCCACACGCCGGCAACGGCGAGCAGCAGCAAGGCGATTTGAATGGGACTCATACAAGCCTCCCAAAGGAATCGAAATACAGACGCTTTTCATGGTACCCCAAAGGGGGCCGAACATGCCAAGAGCAGCAACGTGGGACAAAATTATCAGCAGCTACTTCGGTGCATTCCCGCTGCGGTCGCGTTCGCTTTGCTCTACGCGCCATTCTTCCCAACCACGGCCGGCAGGCTGCCAGAACGCGCCGCGCTCCAGTCCCTCGGGCAAATAGCGCTGATCGACCCAGCCTTCGGGATAATCATGTGGATACTTATACACACCGTATTCATCGCTGCCCGGGCGATGGCGATCGCGCAGATAACTCGGCACCTCGCGAAGCCCACTAGAGTGGATATCGGCCAGCGCCGCATCGATCGAAGCCTCGCACGCGTTGGATTTAGGCGCCAAGCACACATAGAGTGCAGCCTGAGCTAGGTTAATTCGGCACTCGGGATAGCCAATGACCTCGGCAGACTTAAACGCGGCTTGCGCTACCAAAAGTGCCTGCGGATCGGCATTGCCAACATCCTCAGAAGCCTGAATCATAATGCGGCGGGCGATAAACTTAGGATCCTCCCCCGCGTCGATCATGCGCGCGAGCCAATAGATCGTGGCATCGGGGTCGCTGCCGCGCATAGACTTAATAAACGCACTGATAATGTCGTAGTGCATGTCGCCGTTTTTGTCATACGAAAAACCGCGACGCGGATTGGCAATCTTCACGTCATCCACGGTGATAAGATAGCGCTCCCCTGCCGCCGGAGCCGGCGTCCCCTCGGTATCGGGACGCGTGACGGCAATCTCGCTCGCCAGCTCGAGCGTCGTCAGGGCCGAGCGTGCATCGCCCGCAGCCAGCGTACAGATGGTCTTAACCGTATCCTCATCGGCCGAGAACTTGCCGTTCAAACCCTGCGGCGCCTCGAGCGCACGCTCGATGAGCGTGGCGATATCCTCGTCCTTCAGGTGATCAAGCTCTACCACGCGCCCACGCGACAACAGTGCGGAGTTGACCTCGAAGTACGGGTTCTCGGTCGTGGCGCCGATCATAATGACGGTACGGTTTTCAACCGCATGCAAAAGCGCATCCTGCTGCGACTTCGAAAAACGGTGAATCTCGTCGATAAATAGAATGGTGCGACGGTCGTACGTATTCAGTCGCGTCTTGGCCTCGTCAATCACGCGACGCAGGTCTTTCACGGTACCCGTGACGGCGCTGACCTCAACAAACTCGCTCTTGGTATGGTTGGCGATGATATGCGCCAGCGTCGTCTTGCCCGTACCGGCAGGCCCGTACAGGATCACGCTCGATAGCACATCATGTTCAATCGCAGCACGCAGCCACGAACCCTTGCCCACAGCCTTTTGCTGGCCTACGTACTCGTCGAGCGAATTGGGACGCATGCGCACCGCGAGCGGCGCATTTTTAAAGGAACGCTCGCGCGTCGAGGCAGAAAAAAGGTCGTCCATAGCCATCCCATGCATCAATCAAAAGCTTTGGTTGTCAATAGTATACCGAAAAGATACGAACTACCGTTCGTTAATATAGGTACGATGCGGAAACTCCAGACCAGGGAATAGCTTGCTCGTCAGCTCGCAGAAATAGCCATCCGTCATGCTCGCTATGTAATCCACCACCGCTTGATCCTTGTCGTCCTGCCAGTCATAGATGCGATCGTAGTAGGAAAGCTGCTGCTCTATGCGCGAAATATGATGCTTAAATATGTAAGAGGACTCGTCGTCTTTATTTAGATCCTGCAGGCAACGATCGTAGAGCTTTTCGAATGCCTCGCGCAGCTCCGACTCGGAATCGCCCTCGATACCGCCCTTGCTGTAGATCTTCTCGTAGTTCTCGCGCTTGGCCCGGCGGATCTCCTCAAACAGGTCCTCGCTCATCTCGATACGCGGTTTGCCGTAGCTATGCTCAACGATATCGATGGAAGCGTGCGTGAGGATCCAGCTGTTATAGGCGCCGCCCCGCCCATCATCAAAAGCGTCGAGAGACAGCAGGCCGGCCGCAATGGCGTCCTGACGATCGCGACCGACGTAGGCAAGGATATCCGAGATACGCACCACGCAGCCCTCGAGCGTCATGGGACGCAGGTGCTCAATCGCGCTATAGCCTGTGGCAATGCATTCCTCAACGGTTCGGTCGAACTGGTCAAAGGAACCCATGTCCGAAAGCTCAAAAACACGCTGTTCGTACTCGCCGTTGTGGCATAGCACGCCATCGAGTGTCTGAAGCGACACGTTGCGGCCATACAGGGCGTCGAGCACGCGGACCGACTGCACGTTATGAAAAAAATAGCGACCCGTGCGCTCGTGGTAGATATCGTTGAGGAATCGCTCACCGGCATGGCCAAAGGGCGTGTGGCCCAAGTCGTGGCCCAGGCCAATCGCCTCGATCAGATCGCAGTTGAGCCCCAGGGCGCGGCCGATGTCGCGCGCAATGCGCGAGACAAGCTGCACGTGCAAACCGCGGCGCGACAGATCATCATTACTACGGAAGCTAAAGACCTGCGTTTTGCCTGCATAACGCGTGTACGCCGGAAGATGAAGAATCTTTTCGGTATCGCGCATAAATGCCGGACGCATAAGCGTGCCTTTGTCGGCAGCGCGATCAATACGACGAATGACCTGGTCGTCGTTGCAACGATACGGGTTGACAGCACCCGAAGCACGATCGGCGGAAATGCGCTCGACAAGTTCGGGGGACAACGCCGAGGGAATACGATCCATGCGCGCCTTAATGGCGTCAGCGTTTTGATTGATTGCCATGGCATGCTCCTTTGGAAGGGATGCTCAAACGATTAGAGCACGCAGCTCATGACCTCGATTATGGCAAAAATCGGCACCAAAAACGGCAGCAATGGCAGCGAGCGCGATTTTGTTATGAGACAAGTGGCGGCAAGGACCAAAAGAGCGACAGCGAAGGCGGCGATGCCCGCAAGGGGATTGAGCGTGCAGAGCGCAAAGAGCGCCTTGACATCACCCATGCCAATGCCCGGGGCCTGTCGAATGCGCCGCCAAAACGACTCGGTCAACACAAGGGCGAGATACACGATGACGGCAAGGCCGGCCTGGTCAAGAGCTGTTTCAATACCCTTGTCCAACCAGACACCAGCAAGCGCCGCCACGGCACACGCGCCGGCCAGCATATTGGGAAACCGCCGCTCGCGCGCATCAATCACTGCGCCAGCAAAAGCGCAAAGCCAAAACGGGATATAGACCATCGGGCATCTCCTCGAGCTGTATCGCGAAAGCAAAAACCACCACAAAGGCGCCTGTCCACTTTGCGGTGGTTTTGGTGGTGGTTATTTTGCGCCCTGCATGACCTCGTCGAGGGTGACGTTTACGGCATGCTGGGTAGGAACCCAGTCGACCTTCAGGAACAGCGCGGCAACCGTGATGGGGATATAGCTGAACATAAAGATCGGGAAGGTAAACAGGTTGGTCACCAGGCGCCACTTTTGAGCGCAATGAATGTGCTTGTACTCAAAGATGGTCGTGAGCAGCGCCAGGATAAAGAAGGTCTGGTACATCATCACGAACGTCATGATAAGCGAGGCGGCACAAGCCTGCATCTCGACCTCAGTAGCCAAGAAACCATGCGAAAGGCCACCAACGATCAGGAACGTCGCATTGGCGAGCATCGAGATCAGCGATAGCAGCATACCCGGCGCGATGGTCATGAACATATCGTAGGCGGCAAAGCGGTGATAGCGAAACGTCGACTTGACCAGATGCTTGCCATAGGTAAAGAACACCTGGTAGAAGCCCTTGGTCCAACGCATACGTTGCTTCCAAGACGCCTTAAACGTCACCGGCTGCTCGTCAAAGAACTCAGCCGGCGCATAGCCGATGCGGATGCCGTGAATGGCGCAGAACGTGGTGAACTGGATGTCCTCGGTCAGTGTATGGAACTGCCAGCCGTGCATGCCCTCGATAACACTGGCGGAGATGAGGTAGCCCGAGCCCGAGACGGCACAAGACGTCTTGCAGATGTTGCGCGCGTTGTTGAGGAAGCGTGCCTCGCGCAGATACCAGGTGGCATTAGCCGCCGAGATCCAAGAGCTGCCGAAGTTCTTGGAGTTACGATAGCTCGTGACCACATGGAAGCCCTGGTCAAAGGCATCGTTCATCTTGGAGACGTAATCGCGGGAAATAACGTTGTCGGCGTCAAAGATGAAATAGCCCTCAAAAGTATCGGGATACTCGTTGAGAATGCGATCAAAACCAAAGTCCATGACCCAGCTCTTGCCCTTACGGGCCAGGTCGTTACGCTCATAGACGACGGCGCCCGCCTCGCGCGCGAGCTGCGCCGTGTTGTCGGTGCAGGCATCGGCGACCACGAAGACCTCGATAAGCTCGGACGGATAATCCTGGTCCTTGATGGAGCGAACAAGGTTGGCGATCACGGCCTCCTCGTTATGCGCCGCGATAAAGAAGGCATAACGATGCAGCTTTTTGGCCTTAGGGGGCGCGACCTCACCACGGAGAGCACCAATGACAAAGAAGACCACCTGGTACAGAAAGCAGACCGTAAGCAGCGTAACCACAATCTGGTTGAAGATCACGATGGGTGTGTTGGTTTGTAAAAAGGCGAGCATGCAGGCTCCCAGCAACGCGTTACGTAAACAACCGTATATCTTACCGCAGGCTAACCGAGTTCAAGAAACCACCTAATACTGGCTAGACTTCGAGCAGACCGAGCTGCGGAACGATTTCGTCGCCGGCAGCGGTGCGGCCAAGCGAGCGCGGGGCCAGGTCGTCAAGAACCGCAGCGAGATCCCACGGCAGCTCGTCGCGGCACTCAATGCGCTCCCCCGTCACGGGATGGTCGAATGCGACGCGCCAGGAATGAAGGAATTGCCTGGCCAGACCCTGGTCGGCGCGTGCATCGCACTTGCCATAGAGTGGATCGCCCACGCAGGCGTGGTTGATGTGGCGCATATGCACGCGAATCTGATGCGTGCGGCCGGTAAACAGGTGGCACTCGACGAGCGTGTAGCCGTCGTCAAAACGCGTGGAATCGAAGCGCTCGAGGACCCTAAAGGTCGTAATGGCCTGGCGCGCGAAAGGATCGTCCGAAACCGCCATCTTGACACGGTCGCGCGTAGAACGAGCGATACCGGTGTTAATGGTGCCCTCGTCCATGGCAATGTGGCCGTGGACGAGCGTAATGTAGCGGCGGTCGAGCGTACGCGTGCGGATAAGATTCTGGAGTGCGCGCTGGGTGTCGTCGTCTTTTGCCGCGAGCATAAGGCCCGAGGTGTCACGATCCAGGCGATGTACGATGCCGGGGCGGTCCTCACCCTGCACGGTGCCCAGATGGTCGATGCCACAGTGATAGACCAAGGCGTTCGCAAGGGTGCCGCTCTCGTGGCCATGAGCGGGATGGCACACCAGACCGCGCTGCTTGGAGAGCACGATGAGGTAGTCGTCCTCGTAGCGGATATCGAGGGGAATGGCCTCGGGAATCACGTCGGTGGGATCGTGCGGCTCGGGCAAATCGACCGAAATACGGTCGCCGGAGCGCACGGCATACTTTTTAGATAGGCAGGTCTCGCCGTTGACGGCAACGGCACCGCCCTCAATCAGATGCGCGCAAGCGGAGCGCGTGGGGCAGCCGTCGTTGGCGCCCAGATAGGCGTCGAGACGCTGGCCAGCGGTATCGTCGGCAACGAGAATATGGATGTCGGCCATTAGCGCTCATTCCTTTCGCGAATCTTGCGGGCACGCTCCCCACGTTGTTTAGCCTTGCGCTTGGCGCGAGCCTCGTCACGGGCGTTAAGCTCGGCGGTCGCATCGACCTCGCGGGCCGCAGGGCTCAAGAACATGTAGCCGATGAGGGCAAGCACAACGCCTACGGTGATGCCGATATCGGCCACGTTAAAGACGGGAAAGTCAATGAAGGTGGTGGCAATAAAATCGGTCACAAAGCCCATGGCCAAGCGATCGATCGCGTTGCCGATGGCGCCGCCCGCAACCATTGCCATACCTATGACCTCCAGATGGGCAAGCTGGGGAGCGCGAACCAGGTACACGGCAATGGCGACAATAACCGCGAGCGCCAGCACGGCAAACGCGAGGCCATGTCCCTCGCCCATGCTAAAGGCAGCACCGATGTTACGCACGAAAAGGAAGTCGATCACACCGGGGATAACAGTCACATGCAGAGCATCGCCAACGACACGAACCGCAAGCTTGGTCAGCTGGTCAACAAGCAGCACAACCAGCGCCACCCCACCAGCAACACCCAACCGCCAACGCAAAGGCGGCGTCATACCTGCATCACGACCCAAATCAATCCCCTACCCTCAGAGAACCGAATTCCGTTAAACACAAATATCCATCTTATAGTGTCCAACAATGGAAACGTCGCTCAATCGTCACCGACAGCGAAAACCCGTCAGAGCGAGCAAGGTGCCTTGAAGCAAGGCGGCATAGACCTTCTGGTCATGCCGCCGAAGCTGAAAGGCAGATTGCCGCTCTGGCGGGTTTGCAGCGTCAAGCAGTTACGCGGTTTGTAAAACCGCGTAACCTAAAGGGCGTTTGCAGCGTCGGTAGGTTTCGGCGTTCTACGAACGCCGAAACCTACAGCGCCTCGGCGCAGCGTTTACAGATATGCGCGTGGCCGTTGTACTCGCCGACGGTGGTGCGATAGTTCCAGCAACGGTCGCAGCACTCGCCCTCGGCTGCCTCGATGGCAACGGAGAGTTCCTCGCCCTGGGTCAGCTCAACATCGGAGACGATGTAGAACTCGGCCAGGTCGACGGCCTTATCACCGGTCAGCAGCGCGTACATCTCGGCGGGAACGACCGCCTTGACGCGGACCTGCTGGCTCTTGGTGAAGGTACCGGCAGAACGGGCATCCTCAAGCGCCTTGGTCACGGCGCTACGGAGCTCGAGAGAAGCCTCGAGCACGCCCTCAAACTCATTGGCCTCGTCAACCGTGATGGGCGACTTATACCAATTGAGCAGCGCGGCGTACTTCTGGTGATCGACGCAGCCGGCAGGCGCATAGGCCATGGCCTCGTCGACGGTGTAGGACAGGATCGGCTGCAGATCGCGCATGAGCATCGAGAAGAGCTCGGCGAGCACGGTCTGGGCGCTGCGGCGCTCGAGCGAGCCGGGCTTTTCGCAGTACAGACGGTCCTTCAGGGCGTCGAGGTACACGTTGGAAAGCTCGGTAACCACGAAGTCGTAGAGCGCACGGTAGGCGCGCGGGAACTCGTAGCTGGCGTAGGCGTCGTCGACCTCGGCCTGGACCTGGGTCAGGCGGGCAACCATGAGCTTGTCGAGCGGCAGCAGGTCGGCAAAGGCGACGCCGTCGGTCTCGGGCTCAAACTGACCCTCGAGCTCGGAGAGCAGGAAGCGCAGCGTGTTGCGGAAACGACGGTAGGCGTCGGACGTACGAGCGAGAATCTCGTGGTCGATGGAAACGTCGGAGCTGGTGTCGACGGAGGCAACCCACAGGCGGATGATGTCGGCGCCCATCTCGTCGCAGACCTTGTTGGGGTCGATGACGTTGCCGAGCGACTTGGACATCTTGCGGCCCTGACCATCGAGGGTGAAGCCCTGCGAGACGACCGCCTTGTAGGGAGCGTGGCCGTTGGCGCCCACCGAGGTGAGCAGCGAGCTCTGGAACCAACCGCGGTGCTGGTCGGAGCCCTCGAGATACACGTCCGCCGGGTACTCAAGCTCGGGGCGATACTCGCAGACGGCCTTCCAGGAGACGCCGGAGTCCCACCACACGTCGAGGATGTCCTTATCGGCCTTGAGGTGATGGCCGCCGCACTTGGGGCAGACGCAGGCCTCGCCCAGGTAGCTCTCAGGAGCGTCGGTGAACCAGGCGTCGGAGCCCTTCTCGTGGAAGAGCTTGATGACGGCGTCGAGCGTGGCGTCGTTCATGACCTTCTCGCCGCAGTCGGCGCAGGTGTAGCTCGGGATAGGCACGCCCCAGTTGCGCTGGCGGCTAATGCACCAGTCGGGACGCTGCTCGACCATGGCACCGATGCGGTTGGCCGCGTGGGCCGGATACCACTTGACGTTCTCGCGGACCTCCTTGCCAGCCTGCTCGCGCAAGCCGGTCTTGTCCATCGAGACAAACCACTGATCGGTAGCACGGAAGAGCACCGGGTGCTTGCAGCGCCAGCAGTGCGGATAGCTGTGCGTGATCTTCTTCTCAAGGACCAGGGTGCCGCGCTCACGCAGGAACTCGATGATGTGCGGGTTGGCCTCATCGGTATCCATACCGCTGAAGGGACCACCGGTGCCAAACTCCTCGCCGGTGTAGAACTTGCCGTCGTCATCGACCGGCATGCAGATGTCGGTGATGCCCTCCTTGAGGCAGGCGAAGTAGTCGTCGACGCCGTGACCGGGCGAGTTGTGGACGATACCGGTACCGTCATCGACACCGACGTAATCGGCCAGCAGCGCCACGCCCTCAACGCCGTCAAAGATAGGCTGCTTATAGTGGATGTGGTGGAAGGTCTCGGCGGGAACCACGTAGGGCTTGCCGTCGACCATGACCGGGGTGTACTCCCAGCCAAACTCCTCGCAGCACTTGGGAGCCAGGTCCTCGAGCATAACCTCGGCACGGCCATCATGCTCAACAGCGACATAGGCGGCGCCGGGCTTGAGAGAAACGGCCTGGTCGGAGGGGATGGTCCACGGCGTGGTCGTCCAGATGATAAAGTCGACCGGCCCGTCGAAGCCCTCGAGGCCGGCGGGCTTGGAGGTCATCTCAAAGCGAACGAAGATGGACGGGCTCGTCTCGTCGGAGTACTCGATCTCTGCCTCGGCCAGCGCGGTGTGGCAGTGTTTGCACCAGTGAACCGGCTTGTGGCCGCGATAGATCATGCCCTTATCGAACATGGCCTTGAAGACCTCGATGTCGGCAGCATCATGTTGGTGATAGAGCGTCAGGTAGGGGTTGTCCCAGTCGCCAAGCACGCCCAGACGACGGAAGCCGGCCTTCTGCAGCTCGATGTTCTCGACAGCGAACTTGTTGCAGAGCTCACGGATCTTGGCCGTGGGGGTCTGGTTGAACTTCTCGGTTCCGAGCTTCTCCTCGACCTTGTGCTCGATCGGCTGGCCGTGGCAGTCCCAACCGGGAACATAGGGAACCTCATAGCCCTGCATCATCCAGTAACGGTTGATCATGTCCTTGGAGATCTTGTTCATGGCATGGCCGATGTGGATCGGGCCGTTGGCGTACGGAGGGCCGTCGTGCAGCACGAACTTCTTGTGACCCTCGTTCTTCTTCAGAACCTGCTCGTAGACCTTGTTGTCCTGCCAGTCCTTGAGTCGCTTGGGCTCGGACTTGGAAAGACCGGCACGCATGGGAAAACCGGTCTTGGGCAGATTCATCGTCTGCTTGTACTCGTTTGCCACGGTACCCCTTTCATGTCGTGGGCGCGCACGCCCGTTGGGCACCAAAAAAGCGCCCGTCCCTACAAGCTGGGACGAAGCGCCACAAAACGAGCTGTACGCCCGCAAAAGCTCTTCGCTTAACCACCCAGCTTAGATGCCCTCGCCCGCGTAATCGCGCGCTCGCATCCGTTACTCGGCTGGCCTGTATCGACGACCATCTCGGCGATGTCTACTAAGACGTGCCTGTACGGCGCGTCCGTTGGGACCGCAGCTCCGGGGTGATTTTCATCGGTCGCATGCACGGGCTCTCAGCGCTCCCCGCTCTCTGTAGCACGCGGACGGCCGACTACTCGTCCCCATCAACACTTATGCGCTGTATGGTAGCACGGTCAACGCCGGCGAAAAACCCTCAACATCGGTTTCATACTTTAGAAATTTCTCACGGTCGCAAGCACTCACTTGGAGCAAAATACCTGAAAGCACTTTATCTAACGAAAGAAGGCTGCTATGCGCACGATTGGAATGAGCGACTACACCGTCGGCGAGGACTGCTTTGACGAGCTGCCCGGCGCGCTGGCCGAGTACGGGGCGACCAAGGTCGCAATCATCGGTGGCAAACGAGCACTGGCCGCGGCACTTCCCGGTATCGAAGCGGCACTGGAGGGCACCGACGTCGAGATTTTGGAGACGCGCGTCTACGGCACCAACAGCACGCGTGCCAATATCGCCAAAGTTGTGAACTCCCCCGCCTGCCAAGAGGCCGACGTGCTCATCGCATGCGGCGGCGGCAAGGCGCTCGACACCGTAAAGACAGCGGCCATCGAGCTCAAGAAGATCGTCTTTACAGTGCCGACGATCTGCTCCAACTGCTCGGCCGCGACCGCCATTGCCGTTGTCTACAACGACGACGGCTCGCTCGAGGGCTATTCGTACCCCAACCGCCCCGCGCACATCTTCATCAACCCCAAGATCATTGCCGAGGCTCCGGCGGAGTACTTCTGGGCCGGCGTAGGCGACGCCCTGTCCAAGCAGCCCGAGGTCGAGTACGCCACGAGCGCCGGCAACCTGGAGCACACCGCCGGTCTTGGCCTGGCGCTCGCACACACCTGCTCCGAGCCGCTGTTTACCTATGGCGTGCAGGGTCTTGAGGACGTTCGCCAGAACCTGTCGACCGAGGCCGTCAAGCAGATCGCGCTCGATATCGTGGTCAACACGGGATACGTCTCCAACCTGACCAACCAAAACGATTACTACTACAACTCGAGCGTGGCACATGCGTTCTACAACGCCACCTGCAGCATTCCGCGCGAGGGCACCTACCTGCATGGCGAGGTCGTGAGCCTGGGCGTGCTGGTGCTGTTTGCCTACACGGGCGATACCGAGAACCTTGAGCGCTACGCAGCCTTTAACAAGCAGATGGGACTGCCCGTGACGCTTGAGCAGGTCGGGCTTTCCGAGTCCGATATCCCCGCCCTGTGCGAGTACGCGCACGCCACCAACGAGTGGAAGCAGGGAAACCCCGAGCCCTTCACCGACGAAAAGTTCGCCGCCGCCATCAAGGCTGCCAACACCTACGGCCACACGCTCTAGGCCTAGCCCAAAACCACCACAAAGGGGACAGGCACCTTTGTGGTGGTTATTTATTGCTCCAGCATTCAGTTCGTACTCGAACCCGATTCTTTACGAGAAAGGGTTCGGGTACGTTATTTGTTTATCGGAAATTCTGCGGAAGGACTACTCGGAACGGTAAACAGGAACGAACAGAGGCAGGGTATCATCGTGGTGATGGTATCCTGCCTTTTGTTTTGCGGGATCAAGGTCGCTTTATGCGAACTTGATCGCCACTTATATGGCGCATTGATGGCAATTGCTTCGTACGTGCATACCGGGAGCCTGTACACCTCTGGCAAGGCGTAACACACTAGACTTTGTTCCAAAGTCCGTGTGCTAAGGGGGCAGGCCCCCCTAGAATTCCTGTGGAGTGCGTACGCACGTACGCAGGAAAACGGCAAAATTTCGCTATATCAGGACATTCTTTCATTGGAGAGTATGGTATACACGGCTTAGTTCAACAAATAAGAATTTATATATAAAGGAGAATATTGATGAAACTGTTTTTATGCTCTCACTTTTCAAGTGTAGGAAGTCTGATAAAGGAAGAAATTGAAAATAAAAAAGTCGCTTTTATTCCAACAGCTTCGCTGCGTGAAGGCTACACCGGTTATGTCGGCTCGGCTCGAAAATTATTCAAAAAGTTGGG
>CAKUGT010000020.1 GCA_934654795.1 uncultured Collinsella sp.
GGCGACTCCATGATCTTCAAGGTCATCTGCATCGCCTTCCTGATCACCCTGTTCGCCAACATGGCCGCTTGGTCCTTCGGCGTCAACTCCGTCGCCCGCTACGCTGCCGAGCACGGCAACATGCCCAAGGTCTTCGCCTCGATGATCTCGGATGACGACATGCCCAACGGCGCCAACCTGGTCAACGCCGTCGTTGCCTCCCTGGTGCTGTGCCTGCAGCTCGTTCCCATCGACGCCATCTCCAACGGTGTCTTCTGGATGCTCTTCGGCACCTCCGTCGTCTTCCTGCTGCTGACCTACATCCCGATGTTCCCGGCGTTCCTCAACCTTCGTAAGAACGACCCCAACCGTGAGCGCATCTTCACGTTCCCGTTCAAGGGCGCGATGATGAAGGTCATGCTGGCCATCCCCTGCATCGAGCTGGTTCTTGCCATCGTTGCCACGCTGATCCCGTTCTCCGCTGCTGAAATTGGCGACAAGGTCCCGATGATCGTCATCTTCATCGTGCTCGTGCTCATCGGCGAGGTCGTCCGCGTCGTCAGCGCCAAGGGCCGCAAGGAAGAGTACAAGGGTCTGACCCCTGAGCTCGCAGCCCAGCGTCTCGCTGAGGAGGCCGCCGAGGCCGAGGAGAACTAGAGCACCCGGTTCTGGGGCTCCAACCCTCCTCGTGTACCAACGCGCGCTTCGTCGGGCTTGTCGCTCCCGACTCCGGGCACTCCGGCCTCTTTGGAGGCGTGCCCAAGCGACAGGTTTGCTAACCATTCCCTGGGGTGGGTGTGAGCTATTGCTCCGGTAACCACCGCCCACCCCAATCTCTCTTCCGTATCCTTCGTGCGTTCTGTCTCCGCGCACCGGGTTACGTCGTCGCTTGCCGGTGCGACTCCGTGAAAACCGGCGCCGGGCGCCCCGACCTTTGCCGGGGAACGGGCGCCTACCACTCTTGGTTTTAGGCTGCGGGTAACCCGCCCGTAGCAAGCGATCGTTCGATTTGGAGGAAATCTTATGCGTACGATCACCGAGTCCGAGTCCACCCCCAAGGCCGACGGCTTCTTTATGCCCGCCGAGTTCGCCCCGCAGGATCGCGTGTGGATGGGCTGGCCCCACCGCACCGACACCTGGGCCCACGGCGCCAAGCCTGCTCAGAAGCAGTATGCCGCCATCGCCCGCGCCATCTCCGAGTTCACCCCGGTCTATATGTGCGCCAACCAGGTCGACTATGCCAACTGCAAGGCCGTCTTCGAGAACGACGAGAACGTCACCGTCATCGAGATGACCACCGACGACGCCTGGTTCCGCGACACCGCCGCCACCTACGTCATCAACGGCAAGGGCGAGAAGCGCGCCAACCACTGGCACTTCAACGCCTACGGCGGCCTCGTCGACGGCCTGTACTTCCCGTGGGACAAGGACGAGCAGATCGCCCTCAAGATGGCTGAGCTCTCCGGCTGCCGCCGCTATCGTCCCGACGACATGATCCTCGAGGGCGGCTCCATCACCGTCGACGGCGAGGGCACCCTCGTCGTGACCGACCAGTGCCTGCTTTCCCCCGGCCGCACCTGCTCTGCAGTGCTCGAGGAGGAAGAGGACCCCGAGTCCATCTGGCCTAAGTACCACAAGAAGTTCGAGCCCTGGAGCGAGGAGCTTCGCGAGTACATGAACGAGCACCTCAAGGACTACCTGGGTGTCGAGAAGGTCATCTGGGTCAAGGAGGGCATCGACCCCGAGGAGACCAACGGCCACATCGATGACGTCGCCACGTTCATCGCCCCGGGCGTCATGGCCTGCATCTGGACCGACGACCCCGAGTACCCGTTCTATGATCAGTGCCACGCTGCCTACGAGACCCTCTCCAACGCCGTTGACGCCAAGGGCCGCAAGATGAAGGTCTACAAGCTCTGCATGCCCGTGAACCCGCTGTTCATGGACCAGGCTTCCTGCGACACCATCGACGCCGACGAGAACGCCGAGCCGCGCGTTCCCGACGAGCCGCTGATCGCTTCCTACATGAACTACCTGGTCACCAACCACGGCGTTATCGTCCCGCAGTACGGCGACGAGAACGACCAGCTGGCCGTTGACACGCTCCAGAAGATCTATGACGAGGTCTGGGGCGAGGGCGTCTACAAGTGCGTCGGCGTTCAGTCCGAGCAGGTCGTCTTCGGCGGCGGCAATATCCACTGCATTACGCAGCAGGAGCCGTCCGCGTAATTGTCTGGCTTCCTGAGGCACGGCACCTTCCCGTTCATTCGTCGCTTGCGTACCAAAGTACGCGGCGCTCCTCTTTCACGGGAATCTGCCGCACCTCAGAAACCCAGCCGATCAATCGGACCGGCTGGGTGCCAGGAATATCCAGCCGATCAATCGGACAGTTGGCGGATTGATCCATCTCGGGGCATTGATGGTTGATTTGCTTGATGTCTTGGTCGGCTGGGTTTTTCTTTGGGCACTCCGTTGCCTCCACTTCGGAGTGCCCGCCTCTTTGATTGAGTACGCGTCTGATCTGGGATTTATTGCGGGTTAGGCCAATTGTTCGCTTGAATTTCCCAGGTCAGACGCGTATTCAATTGCTGATAGTTTCCGGTTGCGAGCGCGACCGTTTTGATCGGAGTATCTATGTACCAGCGTATCGTTATCTACACGCGCCTGTTCCGCGAGCGTTGGTCCAACAATTGCATCCTCTCCTCTCTTTGGGATGGCACCTGTACCGGTGACGCGGCCTGCAACCCTACCTTGGGCTGCGCCTTCGGTACAGATGCCATCCTTTTTGCTGTAGGGGGAGCGTGCCGTGGCAGGTAAAAAGTTCTCCCTGTTCGAGGTCATCCTCTCGGTTATCTGCGTTGTCTTTACCATCGAGGCGGCTGCTCCGGCATCTGCCATGGGTAACGTGCAGTTCTTCTGGTGGATCTTCCTCATCATTACGTTTTTGCTTCCCTATGGCCTGGTGGTGGCCGAGCTGGGTACGGCGTTCGATTCCGAGGGCGGCCTGTACGACTGGGTTCGCCTGGGCTTGGGCGACCGTTGGGGCGCACGCTGCTCCTGGTGCTACTGGGTCAACTTTCCACTGTGGGTGGCAAGTATCGCCTGCATGTTCCCCAGTGTTATCAATGCGGTATGGGGCATCGAATTTTCGCTTGGGGTCCGAATTGCCATCGAGCTTGCCTTTGTGTGGGGCGTCACGGTCATGGCAATGCAGCCGGTGGCCGAGGCCGATTGGGTCATGGATGGCGGCGCCGTCATCAAGGTGCTCATTACCGCCGTGGTGGGAATCGTCGGCATCTGGTTTGCCTGCAACAACGGCTTTGCCAACGATATGTCGTTTAAGACCTTTGTCCCCAATCTGGGAGACACTAACTCACTGACGTATCTTTCGATCATCCTATTCAACTATATGGGCTTTGAGGTGGTCGCGACCTTTGCCAGCACGATGAAGAACCCGTCGCGCGATATTCCCAAGGCGGTTATCGCCGGTGGCGTTGCCATTGCGGCAATTTACATCATTTGCGGCATCGGCATTGGGGCTGCGGTTCCCACCGAGCAGCTTTCGCTCGATTCGGGCATTGTGGACGCGGTTGCCGCCATGGTGGGGCGCAGCCACCCGCTGACGATGATTGTGGGCATGGCCTTTTTGGTGACGCTGTTCGCCAACATGATCTGCTGGAGTTTTGGCGTCAACAACGTGGCGAGCTATGCCGCGCGCCATGGCAACATGCCGCGTCCCTTTGCGCTGGTGTCCAAGAAGACCGGCATGCCCAACGGCTCGGCACTCATTAACGGTTGTTTTGCCAGCTTGGTGCTGCTACTTCAGATTCCACTGGGTGAGGGTTCCGACGTTTTTTGGGTCTTCTTTTCGATGAACGTCGTCTTTCTGCTCATGAGCTATATCCCGATGTTCCCGGCGTTTTGGCGCCTGCGCAAATACGACGACCGCCCGCGCGTGTTCCGCGCGCCCTTCGAGGGCAAGGTGCTTGCGGTAGCGCTTGCGGTGCCGGTGATAGAACTCGTGCTTTCGATTGTTGCGACAATCGTGCCGCTTAACAGCTCGCCCGCCGAGATGTCAAAGTTGCCGATCCTCATGGGTGTGGTGATCGGCGTGTTGCTGGGCGAGGTTTCGCGCCTCATATCGCGCCGCGGCCGCAGCGTCGACAATCCCGGCGTTGACGCAAGGGGGACAGGTCGCTTCGTACCAAAACAGTAGCGCCGCGAGTTGTGCGGCGCTGGCTGCATCTTGGATTACTGTTCGCGGTGCTCGGGATCAGAAGCGAGCTTAGGCGCAAAGTAGGGGACGTGGCCCAGGTAAGGGCAACTGTCCGTACGCTCGTCGACAACGCAGGGGATATCTTCGTAGGTGAGTGAGTCGCTCAGGCGGGCGATGGTCTTGGCGGCAGGAGCGACGAGCATCTTGAGCGGTGCGATAGGCGCCATGGCATCTCCTTTCTTGCATGCGACCCGTGTTTTGGCGCGAATGTATACGCCGCCAGTCTAGCATTCCGCCGAGGAGAGCTCCAAACCACCACAAAGGGGATGAGCAGATGCAAGTGAGTAGACTTTTTTGAACTTACCGAGCACATCGCAACAAATACTCAATAAAACCGCAGGTCAGAGCTGTGGCGTTTTGGGGCGTGCTTGGTCTCCTACAAAAAGCCTACTCACTTGGTTTTTCTGCTAGAAGACCGCCGCGATGGAAGGCAGCTCCCTCGTGGCGGCAGACATTTGCCCAGATAAAACCTGCCAAAATAAACCTGTCTACTCTTTGAGCCAGAGCCGACAATAATTCAAATGGCGAAATCAAAGGGCGTTCTCCGTATGGAAAGCGCCCTTTTTATCGCGGGATGTTTCGCGTGGCAGTCATGAGGCCCAGGCGGTTTTTGACGCCGAGCTTGTGATAGAGGGCGTTGACATGCTTTTTTACGGTCGACTCCGAGATATAGAGCTCCTCGGCCATTTCGCGGTTGGTCTTGCCGGCAAGCATCATCTTGAGCACCTCTGCCTCGCGGGGGAGGACTTCGAGCTCGCTGATGAGCGCCTCTAAGGGGTTCTCGCAAGCTTGCTGTGCGGTGCTCTGCGCAAGGATCCCGTACAGGCGCAGGCTCAGGTGCCGCGCGAGCTGGCGTAGGGCTTCGAGCTCTTCGTCCGAAAAATCCCCCGCTTCTCGTGCGCGAAACAGCGTGAGCGACCCCAGGGATGTGCTCCCGTGCGCGAGCGTGGCAGTGCAGCCATAGTAGATGCCGAGCGGCTTCATCCACTCCTGATAGATGGGCGTTGCGTTGCGGCGCTCGACATCCACAAGGTCCAGGTCGCGATAAACATGCACGTTGTGAACGTCAAAGCTCCAAAGGGTGTAGTCAAAGGCGGCATAGCGTTCGTAGTAGCTCTCGAGCTGGTCTTCTGCCATGCCACGGGCAACGGGGCTTACGAATTCTGTCTGTCCGTGTGTGCCGGCGCGTGCGATATCAAACATCGAGGCCCGGTGCGATATCACCTGATTAACTCTATCAAGAAGCCCGGCTTGAAGCGTGGCGAAGTCGTCGCAGCCATGAATCCATAAGGCGCATTCGTTGAGGGCGGACCAGCGGCTCCCGTGGATCTCATCGGGGTTAAAGCGGGTATGCGTGGTATTGGTCATGGATGTCCTTTCATGCGGCTTTGTCAGTATGACACGTCTCGCGCGCCACTAGAACTTTAGGTCAGTGAACGGTGTCCTTTTGGGTGGCGAAAGGGTCCCCTAGGCCCATTGAGAGTGGGCTTCCGGAGCCGCACAATGGGGCCGTCATCACAAAGGGTCGTCCATATCGTTAGGAGCCAACATGAAGACCATTTACGAGAGCGAGTCTACGCCAAAGAAGGACGGATTCTACATGCCCGGCGAGTATGAGGAACAGGAGCGCACCTGGATTCTGTGGCCGCACCGCTCCGACGTGTGGCGCTGCGGCGCCAAGCCGGCGCAAAAGGTCTTCACCGAGATTATTAAGACCGTTGCACGCTTCCAACCCATCACCGTTGGTGTCAATGCCGAGGATTTCCCTGCGGTGTGCGAGATTTTCGATGGCGTTGAGAACGCGCGCGTGATTCATATGGAGTACAACGACTCCTGGATCCGCGACCCCGGCCCGGCGTTTCTTGTCAACGACAAGGGCGACGTGGCACTCTCGCACTTCCACTTTAACGCGTATGGCGGCTTTATCGACGGTCTGTATTTCCCGTGGGACAAGGATGCGAGCATCGGCTTGCAGGTGGCACAGCTCGAGCAGGTCAACCGCTATCGTCCCGAGGACTACATCCTCGAGGGCGGCTCGTTTAACTGCGACGGCCAGGGCACCGTGGTGACCACCGAGATGTGCCTGCTCAATGAGGACCGCAACCCGCAGTACACCAAGGAGCAGATTGAGGAGAAGCTCTCTGAGTATCTCGGTATCGAGAAGGTTATCTGGATCAAGGACGGTATCGATCCGTACGAAACGAACGGTCATGTGGACGACGTCGCATGCTTTAGTGCGCCCGGCGAGGTCTGCTGCATGTGGACCGACGATCCCAACCATAAGTTCTACAAGGAGTGCCAAGAGGCGTATAAGACGCTTTCCGAGACGACGGATGCCCGTGGCCGCAAGCTCAAGATCCACAAGGTGATTATGCCTGCGACCTCGGTATATATGACCGAAGAGGAGGCCAGCACGATTGACCCCGTCGAGGGCGTGCTGCCGCGTACTCCCGAGGACGCTTTCGAGCCGAGCTACCTCAACTTCCTGCCCATCAACGGCGCAGTGCTTGTACCGCAGTTCGGCGATCCCAATGACGCCCAGGCGCTCAAGGATATCCAGGCTGCTTATCCGGACCGTGAAGTCATCGGTATCATGACTCGCGAGGTTATTTACGGCGGCGGCAACATTCACTGCATCACCCAGCAGCAGCCCAAGGCGCGCTGCAAGTAGATGCGGTTGCAGGCACACGGGGTAGTGTCGATATGACCTGGGGCCCGCTGGCGCACACGCTGGCGGGCCCTTTTGCGTGCGGCGGGCAGCGTTGCACGCGGGCACTCGGGTCTAAGCGAGGGTACCAGGGGCCTTGCTTATCGTCGATAGTTGGTATAGAATCGTCGATAGTCGATGATAGGGGGTAGCATGCAGCTTGTTGAAAGTGAGACCGTGGAGTTCAAGTGCACATTTACCCCTAAGCTGCTCAAAGCTGTGGTGGCGTTTGCCAATTCGAATGGCGGTACCTTGTATATCGGAATCGACGATTTTGGCAGCATCGTCGGCGTGGACGATATCGATGCCACCATGCTTCAATGCTCTAATGCAATAACCGATGGCGTGTATCCCGACGTTTCTGAAATCACGACGGCCTCCGCATTGGACATCGATGGCGCAGCGTTGGTGAAAATCGAGGTGGAAGCGGGTCCTCACAAGCCGTACTGCCTGTGCTCGAAGGGATTTGTTCCCGCCGGGGTATATCGGCGCCTAGGTCCTGCCAACGTGCCCATCGAGATGGCCCAGATCCGCTCGATGATCAAGCGCACCGACGGCGATTATTTTGAGACCGCGCGCTCTCATGAACAGAGCTTGACGTTTTTTGAAGCCGAGCGGGTCTTTAGGCGCGCGGAGATTACGTTTGACCAAACCTCTCAAAAGAATCTCGGCCTTATCGATGAGCTGGGCTTTTACACCAATTTGGCACTGCTGGTCTCTGATCAAAACCCCTTTGCAGTCCGCGCTGGCCTCTTCAACGACGATGCGTATACCGAGTTTATCGACCGTCAGGATGGCGAGGGCTCGATCTTCAGGCAGATAGAGGATATCGAACGGTTCCTCAATATATCGAACGCAACGCGTATGTACTTTGTGCCGGGAAGGCTCGATCGCATAGATAAGGACGACTATCCCCGCGAGGCTGTTCGAGAGGGAATTCTGAACCTGTTTATCCATCGCGACTACGAATCTTCGGTGGCGTCTCTTATCAAGATGGGCCGTACGGCGCTTGAATTTACCAATGCGGGAGGGCCGCAGCACATCAGCGTCGAGGAGGCGCTTGCGGGCGGCTCGGACGCTCGAAATCCAAAGCTGCAACTGCTCTTTTTGCGTCTGGGGATGGTTGAGGCGTTTGGAACGGGCCTCAAGGGGATCCGTGCGCTCTATGAGGCGGAAGGGTTGGAACCCGAAGTCTGCGCCTACCCTGCAATGTTTAGGTTGTCGCTGCCCAACGTCAACGCCGTGCGCAATTCCTATCTGACGCCTCGTGGCAATAGCGGTCCCAACTTGCGTGGGGATTACAGCGATTATGAGCAGCTCGAGCGGGAAGGGGCGCTGCCGCCCGATGTTTCGCAGGCGTTTGCATCCGTGCGAGCGCAGCGAGAGGGGCACGTGTCGATGAATGGCGACTGCGGCCACGAGGTGCGTGCCAAGCTCGTGGAGGAGCTTGGCTTTGATGTTGCGTGCAAGGCGTCCGCGATGCTACAGGATGTCTCGGACGAGCGACGTGGTGGATACGCTCGCGCCTTGATTCGCTTTGCCCTTGAGCGGCCCCGCGGTTTTACGCGCCAGGATGCTTCGGACGCTCTGGGAACTGGGCGCGACGTGACGCTGCGGGTTATCAACGGTTTGCTTGAGGAAGGCGCACTCGTTAAAGAGGGGCGCGCTCGGGCGACGAGATATCGCGCTGTCGGGCAGGTTTAGGGACGGGCGGTCCGGCCCCCTGGGTTATTCCTGGGCAGAGGCCAAGGGCCGGGTGTCCGGCGCACCTTGATTGAAGGGGTACTTAGAGCGTGCCTCCGTACATATAGACGATAAATCCGTCACCGGTGTCTTGGCTGTGGTCCTCTAGGATGCGCTTCATGTTGAGGTGCTCGTAAAACTGCCAGTCGGAGTTGCAGTCGCTCATCAGGAAGAATTTGGTGCAGCCTGCCTTGGCGAGCTCGGCGCGCGCAAGGTCGATGAGCTCGCGGCCGAGTCCCTTGCCCTGCCATTCAGGCACAATGATAATCAAGTTGAGTTGACCCTGGGCATATTCGTTGCCTGTGGCGGCAAAGCGATCCGCTGTGGCCTTTTCGCGGCTGTCTCCAAAGAGCGAGCCCTCGAGCTTGGCATCGGCGGTCTTTGCCATCTCGGTTGCCTGGACGAACATCTCGTTATAGCAGGGCTCCCACGTGGGATTGGTGCGCGGCTTGCCGTCCTCGAAGATGCCGATGCAGCAGGCGGCGATAATGCGGCCCTCGGTCTCGGCGACGAGTGCGATGGGGGAGCGCTGCAGCTGCATGGCGATGTTAAAGCGCGCGCAGAAATCGGCAGCTTCGACGTCGCCGCGGTTGCGCAGCGTGTTGCACCACAGCTGGTTGTAGATGGCGGCGATGCCGGCCAGGTCATCGAGCGTGGCGGCGCGCAGGGTTACGTTGTCAAGGCTCATGGAGGCTCCTTCCAAGTTGGGTCAGGCCACCTCTGAGTGTGACATGGCCGCAGAGCGCCCGCATCAATCATTCGGCAGACGAGCCACGATACCTCGGGGACGGAGGGCCCTAAGAAGGAATGAGGGCGGATTTTCGGACACTTGCTCTATGAGAGTGGATAATCTCCCACTTTTAGCGCTGGTATAGGCCAAAAACGGGAGATTATCCACTCTCATTCTGGGTAGTCGTTGGGGACGTTCTTAAACGACTAGTCATTAAAGAACGTCCCCAACGACTACCCCAAAAGGAGCGTCCCCAAGTGCCAGCTTTGGTAACGATGCTGGTATAAAAACGTCAGCGAAAACCCGTCAGAGCGAGCAAGGTGCCTTGAAGCGAGGCGGCATTGACCTTTTGGTCATGCCGTCGAAGCTGAAAGGCAGATTGCCGCTCTGGCGGGTTTGCAGCGTCGGCCGGTTACGGCGTTTGGTAAAACGCCGTAACCTACACCCGCTCCGCAATCTCGTGGATGAGGTAGTCGGTCTTTTCCCAGCCCAGGCACGGGTCGGTGATCGACTTGCCAAAGACGCCGCCATCGACTGGCTGATTGCCATCCTCCAGGTAGGACTCGATCATAAAGCCCTTGACCAGCTTGGAGATGGACTCGTTGCGGCGGCAGCTGTCGAGCACCTCCTTGCAAATGCGGTACTGCTCCAGCGGGCGCTTGCCCGAGTTGTCGTGGTTGCAGTCGATGACCGCCGCCGGGTTGGCGTAGCCGGCATGCTCGGTATAGCGCTCGGCCAGGCGTTCCAGGTGTTCGTAGTGGTAATTGGGGTAGGTGCGACCGTCGAGACCGATGTAGCCACGCATGACGGCGTGTGCGAGCGGGTTGCCGTCGCACTCAACCTCCCAGTTGCGGAAGATAAAGCTCTGATGTGCCTGGGCGGCGTAGATGGAGTTGAGCATGACGGTGGTGGAACCGGCGGTGGGGTTCTTCATGCCGACGGGCACCGAAATGCCGCTCGACACCAGGCGATGCTCCTGGTTTTCGACCGAGCGCGCGCCCACGGCAACGTAGCTCAGCAAGTCGACGAGGTACTGGTAGTTGGACGGGTAGAGCATCTCGTCGGCGGTAAAGAAACCGGTCTCCTCGATGACGCGCAGGTGCATGTGGCGGATGGCCTTGACGCCTTCGAGCAGGTCATCGGGCGCCTCGGGGTCGGGGTTGTGCAGCAGGCCTTTGTAGCCAGTGCCCTTGGTGCGCGGCTTGTTGGTGTAGACGCGCGGAATGATGATGAGTTTGTCCTTGACCTCTTCGGCGACCTTGGCCAGTCGGTTCATGTACTCAAGCACCGAGTCCTCGCGGTCGGCAGAGCACGGGCCGATGATGAGCGCTTTGCGTGCGTCCTCGCCGGTAAAGACCTTGGCGACCTCGGCGTCGAATGCCTGCTTTTTGGCGGTAAGCTCGGCGGAAAGCGGCATTTCCTCGCGGATCTCCATGGGGATCGGCAACCTGCGCTTGAATTCCATGGCCATATGGGGCCTCCTTTATCAATTAACGGCAACAATTGGCGAATTCTCGAATGCTCGGCATTATCCGCTGTCGCACGCTAAAGTGCAAGTGAAACCTGCCGAAAAGGGACAGGTTTATTTTGGTCGGTTTTATCTGGGGAAATGTCGGCGCTCGCCGGAAGGGGGGCCAACGTACGGCACGCTGGAGCAAGTTGGATCTTCTGCGGCATACCCTGTGGACAAAAAATGGCAAATATGAGTACTGTTGCTAGCGTAGTATCATATCGATCTTACAAGATAATAGACACAACAGTAAATATGTTCATTAACGTTGGCACACAGAAGCATGCTACCGGGCATTTTGATCAATTTGAAGGCATATCTAGGCCGCAAAGAGGTTGTTTGCGGCAGTTTTGGCTGCTACTAAAAAGGTGACAGTACTCATATTTGCCATTTTTTGTCCACGGGGCCTTGAGGGAGGCCGTTAATCAGGTCCCGGGGGAGGCGGTTCGAGGGCCGCAGAACAAAAACGGGGGCACAGTTCATTCTGCGCCCCCGTTTTTGGGTATTGCGGTTGTTTGCCGCCGGTTTTACGCCGCCTCGTCGAACTGCGAGTTGTACAGGTCGGCGTAGAAGCCGCCTTGGGCGAGCAACTCGTCGTGCGTGCCCTTCTCGACGATGTCGCCGTCGCGAATTACCAAGATCACGTCGGCGTTGCGGATCGTGGACAGGCGGTGCGCGATGACAAAGCTCGTGCGGCCCTGCATCAGCGCATCCATGGCGCGCTGGATAAGCTCCTCGGTGCGGGTATCCACGTTGGAGGTCGCCTCGTCCAGAATCAGCGCCGGACGGTCGGCCAAAATGGCGCGGGCGATGGTCACGAGCTGGCGCTGACCCTGCGACAGGTTAGTGCCCTCCTCGTTGATCATAAAGTCGTAGCCACCGGCGAGCGTATGGATAAAGTGGTCGCAGCGTGCGGCGCGTGCGGCGGCCTCGACCTCGGCGTCGGTCGCATCGGGGCGTCCGTAGCGGATGTTCTCGCGGATGGTGCCGTTAAACAGCCAGGTATCCTGCAGCACCATGGCAAACTCGCCGCGCAGTGCCGCGCGGTCCCAGTCGCGCACGTCGACGCCCTCGACGCGCAGCGAACCGCCGTCCACGTCGTAGAAGCGCTGCAGCAGCTTAATGAGCGTGGTCTTGCCGGCGCCGGTGGGGCCGACGATGGCGATGGTCTGACCGGGCTGTGCCTCGCAGCTAAAGTCGTGGATGATGGTCTTGTCGGGCGTGTAGCCAAACTTGACGTGGTCGAACTCAACGTGGCCGGGGCGCTTCTCGGGAATCTGGGCGTCGGCCTTCTGCTCCTCCTCGGGCGCGGCCAGGAACTCAAAGACGCGCTCGGTGGCAGCGGCCATCGACTGCATCGTGTTGCTCACGTTGCCCAGCTGCTGCACGGGTTGCGTAAAGTTGCGAACGTACTGGATAAAGCTCTGGATGTCGCCGGGCGTGGCATTACCAGTCAGCGCGAGCTGCGCGCCCACCACGACGACGCCCACGTAGCCCATGTTGCCCACCAAGCTCATAAGCGGCATCATCAGGCCCGATAGGAACTGCGAGCGCCAGCCACTAATAAAGAGACGGTCGTTTTGACGGTCGAACTCCTCGATTGAGGCTTCGGCGCGGTCGAACACCTGAATAACGTTCTGGCCGGCAAAGTCCTCCTCGATAATGCCGTTGACGGCGCCCAGGACTTGCTGTTGCTCGCGGAAGTACGGCTGCGAGAAGTGAATCATCACGGTCAGGATAATCGCGGCAGCCGGCAGCGTGAGCACGGTGACGCCGGTGAGCGGCAGACTGATCGACAGCATCATGACGAGCACGCCGATAATCTGCGTGACAGACGTGATGAGCTGCGTCACGCTCTGGTTGAGCGACTGGCCGAGCGTATCGACGTCGTTGGTGATGCGACTGAGTACGTCGCCCTTGCTGTGGCCGTTGAAGTAACTCATCGGAACGACGGCGATCTTGGCGGCGATCTCCTTGCGCATGCGATAACAAATCTTTTGCGTGACGCCGGTCATGAGCCAGCCTTGGATCAGGCTGCAGGCAGAGCTCGCCAGATACAGACAGAGCAAAAAGCCGAGCGTCTTGGCGATCCAGGCAAAGTCGACATCGCCGGTGCCGTTGACCTTGGCAACCAAGCCCTCGAACAGCTTAGTCGTAACCTGGCCGAGCACCTTGGGCCCCACAATGTTAAAGATGACCGAGCACACGGCAAAGGCGACGGCGGCAAACACGGCAATCTTGTGCTGGCCGATATAGCCGAGCAGTTGCCTCATGGTGCCCTTAAAGTCCTTGGCCTTTTCGCCACGGCGCATGCCACCCATGCGGCCCATGGGACCACGCTGGCGGGTGGGCTTGGGAATCTGAGCCTTGGTCTCGTCTGCCATTAGCGCTCGCCTCCTTCCATGACGGCTGCAATTTCTTCTTGGGTAAGCCCCAGCTCCTCGGCGGAAAGCTGCGACTGTGCAATCTCCAGGTACGCCGGACAGCTGCGCAGCAGCTCCTCGTGCGTGCCGGTGCCCACTACGTGGCCGTCGTCGAGCACGATGATCTGGTCGGCGTGCATGATGGTCGCGATGCGCTGGGCCACGACCACGAGTGCGGCGTCGGTAACGTTTTTGGCCAGCTCCTCGCGCAGGCGCGCGTCGGTCTTGTAGTCGAGGGCGCTAAACGAGTCATCGAACACCACGACCTCGGGCTTTTTGGCCAGGGCGCGGGCGATGGCCAGACGCTGGCGCTGACCGCCCGAGACATTGGAGCCGCCCTGGCTGATGGGGGAGTCGTAGCCGCCCTCGCGCTCGGCGATAAAGTCCTCGGCCTGTGCGATGCGTGCCGCCTGGCGCATGTCGTCATCGCTCACCATGTCGCCGGCAAACTTGAGGTTGCTCTCGACAGTGCCCGAGAACAGGCGACCCTGCTGCGGGATGTAACCGATGCGGCGGCGCAGCTCGGAAAGGGTCATGTCGCGCACATCGACGCCGTCGAGCGTAATGCTGCCGCCGGTGACGTCGTACAGGCGCGGGATGAGCTGCACAAGCGTGGACTTGCCCGAGCCTGTGGAGCCAATGATGCCGAGCATCTGACCGGCATGCGTGGTGAAGTTCACGCCGCTGATGACATCGGCGCGGGCATCGGGATACTGGAAGCTCACGTCGCGGAAGGTGAGCTCACCGCGCGGAGCGCTGGCCGCGGGCAGTTTAGGCGAGACGGGGTCGTTGATGCTCGTGGGGCAAGTGATGACCTCTTCCACGCGCTCGGCTGCGACCTCGGCACGGGGTAGGATGACCGACACCATGGTGAGGATCATAAACGCCATGACGATCTGCATGGTGTAGGAGATAAACGCCATCATGTTGCCGACCTGCATCACGCCGTCGGACACGCCCTGCGCACCAAACCAGACGATAAGCACGGTGATGCAGTTCATGACGAGCATCATGAGCGGCATCATAAAGCTCATGGCTCGGTTGGTGTAGAGCTGCGTGGTCATCAGGTCGAGCGATGCCGCATCAAAACGCTCGAGTTCATGCTCCTCGCGGTTGAACGAGCGGATGGGCATAAGGCCGTCGAGCAGCTCGCGGGCGGTAAGGTTCACGCGGTCCACAAAGCTCTGCATCTTTTTGAACTTGGGCATGGTAAGACCCATGAGCACGCCGACGACGGCCGACACCGCGATGATGGCCACGGCGATGGTCCACTCCAGGCCGGTGTGGTTGGCCAGGACGCGCATGACGGCGACGACGCCCATGACGGGGGCCATCAGGCACATGCGGATAAACAGGGTTGCCGCCATCTGAATCTGCTGAATGTCGTTGGTGCAGCGAGTGATGAGCGAGGCCTGGCTAAACTTGCCCACTTCGGCCGGCGAGAAGTGCATAACCTTGTTGAAGGTCTCGCGGCGCAGGTCGCGGGCGATGGAGCAGGCGGTGCGCGAAGCCACGGCGCCGGTCAGGATGGTGGCGACAAGCGAGATCAGGCACAGGCCAAACATCGTGGTCGCCATGCGGCCCAGGTAGGCGTTCTGCACGTCGGCGGGGTCGATACCCTGCGCCTTGTACTCGTCCTGCACGTAGGTCACGGCGCGCTGCGTGACAATGGAGCCCGACATGGAGCCCATTTTGTCCGCCATTTGGTTGGCGCCCTCGACGAGCTTGCTTTGGTCTACCAGACCGCCCTCGACACCCAGGCGCAGGCTCTTCATGGTGATCTTACCGCCGTCGGCATCAATCTGCTTTTGCATGTTCTGCGCCGCTACGGCCTTCTGCTGCATCTCGGCGAGCTGCTCGGGCGTCATCGCCGCCATCTGCTCGGGGGTGGGCATGGCCTGGGCAGCGTTGCTGTCTTTCTCGCTGGACGAGCCCATCATGTCGCCCATAGAGTCGGCGTCAATGCCCTGGTTGAGCGAAAGAACGACAGTCTCGGGCAGGCTCATAATGTCGGCAATCTTGCCTCCATCGGCACGCTCTTCCTCGGTGCCCTTGTACGTTCGAATGTCGTTTTTGTCAGCCTTGCTAAACACGGCCTCCACAGCCTTGGCGTCCTTGACGCTCATAAAGAGTTCGAGGTCGTCGAGCGATTCGGCGCGGATGGTGTCGGGCACGGGCGAGGCGATGCCGCCTTGCTGCACGCCCACGTCGACGATGTCGCTCATGTAGGTAGGCAGCGCCAGATCGGCGTTGCAGCTGATTACGATAAGCACGATAGCTGCGAACAGTGCCAGGACATGCTTTTTAAAGAGCTTGAGAATCCTCACTCGGCATCTCTCCTTTCTTGATTACGGTCGATAATTTCGTTGGCACGCCTTAGAAGACGCACCATCTCTTGGGTATCTGTTTCGCCGAGCTGCTCGAGGAAAGCCGCAGTGCGGTTCTCGAATTCCCGACGTTTGATTTCGAGATCCTGGAATCCTTTGTCGGTCACCGTGACGTGTACGCGACGACGGTCGGTCTTTGAGTGCTTGCGCTCGACCCAGCCCTTGGCTTCGAGAGCGCGTAGGATATTGGCGATGCGGGCACTCGAGACCCAGGCGCGATCAGCGAGTTCGCTCGGCGTGAGCGAACCGCCGGCGAGTATGAGGGCGCGCATGACGGCCATCTCGCCGCCAAGGGCTTTGTCCGCAAAGCGCGAAATGCGCTGATGCATGCTGCCGAACTCGGTAAGGAGCTGACGCCCAAGCTCACGGAAATCGGTATCTTCCACCGAAAACCCCTAACACTAGAAACTATTTTCAGTGAAAGATGATACCCATGTACGCGCACCCTAACCGGCAGATTTTGAGGCATGTCCCAAAAATCTACGTGGCTGCCAGTCAATATAAAGAGCGTATAAAGACTTAAAATCATTCAATAATTGTAGCGTTTCAAAGAACTATTATGCCCGCGGTTAGGCGAGGGGTTGTCACCACCATGACGACTGGGACTCATTTATCGCCACGTGCGATGCTCCAACTTCCCGCAAGGAGACACCTTATATAAAGGGGGATGGAGTCATGGCATTTGACTTCACGGGCAAAACCGCGATCGTTACCGGTGGCACTCAGGGCATTGGCCTCGAGATCGCCAAGGGCATCGTCGCGGGCGGCGGACACGTCGCGCTCATCGCAAGGAACGCTGCTAAGGGCGAGGCCGCTGTGGCCGAGCTTGGCGAGGGCAACAAGTTCTATCAGCTCGATGTTGCCGATGCGCCCAAGGCGCGTGAGACCGTCGAGCAGATTTTTACGGACCTGCCGCAAACCAACATCCTGATCAACTGCGCTGGCGTTATCAGCACCAAGAAGTTCGACGAGATCGATGACACTGAGTGGCGTCGCACCATCGACATCAACCTCAACGGCACCTTTACCATGATGAACGCCGTGTACCCGCACTTTAAGGCGGCCCATGCCGGCACTATCGTCAACGTGAGCTCTGTTGCTGGCAAGATCGGCGGCGGCCTGCTCGGCACTGCGGCTTACGCGAGCTCCAAGGCCGGTGTTAACGGTCTAACCAAGGCAGTCGCCAAGGAAGGCGGCAAGTTTGGCGTCCGCTGCAACGCCGTGTGCCCGTCGCTCACCCTTACCGATATGACCTCGATTCTCTCTGACGAGAACTCTCAGCGCATCATCAACGGTATTCCTCTGGGCCGCGCCGCCCAGGCCAGCGAGCCTGCGCAGATGGTGCTCTTCTTCGCTTCCGACCTCGCCAGCTTCGTGAACGGCGAGATCGGTGACTGCGACGGTGGCATCGTTCTGGACGGGTAATACCCCGCGACGTTAATTCGGCGACGGCTCCTGCGACTCGGGACCGTCGCCTTCTTTCTGGCACAGGAGCGTGTGGCCGCGTGCCGCACGCATCAAAAGGAGATATAAATGAGTGAATCGACTGCGGTGGAGGCGCCGGCGGCAAAGGAGCCGTTCTTTAAGATGTCCTCCATCCCGGGTGCCAATATTTTGGTGCCGCTTTTGTTGGGCTGCCTGCTCAACACGCTGTTCCCCGACCTGTTCAAAACGCTCGGCAGCTTTACGCTCGGCATGACCCAGCAGGGCGCAGGCCCGCTTGTTGGCGCCTTTTTGCTCATCGTCGGTACGACGATTTCGTTTAAGAGCGCTCCTGCCGCCGCTGCCCGCGGCGCCATCATCATCGCCGTCAAGCAGATCGTGGTCGTTGCCGTGTCGCTGCTCATCCTTTATGTGTTCAACGACAACCTGTTTGGTATCTCGGCCATGGTGATGCTGGCCGCTTGCACGGGTGCCAACAACGCTATGTACGCTGGACTGATGGGCACCATGGGCAATGAGGCCGAACGTGGTGCCGTCGCCATCACCACGCTGGTTGTCGGCCCTCCGGTCACGATGATCGTGCTCGGCGCTGCCGGTCAGGCTCCGATCGGCTGGTCGCTCGTGGGCGCCATCCTGCCGATCGTCGTCGGCATTATCCTGGGTAACCTCTTCCCCAGCTTTAAGAAGATGATGGCACCGGCACTTTCCGCCATCATCGTGCTCGTCTTCTTTGCCATGGGCTCGACCATGACCTTTGGTCAGCTCATTAATGGCGGTCTTCCCGGTATTCTGCTCGGCGTGATCTGCTCGGTAGTCTTTGCAATTCCCGTCATCGCGGTCGATAAGCTCACGGGCGGTACGGGTGTCGCAGGTGCGGCCATTTCGAGCTGCGCCGGAGCCAATGTGGCCACGCCTGCTGCCATGGCAAGCGTCAACGGGGCCATGTACGGCGGTGCGGTGCTCGCAACGGCCACGGCACAGGTCGCTGCCTGCGCAATCGTTACGGCTATTTTGACCCCGCTGGTCACCAGCTGGTGCTACAAGCATTTTGAGGGTCAGGGCCACAGCAAGGCAACGACCGACAAGGCCGCCGCAGCCGCCTAATGCCAAGCGGCAATCAAGGCTAAATAACTAACCATGCCACAGGGCGGTCCCGGGGGAAATCCCGTGGCCGCCCTGCAGTTTCTGCGGGGTCTCTGGGACACTTTACCCTGCTAAAACTGGCATAACAGCTAGAGTGAACGTCGTGCAAAGGCAAGGAAAAATACCAAACAAATCGGTGAACGGTAGTTGTTCGCGCTCGCATTTCCTGCGGATTTGTTAAAAACGCACTAATGGTATAAAAAAAGAAACATATAATAGCCCTGATGAAGGGGGTGGCTATGTTATCCTTCTCAAACGGGTGAAATCTTGGGTTTTGGGTTGCAGTTCCAAGGTGGACATACGTTTTTCCCTGTACCAATGTGTGGTGAAGAACGGAAGAAGCCGGTAGTGCAAGCCGATAATTCAAGAATTCAATAAGCAGCGGTGTGAGAGAGCGCCGCATTACACGTAACTAGGAGCGTGGTTACACAATGCAGGAGGCATGGGAAGGCTTCAAGGAAGGCATCTGGACGGGAGAGGTTGACGTCCGAGACTTCATCCAGAAGAACTACACCCCCTACGAGGGCGACGAGTCGTTCCTCGCCGGCCCGACCGAGCGTACCAAGGAGCTGTGGGGCGAGGTTCTCGACCTGCTGCTCAAGGAGCGCGAGCAGGGCGGCGTCCTCGATATGGACACCAAGACCGTCACGGGTATCGTGAGCCACCCCGCTGGCTACATCGATAACGCCCATCGCGACAAGGAGACCATCGTCGGCCTCCAGACCGACAAGCCGCTCAAGCGCGCGCTGCACGTCAACGGTGGTATCCGCATCGCTTGCCAGGCTGCCAGCCAGCACGGCTATAAGGTCGACGAGAACGTTGTCGAGCGCTACACCTTCGAGCGCAAGACTCACAACGCCGGCGTCTTCGATGTCTACACCCCCGAGATGCGTGCTTGCCGCTCGGCTCACATCATCACCGGTCTGCCCGATGGCTATGGCCGCGGCCGCATCATCGGCGACTACCGTCGTGTTGCCCTGTACGGCGTCGACTACCTGATCAAGGACAAGGAGGCCCAGAAGGCTTCCACCCCGACGGTCATGACCGCCGACAACATCCGCGATCGCGAGGAGCTGCAGGAGCAGATCCGCGCCCTCGGCGAGCTCAAGATGATGGCCGAGACCTATGGTTTCGATATTTCCAACCCTGCTACCAACACGCAGGAGGCCATCCAGTGGATGTACTTCGCCTACCTCGCTGCCGTCAAGGAGCAGAACGGCGCCGCTATGTCCATCGGCCGTACCTCTACGTTCATCGACATCTACGCTGAGCGCGACCTTGCCAACGGCACCTTCACCGAGGAGCAGATCCAGGAGTTCGTGGATCACTTCATCATGAAGCTCCGCATGGTCAAGTTTGCCCGTACCCCCGAGTACCAGGCCCTGTTTACCGGCGATCCGCAGTGGGTCACCGAGTCCATCGGCGGCATGGGTGTCGACGGCCGTACGCTCGTTACCAAGATGAGCTACCGCTACCTGCACACGCTCGAGAACATGGGCACCAGCCCCGAGCCCAACATGACCGTTCTGTGGTCGACCCGTCTGCCCGAGAACTTCAAGAAGTTCTGCGCCAAGACTTCTGTCGCCAGCTCCTCGATCCAGTACGAGAACGACGACCTCATGCGCGTTTACCACGGCGACGACTACGGCATCGCCTGCTGCGTGTCCTCCATGCGCATCGGCAAGGAGATGCAGTTCTTCGGCGCCCGTGCCAACCTGGCCAAGTGCCTGCTGTATGCACTCAACGGCGGTGTTGACGAGGTCTCCAAGAAGCAGGTCGGCCCCAAGTACCGCGCCGTCGAGGGCGACACGCTCGATTACGACGACGTTGTGGCCAAGTACAACGACATGATGAAGTGGCTCGCTGGCGTGTACGTCAACTCGCTGAACATCATTCACTACATGCACGACAAGTATTGCTACGAGCGCATCCAGATGGCTCTGCACGACAAGCACGTGCATCGCTGGTTCGCTACGGGCATCGCTGGCCTTTCCGTCGTGGCCGACTCCCTGTCCGCCATCAAGTACGCCAAGGTCCACCCCGTCCGTGACGAGAACGGCATCATCGTCGACTTCGAGACCGAGGGCGAGTTCCCCAAGTACGGTAACGATGACGACCGCGTCGACCAGATCGCTCACGACGTTGTGCACCAGTTCATGGAGTACATCCGCATGAACGACACCTACCGCAACTCCGTGCCCACGACCTCGGTTCTGACCATCACCTCCAACGTCGTGTACGGCAAGAAGACCGGCTCCACGCCCGACGGCCGCAAGGCTGGCCAGCCGTTCGCCCCGGGTGCTAACCCCATGCACAAGCGCGATAGCCACGGCGCCATCGCTTCGCTGTCTTCGGTTTCCAAGCTCCCGTTCCGCGATGCTCAGGACGGCATCTCTAACACCTTCTCCATCATCCCGAGTGCGCTCGGCAAGGAGGACCAGGTGTTCTTTGGCGATATCGACCTTGATCAGCTGGGCGAGTAACTATTGTTAGTGCTATACTAACAATAACGATTACTGATTAGCGCGCCGGTTTCGGCCGGCGCCTATCAATCGAAGGAGACACATTATGAAGGTTTCTGAAGTTTCCGAGACTCAGGCCGATAACCTGGTCCACATGCTCGACGCTTACGCCGAGAAGGGTGGCCACCACCTGAACATCAACGTCTTCAACCGTGAGACGCTGCTCGACGCTCAGGCTCACCCCGAGAAGTACCCGCAGCTGACCATCCGCGTTTCCGGCTATGCCGTGAACTTCCACACGCTCACCAAGGAGCAGCAGGACGAGGTCATTTCGCGTACCTTCCACGACAAGTTCTAAAGGGACTCAACTCCCACCGGAGACCCGGTAAGGCCTACGCACTTTGCCTCTCAAACGTCCTCGCCGCTTCGCGGCTGCGGAATGTTTGCGAGACAAAGTGCTCCCGGCCTTGCCGGGTCTCCTGCGTTGTCGCCCTTTAGGGAACCACGCTAAATCAAATTGGTGTCCTACGGAATGTTTTGGGAGGTAGCCCAAACAGCCCCGGCGGGGTCCTGTGTAGTCACCCTTTGGGCGGAACTCTCCTAATGGGTTGAGCGTTCTGGATACTTGCTTGCTACCGTTTATCGCGTATAGCTACCGTTTGCGGAATAAGTAACACTCCTTAATAAACCGTGTAGAATCTCAGATAAGCACGGAGTTTTCCAGGGAGACGCTGTCCTTTGTTGTGTGCAAGGGGCGGCGTCTCTTTGGCGCTTGGAGGCCGTTCTGCAGCAGGACGGCGGACGTGCGTCACATATTGAAAAGCCAACGTCGAGATGGGTCGTGATAAGAATGGGCAAGTACGTAATCGTGGTTGAGTCTGGTTCGGATGTGACGCCGGAGCTCTGCGAACGCTATGGTATCGTGCGCGTGCCTATGCATGTCACGATTGGTGACGAGACCGTCGAGGACGGCTCGATCGATCCGCTCGAGATTTATTCGCGCTGCAACGAGTTTGGTGTGATGCCCAAGACCAGCGGTTGCTCGCCGGCGGATTTTGCGCATGTGTACGACCGCATCCATGCTGAGCAACCCGACGCGACTATTCTGCATCTTGCCTATTCCGAGGTTACGACCTGTTCGCATCAGTCCTCGAAAATTGCCGCCAAGGGTCGAGACTACGTGTTCTCCATGGACACGCGCTTTGTCTCGGTAGGCCAGTCGCTCGTTGTCGTCGAGACCGCCAAGTATATCGAAGCCCATCCGGATGCCACCGTTGACGAAATATTCGCTTTCACCAATTCGGTCATGGATCGAGTGCTGTTGGGCTTTGTCCCAACCGATCTCGCCTTCCTTAAGGCCGGCGGTCGTTTGTCCAACGTGGCATTTCTCGGTGCCCATCTGCTCAAGATTAAGCCCTGCATTGAGGTAACGGGTGGCAAATTCGTGGCGACCAAGAAGCTCCGCGGCTCTATGCTCAAATGCGCCCGTGCCTTTATTGACCACATGGTTGCGAAGGGCGATATTGATTACTCGCACATTGGTTTGGCGTATTCAGTGGGCCTTTCCGAGGAGCTGCGCGACGACATGGAAGTCTATGCGCATGACCTGGGCTTTAAGGACATTACATGGACTCAGGTCGGCGGCGTCATCTCGAGCCACTGCGGCCCGACCGCCTTTGGCGCGGTGCTTACGCTTAAGGCGTAAGGCCTGGCGACTATCGATTTCTATTGCCACGGCGGCGGGCGGGTTGCGATAACCTTCCCGCCGCTTTTGCGTGGAGTCAAATAGGACGATCTAATTGACCGCTAAACCGTTTCGCCATCAGGCGTATGGGCTAGAATGGCTCTGGCATTTTAATTGACAAAAACCAAAGAGAGGCAAGGTTGCGGGAATGGCTGAGATGACGCTTGAGGGTGTGGATGCTCATCCCGAGGACTCTGCGTATGCCCTGGGTCGCGTGCATTCGATCGAGACGATGGGAACGGTCGACGGACCCGGCATCCGCTTTGTGGTGTTTGTTCAGGGCTGTCCCATGCGCTGCGCGTATTGCCACAATCCCGATACCTGGTCTGTTAACGGCGGCACGATGGTGACCGTCGAGCACCTTATGGACGAGTTCCAGAGCAACCATGAGTTCTACCGTAGCGGCGGCATTACCGTTTCGGGCGGCGAACCGCTCCTGCAGCCCGAGTTTTTGGCCGACCTGTTCCGCGTGATGCACAACAACCCCGATGGCCGCGTACACACCTGCCTAGACAGCTGTGGCTATGCATTTGATCCCAAGCATCCGGAGAAGTTCGATGCTGTTCTCAACGAGACCGATATGGTGCTGCTCGACATCAAGCATGCCGATCCGGTTGAGCATAAAAAGCTGACCGGTTGCGATCCTGCGCGCATCCTGGCGTTTGGCGATGAGCTTGCCCGTCGCAAGATTAAGGTTGTTATTCGCCACGTGGTGGTGCCGGGTATCACCGATACGGCGGAGGAATGCGAGAAGCTCGGTCGCCTCATCGCTCCATGGCACAACGTGGTGGGCCTGGAAATGCTGCCGTATCACACGATGGGTGTCGTCAAGTACGAGCAGCTGGGTATTCCCTATAAGCTCGAGGGCGTGCCCCAGATGGATACCGCGCGCATGCCCGAGCTGCGCAACGCCGTCATGGACGGCATGAAAAAGCGCCGTGCCGAACTCAAAAACGCCATCGGCTAGCAGGGCACTCATTGGGGACAGACTTAAATGAGTGCCCCCGGGCACCTAGTTGATTGCTAAGGAGCCCCGTCAAGTTGCGGTGGAATAGTTCTTGTTTTTCGGCTTATGCCGCCCAAACAGGAACTATTTCACCGCAACTGCGTTTTGGGCAAAGATACGCAACAGAATCGGTGTTTTTGCATAGAAACGCCTGTTTATTGTTTAGAGACACCTTAAACGCGACTGAATATCTTTGGAAAGAAATGCCTGCTATCGACATCGATGGCCGTACCTATGTCATGAGCGCCATGACATCGATGCCGTGGAGCGACCGCTCGAGCGAGGTTACGGCCGCGATTGCAAAGGCTCTGTTTGATATGCGAGCTGCACTGGCTTAGCGTGTTCGTTTGGCGAGGTCAAACAAAATGCTGGTACCATACCGTGGTTGAGAATTTCGTATAGGTTTGGGGAATGGTATGGCTACCATCGCGATTATCGGTGCGCTCGAAAAAGAGATCATGCAGATTAAGGAAGAGCTGAGCGACGTTTGCGAGGCACGGGAGGCAGGCTTGACCGTTGTGAGCGGCGAGCTCGACGGCCTGACAGTTGTCGCCACAACGGCGGGCATGGGCACGGTGAACGCCGCCGCTGCAACACAGCACCTCATTAGCAAGTATGCTCCGCAGGCTGTTGTGTTTTCGGGCATTGCGGGCGGTTTGAACCCCAAGCTCCATATCGATGACGTGGTCATTGGCAAACGCCTGCGCTATCTGGATACCGATACCGCGCTTATCGCCGAGTCCGCACCGGGGCTTGAGGAGTTTGGCTCGACGCCCGCGCTGGTCGATATTGCCGTCGACGTGCTTGCTGAGCGTGGGTTTGTTGACGCTTCGACAAATGCAGTCGCTTCGAACGAGGGCACCAAACAGTTCCTGGTCGGCACGATTGCCACGGGTAACCGCTTTGTGACGGGCGCCGCCATGCGTAACGACGCTATCGAGGCGACGCATGCCGATTGTGTCGGCATGGAGGGCGCGGCGATTGCCCATGTCGCAACCAAAAATGGTGTCGATTGCCTGGTGTTGCGCGCTATCAGCGATAATTGTGACGAGGCGTACGATGCAATTTGCGACCGAGAGTTCGATCTGTTCGAGTACGCGCGTGTCGCAAGTAACATCACGCTCGATATCGTCCGCCGCATTGCCGCTGCGCAATAGCGCGCTCTTTTGTAAGAACCTACGACCAAGGAGTGTCCATGGCCGATTCCATTAACTACCAGCTTGCCAAGTTCGTCGCCAGCTACGGCAAGGTTTCGCAGATTCCCGAGTCCACCTGCCCCGAAGTGAGCTTTGTCGGCCGCTCCAATGTGGGCAAGTCGTCGATTATGAACAAGCTCTTTGGCCGCAAGAACCTGGTCAAGGTTTCGAGCACACCGGGCAAGACGAGCAACATCAATTTCTTCGAGGCCGACGACGTGCACTTCGTCGACCTGCCGGGCTATGGTTTCGCCCGTCGTTCTAAGGCCGAGCGTGACCGCTGGGCCGAGCTTATCGGCGACTTCTTCGACTCCGAGCGCAGCTTTAACTTGGTCGTCTCGCTGGTGGACATTCGTCACGACCCTAGCAAGCTCGACCACGACATGATCGACTACCTACAGGGCAACGAGTTCAACTTTATCGTCTGCCTCACCAAAGCCGACAAGCTCAGCCGCACCCAGCAGGCCCGCCAGGCAGCAGTCATCAAAAAGCAGCTCAACGTCCCTGCCGAAAACGTGATCATCACAAGCTCCCAGACTGGCACCGGCATCGACGAACTCAAACGCCGCATCGCCGAGGCCTGCCTCTAGTAAGGGTCCCATCCCAGTAAGGGCCCCCACCAATAAAAAGCCAAACCATCAGCCCGGCGCCCCTTCAAAGCGTGGGTTCCTATAGACATCGTCGACCACGTTGCTGTAGGGCCGCCCAAGGGTATCCCCCTAAAAACATTCCGCAGCACGAGGCCCGCTTATCCGTAGCTTCGAAGGAGCAGGATAAGCGGGCCTCAAGTGCGAGGACGTTTTTAAGGGGATACCCTTGGGCGGCCCGAAGGGATTAACCAGCGATGTCTACAGATACTCGATTTGAGCGCCCTCGGTGTCGCACGTCAGAATATGCGTGTCACACTTGGGGAACTGCTCGCGCAGCTTGACCTGCAGGAACTTCGCCACGATGGTGTCGTCGGTTACAGCCATGAGGGTCGAGCCCGAACCGCTGATCCAGATGGTCTTGGCACCGCCGTTAAGACAGGTGTCGCGCACGGCGTTGTAGTCGGGGATGAGACGGCGGCGATAGGGCTCCTGGATGCGGTCGTCGTTGGCGGCGGCAATCAGGTCAAGGTCGCCGGTCTCCAGGCCGCGCGTCATGCCGGCGATGCGGCCCATTTGCCATACGGCGGTGGAGAGCGGAATCTCCTGCGGCACGACCTTGCGCGCCTCGCTCGTATGTACCTCGTAGGGCGGAATCACAGTAATAAAACGAAGCTTGTCGCTCACCTCGTAGCGCAGGCACTGGGGGAGCGAATCGGTCGGCGTAAAGGAGCAGACGGCGCCGCCCAGGATAGCAGGGGCGACGTTATCGGGATGGCCCTCGACCTCGGTGGCAATGCGGACGAGTTCGGCGCGGTCGACAGTGTGGCCCGTCAGCGCGGCGGCGGCCATGATGCCAGCGACGACGCAGGTGGAGCTGGATCCTAGGCCGCGAGCGACGGGAACATCGGTTTGGATGTCGATAGCAACGGGGAAGGCCGGCTCGCCCCAGGCGGCCAGAGCATCGACAAAGCTCACGTAGACCAGGTTGTTCTCGTTTTGGAACTCCTCGGGGCAGCCCGTGATGGTGAGCTTGTCGGCGCGCTCGAAGGCGAAGTGCGAGTAGAGGCTGACGGCCATGCCGAGGGTGTCGTAACCGATGCCTAGGTTGGCGCTGGTTGCTGGGACGGTGATTTTGATCATGTGAGTCCTCCTGGCGTGCCTGGCTGTATAGTTCGCTGCTCGGGCAGTCCTGCGCAAGACGGAAAGCACATTAAGTGCTTTCCTTTGCGTGCGGAACTCGCGACGAACTAAACAGCCAGGCACGCTGTGTGCGTTCGTCATCATCCCGGGGGTTATCTGATAAAAGAAGGTGCGCCGGCTTTCGCCGGCGCTTAATAAGGGGTTTAGTTGGTGCTCATTCGTTTTGCTGCAGACTCGACGTAGCTTGCCATCTCATCGACGTCGCAGACGTCTTCGAAACGGACGGGTTTGGATTCGAGTTCGGCGAGCTGGGTCGGGGCGACCGTGTTGGTGGCCTGCTCGAGCACACGCATAGCCTCAAAATCATCTTCGGGAACGTCGAGGCCCAGGGCGTCGCAGCAGGCGCGCGGGAACTTGTAGGGGCTGGCGGTCGAAAGCAACACGCGGGCCTTGGCGCCCTCGGCGGGGGCGACCTGCTCAAAGACGTGATAGCCGCAAGCGGTGTGCGGGTCGATCACGTAGCCGTTCGCATCCCAGCAGCTCTTGATGGCGGCGCGGACCTCGTCCTCGCTGGCCCAGCCGCAGCCAAACACGCTCTGGATCTTGGCCAGCAGGTCCGCGGGAACCTCGTAGCGACCCGTCTGGGCAAGCTGCTCCATAAGCCCGGCAACGAGCTCGCAGTCGCCATCGGACAGGAAGTAGAGCATGCGCTCCAGGTTGGAGCTAATAAGGATGTCCATCGACGGCGAGATAGTCGTGAAGAACGGGCGGTTACGGTCGTAAACGCCGGTGGTCAAGAAGTCGGCAAGCACGTTGTTCTTGTCGCTCGCCACGACGAGCTTGGCGACGGGCAGGCCCATGCGCTTGGCGTAGTAACCGGCCAAGATATCGCCAAAGTTGCCGGTGGGCACACAGAACTCTACGGCGTCGCCGGCCTCGATGGTGCCGGCGCGCAGCAGCTGTGCATAGGCGGCAAAGTAGTAGACGACCTGCGGTACCAGACGGCCGACATTGATGGAGTTGGCGCTCGAAAGCACAGTGCCAGCGGCCTCCAGGCGCTCGGCAAGCTCCTTATCGGCAAAGATGCGCTTGACGGCGCTCTGGGCGTCGTCAAAGTTGCCGCGGATGCCGCAGACGGCGACATTGTCGCCCTCCTGCGTGGACATCTGCAGGTTCTGAACGCGGCTGACCTTGCCCTCGGGATAAAAAACGGTGATGCCCGTGCCCGGAGCGTCGGCAAAACCGGCGAGCGCGGCCTTGCCCGTGTCGCCCGACGTGGCAGTGACGATCATGATACGCTCGGCGCCGCCGTCCTTGGCGGAAGTGCGGGCCATGAGGCGGGGGAGCATCTGCAGGGCGACGTCCTTAAAGGCGCTCGTGGGGCCGCCAAAGAGCTCCATCACATAGGTTTGCGGGGCGTCGGCGCCCGGTGCGGCGTCGAGTTTGACGAGCGGCGTGACCTCTTCGCTCGCAAACGTGCCGCGGTATGCCTCATTCACACACGCCGAAATTTCTTCGGCTGTGTAATCATTCAGTAACATTCCCAACACATCTTGAGCGATTTCAAAGTACGATTTATCTGCAAGCGAGCTGATATCGAGCTGCTGGGTGCCCAGCTCGTCCGAGACAAACAAACCCCCGTCGGGAGCGATGCCGGTACGGATTGCCACCTTACTTGAGCACGATAAAGTGCGTCCTCGTGTACTATGATAAGTTCCCATATAACACTGCTCCTCGGATGCCTTGGTCCCAATCGGTGAAACCATGGTATCAGAGCGCGCAAAACAGGTTTGCAGAGGCTTTTAGAAAGGTAACCTCAAGCCCATGATTAAGATTGCCAAGTTTGGCGGCTCGTCGGTCGCCGACGCCGAACACTTCAAGAAGATCAAGGCCATTGTCGACGCCGACCCTGCCCGCCGTTTTGTGGTGGTTTCTGCCTGCGGTCGCCGCTTTAAGGGCGATACCAAGGTGACCGACCTGCTCTACTTGGTTAACGCACACGTTAAGTACCACGTGTCGTGCGAGGAGCTGCTCGAGGACATTGGCCAGCGCTATTTTGATATCGCTGACGAGCTGGAGCTCACCTATCCCATCCGCGAGGAGTTCGCGGCCTTTGCCGAGCGCGCCCGCTCGGGCGGCTACTCCACCGAGGAGCTCGTGAGCCGTGGCGAGTACTTTACCGCCCGCCTGATGGCCGAGTACCTGGGTCTGCCGTTCCTGGATGCCGCGACGGTCGTGGCGTTCCATCACGACGGTACGCTCAGCATGAATCGTACCTCCGAGCTGGTGCAGGAGTACGGTCAGCAGGGCGGCTTCGTTATGCCTGGCTTCTACGGCGCGACGCGTGAGGGGCAGATCAAGCTGCTCGACCGCGGCGGCGGCGATATTTCCGGTTCGATCCTGGCCAAGTGCCTGGGCGCCGATCTGTACGAGAACTGGACCGACGTCTCGGGCTTCTATTCCGCCGACCCGCGTATTGTTCCCGAGGCTCAGCCCATTGCGCGCGTTACCTACGAGGAGCTGCGCGAACTTTCGTACATGGGTGCAAGCGTCCTGCACGAGGAGGCTGTGTTCCCCGTGCGCGAGGCGGGCATTCCGCTGGTCATCAAGAACACCAACGCGCCGCAGGACCCCGGCACCATCATTAGCGAGACGGCTGACGAGGGTGAGGCAGAGCCCATCATTACCGGCGTGACCGGCAAACGCGGTTTTGTCGCCATCAATGTGGCCCGCGACCGCACCAAGCCCCGTGTCGGCTTTATGCGCCGCGCGCTTTCGGTGTTCGAGCGCTATGACGTTTCCGTTGAGCACATGCCCACCGGCGTCGACCGCTTTGGCGCCGTGGTGCAGGAGCAGGACGTTCACGATTCGCTGTACTCGCTTGTGGGCGACATTCAACAGGAGGTCGAGCCGCTCGAGATCGAGGTTGTCGAGGGCTTGGCGCTTATCGCTACCGTTGGCCGCAACCTGCGCGGTCGTGCTGGCATCTCTGGCCACCTGTTTGGCATGCTTGGCCAGGCGGGTGTGAGCGTGCGTATGATTTCGCAGAGCTGCGACGAGATCAACATCATTATCGGCGTCGAGGAGAAAGACTTCGACCTGGCGATTCAGACCATTTACCGTGCCTTCTCCGACGAAAACGGCATCGTGAAGGTCTCCGACCTGGAGGCTCCCGCGCCGGTCGATCCCGCCATGGCCGCGCTCCATAAGTAGCTGCTATTTCGCTGGATTTTTGAGTCATGTCTCATAAATCTACGGCGGGGCGTTTCGTTTCGGTTTCGTTTCGACGGGGCGGGTTTTGTATCCGCCCCGTTCTTGTATAAACTGGGCAAGAATATCTGGCCTGCTTGGCGTGCGGGCGATAGCCACAACCTTTAAAGGGGGAAGCATGAAACAGTACACGGTTGCTATTTTGGGCGCGACGGGAGCCGTGGGCACCCAGATGCTCGAGTGTCTCAACGAGCAGGAGTTTCCGGTCGGCAAGCTCAAACTGCTAGCGAGCGCGCGCTCTGCGGGCAAGACCGTCGAGTTCCGCGGCGAGCAGGTTGTGATCGAAGAGGCTTGCCCCGAGGCCTTTGAGGGCTGCGACATCGTACTCGGCGCTGCCGGCGACGATATCGCCAAGGAGCTGCTGCCCGAAGCCGTCAAGCGCGGCGCCGTCGTGATAGACAACAGCCACGCCTTCCGTATGGATCCCGAGGTACCGCTGGTCGTGCCCGAGATCAACGCCGACGACATCAAGTGGCATCACGGCCTTATCGCCAACCCCAACTGCGCGACCATCATCGGCCTGGTTCCCACGTGGCCGCTGCATCAGCTCGCCGGCGTAAAGCGCATGATCGTCTCGACGTATCAGGCGGCTTCGGGTGCCGGCGCTCCCGGTATGGCCGAGCTCGAGGCTCAGTTGGCCGCCCTGGGCCGCGGCGAGGAGATTCCCGAGCCGCGCGCGTTTGCCGCCCAGCTGGCGAGCAACCTGATTCCGCAGATCGGCGGCGTCAAGGAGGAAGGCTTTACTTCCGAGGAAATGAAGCTGCAAAACGAGGGCCGCAAGATTATGCACCTGCCCGAGCTGCGCGTGAACTGCACCTGCGTGCGCGTGCCGGTGCTGCGTTCGCATTCCGAGAGCATTACGCTCGAGTTTGAGCGCGACATTACGGTCGAGGAGGCTCGTGCCGCGCTGGCTGCCGCTCCGGGCGTGAAGCTGGTTGACGACATGGGCGCCGAGGATGCGCACGATCGCTTCCCCATGCCGATGGATACCTCCGACCAGGACCTGATCTGGGTCGGTCGCGTGCGTCGCGACATCTCGAACCCCGAGGCCGCGCGTGGCATCACCTTCTGGTGCTGCGGTGACCAAATCCGTAAGGGCGCGGCAACCAACGCCGTCCAGATCGCTAAGCTGCTTTGCGAGTAGTGTGACCTGTCCGGTGGGGCCGGGCTTAGTTTCCAGAACGTCCTCGACCATGTGTGGCGCCTTGTCCTGCTCCTTCGGAGCCGCGGACAAGGCGCCACACTGGTCTGACGCTCCTATTTGGCAAGGTCTTTTTTGGAATTCATTTTTCGCTCCGCCTCGAAGGCCTGCCTGTCCCA
>CAKUGT010000021.1 GCA_934654795.1 uncultured Collinsella sp.
CAAATGGTTCGATGTCTGCCCGGATGCGACACTGAATGTGTCCATCCTCGCAGTATCCGGTTCTCAAGGTGCACGCCCCGCGGCTGATCCGGTCCGACCGGGCCGTGCGGCAAGGAGATATATTGCCAGACCGGAGGGGCGCCGGGGGCGGGAATCGCGCACTCCATATTTTGTTCACAAATGAATAGAACCCTCAGTCGCATCACTGAGGTTAAAACTGAAGCATTGGCTTCTGATATTGGCGATGACCAGCTGGTTTATAGGTGTTAAGGCATCGGTCATCTCTGGAGCGCCACTTTACTCCAAAAGCATCAGCTATTTGTTTCCCGTCGGTAAAAGGCAGGTTTTGTTCGCCAAGCGTTCTTATATATAGAGAAGTTCGGGTTCGAACCCGTGTCGCGGCAACAAAAAAGCGGCCGGCATCCGCCAGTCGCTTTTCTATTCTATGGTGGGCCGTCAGGGGTTCAGCCTGCTTCGCAGGCGGCCGCTGCGGCGCTTTCGCGCCTTGCGCGCTGCGCTGGCAAACGCTCACGCGTTTACTCAGCTCCGCGCCCCGACGGGTTCGAACCCATGAAAAGGCGACAAAAAAGACGGCCAACCGAAGTTGACCGTCTCAACAATCTTTGGGTGGGCCGTCAGGGGTTCGAACCCTGGACCTTGGGATTAAAAGTCCCCTGCTCTGCCAGCTGAGCTAACGGCCCGCGGGTGGCATTGTACCACGGTCTGGGACTATTCCCAACTCCATTGACCGTTCTGGAAAATCACAACTTCACGTCCATCAGGCGTAACGCCCGTAATATCGATGTCGTCCGTGCCGATCATAAAATCGACGTGCGTGCTCGAGACGTTAACGCCATGCTCCAGGAGCTCCTCCTTGGACATGTCATACCCACCCTCGATGCACTCAGGGAAGCCAACGCCCAGCGCAAGGTGGCAGCTGGCGTTCTCGTCATAGAGCGTGTCATAGAACAGAACGCCACTTTCACGGATCGGCGTGTTCTTGGAGATAAGCGCGACCTCACCCAGATGAGCGGCACCTTCATCGGTGTCAATAATGCTCGCAAGCGTCGCCTTACCCACGCGGGCATCGTAGTCCACTACGCGGCCCGCCTCGAACTTAATCCAAAAATCGTCAACCTTGTTACCGTGGTGAATGAGCGGCATAGCCGAATACACGATACCGTCGGCACGCATACGGTCAGGCGAGGTGAAGACTTCCTCGGTGGGAATGTTGGGGAAGAAGGGGTGCCCATCGGGCGTCTTGCCCTTGCCGCCGGCCCACTCGTGACCTTTCGTCATGCCAATCGTCAGATCGGTTCCATTTGCCGAGGTGTAATGCAGGTAGTCGAAACGATTGTCGTTCAGGAAACGCAGGTTCTTTTCGAAAGCGGCGTCATGGAGTTCCCAGTCGCTCTCCGGGTCCTGGCCATCGGCGCGAGCGGTGTGCAGAATCGCATTCCACAGCTTATAGATTGCAACCTCATCGGCGTCTCCCGGGAACACCTCACGCGCCCAGGCAACGACCGGCGCGCCGGCGATGCACCACGGGTTGATGTTGTAGTCCAGTCCGCGGCGAAAGACCTTGCACTGCGTGTTCCTTGCCTTAGAAGCTGCAGCAGGCTTAGCGGGATCGATGCCCTTAAGAGCGGCAGGGTCCGCACCCTCGATAAAGATAAAGCAGGCACCATCCTGGGCCAGGGAATCAAGCTGCAGGCGCTTCCACTCGGGCGTCTGCTCAAAATAGCTTTTCTCGACATGCTCGTAGGTGAGCCTCGTCACGGCATCATCGGCCCAAATAACCGTCACGTGACCGGCGCCGGCGGCATAAGCCTCCGCAACCACCACGCGCGCAAACGGCGCGCACTCGACCGGAGACTGAACGACAACCTCCTGGCCGGGCTTGACGTTTACGCCCTTGCGGACAACCAGGCGCGCATAGTTTTTAATCTTGGGCTCTAGGGCCTTCATGCCCTCCAGAGCCTCTTCGACCGTCAGGGCAGCTCGAATCATGTGCCACTCCATCTATCTATAGAACAGTAAAAAGGCGCGCCGCAAAAACGACGCGCCTTATATCTTAGCGATAAGTATGCATGCAAACGCTACTTCTTCTTGGAGTCCTTCTTGTCCTCCTCGGCAGCCGAGCGCTCGATAAGGGCGTTGAGCTTGTTCTCGGACATGCCCTCGGCCTGCGTGCGGTACATGTTGCGCAGGGGACGAATACGAACGAAGTCGTAGATAAAGTCACCCAAAATGACGATGTAAGACAAAACGATGCCGACCATCTGGACGGGGCTGGACACCATGCCAGCGGGAGCGAAGTACAGCGAAGCCCAAATGGCCACGACGAGCACCATGCCGATAGTAAGCACGGCCCACCAGATGCGGCGGCGCTTGGTGTAGTCCTCATCCTGCTTGAGAAGGATATTCGACACCGTGTAGATGCGATCCTCCTTGGCGCGCTGCTTAGCCTTGCGGGCGCGCTTCTCCTCTTTAGAGAGGCCCTCGAGGTTCTCGCCCTTCTCGAGCTCTTTGCGGCGTGCCTTAGACGAAGCCGGCACGACGCGGACAGAGCTCGCTGCCTGACGGGCGGGCTTGGCGGATGCGGCGGACTTGCGCGCAACCCCGGTAACCTCGTGGGATTGCGTGCGCTTGTTCGTGGCGCTACGGGTACTCACTTATGCGTTCTCCTTCATGCTTGTGAACTGGGAGCCCGTAATGATCTGGAAGGCCTCGCGATAGCGCTCGGACGTGCCATCGATGACCTCGGCGGGCAGGTGCGGGGTCTCCCCCGTCATATCCCAGTTGGCTTTGAGCCAATTGCGGACGAATTGCTTGTCGTAGCTGGGCTGGATCTTGCCCTCCTCGTAGCTGGCAGCAGGCCAGAAACGGCTGGAGTCAGGCGTGAGGCACTCGTCGATCAGCGTGACCTTGCCATCGATGACACCAAACTCGAACTTGGTGTCGGCAATGATGATGCCACGGGTCGCTGCATACTCGGCGGCAGCCTTGTAGATCTTGAGGGAAAGGTCGCGAATCTGCGTGGCAATGTCCTCGCCCACGATCTCGCAGCAACGCTCGAACGAGATGTTCTCGTCGTGGTCACCGATCTCGGCCTTCGTGGACGGCGTGAACAGCGGCTCGGGAAGCTTGGAGGCCTCGGTCAGGCCCTCAGGCAGCTGGATGCCGCAGACGGTGCCGTTCTCGTCGTAGGTCTTCTTGCCCGAACCGGTCAGATAGCCGCGGACGATGCACTCGATAGGAATCGTCTGGGCCTTCTTGACCAGCATGGCGCGGCCAGCGAGGTAGTCACGATACTCGGCAAACTCCTCGGGGAAATCCGCCGGGTCGATGGAGACGAGGTGGTTGGGAACGATATCGGCAAATTTATCAAACCAGAATGCCGAGATGCGGTTGAGCACCTCTCCCTTAAACGGAATCTCGTCGGGAAGAATGAAGTCGAACGCAGAAATGCGGTCGGTGGCGACCATCAGCAGGTTTTCACCGGCATCGTAGATATCACGAACCTTGCCACGGGAATCCGGACGACGCTCCATCGTTGTCACGTGAGTCACTCCTTACCAAAATACGACAGTAATGCGGGTTCTTTCCCGCATGTTTTCGCAAACTCGGAGCGGCAGGGACGAAACCCCTCCTTCACCGAATAGCGAAAAGCTAGTGCTCCATTGTAGTAGATGCCGCGTCCGCCGTGTGCTCGCGAGGCAGATGAATCGTAAAAGTCGTACCCTTTCCAAGCTCCGACTCCACGGATATGTAGCCGTGATGACGCTCGACAATCTGCTTGGTCACGGCGAGGCCCACGCCCAGGCCACCCGCCTCGCGGGCGCGACTGGCGTCGGCACGCCAAAAACGACCGAAGATGCGCGACAAATCATCCTTGGCGATACCGATGCCCGTATCCGAAACCGCAATATCGACGTGCTTGCGGTCGCTGAGCACCGACACCACGACCCAACCCCCCTCGGGGGTATAGCGCATGGCGTTACTCAAGAGGTTGATGACGCATTGCGTGATCATGTCGGGATCCGCCTCAACAACGTCATCGTGGCCCTGCGTCTCATCCGCAAAGCGCAAACGCAGGTCACGGTCGGCAAACAGGCGCTCCTGGCCATTCACAATCGAACGCACAAACGGCACCATATCCACCGGCTCCAGGTTGAGCGGCGCGGTACTGTTTTCCATGCGCGACAGGTCGAGCATCTGCTGCACCAAACGAGCCAGGCGACGCGTCTCGGAAGCGACCGTCTCCAGATGCTCATCGTCGGTGGGATACACGCCGTCTTGCATGGCCTCGACCGTTGCAAGCATGGCCATAAGCGGGGTGCGAAGCTCGTGCGCGACATCCGAGGTCAGGCGCTTCTCGTGCTTCATGTCCTTCTCAAGCGACGTGGCCATCTCGTCAAAGGTCTCACCCAGCTGATCGATCTCGTCATCGCCGCGCAAGCCCGTACGAGCAGACAGATCGCCGTCGCGAATTTGCTTGGCCGTGCTGGTAATACGATGGATCGGCTTGGTGAGCATACGCGACACGAGCGATCCGATAACGACCGAGATGCAGACTGCAACAACCGCGGCGAGCGCCATCGCGTTAAAGGTCTTCTCTCTAAACGCGGAGTCTGCCTTGGTGAGTAGGGCATCGGAGCCGATAGCCCATAGCTTTACTTGTCCGACATGCTCGCCGGAAGACGTTACGATCTCGACGTTAGCAACGCTATCGGAGTCGGTAGGAGCAGCCGAAACTGGGCTGTGCGATGACCTCTTTCCGCTCGTACCGTCGGTTGTCGCCTGATTTTCGCGTACATCGGCAGTAGCGCTTGCCGAGGGCCACGAGTCGTCGTAGACGATGACGCCCCTTTTATTGACGACCTGCATACCAAGATCGTCGGACACCAAGCTCGATGTCGCGACCGCACGCAGCTCCCCCGCGGTCCAATTGCCGTTTTCCTCATACGACGTCGCAAGCTTTTCGGCAGCGGAATTTGCGATTTCGACAATATTGGAGCGCGTGTAATCCGTAAAAACCGTGCCCCATACAACGGAGACTACGCCCACCAGCACCAATACCGTCATGAGCGATGTCAGGGCAAAAGCCAGGGCCATGCGCGAGGGATAGCTCATCGTTGGCCGTGAATCGGAACGAGGCGTGTTCCAACTAGCCTTGGAACCCGCCTCGTTCTCCTGCTTATGCTTTTGCCCGATTTCAAAGCGCGCAGGTGTCATATGTGATTTCCTTTATTTCTCGTCCGACTTATCGGTCTTGGTCGGAGCCTCGAAGCGGTAGCCGACACCGTGGACGGTGTAGAGCCACTTGGGCTTCTTGGGGTCGTCGCCCAGCTTGGCGCGAAGATTCTTCACGTGGCTGTCGATGGTGCGCTCGTACCCCTCAAAGTCGTAGCCGAGCACCTTCTCGACCAGCTCCATGCGGTTATACACACGACCGGGATGGCGGGCAAGCGTGGTGAGCAGCTTGAACTCGGAAGCCGTCAGATCGACTTCCTTGCCCTCGACCAAGATCTTGTGGCCCGAGATATCGATGACCAGATCGCCAAAGTCGAGCACCTCGACGGCAGGCTCGTCGGCCTGATGGGCACGGCGGAACAGAGCGCGAACGCGGGCGACGAGCTCGCGCGGCGAGAACGGCTTAATCAGATAGTCGTCGGCGCCGAGCTCAAGACCGATAATGCGGTCCTCGATCTCGCCCTTGGCCGTCAGCATGATGATGGGGACATCCGAGGTGTCGCGAATGGTGCGGCAAACGCGCTCGCCGGGGATCTTGGGGAGCATAAGGTCGAGCACGACCAGGTCAAACTGATGCTTCTCGAACTCCTCAATCGCGGACTGGCCGTCGCCGACGCCCACAACCCAGTAGCCTTCGCGCTCGAGATAGGCAGCGACGGCGTCACGGATTGCCTTCTCATCCTCGACCAGCAGAATCTTTTTTGCATCTGAAGCCATAACACGGCCCCCCTGTCTCAATTAGCTAAGAACAAGCCCATTTTAACGCACCTGAGCCCGCCAGACGCCGCTATGACGCGGCAGCTCGGCGGGCGGTACTCACAATTACAACGCGTTTATTCCCCTGTTGGCGTCTTTTTAACCCCTCTAGGCTTAAAGAGAGAATAGGCGTGCAGTGACCGTCTCTGGTATACCCTGGCTGTTGCGCACCGTGGCGTACGTAAGGAATGAGTCCGATTTTCCCGCCGTAGCTGGATAATCGCCATACTCCAAAGCGCGGTCGGGCGACAGCAGCGAGCCATAGGTCTTGGCAGAGGTGTCGATCAGGAAATGCGACGCCTGTACCTTAACGAGATATTTATTCTTCTTGCCGGCAGCACATGCGAGTGGCTCGCGGGACAGGAAGAGGTACGGCCCTCCCTCATTACCGATATACGTGCCCATGTTGCCTAGGCTGCCCACGCCACTATAGGCCGCCTCGATGGAAAACACGAAGGTATCACCCATATATACTGCCTCGAAAGGTGAGACCGACGAGGGAAGGACTAGCTGGGCACGTTTGGTGTTGTTGCCGTCGGTCAGGTCGATTGCCGTTATGCCGTAGTAGACACCCTCGTCGTTGCGGACGCGCGGCGAAATGGTCAAAATGCCATCGCTCACGCGCGGGGCCGATGCAAAGCGGCCCGTCGATTTCCAAATTGTCTCGGCCTTGGATTCATCAAGCGAGCGACGATGGCAAAACGAATCACTACTCGTTTTATTGCCGCCTGCCGAAGGCATTTTATACCAGATGACTGATGACCCGAATGCCGTAAACAGCGGCGGATCATAGTCCTTGCCACCTCGATCGAGCTCAACCACGTCGCCAGAGAGCGAAGCGCCCGACAGATTTTGAGCGTAGAGCTTCCACGATGAATTGGCAAAGTTCATCTCAACCCATGCAAACACGCCATCGCCGGCACGGACATCGTAAAATGCATATCCCGTACCCTCGATAGGATCCTCGATTAATGTGGTAAGCGAGCCATCGCCCAGGTTGAGCACACCGAGCGTGTTAGCGTGCAGCGCCGATGCGGGCGTCATCATTGCCGCAGCATAGTCACCATCGCAGTAGTACAGCAACGTGCCCAGCGGCAGCGTCCACGACGCTGCCGGCTCAAGATCGATGTCGACCGCCTCGTACTCATCCGTAATCGAGACAATCTTTGAATCGTCCTTGATAACCTGCGGCTCGCCGGCGGCATCATCACTGGTGCCCGTCTTTTTCGAGCATCCGGCAAGCACCGTGGCGGCGCCCGTGGCAGCGCCACCGAGTACGAAGCCACGGCGCGATATTCCGTTCTTGATGTAGTCGGTAATGCCCATTAGGCGATCTCTGCGCGAGCGGCCTCGATGGCGCGCGTGAGCTGATCGGCGCAAGAGGTCTTCTTCATACCACAGGTATTACCCGCGAGAACCTCGATCACGCGGTCGGCGGGAGCGCCTTCGACCAGCCTGGAGATGGCCTTGAGGTTGCCATCGCAGCCGCCGGTAAACTCGACGCCCAGCACCTTGCTGCCATCGTCAGAGAGATTGAGGTGAATATTGCGAGCGCATACGCCCTGCGGCTTGTAGTCAAAACTAATCATTGAGATCCCCTCTCAGAAAGAAATTTCAGACGTCTATTATCCCCGCCTAGGCCGACTTATTATCGCAAGCACCGATTCAACATCCTACGATGCATGGACTAGTGGGGGCAAGATTAGCAGTCCGCACCCTGTGCGTGGACCATGCGCTTATCCCGATACATATTGCGGTCGGCGACACGATATACATCGGCAAGCGTATTTCCAGCCGTCTCGACGGTCGCTACGCCAATCGATGCGCTGACCGTCAGGGCGTCATCGCTTACCGCGGCAAGGCCGAGACGAAGATCCTGTTCCAGCCCGAGTGCAGACTCGTTGTCAGTATGGGGGCAAACCAGCAAAAACTCGTCGCCGCCAGCGCGCATCGGCAGGTAATCCGCACCAGCCACCCGCCGCAGCACGGACGCCGTCCGTCGCAGCAGTTCATCCCCCATCTCGTGACCATAGATATCGTTGGTCCGCTTGAGATAATTGCAGTCCAACATAATCACGCTCACTGGCAAGCCCTCGTTTACCAGGCTATCTCCGCGCGATTCAAGATAGTTGCGGTTGCGAAGCCCCGTCAGCTTATCTTGGTATGACAGCTCCTCGGCATGCTTGACCATCGATATGTTGTGCGTCGCCACGACGACCGAATCCAACCGGCCTTGCTCATCGCGATGCTGGGGGACAACCTGTAGCGAGTACCAACCGCCTCGACAATCTCGCACCTCGGCAGCCAAGTACGGTACGCCCTCCATACGTTCACGAAGCGTACTCATATCTACGAGTCCCACAACCGCTTCGCGGCTTTCGGGGCTCACGATATCCCGGCAGACCGTGTCCATAAAGTCATATGCCTCGCTGTGCTCGGCAAATATCTTCGCTATCGCCGGCGACATATTGATCCCCTCGATCTCGAGGGTGTCGAGATGCAACAGGAAGGTCGAATCGTAGATGGTGCTTATGGCATTGATAATGCCGAGCTGTTTATCCTTTGCGACCAAATTGCGGTGGTCAACGACATTTCGAGCCAACAGCACCACAACCCAAAACGCAAGGCACACCAAGACGCCGGCGGCGACAAATGTGATCCTGCCAGACATGACCTCAGATTTGGGATACAGCGCAAACAGTCGGTACTCCTTATAGGCAGCCCGGACGGCATACCATGTTTCCTCCCGATACTCGATCCGCGTCAGGCCTTCATCTTTCCAATCAATCCCACTGTCCGTGAGAATACGGGCAAGCGACATATCGACAGACGAATCGTTTGAGGAGACGATTTGCGCATCGCGCATCACAAGCACTGTTGGACTTTGGTGAAACGTGTTGTTCACGAGCACATCGGCAATCGTGTAGGAATAATCGTCGGCAGATTCAGCTGCGAGCGATCGATATCCCAGCGCAACGCCATCGCCATACGGGACGGCACTCACGGCAAAGTCGACACCGCGTCGCTCAACGGCGGTCGAATAGGACACCTTGGAGCCTCGATACATCGATGCAACTGACGAACAGGCCAGCTCCTCTCTCCACAGCATTAGTGGATCGCGGCCGTCGATATCGTAATGGGCGACCATATGACCATCGGCGTCCATGACCATCAGCCCCGAAAGGTTCTCGGCATGGACATATTGCTCGATAAGATCGTCGTCAACCTCAACGCGATCAGGGGGCAGAAAAGTCGCAAACGATTCGACCGCGGCCTCCAAATCGTGCGTCGCCTCGGTTTTTCTCCCCTGTTCATAGCGGTCATATTTTTCGCAAGCGTTTTCCAAAAACACCATGGTCTCTTGACCGAATCCAAGCGTTTTATCGAGGCAGCGATGCGTGCCGACCATAAACAGCAGATTCAGCAAGACAATGCTGACAACGACGCTGACGACTGTGATAATCAGGTTCTTTTTATGCAAAGAGCGCTCATCGTTCGTCATGATTTCGCTCCTCGCCCGTCTGTTGACGCTCCTGCCGTGTAGTTACCTACGATACGGTCAATCGTGCCATCTCGATCCATATCGAACAGCACGGTATTGAGGTTTTTGACGTACTCCCCCTCATAGCCGTCCTCAAACGCGACGCCTAGATCAACCGTCATAACGCTGTCGGCAAACACGCGATAAACACCGGGATACTGCGCGACGAGCCGGTCGAGCGATTGAACGTCCGCCATCCAACAGTCGACATACCCTTTGACCAAGGCAGCTTTGCAGAGTTCGGCAGAGCCATATGATTTGATGTGCACATCCGACGAGATTCCCAGATCCCCGGCAAGCAATCGGCGTTCACTCACCGAACCCGCGATCACCGCAATGGTCTTGCTTCCATCGAGAGACGCCAGACACTTGATGCCACTCGTTTTCTTGGCGGCAACCGAAACTGTCACGGTTAGATACGGCTCAGTCCAGTAATAATCGTCTTCGCGATAACAGGGCGAATAGTCACACCACAGACAATCGATATCACCGTTTTTGAGCAGGCGATCGCGATCATTCCAAGATATGTCAACAAATTGCGGTTTGATTCCAGCACGCTTGCAGGCCTCGCGGGCTATATCGATATCGATACCGGCGTAATCGCCCGTAGTATCGACATATACATAGGGGTCGTTATCCGTAACGCCGATTTTGAGTACTGGGAGATCTTTGTCGGTTTCATTCGAGGAGGGAGAACTGCTTCGAACGGTATACGTCAGGGCGACCGCGCAAACGGCAACGAGGAGTATGAGTATGAACGAGACGGTGGCGACTCGTTTGATACGTCTGGGCACGCGCCTCTTTTCATCGAAACAGCAGTCGAATTTTATTTTATTACCGGAAGCTGTCGCAGAAACGAAAAAACGCCTCGCCCAAGATGGGCAAGGCGCTAATGGTTGAAATGTATCCGCAAGCGGTCGAATTAAGCCAACCCTACTCGAAGCTCAGCTGCTCCAGGCGGTCGAAGACCGTATCGATGCGGGTGAGGAAGTCCCAAGGATCGAAGATCTCGTCGAGTTTCTCCTGGCTGACGGTGCAGCGCGGATCGGCCTCGAGGCGCTCCTTAAAGGTGGGGCCGGAGACGCAATCCTGTACCTCGTGCCAGGTTGCCATGGCGTTCTCCTGCACGATAGCGTAGGCGTCCTCGCGGGTAATGCCCGTATCGACGAGAGCCAGCAGGACCTTGGAGGAGAAGATGAGACCACGGGTCTTGTTGAGGTTAGCCATCATGCGAGCCGGATACAGCTGCAGACCATCGATAACGCGGATGAGGCACTGGAACATGTGGTCGAGCGCAATGAAGCTATCGGCCTGGGCGACGCGCTCGGCAGAGGAGTGCGAAATGTCGCGCTCGTGCCACAGGGCAACGTTGTCGAAGGCAACCTGGGCGTTGGACTTCACGACGCGCGACAGGCCGCAGACCTTCTCCATGGTGATGGGGTTGCGCTTGTGCGGCATGGCGGAACTGCCCTTTTGGCCCTTGCGGAACGGCTCCTCGGCCTCGAGCGTATCGGTCTTCTGCAGGTTGCGGACCTCGGTTGCGATGCGCTCGCAGGTGGCCGCCGTGGTGGCGAGCACGCCGGCGAGATAGGCGTGATGGTCGCGGCTGATGACCTGCGTGGACAGCGGATCGTGAATCAGACCCAGGTGCTCGCAGACATACTCCTCGACAAACGGCTCGATGGAGCTGTAGGTGCCGACGGCACCGGAGATGGCACCGAAGGCGACGTTCTTGCGGGCGTCCTCAAGACGATCGAGGTCGCGCTTGAGCTCCCAGGCCCAAGAGCCAAACTTCATGCCGAAGGTCATCGGCTCGGCATGGATGCCATGAGTGCGGCCGGCGCAGAGCGTGTTGCGCTCCTCGAAGGCACGGCGCTTGCAGATCTCGCCGAGCTTCTTGACGTCCTCGATGATCAGGTCGCAGGCCTGGGTAAGCTGGTAGCACAGGGCCGTGTCGCCCAGATCGGAGCTGGTCATGCCATAGTGAACCCAGCGGCTGGGCTTGGGGTCGCCCTCGGGAACATCGGCATCGATGTATTCTTTCATGTTGGTCAGGAAGGCGATGACGTCGTGGCGCGTGACCTCCTCGATCTCGTCGACCTTTGCCTTCTCAAAGTTGGCATGGTCGCGGATCCACTGGGCTTCGTCTTTAGAAATGCCGATCTTGCCGAGCTCCGCCTGGGCCTCGCAGGCCAGGACCTCGATCTCCTGCCAAATGGCGTACTTGTTCTCGAGGGAGAAGATGTGTCCCATCTCCGGGCGGGTATAGCGATCGATCATAGCGGCTCCTTTTTGGTTATTGGCACGTTGGTCGTAACCCAACCATTGTACCGTGCGCAGGTGCAAGTATGGGCAGCAGGCATTAACCTAACATTTTGGAATTGGAGCGGGCAACGGGACGTCTGCGCACTTGCTTCGCAAATCCGCACCGGCTGCGGTCGATCTCCTCGGATTCACGGAGACGATGGGGAAGACTTTGTTGAATTGGCCGTCCCAAGGTCTCCCGCGCTCGATGGAGCGGGCAACGGGACGTCCGCGTATTTGCTTCGCAAATCCGCACCGGCTGCGGTCGCCTATCGGCGACCTTGCCTGCTCGCTACAAACGCTTCGCGTTTATTTGACGCTCGCACCCTGTCGGGTTCGAGTCCCGGCGCTTTATTGAAAAAAGCACGGCACCGGACCGGTGTCGTGCTTGCGCTTTTTGCTGGAGCGGGCAACGGGACTCGAACCCGCGAGTGTCAGCTTGGGAAGCTGATGCCTTACCACTTGGCGATGCCCGCTTGTGTGTTGGCTAGTATAACGCGGTTGTCTTGTTCGATACAAGGGTGTCGATGCTTGTTTTAGCTGTGGAGAATCGTCTGGAAAACAGTCCAATTGTGGAGATAGGGACCTCTGGCGTCCTTATTTCACCATCTTTTACCTGCGATTTTATTTGATTGTTCCGTATGAGCCCAATTTGTCAGAAATCGGGCAAGCTTTTGGTCAGCTTCCGGTACTTACCCGCATGAACCTCGGGGGTAGCCTCGTCCCAAGCGCCGCAGCCTCCCCGTGCGGCGCACGAGGGATAAGGAGCAGCCATGTCCAACGCACCCACGCACTCTGTCCACAGCGCAATCGCAACAGGCCCGCTGCTCCTACTCCTCTTCCTACTCATCAGTTGCTTGGCGCCGGTACCCGCACTTGCCATCGACGGCTACGATCGGCTCGGCTTCCACACCATTAGCGACGATTGCGGGCCCTTCCTCATCGGTAAGTATGAGGCTCAAGACGCCTCAATCGCATACTGCATGAACCAGGAACGTCCCGGTCCCACCAAGCCGGGCGGCCCTTGGCTCAACTTTGATCAAGGCTGGGTGTGGCTCGACGACGAGTTCGCGGCGATCGTTTGTCACGGATATCCTTCTGCCACGTCGTTTGGCGGTTACAACCTGTCGCCCGATCGCGCCCGCGCCGCCACTCAACTTGCCGTATGGATGCTTAACGGCACCACCCATGTCGACGGCACCTACTCCTACACAACAGCTCAAGGCAAGACAAAAAGTGGGCATTTTACCGCCGACAATGAGGTTGTGGCTGCCGCACGGTGGCTTCACGACAATGCAAAATCGGGAGGCATCAAAGCCGCTCCGCACCGCGCGCGGCGCTATTTGGGACCCATATCGGGCGGCAGCAAGCGTCAAGACATGCTCTACGTACTGCCATCTGTCTCCGTTTCTTTCCAAAAACAGTCCGCGAACACCGTCATTACCAGCGGAAACGACACCTATCAGTTTGACGGGGCAACATTCGATATCTTCGAGAGCATGAGCGACGCGCGCGTCGGCACGCTCAAAATGGACGGCAACGGCCGAGCGCAGGCAACACTTTTGCCCAACACGGCATACTACCTGGTAGAGACAAAGGCGCCGGCAGGCTATATCCCTCGACGCGACCGGATCCCCTTTACCACGGAGGGCAGTGGTGGCCATGTCACAATCGATGAGCAACCAGGCACCATCACGCTACGCATCGTAAAGCTTGACGCCGCAACGGGCACTGGATCCCAAGCGGGAGCCTCGCTCGCCGGTGCCGAGTTTGCCTGCGTTTCTCAATCCACCCCCGGATGGACGCAAACCCTTACGACCGACGAAACCGGTCGAGCCGCCCTTGCCGATGTTCCCCTGGGAACCTTCACCGTCTATGAGTCGAAGGCTCCCGAGGGCTACCTGCTGCCCAGCGACAGCTGGACCTACACCGTTGGGGCCGACCAGTTGGGCGATTCGGGCGTCGTCGAGCTCGAATCTCGCATTTCCGATATTCCGATTGCATTTGACCTTGAAATTTCCAAGTTTAAAGATCACGGCAACAGCGATCAGTCTGGCTTGGAGCAGCCCGCTGAAGGCGTTGTCTTTGAAGTCATCAGCAATAGCTCACAACAGGCTGTTGGCACGTTGACCACAAATATTTATGGTTTTGCCTCCACCAAAGACCAGCCCGGAGCATGGTTCGGTGCAGGCAAGCGGCCCGATGGCGTCCACGGAGCCATCCCCTACGACCGTGCCGGCTACACAGTTCGGGAGGTTCCAGAGTCCGTCCCCGAAGGCTTTAAACAGGCAGGAGAATGGACCGTCTCGGCCGAACAGATCGCTGACGGTGCCGAGCTTCAGTACATCGTGGACAACCATGCCCTATCGACGCACCTCCAGATTGTTAAGCGCGACGCCCAGACCGGTGCCGCGGTTCCCCTTGCCGGCTTTAGCTTCCAGCTGCTCGACAGCAACCACGAGCCCATCTCGCAAACGTGCTGGTATCCGTCCCACAATATCCTGAACACCTTTACGACCGACACAACGGGTACCGTCACGCTGCCCGAATCTCTTAACCCGGGCACCTACTACATGCGAGAGGTCTCGTCAAAGAAGCCATACCTTGTCGGAGAGGACCTCACGATAACAATCCCCGCCGACAGATATCTAACGCCCGTTGCAATCGCCTCATACTTCGACGACGCGGCAACCGGAAGCATCGAAATCGTAAAGTCCGACGCCACCGATGGGCGCAACCTCATGGGGGCCGTATTTGATATCCGAGCTGCAGGCGATATTGTTCGCCCCGACGGTAGCATCGTTGCCCTGGCCGGCGAAACTGTCGCCACGGTAACGACTGACGAGCAGGGGTCCGCCCGCGCAAGCCATCTTTCGTTGGGATGTGGAACCGCATGCTACGAAGTCGTTGAGACCCAAGCGCCCGAAGGATACCTCCTGGACCAGAATCCCCATACGGTTGAGCTGTCATATGCCGACCAGACAACGCCCGTCATCGAGGCCCATCTCGGAGTGTCCGACGATTTCACCAAAATCGATGTCTCAAAAGTCGACCTAACCGGAAAACAAGAGGTAGAGGGCGCTCGGCTCGCCCTGTACGGACAAGACGAAACCGAAGTCGATGCGTGGACCTCATCCGATAAACCGCACCGTATCGAACATCTTGCGCCCGGCACCTACACGTTGCGCGAAATGATGTCCCCGCGGACCTACGACCTTGCCGAGGAGATAACGTTTGAAGTGAAGGCTACGGGAGAAGTCCAATCTTTTGCCATGAAGGACGCGCCGATCGAGATCAAAGGACAGATCGACAAGCGTCAAGAAATTGCCCAGCCCGTCGGGGATGACCTCTTGGCCAACGGCGATGGCAAAAACCGTGCCGCAACACAAGCCGATGCGGAAGGTTTTTTCTCCTACACCGTCGACGCGCGAAACGTGTCGACCACCTGGGTTGATGAGTTCACGATTACCGATGATCTTGAGTGCGCCAAGGACGGCACCGCAAGATTCGTCTCAATCGAAACCCCTATCGCCACCGGCGACCTCAACGGCCTATGTAACGTGTGGTACCGCACGACGCCGTTGGTTTCATCAAGCATCGACGAGCAGGCAAACGCGACACTTGACGATGGACATGAAAACCCCTGGCTTGAGTCCGAAGAAGTTAAAGAGCGCTTAGGCGAGGACCGTCGCCTCGTTGATTACGAAGGCTGGCATCTCTGGAAAACCGATGTCCCGACCACAGAATCAACCACACTTGAGGCACATGAGCTCGATCTTCCCGTCAATACCGTCGTAACGGGCATTCGCATTGAATACGGTGCGGTGGCCGCCGACTTTACGACTCGAAGCGATGCGGATTCTTGGACCCGCGATGATCTCAAAGATGAGCACGACGACCTTGACGATGCCAAAGCAATCCTTGGTACAGACGCTCGGGGTGCAGTCGTGCACATGCAGGCAACGTCGGCTTATACGCCACAAACTGCACTCACCAACAGCGCCCGTGTCGACCTCTGTCGCAACGGCGGCGGCGACAAACTTGAGTCGCATGACGAAGATCGTGTCGTTCAACAATGTGCCCTGCCGCAAGACCTGCCGGCAACGGGATCTATTCCCATCGCCGCTTGCCTAACCGCCCTCTTGACTTCCGGCGCCGCAGCCATCTTGTTTGCCCACCTGAAATCAGCATCGAGGAGGCACTAATGCAAAAAAGCGGGCGAACCAGTCTCCCGGTTCGCCCGCTTTTAGCCATGTAAAGTGCCGCGGCTATTCTGCAGATGAAGATCCGCCGTCGACGAGCGCTTGCTCGGACTCGGGGATTCCATCGGCACCCGTACTTTGCTCTTGCTCCACCTCTTCGCTGATTGCGGACGCAGGAGTCGACCCCTTTACACCCACGATGTAGGCAGCCCCAAATCCCAAAGCAACGGCAATAAGGGTCAGAATCAAATAAACAGGCCAATGACGTTTAATGAACGAAAACACGTTGACTCCTTAGAGCTCCGCCTACGAACGGCGGATAACCTCGGTCACGACCTCGGATACCGTGGCGATGTTCGTCGGGTTAACGTTGTGGGGCAGGTCGTCCTCGGTACGAGCACAAGCCAGGCGCGTGCCGTCCACACCGGCGATGGTGAGGGCGCGGCGGCTCGCCTCGAGCGCGGCATAGGCATCGGTCTTGGCATAGGGCATCTCGAGCGCGCCACAATCGACATGGAACGACTTGCAGACCTTGCTGACCAGATTCATGATGCGGCGATCGCCCTTGAGCAGCTGCTGTTCACCCTCAACTGTCACAACCGAAAGCCTACCAGCGCCGACAGATTCAAGATTAATGAAGAATACGCCGCGGAGTTTATCGCGATGCGAAGCCAAGAAGGCCTTCATGCCGGCGCCATCACAATCCGAGGCGCCCGTTGCCACAAACCAGATATCGTGACCGAGCAGCTCATCATCGCCCATAGAGGCGACAGCCGAGAGCATATCTTCGGAAGAAGCGCCGTCGGAAGACGTCGCGCCGCCCTTCCAGCCGTCGTTATCGTCCTCGAAGTTATCCCACGAGCCGATACCGCGACCGGACTTCTTAGCATCGTAATCGTCTTCGACGCCCAACCAGTCACTCATGCTGTCCTGTTCGTTTTTCTTTTTACGACCGAACAGGCCGCCCAGGCCGCGCTTGCGAGACTTGGGGGCCGCCGGGGCGGGAGCCGAAATGGTCTCGATCGGCTGCGCACCCGACGCGACGGGCATAGGAGGCGCAACGGGTGCCGATGTGGGCTCGGGACCCTGGGCAGTAGCAAAGGGGTCGTTGACCTGTGCGGAGGGGTCGGGAAGGTCGAACAGCGACGTGCGAGACGCAACGTTTGCCTGCTTCATCGACGGCAGCGACGGATCGGGGACCGAAGCCAGCGGAGACGAGGAAGGCGCAGGCGACGGAGCCGACGCCGGATCGGGAACATTCATCTGCGGACGAGGCGATGCCTGGGAGGAAATCTGGGCCATAAGGGAATCGACCGTCTCGTCCTGGGTGGGAGCGACATTGGCAACCGTGGCACTAGAACCACTCGGCGTCGGCATGGTGAAAATCTGCGTGGAGTAAGGCCTCGACTCATCCGTCCCGGGAGTCTCGGAAACCGCAGGCACTTCCTCCTGCTCGACCTCGGTCGAATCATCTTGCTCGGCTGGCGCGTACTGCTCTTCGTCAGAGTCGCCCTCGACGGGCTCGTCCTCGGCAACATCCTGGATTTCGGCAGCATCAATGGGCTCGTCTTCGTCTGCCGCGTCGTCCTGCTCATCGGAAGCAGGAAGAGGTTCGGCAATCGCGGTACCCTGCTTTTCAAACGTTATCGTGGAATCGAACTGCGCGGCATCAAACGACATGGTGCTATCGACGTGCTGCTGAGCCTCGAAAGACGTTGTCGCCTCAACAATATCCGCGGACGTCGGTTGCTGGGACTCAAAGGACGTTGTAGCTTCGGCGGCGTCGGCGGGCACGGACTGCATAGCCTCGTTCTGCTCGAACTCTTGCGCCGCGCGCTCACGTGCCGCCTCGGCTGCCTGCTGCTGAGCGATAGCCTCCTGCTCGGCAGCCTCGCGTGCGGCAGCACGCTTCTCCTCGAAATCGTCGACAAATTTCTTGCCCTTCGCAAGCGCACCCTTAAAGAAGTTGGAAGCGCTGGCGCCAATCGAAGAGAACGCGGATGCAATATCGGCATGGGGCGTTGCCGCGGGAATCTCGGCCGAGAAATCAGTATCGCTCTCGTAAGACACACGTCTCGGCTGCTCGGCGTAATCGTCGTCGGACTCGTCCGCAACGTCTTGCGCCGGCGCGGCGGGAGCCAAAATGTCCAGTCCTGCCGCGGGATCGACCGCGGACGCCGCCTCGGGCTCGGCAACGGCAGCGGTAACCGCGGCAGACTCATCATCCACGGCGACAACGGGCGCAGGCGCAGTCACGACGGGGTCAGGCTCGGGCTCAAACGTCGGCTCCTCGCCCTCCTCGTAATCGAGCGTACAGGACTCGGGAAGCATACCGAGCGCGCGGATGGCATCCGAACCAAAGCGGATGTTGCCAGCGGCATTGCGATAGAGCTTGGGCTCGGGCTCGGCGGGCTCGACCGCGACAGGCTCCTCCGCTGGCTCGGCAGCGGGAACCTCGGCAGAGACCTCTTCGCCCTGGACAGTCTGATCCTCGGGCACAATGGCGCCAATCAGCGTCTCGTCGGCAGACGCACCCTCAAAGCCCTCGATCTGCTCGTCGAAAGCCTCACCCTGTTCGGGCTCGGTCTGAGCGTCGGGAGCAATCGGCTGACCGAACTCGTCCTCGGCGTAGGTAGGCTCTTCGTACTCGATGGTGTTGCCGTAGTCGTTTTGTTGCTGGACCGCGGCATACTCCGCCGCTGCGCGCGCCATTTCCTCGGCACGACGCTTCTGTTCCCCAAAATAGGTATCGAACGGAACATCGTCGGGAAACTCGTTTTCGCCCTGGAAGGGAGCAACGTTGTCCATAACGCCAAGCAAGGCGGCGACAGAAGATTTGTTGCACACCGCGCCGGACGTATAGGGAAGGATATAGCGGTTGGAGATGATGTTTGCCGCGTTGGCGAGTGCCACGAGAGAGGCGAGAATCGCGACGATCCACAGCAGAACCTTGAGCGCGCCGGGGAGCGGCAGGATACGCAGGACGGCGACGGCAGCGGGGGCAACCGTGGCGATAGGCAGCAACTTGGCAATGAGCGCGCGATACGAAGCATAGGGCTCGCGGGCGAGCAGCTCAGCGCGAGGGGAGTCGTAATGCGCGACAACGACCACCGGGCGGTTGCGCGGAGACGCGAGCGGGCCCGAAGCCTTGTGATAGGCGATGACATTTTGGCTCACGCCCGTCTTTCCCAGGCCCGAGATCACGGGATGCCCGGTACGCTCGAGCACATAGAGCACGGCACCGATGATGGCCAGCAGGGTGCCGACCAAGCCAATGCCGCCACCGATACCCATAAGCAGGGCGCCGGCAAACGCAAGGATGCCGGTGATAGCAAATGCCAGCCTGCTCGGCGCGGGAGCATTAAACTCCTGCACCTCGGGATCAAAGCCGTGGTTGCGGAAAATCTGAGCGATATCCTCGGCAGCCAAGCGCTCTTCTTCGCTGCATGCCGGCGTGATGCCGGTGCTCTGCAGCAGGTGGTTGATATAGTTCTGGGTGTTCGCCATGTGCGCTCCACATCCATAATCCGACAAATAGGCCCAATGCATGCACATTAGAACCGTATATAGTCGAAAGTATACCCCGAGCGAGCGCAAACGACCGAATTCGGGCCATCTTAACGCCCCGACCGGACAAGGATATAGCCTAATCTCCATATCGGACTAAAATCATGGCAGCAAACCACCTTCCCATGCGAGGACTCTATGACGGCAAGCGACACGACCGCTAGTAACAAAAAGGGAACGCCGGGGCCCAGTTTCGATAAAACGGCCCAGCGCATCCTCAATCTTTTCTTTGTACTCAACAGCTCTCCCGAGCCGTTGACGACCGAGCAAATCGTCTTGGATTCCGATTTGGGGTATGGCTCGGGCAACATCGACTCGGATAAGCGCAAATTTCGTCGCGATCGCGACAAACTGCTCGAACGCGGCATCGTAATCAAAGAGGTTCGCCCCGCCGGCGCGCAGGAGACCGAGGAAAGCTCGTGGACGATCGACCGCGAGCACACGTTTGCGGCAGGTGGCCTCATCACCGCAGACGATGCCGACATCTTGCTGGACGCCATCGACCAGACGCTTGCGACTGACTCCTCCGCCTTTGCCGCGCCACTTGCCGACATCCGGTCCAAGATTGCCTATCTCACCGGCATATCGGCCGCAGACGAGACGCCGATTCATCGTTCCCCCACCGTCGATGCGGTTTGGAGCGCCTTTGCCGAGCGCTGCGCACTGCGCTTTTTGTATCAGAACGGTCGCGGCGAGCAGAAAGAGCGCACCGTCTGCGTCTACGGTATGTTCGAGCACGATGGCACGGCGTATTTCTGCGGCTTGGACAATGCCACCGACAACATCAGAACGTTCCGCTGCGACCGCATCGTCCGCGCTTGGCGTCCCTCAAGGGCATACGCCATTCCCGCAGACTTCAATCTCAACGATTACCTGTTCTTTGAGTTCGATTTTGCCGACCGCCCGCCCGTTGCGGCAACGTTCTCGTTCGCGCGTGAGTCGCAAGCCGATATGGTCAGCGGCCTCACGCGCGGACGAGGCAATCTTGCACGCAGTAAAGAAGGATGGACCTGGACCGTTGACGTGCGCGACTTTGACGCCGCCGCCTCGTTCTGCATGGCCCATGCCATGGACGGCATGAGGCCCGTTGCCCCCGACGCACTCAAACTGGCGTGGAACCGCCTCATCGAAAGGACGGTGCATGAGCATGCCCGCGCGTAAACTCACCAGCGAGCAGAGACTCTCGCGTGCCATCGACATCATGGAAGCCCTCTACGCCGCCGGGAGCGCGGGACTGACGAAAAATGAGATTTGCAGCCGCTTTGACATTTCCGGAACCTCGCTGGACGAGATCCTCGATATTGTCTCGACCCTCGCCGATCGTGAGTCGGGCGCCCGCATCATCTGCGAGCGCAACGGCGAACACGTATCCCTTACCGGCGATGCGGGACGCGTGCTGCCGCTACGCCTGAGTGCCGCCGAAGGCGCCGTGCTCAATCACGAACTGGAATCGCTGGGGATTGAGCCTCGAACGGCGGCGCGAATTCGACGGGCGCTTCTTCCCGAAGAGCTCGGCTACAATCAGCGCGTCGTCGACACCGTCGTCCGCGGATCGCATTGGCAGCAGCTCAGCAGCGCCATTCAGGACGGCGTTCGCTGCTGTATCGCCTATCGTTCGATGGACGATGCGCAGCCGCGCGAGCGTCTCATCGACCCCTTGCGCATCGCGACGCATGGTGACCAGACCTACCTGATTGCCTGGGATATCGAAGTTGATGGGCAACGTTCCTACCGCATGGACAAAATCGAAGATCTTTCCCTCACCGAGGATTCCGTCGAACGCCACGCGCCTTCGGCCGCATCCCTCCACGACTCCCTCTCGCAAGCGGAGCAGGGCACAAGGCTCCTCATGCCGCTCGACATGGCAGAGCGTCTGGGCTGGGCAGGCATTATGTCGATCGAGCCTAATGGGACAGGTGCGGCGATGGTAATCGTGCGCTACAGCTCCGAGCGCTGGCTGTTCAGTCAGGTAATAGCAGCGGGCGGAGCCATCCGCATTCTGGATGACCCCGCCCTGTCGAAGCGTCTATGCGATATGGCGAAGACCTTAGCCTGCCCGCTCTAGCGGCGCCGCTCGTGGCGTGCGCGCCACAGTTGCAGATAGTGACCGATCTGCGCCGATTCGATGCGCTGGTAGGAGCTCGTGGGCAGCGACGTTAAGAACTTCTTTCCGTAGCCCTTCGTCACCAGGCGCGGGTCGGCCAGAATCAGCACGCCGCAATCAGTCGACGAGCGGATAAGGCGGCCGGCCGCCTGCTTGACCTCGAGCACTGCCTCAGGCAGCGAATAGCGCGCCCAAGCGCGGTCTTCGCGCAGGTTGCGCTCGCACGAGAGCGGGTCCGTGGGGCTCGAGAACGGCAGCTTGGGAATGATGACGCAGCGCAGCGTCTCGCCGCTGGCATCAAACCCCTCCCAGAAGGCCTTAAGCGCAAAAAGCGACGAGGTTGGCTCGTTGATAAACCGGTCGCGTAGGCGACGAGGAGATGAGTTGCGCTGCTGGCAGTTGAGCTCCAGACCCGCACGGGCCATCTTGGGCTCAACGCGGGCGTACAGGTCTTCCATGTCGCGCCGATTGGTGAACAACGTGAGCACCGATCCGCCCATGGCAAGATGGGCGTCGACCAGCACGCGCTCGAGCGCCGTAAGATAGCTCTCACGATCGCGCGGATCGGGGATATCGCCCGCAACGACTACAGCCATGTTCGAATCGAAGTCGTAGCTCGAGTCCAAGTGCAGCGATGAGGATGTTGAAGCACCAATGCGATCGAGGCCGACCGCATGGTTAAAGTGTTCAAAGCTTTTGGACACCGTCATGGTCGCCGAGGCAAAGATAGCCGTGTGAACCTCGGGCAGCCACTCGGTTGACAAGGCCTCGCCAATGTCGATGCGCTCTGCAGTCATTGACTCTCCGCCGGCACGCAGCCTGCGATTGACCTGCAGCGAATACACGTAGTGTTCATCGGTACCATCAATGATGAGTTTGAGGTTCTCGGCCAGCTCGTGCAGGCGGCGCGAGATATCACCCAGGTCGACAACAACCTCTGGCTTGTCGGCGGCGACGGCTTGCACCAGCGCGTCGACGCTCTTGTCAGCTTGTTCCAATGCGTCGATAGCAGCGTAGGCCGACTGTAAGAAATCATGCCAGTCGTCAGATTCGCGCAGCTCGGGGCCAATCCATAGATTGGCATTGTCATAACCCCCACGGGCACGGCGGCCGAGCTCGCGAACGCCATCGAACACGTCGGCGATCGCCATGCTCGCGCGCGCAACCGTCGACGTCGCCTTGGCAGTAAGGCCCAGATAGAGCGTAGAGCCCTCGGAGGTTGCCAAATCACGGGAAACCTGGCTTAGCGCGCCGGTGCTCGAGCCACCCAGGCGCTCAAACAGAACGCGTGATTCGTCCGCCGACACCACGCGCGCCCACTGGCGGCGCGCCTCGCGCTCGATGGAATGGGCCTCGTCGATTACCCAATGACGAATCGGAGGTAAAATCCTGCCCTCGGCCGCGACATTGCGGAACAGCAGGGAATGGTTGGTGACCACCACATCGGCATGCGCCGCACGACGGCGAGCGCCGTGGACCAAACATTTATCAGGGAAAAACGGGCAGAGGCGACGAGCACACTCGCGCGAGGCCGTCGTAAAGTCGGGGCGGTTGACGCTGCGCCACCGAATGCCGAGCGAGTCGAGGTCGCCATCGGCTGATTGGCAGACGTACGCCATAATGACCGCGACCGCCGTGAGCGTGTCCGCCGGATCGCGCTTGGTGGTAATCTCGACCTGGCCTCGGCTCATGCGCTCGAGCTTGCGCAGGCACGGATAGTGGTCATAGCCCTTCAGTGCGCAAAACGACAGACCGTCGGGCAGTTGCTCGGCAAGTTTTGGCAGCTCATGGTACATGAGCTGGTCGGCAAGATTGTTCGATTTGGTCGCAATACCAACCGTGATGTTGTTACGGCGCGCTGCCTCGGCAAAAGGCACCAGGTAGGCCATCGATTTGCCGACGCCAGTGCCCGCCTCAATTACACGATGAGTGCCCGTGACCAGCGCATCGCGGACCTCGAGCGCCATCGCGATCTGCTCATCACGCGGCTCGTAGGTGGGATACATGCGATTGACCAGGCCACCTGGCGCATAGTCTGCCTCAATCTCCTCACGACTCGGCATCTTGAGTACCGGCAGTTCGTCGGCGTCCACCCGATCGTCGGCGCGATCGGCCTTGAGAACGTCAGCACGAGCGGCGCTGAGAGAGAAGATAGAACCAGGGTTCTGCCCTGCCAAGAATGAGAAGATAGGACGATAGGACCAAGGCACGTCCGGATGCATGTCGGCTAGGCGCGCCATGAGGCCCTGGGGCAAGTCGGTGAGCGCCACGAGCAACACGCGCCATACGCCACACAGGGCGTCGACGTCGGCATTGGCACGGTGTGATACCGAGTCACAGCCAAACAGATCGGCCATAAAAGACAGCTTGTGCGAGGCCAGGCGTGGAAGCGCGATGCGCGACAGCGCCAGCGAATCGATCCAAATATCGCTCACGTTGACGCCGCCTTTGACCGACTCGATAAACGAGCGGTCGAACGTGGCGTTATGTGCGATCACCGGGCAACCACCGACAAAATCGGCGAGAGCGGCGACGGCCTCAACGGCCGACGGGGCATCTGCCACATCGGCATTTGTAATGCTCGTGAGCTCGGTAATCTCGGCGGGAATCAGCTGCTTGGGATGCACGAAGGTATCGAAGCGGTCGACGATCTCGCGGCCCGAAAGACGGGCCGCCGAGATCTCGATCAGCTCGTTGTCCTGCACCGAAAGACCTGTGGTCTCGGTATCGAGGACAATCACATCTTCCTCGATAAGGCCGAAGGACTGCGTTTTGGCGCGTTCGGCAAGCGTGGCATAGGAGTCGATGACAAACTGCGGCGTTCCTGACGAAACCGCGTCCTCGATTAGCATGCAATGCCCGCTCGACGAAGGCCCATACGGATCAGGCTGTCACAGACCTGCGGGAACGTCATGTCGTCGGTGTGGCGGATCTCATCCGGATACAGCGACGTATCGGTCATGCCGGGAATGGTATTGGTCTCGAGGATAACGGGGCCGTCCTCACTCACAATAAAGTCGCTGCGCGAGATACCCAGGCAACCGAGGGCCTTGTGAGCGGCGCAGGCAAGCTCCTGAGCGCGAGCGTAATTCTCGGGCGAAATCTGCGCCGGAATGCGATGGATGTCCGTAGGGTCGACATATTTCACGTCCAGATCGTAGAACTCGCAGTCCTCGGGCTTACGAATCTCGACAATCGGCAGAGCGCGCACGTCATCTTCACCGTATACGCCGACGGTGATCTCGGTACCCTCGATGCACTTCTCGACCAGCACTTTGTCGCCGTACTCAAACGCCTTGGCGATTGCCGCGGGCAGCTCGGAGGGCTCATGGACCAGGGAAATTCCATAGCTGGAACCGTTGACGGCCGGCTTCACAAAGCATCGCTCGCCACAAACGTCGACGATATGATCGATATCGACTTCATCGCCCACCTCGAGCGCGAGGCCGGGGGCAATGGGAATGCCCGCCTTGGCGTACAGGAGCTTAGAGACCTCCTTGTCGGCACCGCAGGCGCTGGCAAGCACGCCCGAGGCCGTGTAGGGAATACCCAGGGTCTCCATGGCGCCCTGCATGGCGCCATCCTCGCCGCCGGCACCGTGCATGGCGATAAACGCCACGTCAAAGCCGCCGGTCGCCATGGTTACCATAAAATCATCGGCAGCCGTGTCGAGCAGCTCCACCGAAGTGTAGCCGGCCTCCTTCAAGGCAGCCACGACGTTCTTTCCCGAATTGAGCGAGATCTCGCGCTCAGCGGAATGACCGCCCGCCAAGACCGCTACATGCATGTTCTCTAGGCTTTTACCCGGCATGGGCAGACTCCTCCTCTATAATTTCTGCAGCTGATACCATATTGTAGCGATACCCTCTACGTTTCCCCAAAATCGAAAGGCTTCCATGAATCCCAGGACTAAATCTCAGGACATTCGCGACTTGAGCCAAAACGATATTCGCGAGCTTGTGGCAGAACTTGGCCAGCCCGCCTTCCGCGCGAAGCAGCTCATCGAATGGGTCTTTGAGAAGAACGTTTGTTCGTTTGACGATATGACCAACCTTCCCAAGGCTTTCCGTGAGCAGCTTAAAGAGGCTTTTGCCTTTGATACGCCGACTGAACTCACCAAGCAGGTTTCCAAAGATGGCTCGCGCAAGTATCTGCTCGAGTACCACGATGGCATTTCCGTCGAGACTGTCGGCATGCCCCGTCGTAACAAGCTTTCCGTCTGCGTTTCCACCCAGGCAGGCTGCGGCATGGGCTGCGCCTTTTGCGCTACCGGTCTCAACGGCCTCAAGCGCTCTCTGACCGCTCAAGAGATCGTCGACCAGGTGCTTCATGTATCCAACGACTTTGACGAGCGTGTCACAAGTGTTGTCTTCATGGGCCAGGGCGAGCCGTTTGCCAACTACGACGAGGTTCTCAAGGCACTGCGTATCCTCAACGACCCCGATGGCATCGGTATCGGCGCTCGTCACCTCACCGTCTCTACCAGCGGCGTTATTCCCGGTATTCGCAAATTTGCCGATATCTCCGAGCAGTTCACTCTTGCCGTTTCCCTGCATTCCGCCATCCAGTCGACGCGCAATAAGCTCATGCCCGGTGTTAAGAAGTACACGTTGCTTCGCCTTCACGAAGCGCTTCAGCTCTACACCGAGAAGACTGGCCGCCGCCCGACCTATGAGTATGCCATGATCGAAGGCGTCAACGATACGAATCCAGAGATGCAGGCACTCTGCGACTTCTGCGAGGGAACGCTGTGCCACGTTAACCTGATTCAACTTAACGACATCGAGGGCAGCCCGCTCAAGCCGTCGCCGATTCATAAGGTTGAGGATCTTCAGCGTCGTCTTGAGTCCCGTGGCATCGAGACCACGATTCGTAACTCCCGTGGTAACGATATTGACGCCGCTTGCGGACAGCTGAAACAGCGCTTCAAAGTTCAGAAGAACGCATAGGGGAGTCGCACTCCAAAACGTTTCATGTGAAACATCGAACGGCCCCGGTTGCAGGATATGCAACCGGGGCCGTTTCATTTATTGACCTCAATTTTGGACCAGCTGCTACCTTTCCCATTTTTTACGGACAAAATAAGGGGCCTTTGTCTCATGAATCAGACAAGGGCCCTCAAAAATATGCAGGGTAATTGTTAGGTACCTAATAGCCTACATTTTCCCATTGGTTGCTAACCCAACCTTGATTAATCTTGGGATTCTTCGTTACCTGAGCAGTGCGCATGGCAACATCTTCTGTCATAACATCCATTTTCTTCTTGGACGTATCAACGATATCTTGCGCGCCACGAAGCAAACGACCTCGAAGTTCATCGTCTGTCGCTATCTTATAGCCAGCAAAGGCACCAGCCGCGACAGTCGTCACCAATGCAATCGCAGTAAAAATCTTATTCCTCATCTTGGCCTCCTTGATCTAACTGAATCATTTCACCAAGAATACGTGAGAGCTCTTCCTCGTCTTTAAACTCAATCTCAATCTTATTCTTTCCACGCGAGCTCTTCACACGCACATTGGTATTAAATACCTGACGAAGTACACGCGCAGCCTTTTTAAAAGACTGAGGCGTTGCAAGCCGCGGCGTCTTAGGTGTCTCTCCGGCAGAAAACAATGGAGCAAGATTTTCTGTCGCTCTTACGGAAAGGCCCTCCGCAACAACCTTCTCTGCAAGTCGAATTCGAGCATCCTCATAGGGAACTGCAAGAATCGCACGTGCGTGACCAGCAGTAAGTTTACCCTCAAAAATCATCTGCTGAACTACTTCGGGGAGATCGAGAAGGCGCAGCGAGTTTGTAATTGCAGAGCGTGACTTGCTTACGGCCTTCGACAAAGCCTCCTGGGTCATACCGCTAGCATCGATGAGCTGGCGATAGCCCTTAGCCTCTTCGACGGGATTCAGATCAGAACGTTGAAGGTTTTCGATAAGAGCAAGAGCCAGCATCTCTTCATCATTAACATCTTTAATGATGACAGGCAGTTCCTCAAGACCAGCAAGCTTTGACGCCTGGTAACGACGCTCACCAGCGATGATCTCATAGCCGTTTCCATGCTTGCGAACCAAGAGCGGCTGCAAAACGCCATGTTCTTGGATTGACTCGCTCAACTCGCGAAGTTCAGTTTCATTAAAGTGAATTCGCGGTTGATTAGGGTTGGGAACGATATCCTCAATAGGTAGTTTTGTTTCAGATGCGGCATTTGAAGCAGATGCAGCAGAACCACCGGTCTCATACTCAGCCTCTGAGACCAAAGCATTGAGTCCACGCCCCAATCCGCCACGTTTCTTTGCACTAGGCACGCTTGATCACCTCTTTTGCAAGGTTCATATACGCTTTTGCACCCTTGTTTTGAGGTGCATAGGTAATTACCGGTTCTCCAAAAGACGGAGCTTCAGAGATTTTAACAGTACGGGGAATCAGCGTCTTAAACGCCTTATCACCAAAGTACGATTGAACTTCCTCAACAACCTGATTCGACAAAGAAGTACGTGAGTCATACATGGTCATAAGCACGCCATAGGTGTCTAAGCCCTTGTTCAGACGTGATTTGACCATCTTCATTGACTCAAGCAGCTTCGTAACGCCCTCAAGTGCGTAATACTCACACTGGATTGGAATCAAAACGCTATCTGCTGCGGTCAAGGCATTGATAGTAAGCAGGCCGAGCGAAGGAGGACAGTCAATGAAAATAAAATCGAAGTCGTTCTGAATTGGCTCAAGCAAATCTTTGAGGCGGGTTTCACGAGCAATTGCGCTTACGAGCTCAATTTCGGCACCTGCAAGCTGAATCGTAGCTGGAATTACGAATACCTTTTTGCAATTTGTATCAAGAACAAGCGATTCTGCCGGCACATCATTCAACAATGCATCATAGATGCAGTGATCAAGGTCTTCTTTTTCAATTCCAAATCCACTGGTGCTGTTTCCCTGCGGATCAAAATCGACAATCAGTGTCTTACGACCCTGCTCACCCAGTGCTGCTGCAAGGTTTACAGCCGTCGTTGACTTACCGACGCCGCCTTTTTGATTGATGATTGCAATGATACGCGTGTCTTTTGCGCTCTTAGAACGCTTAACGTCGCGAAATCCCACGGTCCCTCCTGGTGTGTATTAAAGCTGTCAAACGGAGGATGTTTCACGTGAAACATTCCGATTCGATATCAACCGCCATGTTTCACGTGAAACACTGCAAGTTGTTAGTATCCATTATGTTTCACGTGAAACATCTAGGCAAGCGGATTCTTTTTTGCCATGCCATTTGCACGAGGCAATGAAACGGATGCTGGATGACTCTTTTTAAGAACAATGAACTCCCTGTGGCCCAAGCCCTCAGGCAAATCGATTGCGTCATTCAGAAGCAAAGTGAAGCCGCAAATCTTAGCTGCTGACATGCCGGAAGCAAGCTCCTCATCCGAAGGATTACCCTTGGTGATAACAAATAGCCCTCCATCCTTGAGGAACGGAGCTGCATACTCAACAAGAATCGGTAGAGGAGCCAGTGCGCGGGCGGTTACGACAGAGAACTGCTTCTTATGGCTTCGAGCATATTCTTCAAGACGATCATGGACCGCATGAGCATGTTTCAATCCAAGAGCATGAACAAAAGAATTGACAGCATCAACCTTCTTGCCAACAGAGTCAATATAAGTAGCTTTACGATGCGTGGTTATGGTTAAAGGAATACCAGGGAAGCCCGCACCTGTTCCCATATCGAGCAAAGCTCCCTCAGGAGCCTTATTGATATAAGGGAGCAAAACAAGAGAGTCGAGGATATGAAGAACCGCAGCATCTTCTATGTTAAGAATACGGGTGAGATTGGTTGTCTTATTTGTTTCCAGAACCAAATCCAAATGCTGAATACATTTCCTCAGCTCAACATCAGTTACGCTCAAGGAATACTCTTTGCAATAGGAAGTTAGACGACTCAACATCTCGTCAGCCTGCTGATCAGTAAGTACTAACAACGAAAGCTCCTTTCTGACAAAAATCAGTGTATCGAGAACTTTTGACAAAAAAAGGGGACGTGGAAACCACGTCCCCTTAGCATAAGCTCGAGTAGATTATCGAGCAACAATCACCACATGGCGATCGGGATCAGAACCCTCAGAATGAGTATCGACGGCGTCATTGCCACGAAGTGCAATGTGAACCAGTCGGCGCTCGTAGGCATTCATGGGCGGAAGCGAAACACTCTTATGAGTGCGGATGGCACGCTCGGCAGCAGACTGAGCCATGGAGGCAACCTTGTCCTGACGGCGGCTCTTGTATCCCTCGACGTCCACTACAACCGGATACCTAAAGCCGAGCTTGCGGCTCACCAGCAATGAGAACATAACCTGAAGGGCATCAAGGGTGCGACCATGACGGCCAATGAGAACAGCAAGGTCGGGAGCCGTTACATCCAAAATCAGCTCACCCTCGTCGCCCTCATACTCATCGATAGGAGAGTTGGCGGCATCGAAGTGCGAAAGGATGGAACGCAGGATGGAAATCGCAACATCGGCAATGGTGTCGAGCTCCTCGTCGGTCAGCTCTTCACCGGCCTTGTAGCGCTGTGCAATCTCGGGATAATCGCCCGCGACCTGCGGGGCAACCTCCTCAAGCATATCCTCGATGATCTCTTCAGACATAACGTACTCCAAAAGTTAGGTACCTAAATAAGATTGATATCCCACTACTTCTTCTTGTGCGGGCGCGGCTTCTTCTCGCGACGAGTGACCTCAACCTGCAGCGGCGCGTTCTTAAGACGCTCCTCCTCATCGGCCTTCGCCTTGTCGATGACCTTCTGCGTCACAAAAATCTGCTGGATAACCTGCCAAGCAGACGAGACGTCGTAGTACAGCAGAACACCAACGGGAAGGCTCCAGCCCATCCAAAGCATCATGACCGTCATGACAACGGCCATCATACGCATGCTCTGAGCCTGCTGGCCGGTCTGGTTGCGCGACATATAGAGCTGCGGAATCAGGGTCAGGACAGCGAACAGGATCAGGCAGACCAGCGCAGGCAGCGCGACCATAAAGCCATCGGCAAAGGAGGCACTCGGCGTGGTGGTCAGGTCGGGCAGAATATTAAAGAACGAGAACGTGCCGTCGTTAAAGTAGTCCGGCAGGTTACGCAGCAGCGTAAATAGGGCGAACAGGACAGGCATCTGGATCAGCAGCGGCAGACAACCAGCCATGGGGTTGAACTTGTTCTCGCTGTAGAACTTCTGCATCTCCTCGGCCTGACGCTGGG
>CAKUGT010000022.1 GCA_934654795.1 uncultured Collinsella sp.
TCGGCCGTTGGCAAGCCTACGCACCGTTGCGTGATGCGCGCCGAGTTTGGCCACGAAGTCGCGTTTGGCGAGGACATTTTGACCTTCACGATCGAGGGCAACGCGTTTCTGCATTCGATGGTCCGTACGATCGTCGGCACGCTCGTCGAGATTGGCATGCATCGCCGCGATCCCGAGTGGATGCGCGAGGTTATTGACGCCTGTGATCGTACCGCCGCCGGCCCCACGGCACCTGCCTGCGGTCTTACGTTTATGGGTGTCGATTACGATCCCGCCGAGCTTGCCGTGCTCGACTAGGGGAGGGTTTGGTGCACCGTACGTAGACACCTTTCATCTGTGAGCTGTGCGTGTGCAACATCTGTTCTTGGCGTGCAATACAACCGGTGTCTCATTGCTTTTATTGCCGGGGTGTACCATGAACCACGGTTTGATTCATTGCAGTCGAGAGGACGGAAAACTTGGTTCGACGTGGTTCGCATCCGCGACTTTCGGTGATCCTTGTGGTAGAAGGTTCGCCCAGCTATGCGATGCGTGCGCTCGAGAGCGTCCAGAACCAAGACCTCTATGATCTGCAGATTGTCGTTGTGTGTCGCGACGTCGCTCCTGGTGTGCGCCATTCGCTCGAAGTTGCCGCCGGCAGGGATATTCACATCGATTTGATTGACGTCGAGGATGCGGCGCGTGGCGCGTGCCTGCGTGCTGGGTTTGCCGCTTCTCGTGGATCTCAGATTATTGCCATGAATGCCGACGAGTGGTTTGCGCCGCAGTCGCTTTCCAAGATGGTTGATACTGCGTGTGATGCCGCGGCAGACATAGTGTTTCCCACGGTGTCGCTCGACCGCTACGATGCGCATCGAGAGCGCCATTCGCGTGTCTTGGACGCTGCCCCTCTTGCTATCGAGGGCCATTCTTCAATGGCGCGTGAGCTGGCTCAGCTAATTCCGAGCGGCTTGATTGCGCAGACTTCTGGCGTTATGTACAGCCGCTCGTTGTTCGATGCGTGTCTGTCGCATGACAAGACATATCGTACCGTTGGGTTTATGGCGTGCGCGCTTTCGCGGGCACAACGTGTATCCGGGTGCGGTGACGCTCGTTTCCATGCGGTGGCGCCAAGGCTTACGGATGTTTTTGACCCCACCATGTTTGCCAGGCTTTCCGATGATGTCCGGGCTCTCGACGAGCTTACTGGTTCGCTCGAGGAGGCGGGCGATGGCGACCAGCTGAAGGTGGCAAGCCAGAAGTTCTACTTTGCCGGCCTGGTCGCCTGCATCGAGAATTTGTGTCTGAGCCCGCATGGGGTGTCGTCAATCGAGCGTTCCGCCCGCATGCGTGATATGCTCGAGGCGCCTAGAACCCGTCAGATGGTCGCCGCGCTCAAGGACAACCATCGGGGACTGGGTCTGTTGTTTGGGCCGATCGCCAGCGCCAAGCCCGCGCGCTGCGTGATGTGTACGCATCTGGCAGCTTTTCTTAACCGGACGGGCGCAAAAACCGCCTAAACGGCTCATTACGAAACAAACTTGCATAGAATTGTTTCGAAATGCGTTCTTATACACAAAAGCCTTCAAATAGCGTTAAACTATTCAATCACTGATTGATTGTCTCCGCCATCTTTTGGAGAGAGGGTTTGTATGGCTAAAAAACGCAATGGGCGCCAGGATGCCATTAGAGATATTGTGCGCAATAAGGATGTCCGCACGCAGCGCGTGCTGGTTGATGAGCTCCGTGCTATGGGCTTTGATTGCACGCAGGCGACTGTCTCTCGCGATATTGCCGACATGGGGCTGCGTAAGCTCCCTGAGGGCATCTATGTTCTGGCAGAGGACTTGCACCTGCAGCGTATGGTTTCCGAGCTCGTAACGGGCGTTCTGCGTACCGATAATTTGGTTATGATCAAGGCTCAGCCTGGCACGGCTTCCGGCATCGCCGCCGCCGTTGATGCGGCAGAGTTGCCCGATGTGCTTGGCTCGCTTGCCGGCAATGATACGATTTTGGTTATTGCCCAGACGGCCGAGGACGGCGAGCGTCTCGAGGCGCTGATCAATAAGCTGAGCAATTCTCGCAAGTAGGCGTGCGGGTCGTGCGCTCGGCATTGTGTGCGCTGACATAGTGGCTTGTAAGGGGTATCGACGTTGGTCGGTACCCCTTTTTGTTTGCCGGTATAAAGACCGCCCACCAGGTCGCTTCAAACTAAAAGGCCCCGAGCAGTTCAATAAGCTGCTCGGGGCCTTGTTGGCTTTAGTCGCGTTCTTCTTAGCCGACCGTATCGTCAGGCGTGGGCGAGGGGTCGGGAGTGGGCGTGGGCGTAGGAGTGTCGCCATCGCCGCCGGTCGAACCACCAGTGGAGCCGCCCGTCGAGCCACCGGTCGTACCGGTGCCGCCGGTGGTGTCGCCGCCCGTGGTCTCGGTGGTCGTGGTCGTCGTGGTAGTCGTTGTGGTGGTTTCCTCTTCGTCTTCGTCCTTGTCCTTGTCGTCGTTCTCCGACTTCTTGGTGTTGTTGGTGCCGTAGAACTTCCAGACGCTGTTGTTCTTGTAGGTGGGCGCCGTTCCGGTCGCAAACTCCTCGCGCTCGGTACCGGTTAGAACGGTGTTCATAAACCGTTTAAAGACAGGCAGGTTGGTGCTGTCGCCCAGCAGGTCCGTGCCGTACTTTTGGATGGGGATCTCGCCCGCGGAATAGCCGGTCCACAGGGCGCACGCCAGCTGCGGGGTATAGCCGCAGAACCACAGGTTGGTGGTGTTGTCGGTGGTGCCCGTCTTGCCGGCATAGGGCTGGTTGACACTCAGGGCGCCGGCAGCACCCGTACCGCTGCCCTTCATGACGCCGGACAGAACATCGGTGACCGCGGCGGCCTCGCCCTCGGTAAGCACCTGTGAGGGATTGTCGGTGTGCTGGTACAGCGCCGAACCGGTACGAGAGTCAATCTCGGTGATGGCGATCGGCTGGCGATAGTAGCCGCCGTTGGCAAACGTCGCGTAGGCGGCGGCCATCTCGAGCGGCGAGATCGAGCCGGTGCCGAGGGTCATGACGGGAACGTCCTCGATGTTGTCCTTGGCGGGGTCGATGCCGAGCTTTTTGACGAGCGAGATGATCTTGCTGTTGCCGACGGCTTCTGCCACCTGGATGTAGCCGGTGTTGGAGGAGTATGCCGTCGCCTGCTTAAGCGTGATGTTGCCATAGCTCTGGTTGGCGTAGTTTTGGACCTCGGTCGTGGTGCCCTTGGCCTTGAGCGGCGAGTTGCAGTTGAGGGTAACGTTGGGGTTCATGCCGTTTTGGATGGCAGTTGCCAGCGTAAAGGCCTTAAAGGTGGAGCCGACGGGACGCTTGGCCGTGGCATGGTTTACGTGGTTCTCGTCAGCGTTGTAGTCGTATCCGCCCACCATGCACTTGATGTAGCCGGTCTTGGGGTCGACGACGACCATACCCATGTCCAGGCCGTCGAGTGAGAGCGTGTCGAGCTGCTCGCGGACGGCATTCTCTGCCACCTGCTGCATCGTGGGGTCGATGGTGGTCTTGACGGTCAGGCCGCCCTTAAAGAGCACGTCGGTCGAGAACTCCTGCTCCAGCAGCTGCTTAACATAGGCGACAAAGTAGGGCTGCGAGTATACGTCGACGCCGCTGCCCGAAATCTCGGTCACGTTGAGGGTGATGGGCTCGGCTTGTGCGGCATCGTGTTCCTCCTGGGTGATGTGGCCCAGGCGCAGCATGTTGTCGAGAACCTTGTTGCGACGGGACAGCGCCAGGTCGGGGTTGACCGTGGGGTCGTACTGCGAGGGCGAGTTGGGAAGGCCGATGAGCAGCGCGGCCTCGCTCAGGGTGAGGTCGGCGGCGCTCTTGGACAGATAGGTCTCGGCTGCGGCCTCGATGCCGTAGGCGCCGTGGCCGTAATAGATGGTGTTGAGGTACATCATGAGGATCTCGTCTTTGGAGTACATGTCCTCCATCTTGATGGCGATGTAGGCCTCGCGTACCTTGCGCTCGATGGTCGAGTCGAACTGCTCCTCCTGCAGGATGGTGTTGCGCACCAGCTGCTGGGTGATCGTAGAGGCGCCCTCGTGGCCGCCGCCGAGGGTTGCCACCGCGGCACGCGCGATACCCCACAGGTCGATGCCGCCATGCTCGTAGAAGCGCTCGTCCTCAACGTCGACGGTGCCCTGCAACACGTACGGGGAAACCTGGTCCTTGGTGATGGACTTGCGGTTTTGCGTGTAGAAGCTCGCGATCTTGTTGCCGTTGCAGTCGACGATCTCGGTGGGCTCGCTCACCAGATACGCATTGGCGTCGGTGTAGTCGGGCAGATCGGACAGCCAGCGGTTGACGTTGCCGACCATGCCGATGCCAAACGCCACGCCCGCAATCAGCAGAAAGCCCAAAAACGAGAGCAGGATTATGGGCAGGGCGTGCGTCTTTGAACGGCTGTGTCCCTGTCGTTGGCGAGGACCCATATATTGACCTCCAGGTATGTCGTGCCGGACGGTGGATGTGCCGTCGGGGCAGGATGGACATAAGTTATTACACGATAAACCAAACGGGGCGCGTGAGGCCTCGTGTATGCTGGAAGACGGCATTTTTCAGAGTGAATGCATACCTTGGTAAGGAGTTTGTCGATGACGATTCGGGCGATGGGGCCGAACGGACAATACAAGACTGGATTGGATGTTGTCAGTGCGGCGCTGCCCGAGCTGCTGGCGCCGGCGGGCGGGCTCGACCAGATGCTTGCGGCCATCGCCGCGGGTGCCGATGCCATCTATGCGGGGTTGGGCGGCTTTAACGCCCGTGTGAGCGCCCACGGCTTTACGGATGACGAGTTTGCGCGCGGCTGTGCTGTGGCGCATGCCCATGGCGTGCGTGTGTACGTGACGCTCAACGTGTTCGTGTTTGACGATGAGTTGTCCGACGCGGTGGCGTTGGGAGCTCATGCACTGGAGCTGGGCGCCGATGCTCTGATTGTCGCCGATGCCGGGCTGGCTTGTGTACTGCGCACGGCGATTCCCGGGGTCGAGATTCACCTGTCCACGCAGGCGGGCGTTCATAGCGAAGGCGCCGTGCGGCTTGCCGCCGATGAGCTGGGGGTCGAGCGCGTGACGACGGCACGCGAGCTGGCGGTCGACGAGATTGCGGCGCTATGTGCCACGGGCGTGCCCATCGAGGTATTCTGCCACGGTGCGATTTGCATCGGCTATTCGGGGGCGTGCGGGTTCTCGGCCCTGCGGCGTGGGCGCTCGGCGATGCGCGGCGACTGCACGCAGCCGTGCCGTCTGGCGTACGACCTGGTGGACGAGGCGGGGCAGAGCGTTGTCGCCGTCGAGGGGGATCGCCTGCTGTGTCCGCGCGACTATCTGGGTATTGCGCATCTGCCCGAGCTTGTAGATGCCGGCGTGGCGTCGCTCAAGATCGAGGGGCGCATGAAGAACCCCGATTACGTATTCAACGTGGTGCGGGTTTGGCGCCGGGCGCTCGATATGCTGCGCGACGGCGCGTGGGACCCCGGTGCCGTGGAAGAGCTTGAGCGCGAGCTGGGAAGGTCGTTTAACCGTGGGTTTACCGACGCGTATCTGCGGGGGCGTTCGGGTGCCGAGCTGATGAGCTTTGAGCGTGCAATTAACCAGGGCGTGCGCGTGGGGCGCTTGGTCGCTGTGGGCCACGAAGAGGTGACCGTTGAACTCGATGCCGCCGTGGCGGCGGGTGACACGCTCGAGATTCGGTTCTATCCGGGCGTCGACGCGCGTCCCGATGTGCCCAAGCGCTGGCCGCAGGTGCCCTGCCCGGTGGATGCCGCAGCGGGGAAGCGCGTCGTCGTGCATTGCAAGCGTAAGGTGGACACGGGCTGCGAGGTATACCTGATTCGCAGCGCCGGCGTGTTGGATCAGACAGCGGCGGTGTTGGAGCGCATGCGGGCCGAGGCGGATGCGATTGCGCCCGTTGCGCGCGCCGTTGAGGTGCTGCCCTTTGAGGACGTTGCGGTGGATGGCGGTGCGTCGACGGAGTTGGTGGAGCGCGCGGTTCCCGCTCGCATGGTTTTTGCCTGGCAGCTGATGGATGCCGACCCGCGCGGAGAACTCGATTTGTCCGACACTGTTGTGGTGCTTGACGAGGTGTGCCGCACGGGTGACGCTGACCGGACCCGCTCACTGATGCAGCGTGCCGGGCGCGTCGTCTGCCGCAACCTGGGTCAGGTAGTGATCGCTTGCAAGCTGGGCGTGACGTTTGACGTGGCGGCGCCGGTGTTCTGCGCGAATCGGGTCACGCTTACCTGGCTGCGCGGACTCGGGGCGGGGCGGGTGTACTTGCCGGCCGAGTTGCTCGGCAATGATGCGGAGCGTGTTGCCGGGCTTGCCGCTTGTTCCGGTGTCTTGGGGCCTGTCGATGCCGACCGTCCCGAGCTCATGGTGTGCGAGCACTGCTTGCTGACTGCCGAGGGCGCCTGCGCCACGGATACAACGGGGCAGGTTCGTTGCCGTGACTGCTCGCGCCGTCAGCAGGCGCGCTTTTTGGTCGAACGTGACGGCACGCGTTTGCCGGTCGTTATCGACGCGTGCGGCAGGACGAGGATTTTCCTGTCGTAGGTGCTGCGTCGCGTCAGTTTGTTATCATAAGAGAGTTTATGGACTTCCAGCACCGCCGTTTTCGGCGAGGGTGCTATAGCAAAAGGAGGATACCCAATGCTGTCTGTTGACGAGCAAATGCGTATCATCACCTCGGGCGCCGCGCAGATCGTTCCCGAGGCCGACCTTCGCAAGAAGCTTGAGAAGGGCGAGCCCCTCAACATCAAGCTCGGCGTCGACCCCACCAGCCCCGACCTGCACCTGGGCCATGCCGTGCCGCTGCGCAAGATGCGTCAGTTCCAGGACCTGGGCCACAACGTCACCCTCATCATCGGCAACGGCACCGCGCTGATCGGCGACCCCTCGGGCAAGAATTCCACCCGCCCGCAGCTTTCGCAGGAGCAGATCGAGGCCAATGCCGAGACCTACGTGAGCCAGGCCATGAAGATCCTGGATCCCGAGAAGACCACCATCGTGCACAACGGTGACTGGATCTTGTCGATGGATCTGGCCGGTCTGCTGCAGGTGTGCTCCAAGTTCACCGTCGCTCGTATTCTCGAGCGCGACGACTTTACCAAGCGCTACCAGTCCCAGACGCCGATCGCCCTGCACGAGTTCCTGTATCCCGTGATGCAGGCATACGATTCGGTCATGATTAAGGCTGACGTGGAGATGGGCGGCACCGACCAGCTCTTCAACCTGCTCGCCGGCCGCGAGCTCATGGAGAAGATGGGCATGGAGCCGCAGATTGCGCTCACCATGCCGCTGCTCGAGGGCACCGACGGCGTGCGCAAGATGTCCAAGTCCTATGGCAACTACATCGGCCTGACCGACGCTCCCAAGGATATGTTCGGCAAGACCATGTCCATCCCCGACGAGATGATCGGCAAGTACTATCGTCTGGCCAGCTCGCTCGCCCCGGCCGAGGTCGACAAGATCGACGCCGCCCTGGCCGACGGTTCTGCCGACCCCTACGAGCTCAAGCGCGCTCTGGGCCGCGACCTGTGCGATACCTACCACGGCGCCGGCGCCGGCGACGAGGCCCAGGCCGAGTTCGACCGTGTGTTCAAGGAGGGCCAGCTCGCCGACTTCCCCGAGAAGCACGTTGAGCTGACTGTTAACGACGAGGGCCAGATCTACCTCGCCGGCCTGCTCAAGGACTTGGGTCTTTCGGCCAGCGCCGGTCAGGCCCGCCGCGACATCGACGGCGGCGGCGTCAAGATCAACGGCAAGGCTGTGGCTCCCAAGAGCTACAACATCGATCCGAGCGCCCTCAAGCTGGGTGACACCCTCTCCGTGGGCAAGCGCAAGGGTTTCAAGTTGATTTAGTTACGCGGTTTTACCAAACCGCGTAACGACTCGACGCTGCGCGGGCTCCAGAGCGACAACTTGTCATTCAAAGAGGGCGGCATGACCAGAAGGTCTATGCCGTCCTCTTTTCATGCCAATTTGTTCGCTCTGGAGCCCGCTCGCTGTCCGTCCTCCACCTGCGGCGTTGTCTTGGGCACTTGGGGACGTTCCTTTTGTGCCGGCACCTGGGGACACTCCTTGTCAATGGTTTGGTGCAATGGGGTCAGGTTACTTTGCACCAAGTTGGCGGCGCCGTTAAGCGGAAGGGGTGTTAGCGGGGTTTCCTTTTGGGCATACAATGGCTATTGGCCTGCTGCGGTGAAGGCTTGTCCGCTCCGCAGCTTTTTCTACGGTTAAAGGAGTATGTATGTCCGTTGAGGTCATGAGGTCTGTGATCGATGCAGCCGAGGGCCGCGTGCCCGTCGACACGCTGTTTACCAATGCGCAGATTGTCGATGTGTACGGTCAGCGCGTGGCGCCCGGCAGCGTTGCCGTCAAGGACGGCGTAATCGTTGGCGTGCTCTACGACGGCCGCGACGATGCCGCCGATACCTACGAGGCTGCCGAGGTCATCGACTGCCAGAACCGCTACATTGCCCCTGGTTTTATTGACGGACACTTGCATATCGAGTCTTCGAACATCCGCCCCGCCGAGTATGCGCGCATGGCGGCGACGCGCGGCACCACCACTGCCATTGCCGACAGCCACGAGATCGCTAACGTCTCTGGCTTGGACGGCCTGCGCTTTATGATCGAGGATGGTCGTCGCGCGCCCATCTCCATCAAGTACATGATGCCCTCGTGCGTGCCCGCGCTGCCCGATGAGCAGGCCGGCGCTGTCATTACCGCCGCCGACATGCAGGCGTTTTTTGCCGAGCATCCGGGCGATGTCTTTGGCCTGGGCGAGATGATGAACCTGCCGGGCGTCTTTATGGCCGATCCCGAGACCTGCGCTCGTATCGACGCTGCTAACCAGACGCCGTCCAAACAGGTCGACGGCCATGCGCCGCTCGTTGCGGGCAAGGACCTCAACGCCTATGCCGCAGCGGGCATTATCGCCGACCACGAGTCGACGATTCCCGAGGAGGCGCTCGACAAGCTGTCCCGCGGCATGTATGTGATGCTGCGTGAGGGTACGTGCAGCCACGACCTGGCCAATTTGTCTCCGATGCTGCTGGAGAACCCTGCCCGCGCCCGCCGCTGCTGCTTTGCGACCGACGACCGCGCTCCCTCCGATGCTCTTTCGACCGGTATGATCGACAACGCCTGCCGCGTGGCTATCGAGGCTGGTATTGACCCCGTGGTTGCCATCTCTATGGCGTCCCTGTCCACGGCCGAGGCGTTTGGCCTGGACCACGGTTGCCGCGACCCGCACGAGCTGCGTGGCGCCATCGCCCCGGGCAAGCGTGCCGACCTGCTGGTGCTCAACGACCTGACGTTTGCCAAGGCTCCGCATCGTGTTTATGCCGCCGGTGCTCTGGTGGCGCAGGACGGCACCTTTGTGGGCGAGATTGCACCCGAGATGGCCGAGGTTGCGGCCCTTGCCGATGAGCTGCGCGCCTCCGTTAAGCTGCCGAAGCTTTCGCTCGACGTGTTCGACTATGCCTTTAAGCCGGGCGAGGCCGTCATTGACGTGGTGCCGGGTAAGGCCATCACGGGTATGGCTCGCCCCGAGAGCGCCGATGGCCTGCGCCGTATCATGCTGATCGAGCGCCATGGCCGTGGCGTGTCGCTGCAGGACGAGGGCGCCGATGGCGACGGCCCCGCGGGTCTGGGCCTGGTCGGTAAGCACATCGGCCGCGGCTGGGTGCGCGGCTTTACCATCGCGGGCGGCGCTATTGCCTCGACGATCGGACACGACTCGCACAACGTGTGCGTGGTGGGCGACAACGCGGCCGACATGTTGGCCGCCGTTGAGGCCGTGGGCCAGGGCGGCCACGTGCTGGTGCGCAACGGCGAGGTCGTGGCGCGCATCCCGCTGGCGCTCGGCGGCCTGATGAGCGAGGGCACGGCCGAAGACGTCGCGGCGCAGCACGACGACTTTATGGTCAAGGCGCGCGCCATGGGCATTGAGCCGCCGCTCGATCCCATCATGGGCATCATCTTCCTGCCCCTGCCGGTGATTCCGACGCTCCGCATCCGCCCCGAGGGCATGTTCGATGTCACTACCTTCACCTACGCCGACTAGTCATTGGGGACGTTCTTAAACGACTAGCCACCTGCGACACTCTTTGACTTGTCGCCTGACGCCGCGACCGTGAGTCCTCTGGCACGCGTGAGCTATTTGCTAGGTCCATGTAACGTTTATGACTGCGGGGTCTTATTTGAGCTCCCTTTGGGTACGTTGGAATCGGATACACGTCCGATTCCATCAAGCCCGAAGGGAGCTTTTCTATGTTTAAACTGATTGCATCCGATATGGACGGCACACTGCTTGACGAAAATGGTCAGGTGCCGCCTGAGACCTACGAATTGATCCTGGCACTACGCGAGCATGGCGTACATTTTGCCGCATCGTCAGGTCGCCGCTACGATCGCCTGTGCGAGTTCTTTGCGCCCGTTCGCGACAAGATGGACTTTGTTGCAGCCAACGGCGCCCAGGTCTACGCTGACGGCAAAATGGTAGACCGCGAGGTGTATTCGCACCTGGCGATTCGAAAGCTCGCCCAGGCCGTCGCGACGTTTCCCAATCTGCATCTTGCACTCTTTGACCGAACCAAGTCCTTTTTGCTCGATGACGAGAGCAAGTTCGTGCGCGAGGTCGATAAGGACCTTCCCAATGCCGAACGTATTTGGGAGCTGCCCGATCCCAGCGTAAATATCATCAAAGCGAGTATCTTTTGCGACGACAGTGCGGTTATGGACAGTGCGTACGTGCTACAGCGCGAACTTGGTCAGCTCTTTACTTTTGCGCCTTCGGGCAACGCGTGGATCGATGCCATGCAGCCTGGTGTGTCGAAGGCCTCGGGTATCGCGCAGCTCGCGGAGCATTACGGCATTGGTCGCGACGAGGTCATGGCGTTTGGCGACTCGATGAACGACTACGAGATCATTCGCTTTGTCGGCACGGGCTGCGCGATGGAAAACGCGCGCCCCGCGCTCAAGGCGGTGGCCGATCGCGTGGTGGGTTGTAACCGCGACCACGCCGTCCAGCAGGAGCTCCGCCGCGTGCTGAAGAGCCTCTGCTAGACCGGTAGTTAGGGACATTCCTTATGCGCCGGCAGTTGGGGACAGACTTAAGTGAGTGAAACCACTCATTGGGGACAGACTTAAATGAGTGCCGCCAGCGACTAGCCATTTAAGAACGTCCCCAATGACTACCAATGACTAGGCGAGGGCGGCCATGATGGTGCGGGCGACGCCGTCGTGGTCGTTGTCGTATTCGGTGATGGCGTCGGCGGCCTCGCGGTCCTCGGGCTCGGCGTTGATCATGGCCATGCCGTGGCCCGCTGCCTGCAGCATGGGAATGTCGTTGATGTTGTCGCCGAAGGCCCAGGCGTCGGCGAGAGACTCGCCCAGATGCCCACATAGCCAAGCCAATGCCGTTCCCTTGGTGGCTCCCTCGCCCATGACCTCGATATTCATGGCGTACGAACGCGTGACCTCGATGCCTTCGAGCGTGTCGAGCGCTGCCGCGATGGCGTCGCGATCGGCCGGGTTGTGCCAGTACATGGCGATGCGTTCGAGTGTCTCGACCTCGTCGATCTTGCTGTCGATATCCATGTCGATCGGCGTTCGCGTGCGCTTGAGCGAAGCCGCGATGTGAGGATCGCCGCCACAGAATTCGTCCAGGCGCATGTAGAGCGAGCGGGGGAGGAAGCACTGCCCGTCCGCGAAGATGTCGAAGGTCACATCGTGGCCGGCGGCAATGCTATGGACGCGGTGGGCGATGGCGCGGTCGAGCGGTCGGCTCAAAATGCGCGTAGCACGTGAGGCATCGGTGGGCGTACCGTCGTCGAGCTGCCAGACGCTGGCACCGTTGGCGCAGACCGCGTAGTGTACGGCGGGGTGGGCGAGGATGGGCTCAAAGATGCCCGACAGCGGGCGCCCCGTGCAGGGCACAAACTTAACACCGCGGCGCGCAAGCTCGTCGAGCATCGTCCAGGTGGCGTCGCTCATCTGCTTATCGCTCGTCAGCAACGTTCCATCCATATCGGAAAACACAATCATTCGATGCAGCCCTTTCTACTGGCATAAAAAGCGTGGCCGAGGGCGGTGTTGCCCTGGCCACGCTCGGGTTCTATAACGGTCCGCGTCCTAGCGATCGGCGAGCGGCTTGTACTCCAGCGGCTCGATCACCGGACGGTATGCCGGGCGGATGATGCGGTGCGCGCAGAAGAGCTCTTCCATGCGGTGCGCCGACCAGCCCGCCATACGCGCGACGGCGAACAGCGGCGTAAAGAGCGTCTCGGGCACGCCGAGCATCTTGTAGATAAAGCCCGTGTACAGGTCGATGTTGGCGCAGATGGGCTTGGTCATGCCGTGGTCGCGCATGACCTGCGGGGCCAGGCGCTCGATGCGCTCGATGAGTGCGAACTCCTCGCCCAGATCCTTTTTGGCCGCCAGCGAGCGCGCATAATGGCGGCAGACCTCTGCACGCGGGTCGCTCAGCGTGTAGACGGCGTGGCCCATGCCGTAGATGAGGCCCGTGCCGTCGAAGGCCTGCTTGTCGAGGATCTTGCCCAGGTAGGCTGCGACCTCGTCGTCATCTTCCCAGTTGGAAACATGCGCGCGAATGTCCTCGTGCATGGACACGACCTTGGCGTTGGCGCCGCCGTGGCGCGGGCCCTTGAGCGAGCCGATAGCCGCGGCGTAGGCGGAGTACGGGTCGGTAGCCGAAGAGGACAGCACGCGGCAGGCGAAGGTGGAGTTGTTGCCGCCGCCGTGTTCGGCGTGCAGCATGAGCATCACATCGAGCAGCATGGCTTCGTCGTGAGTGAACGCCATGCCGCCGCGGAGGACCTGCAGGATGGTCTCGGCGGTGGAAAGGCCGGGCGTCGGGTGCGGCACGTGCACCTCTGAGCCGCGACGCTTGGCGACCGATGCCATATGCGCGAATGCGGCGATGCGGGGGAGACGGGCGAGCATGGAAATGGCGACGTCGATCTCGTGCTCGGGCGTAATCACGTCGGGCTCGGCGTCGAAGGCGTAGAGCAGCAACACGGCGCGCTGGAGCACGTTCATGATGCTCGCCGACACCGTGGTCATGGGGAACTCTTTGACGTACTCGTCGCTCAGATGCCTAAAGGCACCCAGACGCTCGCAAAAACCGTCGAGCTCCTCTTTGTTGGGCAGCGAACCCGTGATGAGCAAGTAGGCGACCTCTTCGTAGCCATAGCGATTCTCGGCCTGGGCGTTGTTGACCAGATCCTCGATGTTGTAGCCGCGCAGCGTGAGCTTGCCCTGGTCGGGCACGACCTTGCCATCGACCTTGTTGTAGCCGTGCACGTCCGAGATGCGGGTAAGGCCCGCGACCACGCCCGAACCGTCGGCATTGCGCAGGCCGCGCTTGACGTTATGCTCGACGAACAGATCCTCGTCATACGGATCGGTCGGCAAGCCGTGGTAGAGATTTTCGCTTTCGGGCGAAATCTGGCGGCTCGCTTCGTAGTCCAGAACTAGACGACTCAGGTGATCGTCAAAGCGGTAGTAGATTTTCTTGGCGTCGTAAGCCATGCGCGCTCCTCTCCGGGCCGCATTGGGGTGGCGTGCTTGGGCGCGCGCCAGGCTTTCCCCAGCGGCCTGCTCGCTACAGGCGGTACATAAAGTTAAAGACGTCCTCGCGCTGGATGGACACGTTGACACCCGAAAGCTCGCCGGCCTCGGCCAGCGCCTTCTGCAGCTCGGCGAAGTCGAGCTTGGACTCGGCGGTGTCGGCCAGCATGGTCATGGTGAAGATGTCCTCGATAATGGACTGCGTGATGTCGCGGATGTCGACGTTGGCCTCGCCCAGAACACGGGTGACGCCGGCGACGATGCCGGGGCGGTTCTTGCCAAGGACGGTGATGACGATACGGGAGGACGAGATCTCGGCCATGGGAAACCCTTTCGCGTGTTGGCGGCGCGCGGGGCGCTCCGCTACGGTACAGTGTTCATCATTGTACCTGTCTGGCGCCAAAAGGGGTGTGCTTACTGCGGCGTTACACGTCTGCAACATGGGCGAAAGGGCGACAGGGTGCGTGTCCGCTGCGGTTGTCCACGCCGCATCCCACAAAGACCGTGAACCTTTTGTGGGACGCGCGGCGCCGTGGTACCATAGCCAAGTTTGTTGTCTTGGTCGGAAACCAAGACGCCTTATGCGCTGATCGGTAACCAGCGCCTGACCAATAAGGAGTCCTACCATGAAGCAGGGTATCCATCCCCAGTATGTCGAGTGCACGGTGACGTGCTCCTGCGGCAACACCTTCAAGACGCACGCTACCGTGTCCGAGATGAAGGTCGAGCTTTGCAACGAGTGCCACCCGTTCTACACCGGCCAGCAGAAGTTCGTCGACACCGGTGGACGCGTCCAGCGCTTCGCCGACAAGTTCGGTGGCGCCGCTGCCGCCCAGCTCAAGAAGGCCGAGGAGGCCAAGGCTGCCAAGGCCGCCAAGGCTGCTGAGGCCGAGGCCGCTCGCAAGGCCGCCGCTGAGGCTAAGGCTGCCGAGAAGGCTAAGCGTGCCGCTAAGTTCGCCGAGGAGGCTGCCAAGCAGGCCGCCGAGGCTCCCGCAGAGGCTCCCGTCGAGGAGGCCACTGCCGAGGCCGAGACCACCGAGGCTGCTGAGTAAATAGTTCGCCGCGGAATCACTCGCATTCATGGCTAAAGGGCCGCGCATCCATCCGGGTGCGCGGCCCTTTTCTTTTTTAATTGGTGCAAGCGAACCTGTCCCCAATGCGCCAATTATTGGTGCAAACTAACCTGTCCCCCATGGCACCAAATGGCAGAGAGGCGGCGTTTGCCCAGATAAAACCTGCCAAAATAAACCTGTCCCTTTTTGGCAGGTTGGTCGTAGTTATTACGTGGCGGTCGAGGTCGACCGTATAGGCCGCGCCTTGTTTGGCTAAAGTACAATTATCTGTGTTTAACTCGCTCGCAGCTGCACGGCGTGGGCGATGGCCAAAAAGGAAAACCACATGGGATTCATGTCAAAGCTGCTGTCCTTTGGATCCGATAAGGACCTTAAGCGCTACTACAAGATCGTTGACCAGATCAACGGCCTTGAGCCCCAGTTTGAAAAGATGACCGAGGAGGAGCTCCGCGGCCAGACCGACAAATTCCGAGAGCGTTACGCCAACGGCGAGTCGCTCGACGACATGCTCCCCGAGGCCTTTGCCACCGTGCGTGAGGCTTCCAAGCGCACCATGGGCATGCGTCACTTTGACGTGCAGCTCATTGGCGCCATGGCACTGCACGAGGGCCACATCGCCGAGATGAAGACCGGCGAAGGCAAGACCCTCGTCTCCACCCTGGCCGGCTACCTCAACGCTATCGCCGGCAAGGGCGTGCATGTCGTTACCGTCAATGACTACCTGGCCAAGCGCGACTCCGAGTGGATGGGCCGCATCTACAAGTACCTGGGCATGACCGTCGGCCTGCTGCAGAACAATATGCCGCTCGAGCTCAAGCGTCCGGCCTACCAGGCCGATGTCACCTACGGCACCAACTCCGAGTTTGGCTTCGACTACCTGCGCGACAACATGGTCACCCGCCCCGAGCAGCGTGTGCAGCGCGGCCACAACTACGCCATCGTCGACGAGGTCGACTCCATCCTGATCGATGAGGCGCGCACCCCGCTGATCATCTCGGGCGCCGGCACCAAGTCCGCCAGCACCTACAAGGACTTTGCGCGTGCCGTGCGCGGCCTGGAGCGCGGCGAGGACGTGTCCCACGACATGCTCACCGCCACCGAGGACGTTGAGCCCACGGGCGACTACGTCATGGACGAGGCCAAGCACACCATCGCCGCCACCGAGCGCGGTCTTAAGAAGATCGAGCGTCGCTTGGGTATCGAGGACATCTACGCCGACCTCTCGGGCCAGCTGGTCAACCACCTGCAGCAGGCACTGAAGGCCCAGTACATGTTCCACCGCGACAAGCAGTACGTAGTCACCAACGGCGAGGTCAAGATCGTCGACGAGTTCACCGGCCGCATTATGGAAGGCCGTCGTTACTCCGAGGGCCTGCACCAGGCCATCGAGGCAAAAGAGGGCGTGCTCGTACGCGAGGAGAACCAGACGCTGGCCACTATCACCTTGCAGAACTACTTCCGTCTGTATGACAAGCTCTCCGGCATGACCGGTACGGCACTCACCGAGGATGCCGAGTTCCGCGAGATCTACAAGCTGCCCGTCGAGGTCATCCCCTCCAACAAACCCGTTCAGCGTGTTGACCACGAGGACCTGGTGTACCGTACCATTCAGGCCAAGTACAACGCCGTCGCCGACGATGTCGAGCAGCGTCACGCCAAGGGCCAGCCGGTCCTGGTGGGCACCGTCTCCATCGAGAGCTCCGAGAAGCTGTCGGCCGCCCTTGCCAAGCGCGGCATCGCGCACGAGGTCCTCAACGCCAAGCACCACGAGCGCGAGGCTCATATCGTTGCCCAGGCCGGACGCTACGGCGCCGTGACCATCGCTACCAACATGGCCGGTCGTGGTACCGACATCCTGCTGGGCGGCAACCCCGACGAGCTGGTGCGCGAGCGCCTGGAGTACGAGGGCCTGACCATGGAGGACGTGACGCCCGAGCAGCTCGAGCAGTTTAACGCCGAGGCCAAGGAGACCTGCAAGGCCGAGCGCGAGCGCGTGCTCGCCGCCGGCGGCCTGACCGTCATCGGCACCGAGCGCCACGAGTCCCGTCGTATCGACAACCAGCTGCGCGGCCGCTCCGGCCGTCAGGGCGATCCGGGCGAGACCCAGTTCTACCTGTCGCTCGAGGACGACCTCATGCGCCTGTTCGGTGGCGACAAGATGGACCGCGTCTCCAAGATGATGGTCACGGCCGACATGGGCGACGATATGCCCATCCAGCACAAGATCATCTCCAAGGCCGTCGAGAGCGCCCAGCACAAGGTCGAGAGCATCAACTTCTCCATGCGTAAGAGCGTCCTTGAGTACGACGACGTCATGAACAAGCAGCGCCAGGTCATCTACGCCGAGCGCAACAAGATCCTGGACGGCAAGGACCTGACCGATCACATCACCGAGGTCATGCACGACACCGTGTACCGCTGCGTGCAGGAGTTCTGCACCAAGGACAGCCACGAGGGCGAGCGCGATCTGGAGGGCCTGCGCAAGTGGGTCGTGGAGCTCACCGGTCATATCGACACGCCCAAGTTCCCCGACGAGGACTTTGAGGCCCTGGCGGCCGACGTTCTGGCCTACGTCGAGAAGTGCTACAACATGAAGGCCGAGCGTCTGGGCGAGGACCTGATGCGCGAGCTCAACACTCAGGTCATGCTGCGCGTCATCGACACCCGCTGGATGAACTACCTGCAGGAGATGGACTACCTCAAGACCGGTATCGGCCTGCGCGGCTTTGGCCAGCGCGACCCGCTGGTTGAGTACAAGACCGAGGCCTACGGCGCGTTCCAGATGCTCGTCGACACCATGTACGAGGACTACCTGCGCACCGTCCTGCGCATCGAGATCAAGGCTGCCCCGCGTGCCGTGGAGCACGAGGAAGAGCCCGCGCTCGAGGGCGCCCAGTTCTCGGGTCCTGCCGAGGTCGATGGCGACAACGGCGATTCCGTGCTTCGTAAACAGGCGCAGGCGCAGGCCCGCACGGCTGTCCAGGGCGGACCGGCTGCCGTCAACAACGGTGGCAAGGTGACCACCTATCGCAAGTCCGAGAGCGACGATCCGTACGTCAACGTGGGTCGCAACGACCCGTGCCCCTGCGGCAGCGGTAAGAAGTTTAAGCACTGCCACGGCAGGAATCGTTAATGGCAGAGGCTTTAGAGGTAACGCCCGCCGAGCTGGACGCGTTTGCGGATCGGCTCGGCGAGGTCGAGTCGTATCTCCATCTGGACGAGAAGCGTACCCGCGTGACCGAGCTCGAGGCCAAAAGCGTGGCCCCTGGCTTTTGGGATGACGCCGATGCCGCCCGTGCCACAATGGAGGAGATCGCGCGCGCCAAGGAAGACATCGCTGCCGTGGACACCGCGCGCGGAGAGCTTTCCGATGCCCGCGCGGCGTTGGAACTTGCCGAGGAGATGGGGGATGACCCCGACGCCGCCGCATTGCGCGAGGAGGCTGCCGCTACGGCAGAACGCCTGGCCCGCACTATCGACGAGCTCGAGCTTTCGAGCTGGTTCACCGGTGAGTTCGATCACGGTGATGCCATTGTGACCATCAAGCCCGGACAGGGTGGCCTGGAGGCGCAGGACTGGACCTTCATGCTTTTTAAGATGTACATGAAGTACTGCCAGCGTCGCGGTTGGAAAGTCACCATCAACGATTGTCCCGCGGCCGAGGTCATCGGCATCGACCGCGCGACCTTTACTGTCGAAGGCAAGGATGCCTTTGGCATGCTTCGTGCCGAGGCCGGCGTTCACCGCCTGGTGCGCATTAGCCCCACCGACGACAAGAAGCGCCGCCAGACCACGTTTGCCGGCGTCGAGGTCATCCCCGTGCTACCCGATGATATCGACATCGAGATCAGTCCCGACGACATTCGCGTCGACGTGTACCATGCAAGCGGCCCGGGCGGCCAGGGTGTCAACACCACCGACTCTGCCGTGCGCGTGACGCATTTCCCCAGCGGCATTGTGGTGACCTGCCAAAACGAGCGTAGCCAGATCCAGAACAAGGCCGCGTGCATGCAGATCCTCAAGGCTCGCCTGTACGAGATTGAGCTCGAGAAGCGTGCCGAGGCGCTCGATGAGATTCGCGGACCCAAGACCACGATCGGTTTTGGCAACCAGATTCGCAGCTACGTGCTCTACCCGTACCAGATGGTCAAGGATCTGCGCTCGGGCGTGGAGACCAGCAATGTCGAGGCCGTTCTTGACGATGGCGACTTGGACCCGTTTGTTATTGGCTACCATCGCTGGGCCACCGGCAATGCTGACGCGGAGGACCCATCTGCCTAAACCGCTTGGTTTATGTGGGAATGGATTTAACCATCCGAACAGGGTGGTTTTGTATCCAGAACAAACCAGTCGCGGGGTGGTTTTTGCCCGGCGAATCGGTAGAATCGAATATGAGAAGAAGTTCAAAGCGCATCCGTTGTGGGTGCGCTTTTTTGAGGGAGGCAGCATGGCATATCGTCTGGACATCAAGCGCATTCTTTCGATGAACTTCTTTCACGATCTGCCCCAGATCATGTTTGGGTGCGCCTTGGCCGCCATCGCGACCGACCTGTTTTTGATTCCCAACGGCCTTGCCGCCGGTGGCGTCACAGGCCTTGCGACTATCATCCAGGCCCTCGGTGCGGCGCGAGGCGTGTCGCTTCCCGTCGGTATCCAGACCATTGTGATGAACGCCTTGCTGTTACTGGTCGTCATGCGCGAGGGCGGCATGTTCTACGTGGTGCAGACGGCGACGGGCTTTGTGCTGCTGGGCTTCTTTACCGACCTGTTCGCCCCGTTTGTAGCACCTCTGGCGCATGCGGACCTGATGCTTCCCGCTATGTGGGGCGGCATTATTACGGGCATCGGTTACGGCATGGTGCTGCGTGCCGGCGCCAACACCGGCGGCTCGGACACGATTGGCCAGATCATCTCGCGTAACACCTCGCTGCCGGTGGGCTCGACCGTTATGGCAATCGATGTTGCCGTATGCGCGGCATCGGCTCCGGTCTTCTCGCTCGAAAATGCCCTGTACGCAGGACTTTCGATGGTGATTAGCGGCTATGTGATCGATGCGGTGGTCGATGGCGGCAACAAGCGTCGTATGGTACTCATCATCTCGGACAAGTTCCCTGATATCGCTGCCGATATCATGTATGGCCTGGGTCGTGGTTGTACCAAGTTTAAGGCGACTGGCATGTATTCGGGTGCCGAGAAGCCGGTGATCATGGTCATTGTGAGCCGCCGCGAGCTCAATACGCTCAAGACGATCGTGCGCGAGCGCGATCCTCATGCCATCGTGACGGTTGCCGACGTTACGGAAACCTTCGGTGAGGGCTTCAAGGACATTAACGCGTAGGGCCGACCGCGTCCCATCCAAAAGACGTTCACATTGATAAACCGTTTCATCAGCGGTTCTGCCTGCTAAATTGTTCAAATAATGATAAAAACTCTGGTAAAGCTTCCAGTTTCCAGCATAATGAAGGACGTACGTGCATCGCGGCTGGGTTGGGACGACCTTCTGTGCCGTGCGCATCTTGTCTAAAGAGGATGAAAGGAAGGCACAATGAGCGACGAAGAGCTCAAAAAGGTTGCCAACGAGGTAAGGAAGGGCATCGTCACCGGCGTGCACGCTGCCAAGTCCGGCCATCCGGGCGGTTCGCTCGGCGCCGCCGACATCATGACCTATCTGTACTTTGAGGAAATGAACGTCGACCCGGCCGATCCCCGCAAGGCCGACCGCGATCGCTTTGTGCTTTCCAAGGGCCACTGTGCTCCTGGTCTGTACGCTGTGCTCGCTGAGCGCGGGTTCTTCCCCAAGGAGGATCTTGAGACGCTGCGCCACATCGGCAGCCACCTGCAGGGCCATCCCAACATGAACGACACTCCGGGCGTTGACATGTCCACCGGTTCGCTCGGCCAGGGCATCTCCGCCGCCGTGGGCATGGCCGTTGCCGCCAAGCACTGGGGCGACGACTATCGCACCTACGCCCTGCTGGGCGATGGCGAGAGCGAGGAGGGCCAGGTCTGGGAGGCCGCCATGTTTGCCGGCAACCAGCAGCTCGACAACCTCTGCGTGATCGTCGACCACAACGGCCTGCAGATCGACGGTCCCGTCGAGGAAGTCAACGACCCCATGCCGCTCGCCGACAAGTTCCGCGCCTTCAAGTTCCATGTGGTGGAGCTCGCCGACGGCAACGATTTCGACCAGATTCGCGCCGCCTTCGCCGAGGCCCGCGCCACCAAGGGGCAGCCGACTGCCATTATCGCGGAGACCACAAAGGGCAAGGGCGTCTCCTTTATGGAGAACCAGGTTGGTTGGCACGGCAAGGCCCCCAACGATGAACAGTTTGAGCAGGCCATGGCAGAGCTCACGGCCGCCGGAGAGGAGCTCTAGGATGGCAGACGTCAAGAAAATCGCCACGCGCGTAAGCTACGGCGAGGCCCTCGTCGAGCTGGCTGCCGAGCACGATGACTTTGTTGTTCTCGATGCCGACCTGGCTGCTGCAACGCAGACCGGCAAGTTCAAGGCTGCCTACCCCGACCGTTTCTTTGATGTGGGCATCGCCGAGAGCAACCTGATGGGTGTTGCCGCCGGTATCGCGACCACCGGCCGCGTTGCCTTTGCGAGCACCTTTGCCATGTTTGCTGCTGGCCGCGCCTTTGAGCAGGTCCGCAACTCCATTGGCTATCCGCACCTCAATGTTAAGATCGGTGCCACGCATGCCGGTATCTCGGTGGGCGAGGACGGTGCCACGCACCAGTGCTGCGAGGATATCGCCCTTATGCGCGTCATCCCCGGCATGACCGTTATCGTTCCCGCCGACGACGTCGAGGCACGCGCCGTGACGCGCGCCGCCTACGAATGCGACGGCCCTGTCTACATGCGCTTTGCCCGTCTGGCCTCGCCGGTCATCAACGACCCCGAGACCTACAAGTTCGAGGTGGGTAAGGGCATCGTCATGCGCGAGGGCGCCGACGTCACCATCATCGCCTGCGGCCTGATGGTCGGCGAGGCCCTCGATGCCGCCGAGCAGCTCGCTGCCGAGGGCATCGATGCCGAGGTCATCAACATGCACACCATCAAGCCCATCGACGCCGACCTGATCGTCAAGAGCGCTACCAAGACCGGTCACGTCGTGACCGTCGAGGAACACTCCGTGATCGGTGGCCTGGGCAGCGCCGTCGCCGACGTGCTCTGCGAGCAGTGCCCGACGCCGCTCAAGAAGATCGGCGTCAACGACACCTTCGGCGAGTCCGGCCCGGGTGCCGAGCTCCTGCACAAGTACGGCCTGGACGCCGCCAACATCGTGGCAACCACCAAGGAGTTCTTGGCGTAAGGCGGTCTGCTTTGGCCTTAACTTGAGAGCCGCTTCCGCATTGGGCAATGAACAAGCCGGGGCGCCTTCCATATGGAGGGCACTCCGGCTTTGTGTTTGGAGACGGCAGGGAAAGAAGCTAGAGAGGTTTTACGGTCGGGGCCAGGGCGCAGTTGCGCAACATTCAGCCCTAAACCCTAACAGCCAGAGGCGAATCGGAGAGGATTTCGCCCTGAAATGCGATGGCATGCATCCACTCGAAGGCTCGCTGATTCACGCATCCTTGGCGGCAACGGCCCTCCTTGACATCATCAGGCAACCTGATGGCGTTTGAACGTCCTTATCGCGAGAGCAATGCCCGTCGCGAAAAGCAGGAGGTAGAAAGCGGCGAGGAACACGGGCAGCTCGACCACGACAGGGCCTATGGCATACGAGACCATGCCGAAGAGGTTGAGGGGGTTCAGTGCGTCGTAGGGGAACAGGTAGATGATGCGGTTCGCGATGCTGCTCGTCATCGTCGGCACGAAGATCGGAATCAAGATGAGAGCGACGCCGACTGCGAGGATTCCCATGGGGCTGTCTATCTTGGCTGACAGTGCGAGCACTATCCCAAGGAGGGCGAGGGTTGCGAGATACCCTACGAGGCAGCATATGAGGGCGGCGGCTGACAGGCTTATGCCGTAGGTGCATGTGATGTTGTAGATCTGGATGGGTAGACCTGCGCCGTCGGCTCCGTAGAAGACGAGCGTTATTGCCAGGAAGACGAGTGTGAAGACCCAGTATATGGCGCTTGCCGCGATCATAGAGGCCGCCGCCTTCGCGCGCCCGAGCCTTGATTTGCCGAACTTGGTGGACAGCAGGATGGCGTCGGTTTTGGCCCGGTACTCCCCGTTGAACACCGATGCGCACGTTATCACGACTGCGAGCATCGCGAATATGAGGAACTGGGCGAGGTTGAGGAAGTCCTCCCATCCTCCTGCGTATCCGTACTCGATGGGCGTTTGCATGCCTTGCGCCCTCTCGCTCCAGAACGCCCTCTCATCGTCGTTGTACGAGAGGGCCCCGTTCGCGTCGAGCCCGGAGGCTATCTTCGAGCGGACTCGCCCGTAGAGGTCGACGGTGCCAGTCGTGTCGATAGCGGCTGCCGCGGACACGGGCATCTGGTAGCCTTGCATCCAAGGGCTTGTCAGCAGCGCCATGAGGGCGCCGTTCTTCGCGCTGAACTCCCAGTACTCGTTCGCCTTCTCCCCGTAGGGCTTCCTGTCCGTCCTGTACTCTTCCTTGACCTCGCCGTCCGGACCGACGAACTCCTTGAACTCGCGGAGCGCCTCGGTGGCCTCCTCGTCGGTGATGGGGCCTGCGAGCGCTTCCGTGTTTGCCTTTATCTGGGCGATGGCGGCAGTGCCTTCGAATTCGGTGCCCATCTCCTTGGGGTCGAGGGCGTACTGGGACGTTATGTTGAAGAAGGCTATGACCGCGACCAGCGCCAGGACGGCCGCTATGGAAACCTGCGAGACGCGCCTTGAGAGCATCTTCTTGAGCTCGTATCTGATGAGGCTACCCACGGCGCGCTCCTTTCCTGCGTGCGATTGCGTCCCGTCCCGCTTCCGCTTTCGTCCGCGAAACCGGCAGGCCCCCGGACTGCTCCTGGAAGAGGTAGAGGTAGACGTCCTCCAGCGTCGGCTCCACGGCGCGCGCGCTCGGATGCGGGCGCTGCTGCGCCACCACGCGAACAATGGCAGAGCCGTCCTGGGCGTAGTGGATGTTGCCCACCGTGAGCGATGCCGACATGGCGTCTGCCTCCCTCGGGGCGACAGTGCACTCCCAGACGCATCCCCTGATGTCCCCTGTGATCTCGTCGACCGTGCCCGTCGTGATGATGCCGCCAGCGCGCATCACGAGGATCTCGTCGGCGATGTACTCCACATCAGAGACGATGTGCGTGGAAAGGATGACGATCTTGTCTTGGGCGAGAGAGGATATGAGGTTGCGGAAGCGGACGCGCTCCTTGGGGTCGAGCCCTGCGGTGGGCTCGTCGAGCACGAGGACAGACGGGTCGTTGAGCACCGCCTGGGCGATGCCGAGCCGCTGCTTCATGCCGCCGGAGAAGGTCTTGACCTTCCGCTTTGCGGCCTCTGCGAGACCGACAACTCCCAGGAGTTCGCGCGTACGCACTTTCGCCTGCTGCGCGGTGAGCCCCTTGAGCGATGCCAGGTACATCATGAAATCGCAGGCCGTGAAGTCCGGGTAGTAGCCGAAGTCCTGGGGCAGGTACCCGAGGCGCGCCCGATAGCCGTCGCCAAGCTGGTCTATGGGGGTGCCCCCGAACAACACGCTTCCCGATGTCGGCCTCATGACGTCGCATATCATGCGCATGAGCGTGGTCTTGCCTGCGCCGTTGGCCCCGAGTAGGCCGTAGACGCCGGGCGTGAAGCTGAAGCTCACGCGGTCGACGGCGATATGGCTGCCGAACTGCTTGGTGAGCCTGTCAAGCCTGAGTTCCATGTTCGTTCCTTGTCCTTCGTTCGATGTTGCAGGCATGCAGGAGGAGAGCTAGAGCGCCGCCTTTGACGGGCGTGGCGAGAGGCCGCCTGAGACGCAGCGTATGAGCCTTGACGCCTCCAGGGCGGCGAGCGCCATGGAGGCCATGAGCGCCGTGACCCATACGGCGAGAGACGCGCCCTCGTACCAGAGGGGGAACGCCGTGCTCAGCAGCCAGAGCGCTGCGAGTACGGACATCGCAGGGGCGACGCTGGCGACGAGCGAGTTGCCCGGCAGACGGCGCGCCGCATAGAAGCAGGCGGCACACGAGCAGAAGAACGGCGTGCATGCGTACAGCAGTACGCGAAGCGCGTCGATCCCCGCGAGCGTTGGCACTGCCGCAACGGAGAGCGTAATCCAAAGCACGTCGGCAAGGCCGAAAAGCAAAAGCCTGCTCGCCAACACTTGCACGCAGCTGAACCGGCACGAGTACTCCATCTCGCAGACGCGGGTCTCGAAGCTCTTGAATACCGATGGTGCCGCTATGGCAACCGAGAGGGCCGATGCCGCCATGACGACGACGGGACTTCCCGAGCGCGGGCCGATCACGCCGACGAGAACGAGCATGCATGCCAGAAGCGCGATCTGGAGCATCCATGCCCAGGGACGCACGAACCGGACCTGGCTCGCGACGAACCGCCAGAGCGGGATGTAATCCGCCTCCCTCGCGCCTCCGCAGGCGCGAGCCGCCTCTGCTTCCACGAGCAGCAAGGTGCGCTTGCGCGCCGAGGCATCGGGGGATGCCGCGTCGGCGGCGTAGTAGCTCCTCAGCGCATCCTTTAGCTTCGAGTCATCCATTGCCTTCTCCCATCAGTTCCTTGAGCCTGCTGAGCGCGCGCCGCTCGATTCGATAGAGAGCGAACCTCGACTTCCCCGTCACGGCGGAGATATCGGACATAGGCAGGTCCTGGTCGTAGCGAAGCTCGATGACCTCGCGCTCCTCTTCCGTAAGGCGGGCGAGGGCACCCGCCATGGTCAGCCGTCCGTCCATGTCTGCATGCCGCACGTCAGGAATTGTCTGCACATCGTCCTCGTCCAAGGCACCAACCGGTCTCTGACCTCGGTAGAAGTCGGCACAGACATTGCGCGCGCAGGCGTAGAGATACGCAAGGGGCTTTCCATGCTCGGCGTATAGCGCATCGCTCCGCACGAGCCGAAGGAACACCTCCTGCGTCACGTCTTGGGCATCCTCTTTCGAGGGGAGCCTTCGCGCGCAGTAGCGGTATACCTTGTCGTAGTGCTCCTCTGCGAAGCGCCCTACCAAAGAGTCGTTCTCGCGGCCTGGCGCGTCCGCCCTGCCGTTGCTGCCGTATGGAAAGC
>CAKUGT010000023.1 GCA_934654795.1 uncultured Collinsella sp.
AAGAAGATCAACCCCATGGTGCTGATCGTGGCCACCATGGTCGTGGGCATCGTCGGCGCGTTCTTCGGCGTGCTGGCGTAAGGGCCTGCGGCAACGTTTTATCGATCTTGCAAAGGGATGGAGCGGACCTGCGCCCTCCATCCCTTTTTGTATAAAGGAGTTCGTATGTTCGCGAAGGATCGCGAAGCAATGCGCCTGACGCCGGCAGAAGTCAGGCTAATTCTTATTGAGTCCCTGCAGTGGTGCGCCAACAACGCGGTGTACTTTTTGGGGCTTATCGGCGCGGCGACGTATGACTTGGCGGGAACGGCCTTTTTGGTCGCTGCTATCACGCTCGTGCGCAATCTTACGACGTCGGTGGGCAATATGGTATCTGGCTCGGTCATCGACCGCTTTGGCCCGCGCCACACGTCGTTTGTGACATGCGCGGTCACGGCAGTGCTGTCCCTCGGCATTGGCCTGGCGCCGTTGTCCGTTCCCGGGCTGGTGTTTGCCGCATGTGTTTTGGGACTTGCCGGTGGTTTTATCAACACCTGCACGCATGCATTTCCGGGGTATCTTGAGTCGACCACCGAGGGCCGCACGCGTGTGAACGGCCTGATGGTCTTCTACAGCAACATTGCCTACACCGCGGGGCCGCTGCTTGGCGGTGCCATCGTGAGCTGCTTTGCCACGCAATCTGTCTATCTGCTTATGGCGGCAATGATGGGCGTGGCCGCGGTGCTTTCTCTGGGCTGCCATGAGAGCGTGGTTCCCCCAAAGGCGGAGAAGCAGAAGGGCGGCATCTTTGGAGGCATGGTCGAGGGTGCCCGGCTCACGTTTTGCAACCACGATCTGCGTCTCATCTTTATCTCGGGCTTTTTGGGCTTCTTTGCGTTTGGCGCGTTCGATTCGCTGGAGTCGCTGTTCTATCGCGATGTGCTCAATGTAGATATCGTCTGGCTGGGATGGCTGTCCTCGGTCGTGGGCCTTACCTCTTCGGTGGGTGCCTTCGCCCTGACCAAGCTTTCGGCTCGCCATGTCAACCTGCGCCTGTTGCTCGGGTCGCTCATGACGGTGGGCATTGGGTCCATGGTGTACGTGGGCACGGACGTGCTGGGGGTAGCGATTATCGGCCAGGCGATCAACGGCTTGGCGTGGGGTTTCCTGGAGCCGCTCCAGATGATCCTGATTCAGGAGCGCGCGGACATCAAATACCTGGGCCGCATCACGGGCTTTGTACGTTTTGGCCTGATGAGTGCCGGCGTGCTGCCGTTGCTGGCCGCTCCGTTTTTGGCGGAGGCCTTGGGCGTTCAGACGGTGCTGTTTGGAGCTTCGACAATCATTGCGCTGGTAGGAACGCTGTTCTTTGTCACGCAGGGGAAGCGCCGAGAGTGCTAGATATACATCTAATTCTAATTTAATACCACTCACCCGAGAATTTCGACCGTTCACCGAGGATCGGCGCAGATTGCAAAGTGGTATTAAAAACACGTTAGGTGTATGTCTATAATTGGTATCGAAAAGAAACGCGATGTATAGAGTCGCGTGCAAGACAGAAAGGACAAACCATGAAGGAAACCGAGAAGATCGAGATCATGCACTTTAGCCAGGAGGGCTACGTCGAGGACGGCAAGAACGTCTACGAGACCGGCAAGAAGATGACCGCGCTCGCCGACAAGGTCGCCGACGAGGGCTACGACGCCGTCTTCCTGATGGGCGTGGGCGGCACTTGGGACGAGTTTATGCAGCTCGAGTACCTCATGAACAAGTTCGGCGACCGCGACCTGGAGGTCTACCTGATCCACGCCGCCGAGTGGAACGTTATGGGCCACAAGCGCATGACCGAGAAGTCCGTCGTGCTCACCGCCTCCGAGTCCGGCACCACCCCCGAGGTCCTCGAGGCCGTCAACAAGATGAAGAAAAAGGGCATCCGCGTCTACGCCATGACCAAGCCCGAGGGCCCCATCGGCCAGGCTGTCGGCGCCGAGAACTGCGTCAAGATGGCCTCCGATCACGGTAACGGCGGCTGCGAGATGGGCTACTACCTCGCCGACTGCTTCGGCCTGCGCCTCCTCAACCGTCGCGGTTGCTTCCCACAGTTCGACAAGTTCATTGAGCAGACCAAGGATGTTTGGACCCACCTGGTCGACATCCGCAAGAGCTTCGAGCCGCGCGCCGAGGAGCTCGCCAAGAAGTACGCCCTCGCGCCCTACACCATGTTCATCGGCTCCGGCGCCCTGTGGGGCGAGACCATCCTCTTCTCGATGTGCATCCTCGAGGAGATGCAGTGGAAGCGCACCCGTTACATTACGTCCGCCGACTTCTTCCACGGCACCCTGGAGCTCGTGGAGCCGGGCGTCCCCGTGTTCCTGTTCATGGGCGAGGACGAGAACCGCAAGCTGGACGAGCGCGTCCGCGCCTTCCTCAACCGTGGCGTGACCGGCGACACCGACATCAACATCATCGACACCGCCGAGTTCGCCATCCCGGGCCTTGACGACGAGTTCCGCGTCATCGTGTCTCCGTGGATCCTTTCCTCGCTGGTCACCGATCGACTCGCCGCCTACTACGAGACGGTCACCAAGCACAACCTCAACTACCGTCGTTACTATCACCAGTTCGACTACTAATCGACTGCTAAGCAAGAAGCACCCTGCCCGGGCGCATGCGTCCGGGCTTTTTTATGCCGAAATTCGCTAGAAAGGGGAATCGAATGAGGCAGTTTATCGTTGCATCCCATGCTCATTTCGCGTCCGGAATTGTCGAGAGTATCGGCCTGCTTTCCGGCGAGCGCGAAAACGTCCATGCGCTCTCTATGTATGTCGATGGAAACGAAGACCTGGCCAAGGAGGCCGCGGCGATTCTGGACGGCTTTGCCGCGGACGATGAGGTCGTCGTTTGCACCGACCTGTTTGGCGGCAGCGTCAACAACGAGTTCACCAAGGTTGTCCAGACGCGCCCCAACACGCATCTGGTGACCAATATGAATCTGCCGCTTCTGATCCAGCTGCTGTTCGTGTCCGATTCGACTCCGATCGACGAGGCCATTCGTCAGATCGTCGAGGCGGACGACACCAAGGTCAAGTACGTCAACGACCTGCTGGGCCAGGCCGAACTCGATGAGTTTTAATCGTTAGGAGCGCATCATGATTCAGATGATTCGCGTAGACTATCGACTGCTTCACGGCCAGGTTGCCGTGAGCTGGACCTCGGCTTTGGGTGCCGACTGCATCCTGCTGGTAAGCGACACGGTCCTCAACGACAAGCTTCGTCTGCAGGCCCTGTCCCTTGCAAAGCCGGAGGGCTGCAAGGTCGTCGTTAAAAACACCGAGGATGCCGTCAAGGCGCTCCAGAGCGGTGTGACCGACAAGTACAAGCTCTTCGTTGTTTGCGAGACGATTCAGCAGGCAGGTGCCGTCGCAAAGGCGATGGGCGTCAAGAAGATCAATCTTGGCAACGTTGCCTTTAGCGAGGATGCCCGCCAGGTCTCGACGAGCGTGTTCCTTACGCCCGAGAATGAGGCGTACGTGAAGGAGCTGCTCGGCGAGGGCTACGAGCTGTTCATTCAGATGATTCCGGCGGATGCGAAGACTGACGCCGCAAAGGCCATCGGTTAGGGGCTGTCATGGTTATCAAGACAATCCTGATTTTCCTTATTGCCCTTTTGGGCTATTCCGAGTGGCTGACGGGCACGAGCTACCTCCAGCGCCCGATCGTGCTCGGGCCTTTGGTCGGCCTTGTCATGGGCGATGTGGTGACCGGCACGATTATGGGCGCCACGATGGAGCTTGCCATGGTCGGTGCCATCTCGGTCGGCGCCTATAACCCGCCCGATACGATTTCCGGAACCATCCTGGGCGTATCCCTTGCCATGCAGGCCGGCGCGGACGCTTCGGCGGCACTGACCCTGGGTATTCCCATCGCCACGATCGTTCTGGCACTCGACACGGCCCTGGGTCAGCCGGTCATGCTGCTGCTGGTACACCGTATCGACAAGAACGTCGAGGACGGAGACACCAAGGCCATCACGCGCAACATGCTCATCGCCGGTTACGCGCAGAGCTGGTGCGGCCTGTTGATCATTCCCCTGGCATTCTTCTTTGGCGCTGACGCCGTCGCCAGCCTGCTCAATATCATTCCCGATTTCGTTCAGACCGGTATGGATGTCGCCGCCGCCTTCTTGCCTGCACTTGGCTTTGCCATGCTGGCTCAGATGATTATGAACAAGACCGTGGCGCCGTTCTTCTTCGCAGGCTTCTTCCTCGTTGCCTACTTTGGCATTAGCACGACGGGTGTGGCGATCTTTGCCGCGATTATCGTCGTCGCGATGACGGTTTTGGGCGACAAGAAAAAGGCGGAGCAGCCCGTGGCGGCAACCGAGGATCCTGCGATTGGGAGTGGGTTCGATGAGTTTTAAGTTTGAGTCTTCCTACGACGGGCTGATTACCCGCGCAGATCTTAAGAAACTGTTCTGGCGCTCGATTCCCTATGAGCATTCCTGGAACTACGAGCGTATGGGACACATCGGCTTTATGTGGGCTCTCATGCCGATCCTGCGCAAGCTCTATCCGCAGGATGCGGACTTTAAGGCTGCGCTCAAGCGCCACATGGAGCTCTATAACGTCACGCCGTACATCTCGACGCTCCCCATGTCCATTGCCGCGGCAATGGAGGAGGTCAACGCTACCGACGAGAGCTTTGACACGAGCGCGATCTCCAACGTTAAGCTCGCGTTGATGGGTCCGCTTTCCGGCGTGGGCGATGCCTTCTACTGGGGCACGCTGCGCATTTTGGCTACGGGTGTCGGCACCTCGCTGGCACTGCAGGGCTCTATTCTCGGTCCGATTTTGTTCCTGCTGGTGTTCAATGTTCCCCACTACATCATTCGCTATGTGCTGACGTTTGTGGGATATCGCTTTGGCTCGGACATGATCAGCAAGGTCCAGGAGTCGGGCATCATGGACACGATCGTCAAGATGGCCTCCATCATGGGCGCTATGGTGATCGGCGCCATGACCATGCAGATGGTCACGGTGGACATTCCGCTCATGGTTGGCGCGGGCGATGGTGCTCAGACGCTGGCCGAGCTGCTCAACGGAATCTTCCCGGGCTTTGTCACGATGGGGCTGTTTGGAATCGTCTATCTCATGCTCAAGAAGAAGATGAATCCGCTGCTCATCATGCTGGTGATCTTGCTCGTGAGTATCGCTGGCGCATTCTTTGGAGTGCTTGGTGTTCAGTAGGGCATCCGTCATAATCAAAACAATGTAAGAGGGGGCGTCGCGCACACTGTGCTGCGGCGCCCTTTTGCCGAAAGGTGGACAAGATGGAGTATCCACAGCTTGCCGTTATGAATATCAGCCATCGTTACTTTGACCTGGAGGAGTTCTTTTCCTCGGCGGCGGCCTCGGGCTATACGTGCTGCGAGCTTTGGACGGGGGCGATGCACCTGTATGTCGACTGTCATGGCTATGATTCGCTCGAGCAGGTTAAGGAACTTTCGCGGCGGTACGGAGTCCGGATTGTCGGCATTTGCCCCGAGCAGAATAACCCCAAGCCGTGGAATATCGCGGCGCGCGGGGGGGAATCGCGTGCCCGTACGCTCGCATACTTTAAGAATGTCGTGGATATCGCGGTGGAGCTTGGGGCCGAGCAGGTCATGGTGTCGAGCGGTTGGGCGTTTTTGAACGAGCCGATCGAAGACGCATGGGGGCGCAGCGCCTCGATGCTGCGTGCGATTGCCGAGTATGCGGGCGAGCGCGGTGTGCGCCTGGTGCTTGAGGCCTTGCAGCCGGTTGAGTCGATGATTGTGAACTCGGCGGCCGATACCAAGCGCATGATTGACGCGGTTGACCATCCTGCGCTCAAGGCGTGCCTTGATATGGGTGCCATGGCGGTGGCGGGGGATACCATCGATGATTATTTCGATGCGCTCGGCGATGACGTTGCCCACGTGCACTTTGTCGATGTTGCGGCAGATGGCACGACGCATCTGGCCTGGGGTGACGGCGACCGCGATATGCGTGCCGACCTGGATAGGTTCGTCGCGCGTGGTTATAAGGGCGTAGTTTCGGCCGAGACCTACGACTGGCACTATTTTGCCGATCCCGCCGCAGCCGATGCGCAGGTGATGGCAGTGTACCGCCGCGCGATTGGCGTGTAGGCAGGGTGAATGCGCGCCGGGCTGACGCCTGGGGGCTGGGGTCAGTTCTCGGCTGGAAAATGGGACGCAGTTTCCGGTTGAGGCCTCTGCGGAAAGCGCGTCCCGGAATCCTGGCTCAGAGTGGGACGCATTTTCCCGTTGGGCGAGTTTCGGAAAGTGCGTCCCACTTTGGGGGCTCATTCCGGGATTGATTTTCCCGTTGGGGCCCAGTTGGGAAAGCGCATCCCATTCTTCGGCTTGAAAATGGGACGCATTTTCCCGTTGAGCTTTAAGCGGAAAGTGCGTCCCATTCTGAGGGCTCATTCTGGGATGTACTTTCCGGTTGAGCCTCAGGCGGAAAGTATGTCCCATTTTGAGCGCCCATTCCGGGATGCATTTTCCGGCGAGCAAGTCACCGCCCGCCATTGTTTCCAAATGAATACGCTGTGAGCCGTGGGAGACGATTCTCCCCGCAAGCACTCCAGTATGCTAAAGTACCCAAAAGACCGGCGGAGCTATGCCGGTCGTTTGTTCTGTATGCAACACAGCATGAGGAGGCTCACCAGATGACGGCCACACCGTGGGGATTCCGGGACATATTGCCCGAGGAGGCTCAGGCGCGCGAAGAGATTGCGCTGACGGTGAAGGGCTGCTTTAGGGAGCATCATTATTTGCCGGTCGAAACGCCGCTGCTCGAGGATAAGGGTTCGCTCGAGGAGGGCGGCCGCATTGCGGACACGCCGTTCAAGCTCTTTGACGACGACGGCCGCCTGCTGGTGGTTCGTCCCGACAACACGCTGCCCATCGTGCGTCTGGTCTCGACCCGCATGCGCGCGGCCGACCTGCCGCTTCGCCTGCGCTACGAGGCGCCGGTGGTTCGCGAGTGCCAGCGCAATGCCGGCGGCTCGCGTCAGTTCACCCAGTTGGGCTTTGAGCTTATCGGCGCGGGCGATACCGCGGGCGATGTCGAGATTGTGTCGCTCGTGGCCGAAGCTGTGCATAAGCTCGCACTGCCCGATGCGCGCATTATCGCAGGTAGCGTGCGCCCGTTTAAGGAGCTGCTCGCGGCATGCGAGGATCGCGAGCTGGCTGCCGAGGCGCTGCGTTGCGTGCACGCCAACGACTTTGTGGGCCTCGATACCCGCGTGGCGGAAAGCGCCGAGCCCGAGGCCGTGAAGGCCGCCATTAGCGAGCTGCCGCGCCTGCATGGCGGCGCCGAGGTGCTCGACCGCGTGGACGCGTTGCTGGCGGCGGCCGGTATCGTCGCGCCGCTCACACGCGAGCTGCGTGCTCTTGTTGAGGGTCTGGCTCCCGAGGACGCTCAGGTGCTGTCCTTCGACTTCTCCATCATGAATTCCTTCGATTACTACACCGGCCTGGTCTTTAAGGCCTACGCGGGTGGCCTGCCCGATCCGGTCGGCTCGGGCGGTCGCTACGACTCTATCTTTACCGGCGCTTTTGGCGAGGGCATCGAGGTGCCAGCGGCAGGCTTTGCCTTTTCGCTCGAGCGCTTGGAGGCCGCGCGCACCTCGGCCGAGGACGCCGCCTCCGATGGCGATCACGCCGTGGGCCGTGGCGCCGAGAGCCCGCTGCGCATCGCCGTGCCCAAGGGTTCGCTCAAGGCCGACACGCTCGACGTGCTCGAGGCCGCGGGCTTGGAAGTCTCTGAGCTGCGCGATCCCGGCCGCCACCTGATCGTGCGCGGTCGCGACACGCGTGCCGGCGAGGGCGCGGTCGGCGATATTGAGTTTGTCATCGTGCGCCCCAGCGACGCGCCCGCCTTTGTGGGCTGCGGCGGTGCCGACTGCGGCATCTGCGGCTGGGACTCGCTCATCGAGGCCGACCTCAACCTGCTGCAGCTCGTCGATCTGGGCTATGGCCTGTGCACCTTCATTGAGGCGGAGCCCGCATGGCGCGCCGGCCAGGCCGAGCGCAACTATGCCCGCCGCGGGTCGCTTCGCGTGGCCACCAAGTACCCGCGCATCGCGAGCGCCTGGTATGCCGAGCGCGGCGTGAATGCCGATATCGTCTCGCTGCACGGCAATATTGAGTTGGGCCCCATTGTCGGCATGACCGACCGCATCGTGGACATTACCGCAACGGGTGCGACCCTGCGCGACAACGACCTGGTCATTACCGGTCGCATCATGGATTGCACGGCGCGCTTCTTCGTTAACCCGGGCGCTGCGCGTCTGGACCCGCGTGTGCGTAACCTGGCCGATCGCTTGGCGGCTGCCGTGAAGGACAAGCATTTTGAGCCCGTCGCGGGCTCGGCACAATAGCGCGAGCGCGCACGGGCGCCCCCACGTCCGGGCTGCGGGCCGATTGTCGCCACTGCCCGGCCTCTCGTTTCTCAAACGCAACCTCGACCGATAGGGGATACCGATATGAAGACCATCAAGCTTGCTCCCGGCGAGCGCCTCGTTACCAACCAGCTCAACCGCAAGGGCGTGCTGCCGCAAAACATCGTCGACGCCGCCCGCGATATCGTGGCCAACGTGCGCGCCAACGGCGATGCCGCGGTGCGCGATTGCTGCCAGCGTTTTGACGGTGTTGAGCTGCAGAGCTTCCGCCTGCCGCAGGAGCAGATCGATGCTGCGCTCGAAGGCCTCGACCCGGCCTTTGTCGCCGCGCTCGAGAAGGCCGCGCGCCAGATTCGCGAGTTCCACCAGCGCGAGGTCGAGCAGAGCTGGTTTACCACGCGTGCGGACGGCACGATGCTCGGCGTTAAGGTGACCCCGCTCGCGGCGGCCGGCATCTACGTGCCGGGCGGTCGCGCGCAGTATCCCTCCACGGTGCTCATGAATGCCATTCCCGCCAAGGTCGCCGGCGTCAAGCGCGTGGTCATGGTGACCCCGCCGCAAAAGGACGGCCTTATCAGCCCCTACACGCTCGCCGCGGCCAAGCTCGGCGGCGTGGACGAGATCTATATGGTGGGCGGCGCTCAGGCCGTGGCCGCGCTGGCGTACGGTACCGAGGCCATTCCGCGCGTCGACAAGATCACCGGCCCGGGCAACGCTTTTGTCGCCGCGGCCAAGCAGATCGTGTCGGGTGACGTGGGTATCGACATGGTCGCTGGTCCGTCCGAGGTCTGCGTGCTGGCCGACGCCACCGCCAAGCCCATGGTGGTCGCTGCCGACCTGATGGCTCAGGCCGAGCATGATCCGCTGGCCGCCTGCTACCTGGTGACCTGCGACGAGCAGTTTGCGCGTGAGGTCGAGGCCGGCATCGACATCCTGGTGGCACAGTCGCCGCGCGCCGAGATCACGCGTGCCTCGCTCGATAACGAGGGCACCATCGTGGTGGCCGCCGACATGGCCGCCGCCGTCGAGGCCGTGAACACCGTGGCGCCCGAGCACCTGGAGCTGCACTGCAAGGACGCGATGGGCCTGCTCGGCGGCATTCGCAACGCCGGCGCCATCTTTGTGGGCGCCTGGAGCTCCGAGCCGCTCGGCGATTACGTCGCCGGCCCCAACCACACGCTGCCGACCGGCGGCACGGCCATGTTCTCCAACCCGCTTTCGGTGGAGGAGTTCGTCAAGCGCTCGAGCGTCATCTGCTACACGCCCGAGGGTCTGCTTTCCGACGCTCCCGCTACGCAGCGTCTGGCCGAGGCAGAGGGCCTGTGGGCGCACGCGCTTTCGGCCGCATTGCGCCGTCGTGTGCTGGAGCAAGGCGAGGACTCTGTGAGTGCTGAGTCGCTGGCGGCAGCCGACCTGACTAAGGTTGCCTGGCCGGGCGATGCGACCGCGACGGTTGCCGAGGGCGTGGACCTGGCGGCTGCGGGCGCGGATGGCGCGGGCGCGACCGGCGAGGAGGCCTAATATGGCCGAGCTGACGCCCCGCATGAAGGGGCTCGTCCAGCCTTACTTGGCCGGTATTGAGCCCTACGATCCCAACTTTACGCCCACACGCATCAACCTTTCGGCCAACGAGAACACCTATCCCGTGCCGGCCGGCGTGCGCGAGGCGGTCGATGCGGCCCTGGCTGCCACGCCGCTCAACCGTTATCCCGATCCCATGTCCAATGACCTGCGCGACGAGCTTGCTGCCTGGCATGGCGTGACGCGCGAGAATATCTGCGTGGGCAACGGCGGCGATGAGCTGCTCTATAACTACCTGCTGGCGTTTGGCGGCGCGGGGCGGACTCTGCTCAACTGCCCGCCGTGCTTTAGCGAGTACGCCTTCTTTGCGTCGCTGTGCCAGACCGAGGTACGCGACGTGTGGCGCGATCCTGCCACTTTTGAGCTCGACCAGGCTGCCGTGCTTGCCGCGGCGCCGGAGTGCGACCTGGCCATCGTGACCTCGCCCAACAATCCCACGGGCGACGTGGCTCCGCTCGACTTTGTCGCGGCGCTGTGCGAAGCCTGCCCCGGCATGGTTATGGTCGACGAGGCCTATGTTGAGTTTGCCGACGATTCGTTTGGCGCGGCCACGACGGCACAGGGACTTATCGCCGAGCATCCCAACCTGGTGATTCTGCACACGCTGTCCAAGGCGTTTGGCGCCGCTGGCACGCGTCTGGGCTATGTGATTGCAGCGCCCGAGGTCATCGACGTGTTCGCGGCGATTCGCCAGATCTATTCGGTCAATGTGCTGAGCCAGGCCGCGGCACTTGCCTGCGTACGTGCCCGCGATGCGTATGCGCCCGTGGTGGCGCTGGTTGCGAACGAGCGCGACCGCGAGCTGGCTTCCTTGCACGCGATGGGTGCCGCGGGCCTGCCGGTGGAGGCATGGCCGAGTGCGGCGAACTTTGTGCTCGTGCGCACTCCGCACGCCACGCGCCTGCGCGAGCGCCTGCGCGACGAGTATTCCATTTTGGTGCGCGACTTTAGCTACGCGCCGGGCCTTGCGGACTGTCTGCGCATTACCGTGGGCACGCCGCAGGAAAACGAAGAAGTGCTGGACGCGTTCGCCGCGCTGGTGAAGGAGGAGATGTAGATGGGCCGTTATGCCGAGGTAACCCGTAAGACGGGCGAGACCGACATTGTCGTCAAGCTCGACCTGGATGGATCCGGCGTGTGCGATATCTCGACCGGCGTGCCGTTTTTCGATCACATGCTCAACGCCTTTGGCCGCCATGGTCTGTTTGACCTGACGGTGCACGCGGTGGGCGACGTGGAGGTCGACGCGCATCACACCGTCGAGGACACGGGCATTGTGCTGGGCGAGGCGTTTTGCCAGGCGCTGGGCGACAAGGCGGGCATTACGCGCTTTGCCGATGCGGCGATTGCCATGGACGAGACGCTTGTGATGGCTGCCGTGGATATCTCGGGCCGCGGACAGGCCTACTGCGAGCTGCCCGTGCCCACCGAGCGCGTGGGCAGCTTCGATACCGAGCTGGCGGTCGAGTTCTTCTACGCCTTCGCGCGCGATGCCAAGCTCACGCTGCATGTGCGCGAGCTGGCGGGCGGCAACTCGCATCACATTATTGAGGCCGCCTTTAAGGCCGTGGGCCGCACGATGCGCCACGCCTGCGAGCTCGATCCCCGCGTACAGGGCATCCCCAGTACCAAGGGCTCACTGTAACCGTCACAAGGGTAAAACCACCACGAAGGTACCTGTCCCCTTTGTGGTGGTTTTGGATGATGAGAAGTGGAGGGGTCGCGTGGGCGAACCGAAGATCGTGGTGGTCGACTACCACAAGGGCAACTTGTCGAGCGTCGTGCGCGGGCTTGCGCGCGCCGGTGCCGCCGCCTGTACGTCGGATGATCCGGAGCAGATCCGCGACGCCGACGGCCTGGTCATCCCGGGCGTGGGCGCGTTCTATGACGCGATCGCCTTTATGCGCCAGAGCGGCGAGGCGGACGCGGTGCTCGGTGCCGTTGTCGCCGGAACTCCGCTGCTCGGCATCTGCCTGGGTCTTCAGCTCTTTTTTGAGCGCGGCAACGAGGGCGTGCCTGCGGACGAGGGCGTGGCCGCGGATGGCGGCACCCCCGAGCAGGCTGGCGGCCCCTGGGTCGATGGCCTGGGCATCATGCGCGGTTCGTGTACGCGCTTGGAATCGAGTCGCCTGAAGGTGCCGCACGTGGGCTGGGACCAGGTGCACATGACGCCCGCCGGCGCGGCCGATCCGTTGCTCGCCGGTTTTGCCGAGGGCGCCAACATGTACTTCACCCACAGCTACGCGGTGGCCGACGACGCCGATGCCGCTGATGTTTTGGCGCGCACGCACTACACGCGGAGCTTCCCGTGCATCGCGCGTCATGGCAACGTGTGGGGCTGTCAGTTCCATCCCGAGAAATCCTCCGCGCTTGGTCAGCGCATTCTTAAGAACTTCGTCAACATCGTCGAGGAGGTTGGCCGATGATCCTGTTTCCCGCAATCGATCTGATCGGCGGCAAGGTTGTGCGCCTGGAGCGCGGCGACCGCAGCCGCTGCAAGGTATATTCCGACGACCCCGTCGCCGTCGCCCGCTCGTTTGCCGAGCAGGGCGCGAACTGGGTGCATGTCGTCGACCTGTCCGCTGCTTTTGGCGAGGACGAGGACGCGTGCGCTGCCAACTCGGCGGCGATTAAGGCTATCTGCGGCGTCGACGGCCTGTCCGTGGACGTGGGCGGCGGTGTCCGCTCGCTCGCGCGCATCGACGAGCTGGCCGGCTATGGTGCTCGCCGCATTGCGCTGGGCACCGTGCTGGTGACCGAGCCGGGTTTTGCCGAGGTGGCAGCCCAAGGCTTTGGCGAGCTGTTGGTGGCAGATATTGCCGCGCGCGACGGCCAGGTCAAGGTGAATGGCTGGCGCGACGGCGCGGGCGTGGCGCTCGACGATGCAGTGGCGCAGCTTTCCGAGCTGGGCTTTAAGCATCTGGTGTATACCGACATCGCGCGCGATGGCATGCAGACGGGCATCGATGTGGCGGCGTATCGCCATGTGGCCGAGGTCGCGGGATTTCCCGTCGTGGCTTCGGGCGGCATCTCGACGCTCGACGACATCCGCGCGCTGGCCGCGGTGGGCGAGGGCGCGATTGAAGGTGCCATCACCGGCCGTGCGCTCTACGAGGGCAACTTTACGCTGGTACAGGCGTTGGCCGCCGCCCGAGGGGAGGAGTAGCCCATGCTTACCAAGCGCGTGATTCCCTGTCTAGACGTCAAGGACGGCCGTGTGGTCAAAGGCGTCAACTTTGTGAGCCTGCGCGATGCGGGCGATCCGGTGGAGCTTGCCCGTGCCTACGACCGCGAGGGTGCAGACGAGGTCGTCTTCCTGGACATTACCGCCACGAGCGACAACCGCGTGACGACCATCGAGATGGCGGCGCACGCGGCCGAGGAGCTCGCTATTCCCTATACCGTGGGCGGCGGTTTCCGCGACTTGGCGGGCATGCGAACCATGGTGGCGGCCGGTGCCGACAAGGTATCGCTCAACTCTGCCGCCGTGCGCGACCCGTCGCTGATCAGCCAGGCTGCCGCGGCGTTTGGCAGCCAGGCCGTGGTCGTGGCGATCGATGCCAAGCGCGTCGGCCTGCCTGGGCAGCCGGATGCCGACAAGTGGGAGGTTTTTACCGCAGGAGGCCGCAACGCCACGGGTATCGATGCGGTGGCGTGGGCCGAGGAGGCGGCCCGTCGCGGTGCCGGCGAGATCTTGCTCACCAGCATGGATCGCGACGGCACCAAGGCTGGCTTTGACCTGGCGCTCACCCGCGCCGTGGCGCGCGCGGTGCCAATCCCCGTCATCGCGAGCGGCGGCGTGGGCACGCTCGAGCATTTCGCCGAGGGCGTGATCGAGGGCGAAGCCGATGCCGTGCTGGCAGCAAGCGTCTTTCACTTTGGAACCTTCAGCATTCGCCAGGTGAAGGAGTACATGGCCTCGCAGGGCATCCCTGTCAGGTTGGACTTCTAGCGCTGCGGCTTGCCCAGGCACCGCATCTTGCCGCTCACAAAGTACGCGTCGCTCCTCTTTCGCGGCAACCTGCGGCACCTGGACAACCCTCGCCGACCTGTGGGGCTTACTGTTATTACTTGGGAGAAATGATGACTGAGGTAGTAGAAGCTGCTGATCTTAAATACGACGCCCGCGGGCTGATTCCTTGTGTGGTTCAGCAATATGATACCGGCGAGGTGCTTATGGTTGCTTGGATGAACGAGGAATCGGTGGGACTTACGCTCAAGACCGGGACCACGTGGTTTTGGAGCCGCAGCCGCCAGGAGCTCTGGAACAAGGGCGCGACGAGCGGCAACATGCAGGAGGTCAAGGAGCTCTGGGCCGACTGCGATAGCGATACGCTGCTGGTCAAGGTCGACTCGCCGGGTCCGGCCTGCCATACCGGCAGCCGTACCTGCTTCTTTAAGTGCGTAAAGGGGGGAACACGATGAAGGTCGTGACGCCGTTCGAAGTCGCCGACTGCAACGCCGAACTCCTCCGCGCGGGCGTGCCGTGCCGCGTGCACCTGACCGATGCCTGCGGGGCGCAGTCGTTTTGGCTCGAGGCCGAGAAGGAAAGGCTCGATGAGGCCCATGCCGTCATCGTTGAGTTCTTTGAGAAAAAGGGCGCAAAGCCTCGGTTCGATGAGACCGGTACCTACTTTACGCTGCAGTAACGAGAGGAAATAACCATGGGAGTCAGAACAGCTAACGTGCAGCCGGGAAATATCGGCGAGACGCTGACGGGCCTGGCCGAGGTGATTCACGGTCGTCGCGATGCGTCGCCACAGGAGAGCTACACCGCCCGTCTGCTGACCGACGTCGAGGACGAGCTGCTCAAGAAGCTTGCCGAGGAGGCGAGCGAGGTGATCATGGCCTGCAAGGATAACGACCACGATCACATTCGCTACGAGGCCGGCGACCTGATCTACCACCTGCTCGTGACGCTCGAGCGCTACGGCATTACCCTCGACGAGCTGGCCGGCGAACTCAACGCCCGCCGCCACTAGTCATTGGGGACGTTCTTAAACGACTAGTTAGGCGAGGGGCGTGGACTCCCATTCGCCGGTGAGATGGGGGATGTCGAAGGTTCGATAACCGCAGCCGTAGGCGTGGGCCTGAGCCTCGCGAATGTTCCAGCAGATGTCGCAGGCGCGGTGCGCGTCCGAGCCAAAAGTGATCGGCACCTCGGCGTGGACAAAGTGACGTAAAAGGCCGGTCGCGGGATAGTAGTCGTCGAGCCCCTTGCGCGGTGCGGCCGTCGAGACCTCAACGCGGCGACCCGTATCGTGCGCGCACTCGGCCATCTGCCCCCAAAACGGCGCCGGGTCAAAGTCGGGCGCAAAGCCCTCCTTCGAAAAACGCATGACCAGGTCGGGATGGGCCATCACGTCAAAGTTGAGCGAGCTCTCGCAGGCGCGGCACCAGTCGTCGACGTAGCGTTCCCATACGCCGCGTACGCCTAAGTTTTCCCAAACATGCAGGTTGGTATCGTCGTCGATCCAGCCACAAAGCGAATCGGGCGTATCGGGACGAGCGACGCTCTCTGTTCCCGCCGTGCCCGCGGCGCCGGCCATGATATCGCCCGGGTCGCCAATCCAATGCACGCTGCCCAAGCGCACCACGGCGCCCTGGGACCAGCGCTCAACCAAGGGCTCGCAGCCTTCGTACCAATCGCATTCAAAGCCATAGATAAAGTTGAGCTCCGGCGCGATCTGCGCGGCGAGTTTACGGGCGTCCTCAAATGCCAGACGATGTGCCGGCAAGTCGCCCTCGACGACCTGCACCTCGCAGTTAGCATCCATGCTGGCGGGCAGGGTGAGGTGGTCGGTCGAGACCATGACCCGACAGCCAGCGGCGGCAGCAGCGCGGACGTTTTCCTCAAACGAGGCATGGCCGTCCGAAAACGAAGTATGAGTATGGCAATCGACCAGCGGGCATGCGGGCATGGCGACTCCTTTGCATTCGGCGAATCTGCTCCATTGTAATGGCGCAGCCCTCAACACGCCGGGCACGCCGGGGGTCGAAATCGATTGGAAAGGCTGCGCGGCGCGTGGTGCGGCCTCGCTTCAAAACGTGTACGTCAGCCTCCAAAACCGACAAAAAATGACATGTTTGGAGGCTGACGTACATGTTTGGATGAGGGCGAGGGTGACGACGGACGAAAGTCACGCCTGTGCCACGTCCGATGTGCTAGCGTTTGGGTGAACAAAACGAGCCCGTGCGGAAAGGATCCGGACCGTATGCAACGTGGAAGTACATCTCCGCTGTCCCGCGAGACCGATGCGCCCGAAACCATCGTCAAGCTGGAATGCGACATCGACGATGCGTCGCCCGAGGTACTCGCCTATGCCGCCGACTGCCTGCGCGAGGCGGGCGCGCGCGAGGTGCACTGGCTGCCCCTTTACTGCAAGAAGGGCCGCCCCGGCTGGCAGCTGCAGGTGATCTGCTCGCACGAGGATATCGAGCGCCTACAGACGATTATCTTTTTGGAGACCACGACCAACGCCGTTCGTCGCCAGGTGATGGAACGCGTCTGCCTGCCGCGTCGTTTTGAGCAGGTGGCGACGCCTTGGGGCGAGGTGGCCGTCAAAATAGCCACCCTGCCCGACGGCAGTGAGCGTGCGGCGCCCGAGTACGAGGACTGCGCCCGTCTTGCCCGCGAGCATAACGTGCCGCTCCAGCGCGTGATGCAGGCGGCTCAGAGCGCGGCGCTGCGATTCGAGTAACACGGTAGATGGGCTCCATATCCGCCAGACCTCGTATTCAGCCCCTATCAACCCCACCCGAAAGGACCACCATGAAATACCTCATCGCCTCCGACATCCATGGCTCGGCATACTGGGCCGAGCGTCTGGTCGCCGCCATCGAATCCGAGCGGCCCGACCGTATTGTGCTGCTGGGCGACCTGCTCTACCACGGCCCGCGCAACGACCTGCCGCGCGATTACGCCCCCAAGCGCGTGATTCCGCTGCTCAACGCCCTGGCCGACCGCATCATCGCGGTGCGCGGCAACTGCGACGCCGAAGTCGACCAGATGGTGCTCGACTTCCCCGTCATGGCCGACTACGCCACGCTGTTCGACGAGACCGGCCGCGAGCTGTTCCTGACGCACGGCCACGTCTTTGGCGCCGGCATGCACAACAGCGTCGACCACGCGCCCGCGCTGCCCGAAGGCTCCGCGCTCGTCTACGGCCACACGCATAACAAGGTTAACGAGGCAAGCGAGGCGCACCCGGGCCTGTGGCTCTTCAACCCCGGCAGCGTGAGCATCCCCAAGGACGGCACACACAGCTACGGCATCTACGAGGGCGGCGCGTTCCGCCACGTGATCCTGGAGGAGGAATAACCATGGCGCAGCACATGGCTCAGCAAAATGCCGAGGGCTCGCGCGATTTGTCCACGCTGGTCGACGCGTCGGTCGAGCTGCAGCATCTGGTGCAGACCATCTGGCGTCTGCGTCAGCCCGATGGCTGCCCGTGGGACCGCGAGCAGACGCACCGCAGCATTGGCAAGAACATGATCGAGGAGGCCTATGAGGCGCTCGACTGCATCGAGGCCGACGATGCCGCGCATCTGCGCGAGGAGCTGGGCGACGTGCTCATGCAGGTGGTGCTGCATGCGCAGATTGCGGCGGACGCCGGCGAGTTTACGCTGGCCGACGTGGCACGCGATATTGACGCCAAGCTCATTCGCCGCCACCCGCACGTGTTTGGCGATGCGGATGCCGACAACCCCGACGAGGTGCTCAAGATTTGGGACGAGGTCAAGCTTGCCGAGAAGGCTGCCAAGGACAAGGCTGTGGCGGCGGGCGAGGCTGCGCCCGAAGGCCTGCTCGACGGCGTGCCCACGCACCTGCCGGCGCTGATGCAAGCTCAGAAGGTGTCGCGCAAGGCGGCGGCCGTGGGCTTTGAGTGGGAGACGGTCCAGGACGTGTGGGACGAGGTTGCCGAGGAGCGTGCCGAGTTTGAGGCCGAGGCGCCCGGCTCGCCCGAGCGCGAGATGGAATTTGGCGACCTGCTCTTTGCCCTAGTCAACGTTGCGCGCAAAGAGGGGATTGACGCCGAGAGCGCCCTGCGCGCGAGCACGGCCAAGTTCCGCCGTCGCTGGGCTGCGATGGAGCAGATGGCGGCCGACGCCCATGTGGATCTGGCCGAGCTTTCGACCCACGGCCTCAATGACCTCTGGGATGCCGCAAAGGCGGAGGAGTAAGGCTGCGGGAACGACGGGCTGACACGCCTCATCGTTCCCGCTAAATTTTTCGAAAATCAAGTGTATCCCTCGGCTAACTTAGGGCATAATGCAAAAAGTGCGACATGGCTAACTTACGGAGACGCACCGACGGTGCACGGTCAGCCGGTCGCTTGCATCCACTACGTTTCCAAGTGAGAGGGAGACAACATGAGCGATATTTTGGACGTCTACGGTCGCGAGGTGCTCGACAGCCGCGGCAATCCCACCGTCGAGGTCGAGGTCGTGCTCGAGGACGGCAGCTTCGGCCGCGCAATGGTGCCTTCGGGTGCTTCGACCGGCGCCTTTGAGGCCTGCGAACTGCGCGATGGCGACAAGGGCCGCTACCTGGGCAAGGGCGTTTCGCAGGCCGTCGAGCACGTCAACAACGAGTGCGCTAACGCCGTCGTGGGCATCGACGCCTTCGACCAGCGCGCCGTCGATGCCGCGCTGATTGCCGCGGACGGTACCCCCAACAAGACCAAGCTCGGTGCCAACGCCATCCTGGGCGTGTCGCTGGCCGTTGCCCGCGCCGCTGCCGAGTCGGCGGGCCTGTCGCTGTACCAGTACCTGGGCGGCGTCAACGCTCATCTGCTGCCCACGCCCATGATGAACATCCTCAACGGCGGCGTGCATGCCGACAATAACGTCGACTTCCAAGAGTTCATGATCATGCCGGTGGGCGCCCCGAGCTTTACCGAGGGCCTGCGTTGGTGCGCCGAGGTCTACCACACCCTCAAGGGCGTGCTGCACGAGGCCGGCCTAGGCGGCGGCGTGGGAGACGAGGGCGGCTTTGCGCCCAACCTCAAGACCAATGCCGAGCCGTTCGAGTACATTACCAAGGCCGTCGAGAAGGCTGGCTTTAAGCCCGGCGTCGACTTCATGTACGCCATGGACCCGGCCTCGACCGAGTTCTACAACGCCGAGACCGGCATGTACGAGCTCAAGGGCGAGGGCGTGGAGTACACGAGTGCTCAGATGGTTGATTACTGGGAGAAGCTCGTCGACACCTACCCCATCATCTCCATCGAGGATGGCATGGCCGAGGAGGACTGGGACGGCTGGGTCGAGCTTACCCGTCGCATTGGCAACAAGGTGCAGCTGGTGGGCGACGACCTGTTCGTCACCAACACCGAGCGTCTCAAGAAGGGCATCGAGCTGGGTGCCGCCAACGCGATTCTGGTCAAGGTCAACCAGATCGGCACGCTTACCGAGTCGCTCGAGGCCATCGAGACCGCCAAGGAGGCCGGCTACGCCTGCATCGTGAGCCACCGCTCCGGCGAGACCGAGGATTCCACGATCGCCGACCTGGTCGTGGGTGTCAATGCCGGTCAGATCAAGTCGGGCGCCCCGTGCCGCAGCGACCGTATTGCCAAGTACAACCAGCTCATCCGTATCGAGGATGAGCTCGAGGGCAGCGCGCGCTACGCCGGCAAGTCTGCGTTCTACAACATTCGCTAAACGGGCGAATTTGGCGAGGGGGAGGCTGACTCGGTTCCGCCCCGCCTTGGCTGGACGCCGCAAAGCGCTGTGGGCGCTGGGCCATATGGCTCAGCGCCTTTTTTATGTCGAGCAAAGGCTGGCGAAGGCGGTGCGGGCGCTCGTGCTATAACTAGAATACTTAGCGCAAACAAACCTCAACCGCACAAGGCGCACATGGATCAGATTTACGACAACAGGTACTATTCCGCCGGTTCGCGCGAGCCGTCGCCTCGCCGTGCGCGCACGGTGCAGCTCGGTGGGTCCGCCTACGCCGGCGTCGACCGCCCCGTGCGGCGCCCGACAAGTATCTCGCGCCCCAATGCTAAAGTGAATACTTCGACAGATGGACCGGTGCGCCCGGCACGTTCGTCGCATGCGTCGCGTCCCTCGACTCAGGCACACGACAAATCGAGCAGACCTTCGAGCCGTCTTTCGGGCTCGGACTTTATGCATTACGCCAACGACAACGCGGTGGTCAAGGCGATCTATGACTTTACGCATGGCTCTCTGCGTCCGCTGTTTATCGGCATTGTCGTGGCGCTGGTGCTCGTGAGCCTGTATTTCCCCGTGCGCGACTTGTACGTGGCAAAACGCTCGAGCGATATCTTGGCCAAGCAGGTCGAGATTCGCCAGCAATACAATGATGAGCTGCAAAAAAGCGTCGACAAGCTGCTCTCGGAGGAGGGTATCAAGGACGCGGCGTCCGAGGACCTGGGCCTGGTGATGCCCGGCGAGAAGAAGATTGACGTGCTAGGCTTGGACGACGATTCGGACTCGTCGTCGAGCAAAAAGTCCTCAAACGCCAAGAAGGCCAGCGAAGTGGCCAAGGAAATCGAAGAAGTCGGCAAGGACGCGCCGTGGTACATCCAGGCGCTCGACATGCTGTTTGGGTTTAACGGCGTCGAGGGCCAGACGGTCGTGTCCAACGGCAAATAGCGCCCGGAGGGAAGCCCGCAATGACAAATTGCAAACGCTATAAGGTAGCCGCGATCGACCTGGGAACGGTGTCGTCGCGACTGGTGCTGGCGCAGGTCGAGGCCGGGGCGATCGTGGAATCGTCCAAGCATACCGAGATTACCGACCTGGGCGAGGGCGTGGACGCGACGGGCCGCTTTTGCGAGGCGGCTGTCGAGCGTGTGCTTGCTGCGTGCCGCATGTTTGTGGACGAGGCCCGTGCCTTTGGGGCCGTGTGCATCTGCACCACGTGCACGAGTGCCGCGCGCGATGCGTCCAATGCCGCGCTGCTGCTGGACGGCCTGCGCGATCTGGGGCTTGAGCCACAGGTGATTCCGGGCGAGGTCGAGGCGCGCCTGACGTTTTTTGGCGTGGCGCACGACTTTGCTGGCGAGCGCATCATCGTCGCCGATTCGGGCGGTGGCTCCACGGAGCTCGCGACGGGCGTATACGCTCCGGAGCGCGGGGTTTTTGCGCTGGAAGGGACGCGCTCGCTGGACATCGGTTGCCGCCGCGTGACGGAGCGCTTTTTCGCCGCGTTGCCGCCCGCGGATGGCGAGCTTTCAGCCGCCGCTGCGTGGTCGGGCGAGCAGTTCGGGGCTTACTTTGAGGGCCTGCCTGTCGACTTTGAGCGCGCCGAGCGCCTCGTTGCGGTGGGTGGCACCGTCACCACGCTCGTGGCACTCGTTCACGAGCTGGAACCGTATGATTCGAGCTTTGTGCACCTACGCGAGCTGTCGCTGGAGCAGGTCTCGGCCGCTATCGAGCGCATGTCTGTGTTGGACGCGGAAGGCATCGCCGCGCTACCGGGTGTACAGCCCAAACGCGCGGGCGTGATCTTGGCTGGTGCCGTGGTGATTCGCGAGCTTATGCGAGCCGGCGGCTACGACACGCTCACCGTAAGCGAGAACAGCCTGCTTGCCGGCATGGCTGCCACCATCAACGAGACTCTCGACGGCGCGACCCCCACCATCGGCTGGACCCCGAGCCTCAGCACTCTTTAACTATTCCACCGCAACTTAGAGCCCCGCCGGCGTGAAAAAGAGACGAGCCCGCATCCCTTGGGGATACGGGCTCGTAAGCTCCATATGGTAGGGGCGGTGGGACGTCCGCGTATTTGCTGCGCAAATCCGCACCGGCTTCGGCCGCCTGCCGGCGCCCTTGCCGGCTCGCTGCGGACGCTGCGCGTCCGCTTGACGCTCACCCCCTCGCGGGTTCGAGCCCCACCGGCGTCTAAAAGAAGCGAGCCCGCATCCCAAAGGGACACGGGCTCGCAAGCAATCATATGGTAGGGGCGGTGGGACTCGAACCCACAATCCTTGCGGCGAGAGATTTTAAGTCTCCTGCGTATGCCAATTCCGCCACGCCCCCGTGAGACTAGAAGTCTAGCACAAGCCGTCCGTTACGCGTTGACTGCCATCGAGTGTTGGCCCGACTTCTCCAGGAACTCCTGGAACTTGGCTTCGTCGCCCTTGTTCTTGTACTGCAGGGCCAGCAGATACTCCAGGCGGCAGCGCTTGACCGGGTCGTCGCCGGCTTCCTTGAGCATGCGCTCCAGTTCGGGAATGTCGTTGTGACGCTTGAGGATCATCGTGTCGTACATCAGCTGGCACTCGTGCGCGACCGCCTCGGCCTGACCGTCCTCAAAGCCCTTGATCTCGTGCAAAAGTTCCTTAGACTTTTTGCGGTCCTCCTGGCCAACGTAGTAGTTAAAGGCCTTGATCACCAGGTCGACGCGCTGCATCTTGGGCAGGTTGAGCCCCAGCAGCAGGTCGAACATCTCGCTGGCGCGCTCGTGGTCCTCGCGCAGCAGATAGGAGTTCAGACGCAGGTAGTCGCGGTTGTAGCGCGGGTACAGCATGCTGGTGAGTTTGCCGTCGAGCAAACGATCGAACTCGTCCCACTGCTTGGCAGCCATAAGCTGCTGCAGACGCTTGAACGTGGTGCGTTTTTTGACGCTAAAGAACACCGACACGCCGATGCAGATGATAACGACGGCGGTCCAGAGTGTGCGGGAATCGGGCATGTTAGGGTCCTTAGTCGCTCGTAAAGCGAGCGGTATGACAACACGTACTAGATGTATTATACGCAGCGCACAAGCAAACTGGCATAAAAGCTCATCGAGGCTGAGTGCCATCGCTCGCTGCGGTACACTTACCTAAAGTAAACCATGAAGGGAGACACTACCTATGAAGAAGATCGTTTTGGCTTGCGGTGCTGGTGCTGCTACTTCCACGCTCGTTGCCCAGAAGGTCGCCACCCTGCTCGACGCCAACGGTTACGCCGACAAGTACGAGATCGTGCAGTGCGCCATCTCCGAGGCCAAGGACTACTGCGACGAGGGTGCCGATCTGCTGATCGCCACCACCGTTGCCCCCGAGGGCCTCACCTGCCCGTACGTGAGTGGCGTGCCCTTCATGACCGGCATGAACCGCGTCGCTGCCGAGAAGGCCGTTCTCGACGTTATGGCTCAGTAGGCGCTGCCTGTATGAATGAGCAGAACGCCAACCCGGTAGAGCTCTTTGGCATGCGCGTCGCCCACGTGGGCATTAACGCCACCGACCCGGCCGATGCCCTGGAGATCGCGGAGCTGTTCTCGACGATGATGGGCCTACCCGTTATCGAGACCCCGGTTTCGTACTTTAACGATTCGCTGATCGAGGTCATGAAGCAGAACGGTCGTGGCACCAAGGGCCACATTGGCTTTGCCGTCAACGACATCGATGCGGCCGAGAAGTGGTTTGCCGAGCGCGGGCTCGAGGTCAACGAGGAGTCGCGCGTGCTGCTGCCCGACGGCGGCACCAAGCTCGTGTACTTTAAGCGCGAGTTCGCCGGCTTCGCCGTGCACCTGTGCCGCGAGTAGCGCACAGGCTGCTATAGCTAGCAAAAAGGGATAGGGCCGCATGGCCTTATCCCTTTATTTATGCCGAGGGGCTTTCTATCGTGGCAGGCGAATCGTAAAGCGGCTGCCGACGCCTTCGACTGAAGTCACGCCAATGACACCGCCATGGCTATCGACGATCCACTTGGCAATGGCAAGCCCCAGACCCGAGCCCTGCGCGCCGGCATCGCGCGCGTTGTCGGCGCGGTAGAACCGTTCAAACGCGTGAGCTGCGGATTCTTGGTTCATGCCGATACCCTCGTCCTCAACACTTATGTCGATCGTGCCCGCGCCCGCATCCGGCGTCACGCCAAACGAGATGGATGTGCCCGCGTCCGAATACTTGGCGGCGTTCTGCACGATCACGCGCAGAGCCTGCTTCACGAGCGCCACGTCAACGGGCGCGTCGCAGCGCGGGTCGCTGGTAAGTGCGGCATCGTACGCCAGTCGATATGTGTGCGCGGCATCGATCATCTGCGATTCCTCGCATACCTCGCCGACCAGTGCGGCCAGGTTAGTATTCGCACGCCGCAGGACCGTGCGCCCGGCATCGCCGCGCGCCAAAAACAGCAGCTGCTCCACGAGCTCCTGCATATGCTCGCTTTCGGCCTTGAGCGAGGCAATGGACTCTGCCAGCACGTCCGGGTCGTCTTTGCCCCAGCGGTCGAGCATGTTCACGTAGCCCTGAATCACCGCGATGGGCGTGCGCAGCTCGTGGCTCGCATCGTTGACAAAGCGCATCTGCTGCAGCTTGGCCTCTTGCATCTGGCGCAGTAGGCGGTTGAGTGCAACCTCGATGCT
>CAKUGT010000024.1 GCA_934654795.1 uncultured Collinsella sp.
CAGACCTTCCTGAGCTTGCCGATCTCGGAAGGCACGTGCAGACCTTTCGTCATGGCCTCCTACCTTTCTTTCGGGCCTTACTGGCCGAATGTATCAGCGCCCCTCCATATGGGACGCTGCTTGCTGACAGCTCTAGTTATATCCAAATATCACCCGCAGTTCCACCTCGCCCCCGAACGGTCAACAAAGTGCGATGAACGGTATATCGCATGTGATTCCCCCATGATGTACTTCGGCGTTCTAAAGTAACTTTTCTAAGGTAAACGCTCTTTTTTCTCAAAAATCATTCGCAATTACAACTCCAATCTTTCGATTAAGAATTGCATATCTACAACTGTTTTATGTATATAAATGACGCTTGTTCGTGTTTCTGTCAGTATTCGATGATATTCAGCTACCTATCATTCTTATTCACACATACTCACCAGTTGAGTGAGGATATAGACCGTTTTTTCACAACGCGACGGGCGTCAGCTCTATGGCTTGTCAGCGTAAGAAGTAGGTAAAGATACCGTTCACGCGATACGTCCGTGCCATAGGTCGACTAAATTGAGACAATAGTGAATAGTGTTAGGCAACCGTCCCCTGCGGGGACTGAACGGACAGATGCATATGCCGAGCAAAATCGAAAAAAAGCAAGCCGCCGCAAAGCTGCGCAAACCGCCGCGCGACTTCTCGTACACGCAGAACCGAGAGCTCAGCTGGCTGCGCTTTGACAACCGTGTGCTTGACGAAGCCTTCGACGAGACCGTTCCGCTGTTCGAGCGTCTAAAGTTCGTGTCGATTTTCGAGTCTAACCTCGACGAGTTTCTCATGGTGCGCGTGGGCGGCCTGTCCGATCTGGCAGAGCTCAAAAAACAGCCTGTCGACAACAAGAGCAATATGACCGCCTCCGAACAGGTCGATGCTGTCATGGCCGAAATGCCCGGGCTCCTTACCCGATGGGAGTCCATCTTTAAGAGCATCGAGGGCAAGCTCGACACCCTGGGCGTTCACCGCGCCCGCATCGATTCGCTTACGCCCGAGGAGCGCACCTTTGTAACCCGCTACTTCCAGGCCTACGTGTCGCCGGTCATCTCGCCGTTGGTCATTGACCCGCGCCATCCCTTCCCCAACCTGCGCAACGGTGCACTCTATCTGGCTTGTGGCCTGGACGGCGTCACCGACGAGGAGAGCCTGCTGGGCCTTATCGAGATCCCCGCCTCGATGAACCGCGTGGTCGAGATCCCCTCGCCCACCGGCACCTACTCCTACATTCTGCTCGAGGACGTCATCCTCGCCTGCCTGGACAGCTGCTTTGGCTCCTATAAGCCACTCGACCGCGCGCTCATCCGCGTCACCCGCAACGCCGACATCGATCCGGACGGCGAGGGCGTCGAGGAGGAAGAGGACTACCGCCAGCACATGAAGCGCATCCTCAAGAAGCGCCTGCGTCTGCAGCCGGTAGTGCTCGCGGTCTCGGGGTCGCTCGAGAAGGCGACGCTCAAGACCATCCGCAAGGCGCTCGAGCTTTCTCGCCGCTCGGTCTTTACCTGCGATATCCCGCTCGACCTGGGCTACGTCTTCGGCATTGAGGGCAAGATTCCCGAGCATCTACGCAACGAGCTGCTATTTACGCCGTTTAAGCCGCAGCCCAACCCCACCATCGATATGACCCGCTCCATCCGCGAGCAGGTGCTGCAGCACGACAAGCTGCTCTTTTACCCTTACGAGGCCATGAATCCGTTCTTGGACCTGGTGCACGAGGCCGCCTATGACCCCGAGTGCATCTCGCTGCGCATCACGCTCTACCGTGTGGCCAAGCAGAGCCGCCTGTGCGAGTCACTGATCGATGCCGCCGAGAACGGCAAGGAAGTCACGGTGCTCATGGAGCTCCGCGCGCGCTTTGACGAGCAGAACAACATCGAGTGGGCCGAGCGCCTGGAAGAGGCCGGCTGCACCGTCATCTACGGCTCCGAGGGCTTTAAGTGCCACTCCAAGATCTGCCAGCTCACCTATCGCGAAGGCATGGCGCTAACGCGTCTGACGCTGCTGGGCACCGGCAACTTTAACGAGAAGACGGCCAAACTCTACAGCGACTTTATGCTCATGACCGCCCACCCCGGCATCGGCGAGGACGCCAACCTGTTCTTCCGCAACCTGTCGCTGGGCAATCTGCGCGGCGATTACCGCTTCCTGGGCGTGGCGCCGGTCGGCCTCAAGCCGCTCATCATGCGCGGTCTGGATCGAGAGATTCAGCGCGCTCTCGCTGGCGAGCCCGCCCGCGTGTTCTTTAAGCTCAACTCGCTCACCGACCGCGAGGTCATCGACAAGATCGCCGAGGCATCGTGCGCTGGAGTCCGCGTGGACATGATCATCCGCGGCATCTCGTGCCTCAAGCCCGGTGTTCCGGGCAAGACCGAGAACGTGCATGTCCGCTCCATCGTCGGACGCTTTTTGGAGCACGCCCGTGTTTACGCTTTTGGCGTGGACTCGGACATGATTTACCTGAGCTCGGCAGACATGATGACACGCAACACCGAGCACCGCGTGGAGATCGCCTTCCCCGTGCTCGACCCCACCTGCCGCGCCCTGGTACACGAGTACATGGGCATGCAGCTGCGCGACAACGTGAAGGCCCGCAGCCTCACGAGCGACGGCACCTGGGTCCCCGTGGAGCGTGCAGAGGGTGAGAAACCCTTCAACTCGCAGGAAGCCCTGCTGGAGCGTGCCTATCGCAACGCCGAGGCCGCGCCCGAGCCCGTCATTGAGGCGAAACCCGCCCCCGAGCCCGAGCCGCAGCCGGTAGCACCCAAGGTCCAAAAGGTCCAGGCGACCGTCATTGAGCCCGAGCCCGCACCTGCACCTCAGCCCGAGCCGCAGGTCACCAAGCCCGCACCCGAGACGAGCGCCCGTCGCGAGAAGCCCGTTGGCAAGACCAAGGCCATTGAGCGCCATCGTCCCGGTCGCGTGCGCATGGGTCTGGGCCTGATCGGTCTAGGCCTTAAGACGCTCATTACCGGCAAGACCAAATAGACGTTTGTAGAAGCGCCCCGCATTTGAGGAAAGCCTCGGATGCGGGGCGCTTTTCCCTGCTACCATGGTGCGGACAACAACGCGAATGACAGGCAGGAATATGAAGCTCACCATAGAATCGATGACGTACGGCGCCGACGGGCTGGCGCACGCCGACAACGGCAAGGCCGTCTTTGTCCAGGGCGCCGTGGCAGGCGACACCGTCGAGGCCGAGATCGTGCAGGACGGCAAGTCGTTTATGCGCGCCCGCACCACCGAGATTCTGGAGCCGAGCCCCGATCGCATCCAGCCTCCCTGCCCCTTCGTGGGTATTTGCGGTGGCTGCTCGTGGGGCAATCTCTCGCGCACCGCGCAGCTTGCCGCCAAGGAGCAAAACCTACGCTCCACGCTCGAGCGCATCGGCAAGTTCAGCCCCGATCAGGTCGATGAGCTGGTACAGCCTATCCGTCGTACCAAGGACGACTGGGGCTACCGCAATAAAATCGAGCTCGAGCCGACCGTTGTCAACGGCCGCGTGCGTCTTGGCATGCACGGCGTCGACCCCAGCAAGATCGTGACCGTTGATTCGTGCCCGTTGTTCGACAAACGCTTCCCCAAGGCACTCAAATCGGTCGTCGGCGCGCTCAATTATCTGAGCGGCAGCCACGACTTGGGCCTTGAGCGCGTGGGTATTCGCGCCTCGCGTCGCACCAAGGCGCTCGAGGTGGCGCTATGGACGCCCACGGGCTCTTTCCCGCGCTCGCAGGTCTCCCGCGTGCTGGCAGACGCCGCTCATCCCACGAGCATCGTGCGCGTGATGAGCAAGGGCGAGAAGAAAGCCCGCCGCGTTTCCAAGGTCGAGATGCTCGCCGGCGAGGGCTCCTGGACCGAGAATATCGCCGACGGCCAGATGCGCTTGTCTGCCCCGTCATTCTTCCAGGTCAACACCAAGGGCGCCGAGATTTTAATCGAACTCGTCATGGAAGCGCTCGACCCGCAGGAAGACGAACTGGCCGTGGACCTGTACTGCGGCGCCGGCACCTTTACCCTGCCGCTCGCCCGCCGCTGCGATTTTGTCGCCGCCGTCGAGGCCTATGGCCCGGCAGTGCGCGACCTGCGCCGCAACTTGGAGATCAACAAGCTCGATAACGTCGACGTCATCGGCGGCGACGCCGTGCGCGAGTTCCCCGATCAGGATGCCGATGTCCTGGTGGTCGACCCGCCGCGCGCAGGCCTGGCGCCCGAGGCCATCGACCTTATCGCCAGCACGAGCGCCCGCGATGTCGCCTACGTGAGCTGCGACCCGGCCACCCTGGCGCGCGATCTCAAACGCTTTGTCGAAGAAGGCACCTTCTCCCCCGTCAAGATCACGCCGGTCGACCTGTTCCCGCAGACCTTCCACTGCGAGACCGTCGTCCACCTCAAGCGCAACTAGCCACTTAACCATTGCCCGGAAAAATCATTCGGCGATTGAGCGTGGCAAGCGGGCGCGTTCGGGGTATAAGACGGCTAATTGTATGCCGCCTATGAAAGGAACCCTCATGCCCAGCGTTGCCGTTCTCGCCGCCGATGGCTTTGAAACTATTGAATGCTTGACCATGGTCGATGTCATGCGTCGCGGCGGCGTGCGCGCCACGCTCGTCTCTATCATGCCCACGCGTGAGGTCGTGAGCTCGTTGCAGATCCCCGTGACCTGCGATGCGCTCTTTGATGAGATCAACTTTGACGAGTACGACTGCGTTGTGCTGCCCGGCGGTCTGCCCGGCGCTACCAATCTGCGCGCCGATCAGCGCGTCTGCGACGCGGTCTGCGAGTTCGCCGCGACCAAGCACGTTGCCGCCATCTGCGCCGCCCCGTTTATCTTGGGCGAGCTCGACCTGCTCGAGGGGCGCCATGCCACGTGCTTCCCCGGCTTTGAGAAGAGCTTCCCCGAGGGCACCTATACCGGTGAGAAGGTTACGCAGGACGGCAACATCATCACCGCCAGTGGCATGGCCCAGTCGCTCCCCTTTGCGCTTGAGCTGCTTCGCACGCTGGCCGGCGACAAGGCTGTCGAGAAGGTTGCCGAGGGCATCCAGCTATGATTTTGGCTTCGCAATCGCCGCGCCGCATCGAGCTTATGCGCGAGGCTGGCTATGACATCCGCATCATCCCTGCCGATATCGATGAAACGCCGTTTGACGGCGAGGCGCCGCTTACGCTTGTCGAGCGCTTGGCACGCGCTAAGGCCGCTGCCGTTGCCGCCGAGCACGCCGAGCCCAACGAGCTGACCGTCGCCGCCGACACGATCGTCACCTTCGATGGCAAGATTCTGGGCAAGCCGGCAACCGAGGACGAGGCGCGCACCATGCTCCGCGAGCTTTCGGGCCGCACGCACCAGGTCGCAACCGGCGTCTGCATCGTTAAGGCCGGCGACACTGCCGCCCCGCATGCTGCCGAGAGCCTGTCGTTTGTCGACGTGACGGACGTGACGTTCTACGAGCTTTCTGACGAGCAAATCGAGCGCTACGTCGCCTCGGGCGAGCCCATGGACAAGGCCGGCGCCTACGGTATTCAGGGCACAGGCGGGCGCATGCTCGTACACGATATTTCGGGCGACTTCTACAACGTGGTGGGTCTACCCATCGCACGCGTCGCACGCGCGATTCAAAAACTCTCGTAATTGCATCTGGCGCTGGGTATCCCCCAGCGCCTACAATTTTGGCGTACCGTACGGATCCCGACCGGGCATAAGGCGCGGCGGAAAACCGATAGGAGAAAACATGGACACACTGCTTGAAGCCATTGACGTTTGCGATGTCGATGGCTTTTGCTTTGGCAACTATACGGACGAGGAGGCCGGCACCGGTTGCACCGTAATCGTGGCAGCCGAAGGCGCCACCGGTGGCGTTGACGTTCGCGGCGGTGCACCGGCATCGCGCGAAACCGACCTGCTGCGCCCCGAGAACACCGTCGACAAGGTTCATGCCGTCTGCCTCTCGGGCGGATCGGCCTTTGGCCTCGAGGCCGCAAGCGGTGTTGCCCGCGAGCTCGAGAGCCGCGGCATCGGCCTGCCCGTCGGCCCCACGCAGGTGCCCATCGTATGCTCCAGCTGCATCTTCGACCTTGCCTACGGCGACCCCACGGTTCGTCCCGACATCGATGCCGGCATCGCCGCCGTGCGCGAGGCGCTCGACCACACCCCTGCCTCGCTCGAGCAGGGCAACGTGGGCGCCGGCACCGGCGCCACCGTAGGTAAGCTCATGGGACCTGCCACCTGCATGAAGGCTGGCCTTGGAGCCGCCGCCGTGGCACTCGGCCCCGTCAAGGTGGGCGCCGTGGTCTCGGTCAACGCCTGCGGCAACGTTGTCGACCCCTTCACCGGCGAGTGGGTCGCCGGTATGCGTGCCGCAGCCGATAGCGACCAGATCGTCGACATGGAACTCGCAGCCTTTGCCGCCGCCGGATCCATGCAGATGCCGCTCGACCGCACCAACACCACCATCAGCTGCATCGTCACCAACATGGAGCTCACTAAGGCCCAGGCCACCAAGGTCTCCCAAATGGCCGCAGACGCCTACGCACACGCCATCCGTCCCACGCACACCACCAACGATGGCGACACCATCTACACCCTCGCCAGCGGCAAACTGGGCGCCCAGGCAAGCGCCGCCGTTCCCCTAGACCTGCTGGGCATGCTCGCTGTAAGGGCCCTACAGACCGCCATCGTAAACGGAGCCAAAACCGCCAAAACCTCCCACGGCATCCCTGGCGCCGCCAAATAACCTCACCTGACCGGTTGCCCGGTGGGGCTTGGTTATGTTTGCTGCTCTACAGTCCTGGCTCGCACGAAGAGCACACTAAGTGCTCTTCGGCTCGTGCGGAACTCGCGACAAACATAACCAAGCCCCACCGGGCAACCTACCAACCAGCTTCTTTTCTGCCCAGGCCCCTGTGTACCGCGCGTCGAAGATCTTCAAATTCAAACTGTCTGACAATCAATTCTTATAGCAAAGGCCCCTTGGCCTTTAGTTTGATACAAGTTCCGCACGAGCCGGAAAGCACTAAATGTGCTTTCCGTGCGAGCAGGACTGTTCGCAGTAGCAAACTAAAGGCCAAGGGGCCCAGTCAACCTATCAGCAGCGATTACTCAACAGCTAGTTGAATTTGAAGATCTTTGAGGCAAGACGGTATAGGCCGAGTGTGGTTTTGTCTCCGGCCCGTCCGTGCAGATTGGTAAAGAAGCCCACCACGCCGTAGCGGGCGCGACGATACATGCGCTCGTCGTAAGCCTTCAGATCATTCCACAGCGTCTTCAGGCGCTCATCGGCGCATTCTTCCTCGGAAAGCTTGGTGAGCACCGAGCAGATCGCCATCATCATGGTGAAGTAGCCCATCATGTACGAGCGCAGGCGCGAAGACTCAACATCGCCGTACAGATGGAACGACTCCATCATGATGCGCGTAACGCGGAACTGCTGGCCCAGACGCTTGACCATCGTGGCCTCGTTGACACTCTGGCCCTCGCGACCGATAAAGTAGCGATAGAGGTCGATGTCGGCGTAGTACATGGTCTTGCAACGCGGCAGCGGCACGTAGGCGTAGATGTTGTCCACATAGAACGTGTGCGGCGGCATGGGAAGGTTGGACTCGCGCAGCACATCCGTGCGATAGCACAGGCTGTGCATGAGCAGATTCTGGTCCAGGCGGAAATGGCCGATCTGGTCCCAGGTAAAGATCTTTTTTCGAGGCAGGGCAAACTTGTAACCAATGGCCGTATGCGTACCCTCGTAAACCTTCTCGTACACGTAGTTCGAGATAAACAGGTCAACGCGCTGGTCGCGCTCTTCAAAGCCGCGCAGAATCGACAGCATGGTCGAAAGGGCAGCGCCGTCAAGCCAGTCGTCCGAGTCGACAACCTTGTAGTAGGTGCCCTGCGCCTCGCGCAGGCCCGAAAGGACGGCAATACCGTGGCCGCCGTTCTCCTGGTGTACCGCGCGGATGATGCCGGGATAACGTGCCTCCCACTCATCTGCCTTGGCGGCCGTCTCGTCCTTGGAGCCGTCGTCCACCACGATAATCTCGATATCGGTGGCATAATTGCTCCCCTCCAAGATGGAGGTGATGCAATGGTCCATGTCCTTAGCGGCGTTATACGAGGGAATACCGAATGTTATGACTTTATGCATGGCAGGCGATAATCTCATCCGAAAGATCGAGGGCGGAATTGGTCACGGCATCCATATCGTAGTAACGATACTCGGCCAGACGACCCACCGGGTGGAAGTTTGTCAGGTTCTGGACGCGCTCAAGATAGCGCTCATAGAGCTCACGGTTCTCGGGCTCAAGAATGGCGTAATACGGCGTCTCGCCCGAGCCGGGCGTATAGGCCTTGGAGTACTCCTTCATGATGGTGGTCTTGCCGGGCAGGACCTGACCAGTCATGTTCTTGAACTCGGTAATGCGCGTGTAGTCCTCGCTCGTGGTGTAGTTGACGGTACCCACGGGCTGGAACTGATCCATATCGAGCGTCTCGAACTTCATATCGAGCGTACGGTACGGAAGAGCGCCCAGATCAAGGCCAAACAGCTCATCGAGCGGACCGGTATAGACGATCTCGCCGCCGTAGACCTTGCCACCGATCTTGACGGTGGTCTCGTCGATCTCAAAGAGATCGCGGGCGTCCACGTCGCAGAACACGTCGATCAGGTCGTGGTCGAGCATATGCTCGAACAGCGCAGTGTAGCCGTCCTGCGGCATACCCTGGAAGGGGGCCTGCGGGAAGTAGCGATCGTCATCGCCCACAAAGACGGGAACGCGACCAGTGATCGAGGGATCGATCTGGTCGGGCGTCTGACCCCACTGCTTCATGGTGTAATGCAAAAAGACGTTCTCGTAGACGTAATCGGCGACCTCGGCCAAGTCGGGGTCGTTCTTCTTACGCAGCTCCATAATGGGCACCTTGACATCCTTGCCAAAGGTCTCCACGAGCTTCTGATACAGCTCCTCGCCGCGCTCATCACCAAAGGCGAGCTTGAGACTCGCATGGTTGAAGGGCACGGGCATAAGGGTGCCGTTGATGTTGGCGAGCACCTTGTGCTGATAATCCGTCCACTTGGTAAAGCGCGACAGGAAATTGTGCACGCGCTCGTTAAAGGTGTGATAGATATGCGGACCGTACTCGTGGATCAGGATTCCGGCCTCGTCAGTGCAGTCATAGGCATTGCCCGCAATGTGGCTACGGCGCTCCAAAACGGCAACACGATAGCCGATGGTCTCGGCAAGACGGCGGGCGCAAACGGCACCGGCATATCCAGCACCGACGACAATCATGTCGTACGCGCCGGCGTTAAAGCCTTCAGGCAGGCCTGAGGTAATCTGCATCGATACTCCTTGTCAAAAGCCACGGGCTCGTTAGCTGGGCTTTTCTCGAACATTCTTCGAGACATATTTATCAGAGCGATTATAGCGCTAATGCGTCCTATAATGAGCTTGCCACACAAGGAAAGCTCAAGCACCGCGGCGAACATAATTGAAAGGTAAACCCGCTAGCAGCGGGTTTATTCGTGAACAGCCGGGTGCCTGGAGCTTAGCGAAACGCTTGTAAGGAGTAACATGAGCGATTTCCTAAACCGTATGAAGTCTGCCGCCAAGGCCGACCTTAAGACCATCGTCCTGCCCGAGGGCGAGGATCCGCGCACCATCGTCGCGGCTAACAAAATCATCGAGGAGGGCCTGGCAAAGCTCGTCATCCTGGGCAACCCCGACGAGATCGACGTTCCCGGCGCTACCATCATCGACCCGCGCAATGCCGAGAAGCACGAGGAGTACGCACAGAAGTTTGCCGAGCTCCGCGCCAAGAAGGGCGTTACCATCGAGCAGGCTCGCGCCCAGGTGATGGACGCCACCTACTTTGGCACCATGATGGTCAAGATGGGCGACGCCGACGGTCTGGTCTCCGGCGCCTGCCACTCCACCGCCGACACCCTGCGCCCCGCGCTTCAGATCCTCAAGACCGCCCCGGGCACCAAGCTGGTCTCGGCCTTCTTCGTGATGTGCACCGACACCCCGCAGTTCGGCACCGACGGCACGCTGATCTTCGCCGACTGCGGCCTCAACATCAACCCGTCCTCCGACGAGCTCTCCGAGATCGCCATCGCCTCCGCTCACTCCTGGTCCACCTTCATGGGCAACGTTGAGCCGCACGTGGCCATGCTCTCCTACTCCACCATGGGCTCCGCCGGCGGCGAGGTCGCCAAGAAGGTCCAAGAGGCCGTGAAGTTCTGCAAGGAAAAGGCTCCCGAGCTCGCCATCGACGGCGACCTGCAGCTCGATGCCGCTATCGTCCCCACCGTCGCCCAGCTCAAGGCTCCCGGCTCCTCCGTTGCCGGCAAGGCCAACGTGCTCGTGTTCCCCGACCTCGAGGCCGGCAACATCGGCTACAAGCTGGTTCAGCGCTTCGCTGGCGCCGACGCTTACGGCCCCATCCTGCAGGGCATCGCCAAGCCGGTTAACGACCTTTCGCGCGGCTGCTCTGCCGACGACATCGTGGGTGTCGTGGCCATCACCGCCGTCCAGGCGCAGATGGCTGAGTAGCGTACATATCCCCTCGGGACCCTACAGGGTAAAGCTCTGAAAACGTCCTCAGGCATGCGAGAAGCCCCGCTGCGCACTACGTGCGGCGGGGCTTCTCGCGCCTTGCGGATTGTTTTCAGAGCTTTACCCTGTAGGGTCCCTGCCGCTACGTGATACTCAGGGAATCTGGGGTGGACGGCGGCTTGGCTACGAGCTGGGGCTGAGAATCTGAATGGCTGGGTGCCGTTGTTGAGAGCGCAGGCGTTACTGGTGATGGTCACTTTGGGACTGGTATTTCCGCCTGCTAGTAAAAAGGCCTCCGGAGCTGTTGCTCTGGAGACCTTTCGTTCAATTGCAAACAGGCGCGTTAGTTGTTCTTAGTAAGGCGTTCGACGTCGTGGGCGATCATGTATTCCTCGTCGGTGGGGATGACCATGACCGTGACGGAAGAGCCGGCGGCGCTGATGACCTGCGGGCCGTTGCCCACGGCCTCGCGGTTCTTGTTGTTGTCGATGCGTACGCCCAGCCACTCAAAGCAATCGCAGAAGGCCTTGCGGATCGACCAGTCGTTCTCGCCGATGCCGGCGGTAAAGGTGATGGTGTCCACGCCCGCCATGGAAGCGATCATGGAGCCAGCCTGCTGCATGGCCTTGTAGGCAAACATGTCGAAGGCAAGCAGGCAGCGCTCGTCGCCCTCGGAGGCGCGCGTACGGATGTCACGGGCGTCGTTGGAGATGCCCGAGATGGCAAGCAGACCAGACTGCTTGTTCATCATGTCATCGACTTCCTGGTAGCTGTAGCCGCCCTCGCGCTGCAGGTAGCACACGGTAGCCGGGTCAATGGAACCACAACGGGTGCCCATCATCAGGCCGTCGAGCGGCGTGAGGCCCATCGTGGTATCGCGGCATACGCCGTCCTCAATGGCGGCGAGTGAAGCGCCGTTGCCCAGATGACACGAAAGCAGACGGTGGCAGCGCGAACCCAGGATCTCCTTGGCCATCATCCACTCGTAGCGGTGGCTCGTACCGTGGGCGCCGTACTTGCGCACGTGGTACTTGTTACACACGTCCTTGGGCAGGGCGTAGGTGTAGGCGACCTCGGGCATAGTCATGTGGAACGAGGTGTCGAAGACGGCCACGTTGGGCAGCTCCGGATACTTCTCGCGACAATACTCGATTGCCGCTGCCTCGCCGTAGTTGTGCAGCGGGGCAAGCGGGGCCACCTCGAGAATCTTAGCCATGACCTCATCGTCGACGACCGCGGAATCGTCAAAGTACCAGCCACCCTGAACAATACGATGCCCAATGCCATCGATCGTAAAGTCGGTCTTCTCGAGCTCCTCGAGCACACGTGCGATAGCCGAACGGTGGTCCGGGAAGGGGACCTCCTCGGTTTGCTTGGCGCCACCGTTCTCGGAGTGGCCAAAGATGCCCATGTCCGAACCGATACGTTCGCAGTTGCCCTTGGCGGAAACCTCGCGGGTATCGGTATCCAAAAGCTGATATTTAAGGCTTGAGCTACCGGCGTTGACAACAAGTACGTTCATGAGACTCCTTTGCAGTGCGATACGGTCGGCGCAGACCCCTTAAGGCGGCCGCATGTTAATAAGAAGTTATCACAACTTAATAAATAACTATCAGGCATATCGCCCAACGAGCACAAAAGAGGGGCTGAACGGCACAAGGCCATCCAGTCCCCTCCCCTTGCATCAATTACTTGCCGTTGACGATGCGCTCGACGTCGGAAGCGATCATGAACTCCTCGTCCGTGGGGATGACGAAGATCTTGACCTTGGAATCCTTGGCGGACAGGCACCAGGCGCCATCGCCACGCAGGGCGTTGCGAGCGTGATCCATCTTGACGCCCATAAAGGCCAGACGGTCGGCCACACCGGCGCGGACGGCCGGAGCGTGCTCGCCGATGCCGGCGGTAAAGACGAGCGTGTCCATGCCGCACATGGAGGTTGCCATCTCGGCGGCCTTGGCGGCAATCTTGTAGACGAACATATCGAAGGCGAGCTGAGCCTCGGGATCGCCAGCGGCGGCGAGCTCCTCGACGTTGCGGCAGTCGTTGGTCTTGCCACCGGTCACAGCCATGAGGCCGGACTTCTTGTTCATCATCTCGTCAACCTCGTCGAAGGTGTAGCCGCCCTCGCGCTGCAGATAGCACACGGTAGCCGGGTCGATGGAGCCGCAACGGGTACCCATCATGACGCCGTCGAGCGGGGTAAGGCCCATGGTGGTGTCCATGCACTTGCCGTCCTCGATAGCGCACAGGGAAGCGCCGGAGCCGATGTGGCACACGACGACCTTGCGGGCCTCGCCGTTGGTCATCTCGGCAACCTTCTTGGAGATGTAGCGGTAGCTGGTGCCGTGGGCGCCGTACTTACGAATGTGCAGTTTGTCGCAGACGTCCTTGGGCAGGGCGTAGGTCTTGGCGACCTCGGGCATGTTGAAGTGGAAAGCGGTGTCGTAGACCGTGACGTTGGGCAGGTCGGGATACTGCTCCAGGCAGAACTCGATAACGTTGGCCTCGGGGTTGTTGTGCAGCGGGGCGAGCGGGGCGACCTCGCGGATCTTGGCGAGAACGTCCTCGTCGACGAGGGAGGAATCGCCAAAGTACCAACCGCCCTGAACGATGCGGTGGCCGATGCCCTCGATCTTGACGCCGTTGGCCTCGAGGTCCTTCAGGACGACCTCGATGGCGACCTTGTGGTCGGGGAACTCGATGTTCTCGGTCACCTTCTTGGAGCCGTTGGCAGCGTGGGTGAAGGTACCGCCGGTAAAGCAGACGCGCTCGCAGGAGCCCTTTGCGGACACCTTGTGGGACTTGGTATCGATGACCTGATACTTAAGGGTCGAAGATCCTGCGTTGACGACCAGAACGTTCATGTGTCTCCCTACTAACAGGCGGTGTGGCGCCGCCAGGTTACATACGCTTCAATAATAAACCCAAACGCCCTCGCGCTCGGGTTTATTGCGTTGATATATAAGTTATCGATGCCTGGTCGCTCATGACCTTTGACTTGTAAGGCGAAATAGCGCGGGGACATACGCCAGAGAAGAAATCCCAAGCGCAACAAGCAGCACAACCCGAATACCCACAACGCTACTCAACACAGCATTGAGCAGATAGAAAAGAACGGCGCCCACCGCCACCATCTGGCTTTGAACCGAAATCAACGAACAGCGCATCGATGAATCGGCAGCATTTTGAAAAACTGAGTATTTGATTGGGGCAAACAACGCGTAAGCGACCGTCTGCAGCACATAAAACACAGGCAATAAATAGGCTGGAGTAAAGGGAATCAAAAACAAAGCTGTCAGGAAAAGGCGCACGATGCCGCAAATGCGCGCAAAACGGCCCTTGTCGACACGAGCAATCACGCTGGGCACAATGAACCCTATGAAGGCGGAGACAAAGAGCTGGACCGCAATGGTCACACCCGAAGCGACGGCATTCATTCCGCGACCCGCAAGCAGCAGTGAGAAAAAGTCTTCCAGAGCGACGAAAGCAAATGCCTGCGAACAGTCCATGATGAACGCTGAGCGAAGAATGCCGTTACCCGCAATTGCGTCCCCGATCATCTTCGGGCTAATTCCACGCCCGGGCGTCACAGTGGTGTCCCCCCTTCGTCCCTCAGGAATATAGGCAACGACAACCAACGTCAACAGCATTGCAATGATATCGATCGAAAGACCGATGAGATATGCGCTGGCAGACGAGATGAAACCGCCCACACAAGCGGAAAGGGCATATGACGCATAGAAGACAAAACGCTCAACTACATTTAGTTCCACGAGCTGGTCCTGAGAAACGCTGTCGACGTATATCGCTTCGATGGACCCGCTCACGCAGGCAACGGCAAAGCCTTTAAGAGCAAACGCTCCCATTAAAAGCAAAGGAGATCGGATGAGGAGCAGGGCGGCATAGTACCCGAGCATTCCCACGACACCGACGAGACCACTCGCCTTTCGCCCAAACCTGTCAGCAATAAAGCCAGTGGGAATCTCCAGAATGAACTTGCTCACTTGGTATGCAATCATCATGCCAGAAATCGCCACCATCGAGAATCCGACAAACTCAAGGTAAACCGTCAGAAAATACAAGATGGTGCTGAAGTTCGATAGGAAAACGAACGCCATATAAAGCAAAACCATACGGTTTTTCATGCTTCGCCCTCCAAGAGTCAATAATCCAAAGCGAAATCGTAGAAAAGTATGAGGGCGAAGCCGTCAACCATGCGTTGCAAAGCGTCAATATTCACTTGATGCCACGATGCCAAATAGTCTCACGAAGCGAGATGGCGCAATAGGTGAAGGAAAACTGTCTGGTGTCGATCAGTCCACGCATTTTGCCGATAGCAAAAGTAGATAGGCAGAGTTACGTCACGCGATCCTTCAATGGAACACTCGCTCACTTCTGATCCATCCGATGCGAGAGAAGGGCCTGACAAGCTCAGTATCAATCCCCCGGCTTGAAGAAATTCAACCTGAGCCCTGCTTCCGTATTCGACATCACGGAAGCGGAAATTAACGAGCTGGGCTTCGGGGCATTGGTTGATTGCATTAAGACAGGGCGACAAATTTATTGGAACAGCGAGCCTTCCGCCCAGTAGCTCACGAATGGTCATAGCGTCCACAGATTGATGGCCCGCCGGGCACGAAAGAACCTTGAGCTCCTTTTCACCCAAGTATTTCGAAGAAAGGGCGCTGTCCCGTGGTTCTTCAAATGAGATGGCTGCATCCGAAATACCAAGCATGAGCGACTCAAAACATGTTGCAGTTGGCTGATGCCACACATCGAGGTGGATCTGAGGATGCAAGCGCTCAAACGAGTCATACCAGTTTTCAACAAAAAGGCGCCCCCGTCCATGAAGGCAAGGGGCGTAAAGACGAAAGTGGCCGTCGGGCGAAACGCCATCGCCCCTCGATTGAGCGTACTTTTTGAGATCGTCGACTTGCGCCAGGATCACGCGTGCACGACGCGCAAATTCTCTGCCCGCCGGAGACAAAACAGCCTCCCCCGCCGATCGGTCGAGCAAAACAATCTGATACTCAGATTCCAACTTCTTAATTGCCGACGAAACGGCCTGTGGACTCACATGGACGGCGCGAGCAGCCTTGCGCACGCCGCCATAGCTCGCTACCGCTTGAAGGTATTCGAGTTGAGAAAGCTGCATAGATTACTCCAAAGGCAGCCAAGGCGACGGGCTGCGCGCCCTCAGATGAGGTTCTCGCCCAGGTTCTTGCCGCCGAGGACGTGCATGTGGAAGTGCATAACGGTCTGGCCGGCGTTGACGCCCTTGTTGGAGATGACGCGGAAACCGTCCTCCAGGCCCTTGGCCTTGGCGACCTCCTGGATGGCGTGAGCCATCGCGCCCATGGTCTCGGCAGGTACGTTGTCGGCGATGTCGCTGTAGTGCTTCTTGGGGATCACGAGCGTATGGACCGGCGCCTGGGGGTTAAGGTCGTCGAACGCGATGACCTGGTCGTCCTCGTAGACAACGGTCGAGGGGATCTCGTGGTTGGCGATTTTGCAGAAAATGCAATCACACATAGCTGGTTCCTTTCTAACAGACCAAGGTAATTATATTTGGTCGAGATGGTTAGAACGAGAGGTTGTCTTCGGTGTTAGCGGCTTCGCCGTCGGCGAGCACGTCGTTGCCGTCGACGTCCTTAAGGAGCACCGAGACCTTCTGCTCGGCATCGGCCAGGCGGGTACGAAGGCTCTTGAGAAGCTCAACGCCGCGGGTGTAGCTCTCGAGCGACTCCTCGAGCTCCATATCGCCCGACTCCAAGCTGCGGATGATGAGCTCCAGCTCCTGCGAGGCCTGCTTGTACGTAAGCTGCTCGACCGGGGTCTTCTCTGCCATATCTGTTTCCTTTCCTAAAGGTTTATCACTATGAAACGCGGCCTACTCGACCGTATCGACCGTTGCTGCCACGTTGCCGTCTGCCATGCGCACGCGGATGGCGTCGCCGGGCTTAAAGGTCTTGGCGCTCGTAGCCACACCGTCATCGCTGTACGCGATGGAATAGCCACGGGCAAGCACCTTGAGCGGCGACAGGGCATCGAGCGAAGCGGCAGCTCGGCCCAAGTCGGAGGCGGGCTTGCTGAGCATCGTGCGCCCCTGGTGTTCTAGACGGGAGCTCGCAAGCGTGAGCGCATGACGTTTGCCATCAAGCCCCGAAGTGCTTGCGACCAGACGCTCGGGCAGACGCTCAAAGTTGGAGCGGAAAGCCCCGACCGAGCGCAAAATTGCACCGGACAGGCGGTCGGCGGTCAGTGCAAGCTCAGACTCGCGACGCTCGACCATAAACGTGGGGTCGTTGAGGCACGGACGGCATGCAGCCGCATCGAGCGCATCACCCAGACGAGCCGTATAGGTGTCCCAGGCACGACGACCACGCCGATCGAGCATCTCCAGATCGACCTGATCCGACCCGATCATCGATGCCATCGCGGCGCCCAGACGTTGATGGCGCGTCTCGAGCACGTCGGCCAGCTCTGTCATGGCCGGCGCCACCGATTCTGCCGCCGCCGTGGGCGTGGAGGCGCGACGGTCGCTCACCATGTCACAAATCGAGGTATCGGGCTCATGGCCAATGCCGGTCACCACGGGCACGGGACAGGCCGCCACCGCGCGGGCGAGCTCCTCGTCATTAAAGGTCATGAGGTCCTCAAAGGAGCCGCCGCCGCGCACCAGCAAGATGCAGTCGGGCGCCGGCGTAATGGCGGCGGCACGGCGCAGGCCCTCGATGAGCTCTGCCGGCGCGCCCTCGCCTTGAACCTTGGCACCCACGCAAACGAGCTCGACGAGCGGGTTGCGACGACGCAACGTGCGCTTGACGTCGTCGATTACGGCACCCGAAAGCGAGGTGACGACTGCCACGCGCGAGCAGAACACTGGAATGCGACGCTTGCGCGACTCGTCCATCAGCCCCTCGCGACGCAGTTTTTCGGCCAGTTGCGCCACTTGTTGACGCAGCAGGCCCTCCCCCGCCAGCGAGAACGAGCGGGCGACAAAGCTCATGCGGCCCGTGGGCTTATAGAGATTGAAGTTGCCCTTAAAGCTCACCTGCATGCCATCGCGCAGATCGAAGGTGCGCTTGAGATAGGCGCCCTTCCAGATGATGCAGTCAACGGCGGCCGAATCGTCCTTGATCTGGAAGTAGCAGTGGCCGCTTCGGGCGTTAGGACCGCGGAAACCCGTGACCTCACCCAGAACGCTCAGCTGCGGAATGGCATCGAGGGCACCGGCGGCGATCTCTACCGCCTGGCTCACGCTGAGCTCCTTGCGCTCCTGCTCGTCCGAACCGTCGAACTCGGCGGAAACGGCATTGCCGGTTAGGTTCCAGCCTGCCACGCAGCCTCCTTTCGTCATCGTGCACAAGGGCTCCGGCCCTGCGCAAATTCAAGTCCAACACATAGTACAGCGCCGCGGGGACACGAATCCCCGCGGCGCCTGTCAGCCCAAGTTCTTATCGGTTGGAGTTTCTGCTGTAACGAGCCATAAGGTAGAGCAGCTGAATAATCGAGGTCAGTGCCGCTGCCACGTAGGTGAGCGCAGCTGCCGTCAGTACCTTCTTGGCACCGTTGACCTGCCTGGAGCTCATGCCCGACTGCTCAATGTAGGCCACAGCGCGGCGGCTGGCATCGATCTCGACCGGAAGCGTAACCAGCTGGAACAGCACGCTAAACGAAAAGAAGATCAATGCGAGGGTCGTGAGTCCCGCGATGTTCATGAACAGGCCCATAAGCAGCACGATCGTCCAGGTGTTCTGGGTAAAGTTGACGACGGGGACCAAAGCGGTGCGCACCTTCATCATGGCGTAGCCGCTTTGACGCTGGGCGGCATGGCCCGCCTCGTGGCAGGCAACGGCAACGCTTGCGACCGACCCACCCGAACGGTTGGCGTCCGACAGATACAGGTTGTTGTCCTGCGGGTTGTAATGGTCGGTGAGCTCGCCGGCAACGCCCTTGATACCCACGGCGTTGCAACCGTTGGCGTCGAGCATGCGGCGAGCAACCGCAGCGCCCGTATCGCCGTCCGAGCGCACCTTGGACCACGTCCTGTACGTCGAGTTGATATAGCTCTGCGCGGCAAGGCCAAGCACCGTGCAGACAAGAACAACCAGCAGGTACAGCGGGTCGATACCAAAGCCGTATCCATAGTAATAGGGCATGCGAATTCCTCCGAATCGAGTTACACGTTGGAGGCATTTTACCCACCGGAGCGGGACAAACGACCTCACCCCGATGTTGGTGGGACAAATTCATCAGTAGTGCATGTCCCAGGTGTGACAGTCGCATCGAGTTCGTTGCCGCAAGCGACCCTGGGACTTGCACTACTGATGAATTTGTCCCACCACTCGGCTGTTAGGCTTCACTACAGCAATTCAATTTTGCCGTCCTTCACCGTCAACCCCATATTGCCCGAAAGCAGATCGTCCAGGCGCGAGCCCACGAGCTCAAAGCGCCAGCCTTCGCGCAAGGGACTCTGCTCGGGATGCTCAATGTAGTCAGCCAGATCATCGCGCGAGGCAATGACTGAGGTTGCCACGCCCGAGCGCTCGGCAACCAGGCGGATGAGCGCGTACATCAGGTCCGTCACGCTCTCCAGCTCCGGCGAGATCTGACGGTGCCCGCGCACCATGAGCGGCAGGCGATCGTGCGGGCAGCTCGCGCCGCGCTTGATGGCCATGAGCGCACCGTCCACGTCGCGCTCCCCCAGCTGATCGGTACCGCGAATGCTACGGAACTCCTCAACGCGCACGGGATTGCGCTTAACGAGTGCAAGCAGCGTGTCATCGGACATGACCCACTTGCGCGGGATGTTACGGCGCTCGGCGCGATCCTCGCGCCAGGCGGCGAGCTCGCGCGCGATGCCCAACTGGTGACGGCTGCACGAATTGATGCGTTTGACCTTACGGAACGCCTCGTGGCGATCGGCGCGATAGTGCGACTCGTCAGCCAGCGGGCGCAGCTCGTCGAGCACCCAGTCCACACGGCCCAGTTCGCGCAAGCGGCTCATCATCTCGGTATAGGCGACGATCAGGTACTTGACGTCATCGATCGCGTACTCAATCTGCTTGTCGGTCAGCGGACGGCGCGACCAGTCGGTCAGTGACTCGGTCTTGGGCAGCGATACGCCGCAAAACGTCTGCACGAGCGCGCCGTAGGAAATCTGCTGGCGCTCGCCCAAAAAGGCGGCGGCCACCTGCGTATCAAAAATAGGACGTGGCAGCACGCCCACAGTATGGAGCATGACCTCCATATCCTGCGAGCAAGCGTGGAACACTTTGGTTACGCTCTCATCGGCCATAAGCTCGGCGAGCGGCGACAGGTCGTCGATCACCAGGGGGTCGACCGCGACGCTCTCGGCAGGGGTGGCAATCTGAACCAGGCACAGACGCGGATGGAACGTGCGCTCGCGCAAAAACTCGGTATCGACGGCAATCGCGTCGAACTCGCGGGCGCGCTGGCAAAAGTCGAGTAGAGCCTGATGTGTGGAAATGTACATATCAACCCATCGAATAAGGTTAGGCCCGAAAAACACGGGTAGGATATCGGCATTGCCTTACAACTATACTCGGTTAGTCACAGAACGGGAACGTAAGTATGCGCTGCCTTATCATCCACAACCCGGCATCGGGCCCCAGCTCAGATGAAATCTTCGCATTCACGCACGCCCTCTCGCAGGGCGGCGACGAGGTCGTGATGCGCTTTATCGGCGACGGTATGGAGCCCGAAGACGCTGTGGCAGACGTGCGCGAGTTCGATCGCGTGGTGGTCTCGGGTGGCGACGGCACCGTCTCCAATGTGCTCGACCAGATGCGCGGATGCGGCGTCCCCACACTCGTCTTTCCCTCTGGCACGGCATGCCTGTTCTTCAACAACATCGGCAATGCCCCCGAGGCGGCGGCACTCGCCAAGGCCTGCCGCGCCGGCCGCACGGTCAAGGTCGACATGGGTGAGCTCTTTTGGCTCGACGAGGACGGCAACGAAAAGCGCCACGGCTTTATCATCATCGCCGGCTCGGGCTTCGACGCCGAGATCATGATGAAGGCCGCCCCCACCAAAAACGACATCGGCGAGATCGCCTACTTCCTGTCGGCGCTTGCCACGCCTAATCCCACAGTGGCGCACTTTACGATTGAGCATGACGGCATTGTCGAGGAGCTCGACGGCATCTGCTGCATGGCAGGCAACACCTCGGTCATCCAAAACGACATCAACCTGTTCCCCAACTGCCGCATGAACGACGGCATGGTCGACATCGCGGTCATCGAGCCCGTAAAAACCGTGCAGTTGCTGCCTACCGTGATCACCGCTGCGCTCGACCCCGCCGGCAAGGTGCTCGGTCGCCCGCAGTTCAAGATCATCCAGACCAAGGAAGCTAAGATTACCTGTACACCGTCGCTGGGCATGCAGTTCGATGGCGAGATTATCTCCAGCAATTCCGGCGTCTTTGGCGCCCGCGCACTTCCGCAATGTCTCGACCTGATCGTCGACGAATTCTCACCGCTCGGTAAATAGGAGGACCCCATGAACGACAATCCCCTGCTCGGCTTTATCGTCATCGTTTTGGCTATGCTCGTAGGCTATGCGATCAACGTGATCCACCGCCGGAAGAAATAATTCCACATTGGTATGATATTCATCCGATTATCGTCTCCCCCGCTGTTTATGCATTTGCCAAACAGCGGGGGATTTTTCTTTGCGACCCGGCCATGTGCTTTATCAAGGTAGAGTAATTGCAGGGTGCCTTTATTTGGCTAAAGCTACAGAATGAGTATAATTAACCGCTCATCGTATATTTCATTACGCTTATCGAGTAAGTATTTTTCATAGATGAATATTGTTTCCGATTCGTTACGCTAAGGGAGTGTCTTTATTGGCTGAAGCCCTCTGGCGACAGAGGGCTTTCGCACGCTGGGAGGGATTATGAGGAAAACTCACCCCGTCAACGCGCTCAAAAAGCTTGGCATAGGCCTTGCATTTGGAGCTGCAACCATCATGTCCATGCCGACCTCTGCGCTCGCCTGCACGCAGATGTACATGGGCAAAAACCTTACGGCAGACGGCAACACGTACTACGGCCGTGCCGAGGACTTTGGCAAGCGCTACCTCAAGCACTTCGGCATCGAGCCTGCCCACGAAGCTGGCTTTACGTACAGCTCGGTTGAATCTGCTTTTGAATACACCTCGAACAAGCCCACCTATCGCTACAGCTATGTACGTGACCATCCCTCAAACTGGTATGGCCGCACCGATGCCTACTCCGAGGCCGGAATCAACGAGAAGGGCGTGTCCTGCTCTGCCACGCTGAGCACTTCCTATAACGAGGATGCCGAAGCAGCAGACCCCATCGATGAGGAAGTAGGTCTGGGCGAATATAGCTACGGCAGCATCATCCTGGGCGAGAGCGCCACGGCCCGCGAGGGCGTCGAGCTCCTCGGCAGCCTGATCGACGATCAAGGCGTCTGCACCAACGACCAGATCATCATCGCCGACAACAACGAGACCTGGCTGTTCGCCACGCTTTCCGCCCATCAGTGGATTGCCATGAAGCTCGCTGATGACGTCGCCTCGGTCAACCCCAATATCGGTAGCCTCAACTACGATGTCGACCTCAATGACACCAAGAATTGCCTCCACTCCGAGGGCATCGAGTCCATGCCTGTGGAGAAGGGCTTTGCCGAGTACACCGACGGCAAGTTCGACGTTGCCAAGACCTATGGCGAAAGCCTCGCCGATTCCGGCGTTCACCAGTGGTCTCGCTATGTGCAAGGTCGCGATTATTTTGCAAATCCGCTGACCGAAGGCATGGATTACGAAATTATCACAGTTGAGAAGGAAGGAAAACCCACCCAAAAGGGAGCTATGGTCAGCGAAATCCAGCCCCTGTTCTTCAAGCCTAGCAAGTCTGGTTGGAGCACCTTTGAACTGATTCGCGCCTTTGGCAACCGCGGCGAAAGCGTCCCTGGCCTTAACGCCAACACTGACGGCGTCTACGCCATCGGCAGCGAGCGTAACACCGAGATCAATCTCTTCCAAATTCGTCGCGGGTATGATCCCGAAGTCGCTACCATCCAGTGGGAGATGCTCTCCCGTGCCGCGTACTCTGTCGCCATCCCGCTGTACTCCGCTCTGATGACTGAGGTCAGCCCGTACTTCAGCGACCAGACCGTCTCCTTCGATCACTGCAAACAGACTGACGTCGTGTACAACGAGGAGCCGGAGAACTCCATCAACTACGTCCTCATGGACATCAGCTCGCTCTGCTTTGAGAACCCTGACACCCTTGGCGTCGGTGTCCGCGCCTACCTCGACGCGCTCCAGAATGAGCTCATCGAGCAGAACAAGGAAGTTGACGCCGCCATGCTGGCCGAAACGACCACCGAGGGCCGCACCGCCCTGGCCAACAAGGCTGGCAAGGCTGCCACCGAGAACACCTACAAGAAGTGCAAGGCCCTGCTCCAGGAGATGCGCGAATATCAGAAGGCCGGAAACTTTGACGAGCGCTTCACCCCGAGCGACCTGAACGCTGAGGCCAACGGCCTCAAGGAGTCCATCACCTACGCCAAGGACGCACTTGCCACCGACCCGGTCACTCCGGATCAGCCCGGTACTCCCGAGCAGCCTGGCACTCCCGAGCAGCCCAGCAAGCCTGAGCAGCCCGCTAAGCCCGAGCAGCCCACCACCAAGCCCGAGAAGCCTGGCAAGTCGGACAACACCACGACCACGGTAACCACCAACAAGACGAACACCAAGGGCGGCCTGCCCACCACTGGCGATCGTTTTGATGGCCGCATGGTGGCCGCATTCGCCATCGCTGGCATTGCCGTCATCTCCGCAGGCGGTTATATCCTCTATCGCCGCAACAAGGAGTAATCCCTCACTGGCGCGGGCGGGATGGCACGGTGTTTCCCGCCCGCTTTTTGACCGGCGGGAAACACCGCTGAAATCTTTTCAAAAAAGATTTCCCCGCACACACTTTGCTGTGCTATAGTGCAGCGCAACAGCAATCAGGTGCAACCGCGCCACGGCATCACGAAAGGAGCCACCAACATGAAGAACACGATGAAGTCTCTCAACAACTGGTGGTGGCGTG
>CAKUGT010000025.1 GCA_934654795.1 uncultured Collinsella sp.
GAGACCATTAACGGCAGCCTGAGCGTCTCGAACGACGTTATTGCCGATATTGCCGGTTATGCCGCGATGACGTGCTATGGCGTCGTCGGTATGGCTGAGCAGCTCCAAGGCGCCGAGAGCGTGCGCCTGCTTGCCGGTCAGCGCCTCCGCAAGGGCGTGCTTGTCTCCGCCGACGAGAACGGCCTTACGGTCGATCTTCACGTCGTGCTCGAGAACGGCGTCAACATGAAGTCCGTCTGCCACAACCTTTCGAGCTCCGTTGCCTTTACCCTGCAGGAGATTGCCCAAATCGATCCCGCCAGCCTTAAGATCGGCATCCATATCGACGCGCTCAAGAGCCGTCTGAACTAGCATCCGAAAACGGAGATTCAAATACCCATGATTGCAAAGACCATTCGCACCTGTTTTCCGATCGCTGCGGCTGCCGTTTCCGACAAGGCCGAGGAGATCAATAAGCTCAACGTCTTCCCCGTACCCGACGGCGACACCGGCACCAACATGTCGCTCACGCTCGCCTCGGTGACCAAGGAGCTCTCCGCCCTTCCCGCCGATGCCGACATGGAGGCCATTGCCGGCGCCATCACCCACGGCTCCCTGATGGGCGCCCGCGGTAACTCCGGCGTCATTACCTCGCAGATCCTGCGCGGTGTGGCCGAGGGCCTTGTCTCCGCCGACGAGCCCATTACGTCCGCCAACATCGCCTTCGCCTTCCGCCGCGCCGTCAAGGTCGCCTTCCAGGCCGTCCGTAAGCCCATCGAGGGCACGATTCTCACGGTGCTGCGCGATGTCTCGACCAAGGCCGACGAGTGCGAAAAGAAGAAGTTCTCGGCCGAGGACGCGCTCGATGCCATCGTCGTCGAGGCATATCAGTCCGTCGCCCGTACGCCCGACCTGCTGCCTGTCCTCAAGGAGAACGGCGTGGTCGACTCCGGCGCCTTCGGCTTTGCCATCTTCTTGGAGAACTTTGTGGCTGCAGCACTTGGTCGCAGCACCGTTGTCGAGGATTTCTCCGCTACGTTCGATTCCGCTGGCTCTGCACGCGATGCCGCTCTTGGCCGCGTTGAGATCGAGGCCAACGACGATTGGGAGGGCTCGGAGTTCCGCTACTGCAACGAGTTCCTCTTTAAGGCCGACGCCCCGTTTGACGAGGACGAGTGCCTTAAGTTCCTGGGTTCCATGGGCGACTGTGAGCTGCTCGTGGGCGCATATCCCGACTACAAGATCCACGTGCACTCCAACACCCCGAACCTGGTGCTCGAGCACATGCTGCAGCTTGGCCAGATCTACGAGGTCTTTATCCACAACATGGAGATGGAGGCCCACGACCGCACCGCCAAGATCCACGAGGACCAGGAGAAGGCCGCCGAGCCCGCGAAGGCCCTGGGCTTTGTCGCCGTTGCCGCCGGTTCCGGCGAGGCAGACATCCTCAAGTCCCTCGGCGTTGACGTGATCGTGTCGGGTGGTCAGACCATGAACCCCTCGACTGCAGACCTGCTGGGCGCTGTTGACCAGGTCAACGCGACCTCGGTCATCATTCTGCCCAACAACGGCAACATCCGCATGGCTGCCGAGGCCGCTGCCTCCGCCTGCACCGATAAGAAGGTCGCCGTCGTTCCCACCAAGACCGTTCCGCAGGCCTTCTCCGCGCTGTTCGCGGTCCTGCCCGATTCCGAGCTCGAGGATGCCGTCGCCGCTATGGTCGACGCCATCAGCGAGGTCCGCGATGGCGAGGTCACCCGCGCCGTGCGCGACTCCAGTGCCTCCGACGGTTCGCCAATTCACTCCGGTGACGTCATGGGCATCATTGCCGGCTCCATCGACGTGGTCGGCTCCGACGTGAAGCAGGTCACGCTCGATTGCATCAACCGTATGCAGGAGGAAGAGGAGGGCGACGCGCTGACGATTCTGGCCGGCGAGGAACTGTCCGATGAGGCCTTCCAGGAGATCGTCGACGCTATCGAGGAGGCTCAGCCCGATCTGGAGATCGACGCCCATCGTGGCGAGCAGCCGCTCTATCCCGTGATCTTCTCGATCGAGTAGGCAACTGCCCATGTCCGAACTGTGCTCCGTGCCGCGCGTCTCGGAGCGCTTTGCCCAGAGCAATGCGCTCGACGAGGATATCGCGCGACTCAAATATGTTTCGGGTAAACGTGAGGAGGCCCTTCGCCGTCTGGGAATTCGGACGGTGGGGGACCTCCTTCTCCATATCCCTCATCGATACCTGGACTTTACGCGCTCCTGGTCCATCGAGATGGCGCCCATCGGTACCGTGTGTACCATCATCGCCACGGTCGATCGTATCGTCCAAAAGCAGCCGCGTCCGCGCATGCCGGTGACCGAGGTCTCACTCGTTGACGAGACGGGCGTGCTGCAGGTCGCCTTTTTCCGCCAGCCCTGGATTGCCCAGCAGCTTAAGCAGGGCGACCGCCTAGCCGTGATGGGTAAGGTCGAGTTTGCCTACGGCTTTAAGCAGATGGCCTCGCCGCACTTTGAAAAGCTTGAGGAAGGGCGCGCCGCGGGCACTATCCTGCCGGTCCATTACGTGAGTGACGGCGTGAGTCAGGCATGGATGCGCCGTATCGTAAGTGGCGCGCTCGAGGTCGTCGGCAATCCCTTTGATCCCATTCCGGCACGCTTACGCGTTAAACGTCGCCTGATGAGCCATGCCCGTGCCCTTCGATCGATCCACTTTCCCTCGAGCATGGCTGAGCGCGAAATCGCGCGCGCACGGCTTGCCTACGAGGAGTGCCTCTACCTGCAGCTGGCGCTGCGCCTGCGCAACGACGGTGTCTTGGTCGAAGTCGCTCCTTACGCCCACGCCGCGGGCGAGCACCTGGCTGCGCTCAAGCAGGCCCTGCCGTTTTCGCTGAGCGACGAGCAGGAGGCCGCGTTCCAAGACATCCTGCGCGATATGTGCGATGGCGGGCGCGTGATGAACCGCCTGCTGCTGGGCGATGTCGGTACCGGTAAGACCGCCGTTGCCGCCTGCGCGCTGGCTGTGGCTGCCGATAGCGGCACACAGGCCTGCGTTATGGCGCCCACGGGCGTGCTGGCGCGTCAATATGCCGATAAGACCGGCCCTCTGCTCTCGCAGGCCGGCATGTCTTGGGCGCTTCTGACGGGTGCCACGCCGGCCGCAGAGCGCGAGCGCATCCATGCACAGCTGGAATCGGGAGAGCTCGACGTCCTCTTTGGAACCCACGCGGTCCTTTCGGATAACGTGGCGTTTAAGTATTTGTCGCTCGTAGTCATCGATGAGCAGCACCGGTTTGGGGTCGGCCAACGCAATGCCTTGCGCGCGAAGGGCCCCGGTGCCGATCTGCTCGTTATGACGGCAACGCCCATCCCGCGTACGCTGGCGCTTTCGGTCTACGGCGATCTGGACACGAGTATCATCCGCCATCGGCCCGTCCCTGGCGCTGGCGTGACGACACGCGTGCTTACCGAGTCGAGTCGCGACCTTGCCTATGGCGCCATCCGCGAGGCGCATGAAAAGGGTCAGCAGGCCTACGTGATTTGCCCGCTCGTGGAGCCGAGTGACTCGGCCGATGATCTGGAGGACGTGCCCGGTATCGCCCGCGACGACGAGGGCCGCGTGACGGTCCCCGTGCCGCTGCACGATACGGCGACCGAGCTCGATCGCCTGCGTCTGGCGTTGCCGGGTCTTGCCATCGAGCGCCTTCACGGCCGCATGCCAGCGGGGGAGAAGGACCAGGTTATCGATGCCTTTAAGCGTGGCGAGATTGACGTGCTCGTCTCGACTACGGTGGTCGAGGTGGGAGTCGACGTGCCTAACGCCACCGTCATGGTCATCGAGAACGGGGAGCGCTTTGGTTTGGCTGCTCTGCACCAGCTGCGCGGTCGCGTGGGCCGTGGCAGTGTGTCGGGCACGTGCCTGGTCATGACGCACTCCAAGGGCAACGGCGGCGCGTCGGCGGCGCAAGACCGCCTGCAATCGCTCGAGAAGACCTCGGACGGCTTTACGCTCGCCCAGATGGACCTTCGTCTGCGCCACGAGGGCGAAATCCTGGGGTACCGCCAGCATGGCGGTGTGACTCTGCGCTTTGTCGACCTGGATGCCGACGAGGAACTGATCGAGTGGGCCCATTTGGACGCGGTCGAGCTCTTGCGGTATGCTTGCAATCTTGACTCCGTGGCGACGCGCCCCCTGCGCGATGCGGTCGCCATGCGATATCGACACATTTTTAAGGAGGTCAGCGGAGGATGAGAATCATCGGCGGCGAATGGCGCGGTCGTAAGATCGAGGAGCCCCGTGGTCGCGATGTCACCCGCCCCACGACCGATCGTGTGCGCGAGGCATGCGCATCTATGGTCATGTCGGCATTCGACTTCGATTTGGACGAGGTCCGCGTGCTGGATGCGTTTGGCGGTTCCGGCGCCTTGGGCATCGAGATGCTCTCGCGTGGCGCCCGCTCGCTTACGACGTTTGAGATCGATCGGAATGCCGCGCGGCTCATTACCAAGAATATCGAGTCACTCTGCCGTGACCGTGCGCGTTGGCGCGTGGTGACGGGCGATATGCTGGCAAGTGCCTCGCGCGGTCGTGTTCCGGGTGGTCCCTTCGACTTGGTCCTGCTCGATCCGCCGTATGCCTTTGGTGCCGAGCCGGTTCAGGAACTGCTGCAGAACCTTGCCCAGCAGGGCCTGCTGGCCCCTGGCGCGTACGCCCTGTTTGAGCATGCCGCCGCCGACGCGGGCGCGCATCCGGCCGGCTTTGAGACCGTGCGCGAGAAGCGCTACGGCATCACCTCGGTCGATCTGCTGCGTTGGGTCGGCGATAGCAAGGACGACAGCACCGATGCTAACGATAACGACGAGGCAGTATGCCTGGAGGATGCCCATGAGTGACACCATCAACCGCGTAATCGTCCCGGGCACCTTTGACCCCATCACCTTTGGCCACATCGACGTCATTCGCCGTGCACGCCGCATCTTTCCCAGCGTGATCGTGGCCGTCGCCGAGTCGCAGGGCAAAAACGGCGTGGGTACCACCTTTATGCTCGACGAGCGCGTGTCGCTGGCGCGTGAAGCGCTCGGCGATATTGACGGTATCGAGGTGCTGCCCTTTACCGGCCTCTTGGTCGACTTCGCTCGCGAGCAGGGTGCGGGGGCCGTGGTCAAGGGCCTGCGCGCCATGACCGACTTTGAGTACGAGCTGCAGCAGGCAGACCTCAACTATCGCTTGGATAACGAGCTGGAGTCCATCTTTGTCATGAGTGCGCCGCAGTACGGCTATATCTCGAGCTCGGTCGTTCGCCAGATCGCCTCGCTCGGCAGCGATGTATCGACGTTTGTCCCGCCCAACGTGGTCGAAGCGCTCAGACATCGCTTTTCGTGACGTTTTTTATTGCCTGGTGGCATGTGGTAAACTAGCACGATGATATGTTACCTATGAAAGGAGACCGGATGCCGGGCGAGAATTTTCCTGGCGATAGGATCGTCAGCTTGGTCGATGAGCTCGAAGGGCTGATCGAGGAAGCCAAGCCGCCTTTCGGCAAGAACGCTCAGTTCAAGGTCATCGACGCCGACGTGTTCTTCAACATCCTCGACGAGATCCGCATGAGCTATCCCGAGGAGTGGCAGAAGTCCCGCCGTATCCTTAAGGAGCGCGAGGAGCTTATGGCTTCCGCCGCCGCTCAGGCCGATTCCATCATCGCCGATGCTCAGCAGCAGGCCCTCACCATCGCCGGTGAGCAGGAGATCGTCCGCCTAGCGCAGCAGCAGGCCGATGATATCCGCGACCGTGCCCAGCAGTACGAGCGCGAGACGCGTTATGCCGCCGAGGACTATGCCGAGCAGGTCTTTACGCACCTGGAGGAGAATCTCAAGAGCCTGACCGGCACCGTCACCCGTTGCCGTCAGCAGCTCAACGAGGGTGCCGCCCAGCAGAATGGTCAGTGGTAATGGCTGAGTTCCCGAGTGTTACCGTCGACCTTTCCGAGCAGCTCGAGTTTCCCGGAGACTCGTATCCGCTGACCGGTAAGGTCGATGTGGCCACCTACACGGTGGGCGAGAAGGAGTACCAGCTGCTGGATGGTATTGACTATGACGTGGTCTTTACCAATGCCGGCACCGGTGTTCTGCTCACGGGCATGGTCCGCGCGCACGCTACCGGCGAGTGCGACCGTTGCCTGGAGCCCGCTTCGTTTGATATTGCCGGCGAGATCGAGGAGTTCTACCTCTTTAACGAGCCCGAGGATCCCGAGGCCTACGAGGACGGCTACGAGCTGCTGGGCGAGGATCGCATCGTCGACCTGGGCGAGCCCATCAACGACGCGGTCGTCATGGATACTCCGTTCGTGGTTCTCTGTAAGCCCGATTGCCGCGGTCTTTGCCCGGTCTGCGGTGGTAATCTCAACGTCGAGCAATGCGATTGCGCTGCCCAGGCAGAGGACGAATGGGCCGAAGCCACGGAAAATCCATTTGCAGCATTAAAGAATCTCAAGCTTGACGAGTAAAACTGTGGTAGTATCGCTACTTGCGCGTAATCGCCACACTGGATAGTTCATAAGGAAGGTCACTATGCCCGTACCTAAACAAAAGCAGGGTCGTATCCGCACTCACACCCGTCGTTCCGCCAACATGAAGATCTCGGCTGCGGCTCAGTCCACGTGCCCCCGTTGCGGCGCTGTCAAGCTTCCGCACCACGTGTGCCCCAGCTGCGGTTTCTACAAGGACCGCGAGGTTATCGTTACCGAGTAACGGTATACTCTGGATGTGATGCCGTTCCAAACGGAACCACAATGGCCGGCTCAATGAGTCGGCCATTTTTGTATAAGGAGCATGTATATGAGTAACGTTCGCGTTTGTGTAGACGTTGTGGGCGGAGACGAGAAACCTCAGGTTGTTCTCGATGGTATCGAGGCTGCGCTTGCCGCCGATCCCGATATCGAGGTCTTGGCAGCTGGCCCCGCTGAAATCGTCAATTCCTTTGCTGCTTCCCATGCACGTGTTGAGGCCCTTGAGGCACCCGACGTTATCGCCATGGATGACGATCCCATTCGCGCCGTGATGACCAAGCGTAAATCGTCGATCGTGCTGTCGTGCCGCGCCATCAAGAAGGGAAATGCGGGCGCGTTCTTCTCCGCCGGCTCGACCGGTGCCATGACTGCTGCCGCCACCGCCTATGTGACGCCGTTTAGGTATCAGGCCGAAGGCAAGAAGCAGCCGGTACGTCCCTGTCTGACCAATGCGCTACCCAATCGCGCCGGCGGTCTGACGGTGCTGTGCGATATGGGTGCCAACCCCGATGTCGAGGTGGACGATATGGTGCGCTTTGCGCAGATGGGTAGCGCCTATGCGCGCGTCGTCTTGGGCATTGAGCATCCCCGCGTGGGCCTGCTCGCCAATGGCACTGAGGACGAAAAGGGCTCCAACTTTACAAAGGCCTGCTTCCCGGCCATGAAAGCCGCCGTTCCCGGCTTTGTTGGCAACTGCGAGGGAACTGATATTACCTCGGGTAATTTTGACGTTGTCGTTGCCGACGGCATGTCGGGAAACATTGCCCTTAAGGCCACCGAGGGCGCTGCCAAGTTTTTGCTGCAGGAGCTCAAGGGCGCCTTTACGTCCTCGTTCGGCACCAAGATCGCCGCGCTGCTCATGAAGCAGCAGATGCGCGAGATAAAGGCCAAGCTTTCGGGTGACGCCAAGGGCGGCGCGATTCTTTTGGGCTTGCGCGGCGTTGTCCTGATCGGCCATGGCGCTACCTCGGTCGAGGCCGTCAAGAACGGCACACTCGCCGCAGCCGAGGCGGTTCGTGCCGGGCTGGTCGAGAACGTCGCCAACTCCATGGACGGTATCGTTTTGTAAGAGCGAGTTAGAGCGCTGTTATGCGCTTCGCGGCCTGCGTCGTGGGGTAGAATCAAAACCGTGTCTTGGTGCCGCCCGCGCGGCGCCAATCTTTTGGTATTCATGCACTATGAGAGGAAGCGCTATGGACCGCTCCGAAATCTTCGAGAAGATCGCCGAGGTCGCTGCTGACGTTCTGGGCGTCGATGTTGCCGAGATTAGCGATGAGACCACGTTTGACGATCTCGATGCCAATTCGCTCGAGCGCCTGCAACTGGTTACGGCTATCGAGGACGAGTTCAACCTCGAGATCGATGACGAGACCCTGCTCTCGCTCAACTCTGTCGCCGACGCTGTCGACGCGATCGAAAACGCCAGGGAGGCTTAGGTCTTGGCTTTATCCGAACGACTTACGCGCGCCCAGGAGATTCTGGGCCACGAGTTCAATGACAAGGTGCTGCTGCGCGCGGCCCTTACGCATCCTTCGGCCGTCGAAGGCCAGCCAGTCTCGGCAAGCTACGAGCGTCTTGAGTTCTTGGGTGATTCCATTTTGGGCGCCGTGGTCGCCCGTTCGCTCTTTGAGTCCTATCCGGAGTTTGACGAGGGCAAGCTCACGCGCCTGAAGGTGTCGCTTGTCTCGGGCGCTACGCTGTCCGAGGTGTCGCATGAGCTGGGCATCGACGACATCATTATCTTTGGTGCCTCCGAGACCGGTACCGGTGCGCGCGGCCTGCACTCGGCGCTCGAGAACGTCTACGAGTCGCTCGTGGGCGCGCTGTACCTGGATGCCGGCTGGGATGCCGCAGCGGAGTTTATCCATCGTACGCTCAAGCCGCACCTGGCCTCCGAGCGTGCCGAGCACCCCGCGAACCCCAAGTCGTTCTTGCAGGAGTGCGTGCAGGCAGACGGCCACGAGCCTCCCGCGTATAAGCTGGTCGGCTCCGAGGGCCCCGCGCATGCGCCCACCTTTACCGCTGTGGTGCTCATCGACGGTATTCGCCAGGGCCGCGGCACCGGTTCCTCCAAGAAGGAGGCCGAGGGAGCCGCTGCGCTGGAGGCACTCGACCGCATGGGCTACACCACCAACGGCGTGATTCTCAACAAGAAGCCTGTTTAAGCGAGGAACCGTGTATCTCAAGTCCCTCACGCTCAAAGGGTTCAAGTCGTTTGCCGACCGCGCCCATATGTCATTTGAGCCGGGCCTGACCGTCATCGTCGGTCCCAACGGCTCGGGAAAATCGAACATCTCCGACTCGATTCTGTGGGTCCTGGGCGAGCAGAGCGCCAAGCAGCTGCGCGGCCAGGCCATGGAGGACGTCATCTTCTCGGGCTCGTCGGCACGCAAGCCGGTGGGTGTCGCCGAGGTCACGCTGGTGCTCGATAACTCGGACCATATGCTGCCCGTCGATTTTGACGAGGTCGCCATCACCCGTCGCATGTATCGCTCGGGCGAAAGCGAGTACCTCATCAACTCGAGTCCGTGCCGCCTGATGGACATTCAGGACATCCTGCACGATTCGGGCCTGGGCAAGGATACACATTCCATCATCAGCCAGGGCAAGCTCGATGCCATTTTGCAGAGCCGCCCCGAGGAGCGCCGTGCCCTCATCGAGGAGGCCGCCGGCATCTCCAAGCACAAGCGCCGCAAGGAGCGTGCGCTCAAAAAGATTAAGTCGATGGACGAGCACCTGACGCGTGCCCGCGACATCAATAAGGAAATTGCCCGTCAGCTGCGACCGCTGGAGCGTCAGGTCGATCGTGCGCGCAAGTACAAAGAGCTGTCCTCGCGCGCAAACGAGCTTACGCAGATGCTGGCCGTCGACGAGCTGCGTTCGCTGCAGTCGCAGTGGAACGACCTGGAGAGCCGCTCCAAGGAAGGCGCCGCCGAGCTGGAGCTTGCGCAGTACCGCATGGGCGAAAAGGAGCGCGAGCTCGAGAAGCTCCAGGTTATGCTTGAGGAAAAGGGCCTGTTTGTGGGCGACCTGGGCGAGCAGCGCCGCCATATGCAAGACGTGGTCGGCCGCATTAACTCCGATATGCGCCTGCTCGAGGAAAAGGGCCACAACATGGTGTCGCGCCTGTCCGACATGCGTGGCCAGATCTCGAGCTCCGAGCATCAGCGTCGTCGCGTGGTCGAGGAGCTCGAGGACGCGCGTGCGCAGCTTGAGGAAGTGACCGGTGCGCACATGCAGGCCCAGGAGGACGTTGGCGCCGCCGGTCCTGCCGCCGCCGAGCTGCATGAACGCCGTGTGGCACTCGACAATCAGATCTCACAGCTTACGCGCGAGCAGCGTGATGTGCAGCGTGTGGCCGATAATGCCGCGCTCGAGCTCGCCAAGGTGAAGGATTCGCTTTCCAACGCCGAGGTCGAGGACAACATGTATGCCTCGCGCCTGGAGCAGATCGACGAGCAGCTCGAGGAGGTCATGGCCTCGCTCGAGAGCCGTCGTGATCGCGCTGAGGAGCTTGAGGGCGCCCTTGAGGAGGCACGCCGGGCTCAGGCCGATTCGCGTGAAGCCACCGAAGTGGCACGCGCGGCCCTCAAGGACCTTCGTGCCCGCGAGAGCGAGGCGCGCAACAAGCTGTCCGAGGTGCGCTCGGAGCTTGGCAGTCAAAAGAAGCTCGATGCCCGTATGGCCGATAGCTCGCCGTTGGTGAGCCGTCTGGTGGGCGCACTGGGCGACGACGTCTCGGGCCGTCTGGGTGATGTGCTCGAGGCTCCGCGTGAGCTCGAGGGCCTGGTTGAGCAGCTGCTCGCCGGCGATATCGATGCCCTGTTGTTCGAAGATGCCGCCGCACTGGAGCGCGCCGGTCGCGCTGCCCTGGACCAGAAGAAGGCCTCGGGCGAGGCATTGTTGGTGACGCGCCGCGTGAGCGCCTCTGCTGCCGCTAAGGGCGCTGCCGGTTCCCGCCTGGTCGATCGTCTGTCCGTGCGTGCAGGCTACGGTCCCGTCCTTGAGGCGCTGCTCGGCGGTTATTACGTCGTGGACGATCTTGCTGCCGCGCTGTCGGCGCCGGTCGTTGACGGCGTGACTTACGTTACCCCCGATGGCGCCCGCGTCGCCTGCGGCGGCCTGGTGCGCGTTGGCCTCGATGCCGGCGAGGCGTCGGGTGCCTTGGAGCGCAAGCGCCGTATCCGCGAGCTGGAGGGGCTTGAGCCCGATTTGGCCGCTGTGTTTGAGCATGTTTCGGATCAAGTCGTCGAGGCCAATGCGGCCGTCGAAGAGGCGCGTGCCGCCGAGGGCGATGCCGCCGGCGAGATCGCCCGTCTTGAGGGCGAGCGCCGCTCGCTGCTCTCCGAGATCGGCCGCTTGGAGCAAAGCGCCAACAATGCCGAGGTCGAGCGCGTGCGTATTTCCAAGCGCCGTGAGCAGGCTGCCGAGGCCGTTCGCGCTGCGCGCCCGCGCGTGGACGAGCTCGCCCGTTCGCGGGACGAGGCTCGAGCGCAGGCAAGCGACCTGGGCCTTCAGATTGCCGAGGCCAACGACGAACTCGACCGTGTTCGCCGTGACGATTCCGAGGCTGCCGGCAAGCTCGCCGACGCCAAGGTTCGCTTAGCCCAGACAAGCGAACGCCTTCGTTCGCTGAAGGGCCGTGTGCCCGACCTGGAGCATCGTCTTGAGGGCATCGACCGCCGTATCCGCGGAACACGCCAGGCCTCGCGCTCACTCGAGCTGCTGCGCCTGCGCGTCGACCCCATGCATGAGCGCTATTCAGCCCTGCTGGAGCGCGCATCGGATTGGGCCGCGCGTCTGCGTGACCAGGCTTCGCTCGAGGAAGCGGACTCGGCTTCGCTCAAAAAGACCATCGAGGATGCCAAGGCAGAGGTTGCCCGCGCTAAGGAGAAGGTCGATACCGCCACCGCCACGCAAAACGAGTTTAAGGTCGCGCGTGGCAAGCTCGAGGTGCAGGTAGAGGCCGCCATCAAGGCCATTACCGCCGATGGCACCACGGTGCTCGAGGAAGCGCTCATGCTTCCTGCGCCCACCGACCGCGATGCCGCCGAGCGCGAGCTCAACCAGCTTGTGCGCCAGATCAACAACCTTGGTCCCGTTAACCAAGTTGCCATGGAGGAGTACGAGCAGCTCAAGCGCCGCGCCGACTACATCGAGGAGCAGCTGGCCGATCTGGAGAGCGCGCGCAAGGCGCTCACCAAGATCACGGTGGCCATTGATCGCAAGATGCGGAAGGCGTTCCTGGTGACGTTTGAGAAGGTCGACGCGAACTTCCGCGAGATCTTCGCCATGCTGTTCCCGGGCGGTCAGGCTCATCTGGAGATGACCGATCCCGAGCATCCGGCCGAGACGGGTATCGAGGTCGTGGCGCAGCCGCGCGGCAAGCGCATCACCAAGATGATGCTCATGTCGGGCGGCGAGAAGAGTCTGACGGCGCTCGCCCTGCTCTTTGCCGTGTACCGCACGCGCACGGTACCGTTCTATGTGCTGGACGAGGTCGAGGCAGCGCTTGATGACGCCAACCTATCCAAGCTCATTGGCGCCCTCGATGTGCTGCGTTCCGATACGCAGCTCTTGGTCATTTCGCATCAGCGCCGTACTATGGAGGACGCTGACGTTCTCTATGGCGTCTCGATGCAAGCCGACGGCGTCAGCCGCGTCGTCTCGCAAAAACTCGATCGCGAAACCGGAAAGGTCGTGAATGCATAATGGGATTCTTTGACGCTCTCTCGCGCGGACTTGAGCGCAGCCGCGAGGCACTCAACGAGGTCTTCTACTTTGGCGGCGAGGTTGACGAGGACTTTTGGGAGGACCTTGAGGACACCCTCGTTATGGGTGATATGGGTGCCGAGGTCGCGATCAAGGTGTCCGATGACCTGCGCGAGACGGCCGCCAAGAAGAACCTCAAGACCGCCCCGCAGCTCCGTCGCGCCCTGGCCGAGCAGCTCGAGCAGCACTTTGTGCCCATCGAGCGCGATCCGTTTTCCGACACGCCGAGCTGCGTGCTGTTTGTAGGCATTAACGGTGCCGGCAAGACCACGACGGTCGGTAAGATCGCGAGCGCCATGGCTGCCCGCGGCAAGAATGTCGTGATCGGTTCGGCCGATACCTTCCGCGCTGCCGCCATCGAGCAGCTTGATGTGTGGGGCCAGCGTGCCGGCGTCCCCGTCATCAAGCGCGATCGCGGCTGCGATCCGGCAAGCGTTTGCTACGACGTGCTCGACGAGGCCGATAAACGCGGCAGCGACCTGGTGCTTATCGACACCGCCGGCCGCCTGCACACGAGCCCCGAGCTCATGCGCGAGCTCGCCAAGGTGGTCAACGTGACGCGTAAGCGCGCCGCCAATATGGCCGCCGGCCCCATGCCCGTCTCGGTCGTGCTCGTGATCGATGCCGCCACCGGCCAGAACGGTCTGAACCAGGCGCTCGAGTTTAACGAGGCACTGGGTCTGGACGGTATTATCATGACCAAGCTCGACGGCACGGCAAAGGGCGGTATCGCCATGGCCGTGGCCGAGAAGCTCAAGCTCCCGATCCTGCGCGTGGGCGTGGGCGAGCAGGTCGATGACCTGCAGGAGTTCAATGCCAAAGATTTCTGCCGCGCCCTGGTGGGCGAGTCCAATTAAGGAGTGACTAGTGTTTGATTCCCTGAGCGATCGCCTCAACGACACATTTGACCGCCTGCGCGGCAAGGGCAAGCTGACCGAGGCCGATATCACCTCGGCCATGCGCGACATCCGTATGGCGCTGCTCGAGGCCGACGTCAACTTCAAGGTCGTCAAGGAGTTTGTCGCCAAGACCAAGGAGCGCTCCATGACCGCAGAGGTCATGGAGTCGCTGTCGCCGGCGCAAAACGTCGTCAAGATCGTGCTCGACGAGCTCACCGAGATGCTCGGCTCCACCGAGAGCAAGCTCGTCTTTAGCAACCGTATCCCCAACGTCATCATGCTTGTGGGCCTGCAGGGCTCCGGTAAGACCACGGCGGCCGTAAAGCTGGCTTACCTGCTCAAGAAGCAGGGCCGTTCGCCACTGCTCGCCGCGTGCGACGTCTACCGTCCCGCCGCTGCCGACCAGCTGGCCACGCTTGGCGGAGAGATCGGCGTACCGGTCTTCCGCGGCGACGGTGCACACCCGGTCGACATCGCCAAGGGCGCCATTCAGGAGGCCGTCGACCACCTGCGCGACGTGGTCATCGTCGATACCGCCGGTCGTTTGCAGATCGACGAACAGATGATGCAGGAAGCCGTGGACATTAAGAAGGCCGTCAAGCCCGATCAGGTGCTGATGGTCGTCGATGCCATGACCGGCCAGGATATCGTCAACGTCGTCTCGACCTTTGCCGAGCGAACCGACTTTGACGGCGTGATCATCTCCAAGCTCGACGGCGATGCCCGTGGCGGCGGCGCGCTTTCCGTGCGCCAGGTGACCGGTAAGCCCATCAAGTTCGTGAGCATGGGCGAGAAACCCGATTCGCTGGAGCCGTTCTATCCCGATCGTATGGCCAAGCGCATTTTGGGCATGGGCGACGTCGTCGGCATCATCGAGAAGGCCCAGGAGGCCGCCGATGCCGAGCAGCTCGAGGCTGCCGAGCGCATGCTGCGCGAGGGCTTCACCATGAACGACATGCTCGACCAGATGAAGGCCGTCAAGAAGATGGGCGGTATGAAGGGCATCCTGGGTATGCTCCCCGGTGGCCAGCGTGCGCTCAACCAGATGGGCGGCAATCTGGACGAGGGCATCTTCGATAAGAACGAGGCCATCATCATGTCGATGACCAAGGAGGAGCGCCTGCGCCCTTCCATCATCAACGGCCAGCGCCGTGCCCGCATCGCCAAGGGCGCCGGCGTGACTCCCACCGAGGTCAACAGCCTTATGAAGCAGTGGGGCGAGATGAACAAGATGATGGGCCGCATGCGCACGATGGCCAATCAGGCGCAGGCCGGCGGCAAGAAGGGCAAGAAGGGTAAGAAGGGCAAAAAGATGCGCATGCCCAATATTCCCGGTCTGGATGCCATGGGTCTGGGCGGCATGGGCGGCCTGGGAATGGGCGGCCCCAAGTCCGATATGGACCTGCTGCGCCAGATGGAAGCGCAGATGCGCAATAAAAAGTAGGGCTGTACGCGCAGCTTGATATGGTGAAGGCCGCCCGGATTATGTCCCAGGCGGCCTTCGCTGCTTTTATTTGATTGAGCGGCCTGTGGTTGCGGTGCCGTGTCGTTAGTGGCAGCCGCAGCCTTCGTGGCCCTCGTGCTCGTGGTGACCGTGGCAGCCGCAGGACTCGCCATGCTCGTGGGCGTGCTCGTGGTCGCGACCATGGCAGTCGCAGGTGGCCTTGCCGTTCTGCGCGAGTGTGCCGGCGATGAGGGCCTCGACGCAAGCGTCGCAGCTGCCTTGGGCACCTGCGTATACCGTGATGCCGGCTTGGGCAAGCGCGTTGATAGCGCCACCGCCGATGCCGCCGCAGATGAGCGTGTCCACGCCGCCGTTGGCAAGCAGGCCCGCAAGGGCACCGTGACCAGTGCCGCCGGTGCCCACGACCTGCTCGTTGAGTACCTTGTCGTCCTGGATGTCGTAGATCTTGAACTGCTCGCTACGGCCAAAGTGCATAAAGATGTTGCCGTTGTCGTACGTCGTTGCCACTCTCATGGCGCCGACCTCCTTTGCTGGCCATGCGGCCGTCGTTGCGGTGATGGGGGAGTACGCGATAGTGCCGCCCTCGATGACGAGCGCCCGCCCGTTGACCAGCGCGTTTGCCACCTTGCGATGTGCGCGGCTGCAGATGGCCGCCACGGTGGCGCGGGCGATGCCCATTTGCTGGGCGACAGCCTCCTGATTGAGGCCTTCCAGGTCGCACAGGCGCAGGGCTTCGAGCTCATCGACCGTCATGTCGATCGCGTCTCCGCTGGCCAGGCCATCGGGGGTAAAGCCGCGATATTCGGGGATGATCCCAACGCGGCGCAATTTTTCGCGCCTTCCTGCCATACACACTCCAAACCTGACATATGTCAACAATAGAATAGCGCGCATGAGGAACCATGCAAGGTATTTCTGGCATATGTCAGAAAATGAGGGCTTATGTTTGGGCTGTGGGGCCGCGTGCGCCTGGGCTACAATAAAAATTGCTTATAGTCGACTGACAGGAGGGTCAATGAGCAAGGCTGATCAACAGTTTGTATCCATGTGCCGCGATATTCTGGACCATGGCACCACCACCGAGGGCCAAAAGGTCCGTCCGGTGTGGGAGGATGGCACCCCTGCCTATACCATTAAAAACTTTGGCGTTACGGCACGCTACGACCTGCGCGAGGAGTTTCCCGCGCTTACCCTGCGCCGCACGGCGCTTAAGTCTGCGATGGACGAGATCTTGTGGATCTATCAAAAGAAGTCCAATAACGTCCATGACCTCAACAGCCATATTTGGGATGAGTGGGCCGACGAGACCGGCTCCATCGGCAAGGCCTACGGGTATCAGATTGGCCAGAAGAGCCATTATGCCGAGGGCGACTTTGACCAGATGGATCGCGTGCTGTACGACCTTAAGAACACGCCGTACAGCCGCCGCATTATGACGAACACCTATGTGTTCAGCGACCTGTCCGAGATGCACCTGTATCCGTGCGCCTACAGCGTGACGTATAACGTGACACAGCGCCCGCAGGATGACAAACCGACGCTCAACATGATTCTCAACCAGCGCAGCCAGGACATTTTGGCCGCGAACAACTGGAACGTGTGCCAGTACGCCATTTTGCTGATGATGGTTGCGCAGTCCGTCGATATGATTCCCGGCGAGCTGCTGCATGTGATTGCCGATGCCCACATTTACGACCGTCATGTCGATATCGTCCGCGAACTTATCGAGCGTCCGCAGTTTGCGGCGCCCAAGGTAACGCTTAACCCCGACGTGCACGATTTCTACACGTTTACGACCGATGACCTCATCGTCGAGGGCTACGAGCACGGCCCGCAGGTCAAGAACATCCCCATTGCGGTATAGGTGGCAGGTATGACGTGTAAGCTTTCTGCCATCGTCGCCGTGTGTGACGACTGGGGCATTGGCTGCGAGGGCGATATGGTCGTGTCCAATCGCGCCGACATGCGCCATTTTGTGGCGTGTACCAAGGGCTGTCCGGTCATCATGGGACGCAAGACGCTGCTGAGTTTTCCCGGCGGGCGTCCGCTCAAGAATCGTCGCAATATCGTGCTTACACGCGACGAGAGCTTTGCCCCCGAGGACGTCGACGTGGTGCATAGTATCGGCGAGGCGCTCGCCGCGGTTGCCGATGAGCCCGTTGCCTGGGTTATCGGTGGCGGCGATGTCTATCGGCAGTTTTTGCCGTACTGCGTGGAGGCCGAGGTCACGCATAACCACTGCGTCCATCCCGTGGACACATACTTTCCCGACTTGGACGCCGATCCCGCGTGGGAAGTTGCGCGGCGCGAAGGGGTTGCCACGATTGCCGCGGGCGAGGGTGACGAAGGCCTCGATTATGAGTTCGTGACGTATCGTCGCGTTGAGGCGTAAATCGTCTGGCGTGAACGGTATCATCGGGTTGTTTGAATGCATGGGGCGGCGCTTAGCGTCGCCTCGTTTGGTATAGATACGCTGTCAAGAAGGGTGCGGGCTGGCTGCTATGACTGATGCCGTTGAGGTTCTGCGAATTGATTCGCTCGAGGACGAGCGGCTCGATGCCTACGTGCGACTGACCGAACGAGAGCTGCGCTGCGTGCTGGAGCCGCAAAAGGGCATCTTTATCGCCGAGAGTGCCAAGGTCATAGAGCGTGCTGTGCGCGCTGGATACGAGCCGGTGAGCTTTCTGTTGGGTGAGCGCTGGCTCGATCAGATGATGCCGCTGTTTGAGCGCCTGGTTGTGCGCGAGGGCGCGGGTCCGGTTCCTGTGTTCGTGGCCTCCATGGAGCTCATGGAGCAGTTGACGGGCTTTAACGTGACGCGCGGTGCGCTCGCGGCGTTCCGTCGCCCGCGTCAGATTCCTGTTGATGAGTTCCTGGGCGGCGTCGTCGAGGCGGCGGGGGAGCGCCCGGTGCGCGTATGCGTGCTTGAGGGTATTGTCGACCACACAAACGTGGGCGCGATTTTCCGCTCGGCCGCCGCGCTCAACGTCGACGGCATTTTGGTGAGCCCTACGTGCTGCGATCCGCTATTTCGTCGCTCTGCCCGCGTGAGCATGGGCACGGTGTTTCAGGTGCCGTGGACGCGTATTGGCAGTGAGGCTCGCGTGTGGCCACATGATGGCCTGGCCGCGCTTCATGATGCCGGTTTTTCGTGTGCCGCCATGGCGTTGACGGATGACTCCGTTTCGCTGGACGATCCTGTGCTGCAGGAGATTGATCGCCTGGCGATCTTTATGGGCACCGAGGGTGCCGGTCTGGGCGCCAAGACCATCGCGGGCTGTGACCGGGCCGTGCGCATCCCGATGGCGCACGGGGTCGATTCGCTCAACGTGGCCGCGGCGAGTGCCGTCGCCTTTTGGCAGCTGTGCCCGCACGTGAGCAACGAGTATCACTACCAGCCGGGTTTGTATCACTAACCGAGTGTGATATCCGAGTCGTGCGAGCGGAGTATTTCTATAATCTTCGCTTGGTGCTAGGCTGGTCATTATTGTAACTATTATCAGCTGTTTTGTCGGTTGACGTGCGCTTTTGGGGAGGGCGTGTGGCTAAGAAATCTACGGCTATCGATGTAACGCAGGGTGTTATTTGGCAGCAGCTGCTTTCGCTGTGCGTTCCCATCTTTTTTAGTTCGTTTTTTCAGCAGGCCTACACGCTTATCGGTACCTATATTGTCGGCCAGTTTGGCGGCAAGCTCGCGCTGGGTGGCATTCAGGCCACGATGGTGCTCACTGAGCTCTGCATTGGTTTTTGCGTTGGAGTCGGTGCCGGCTGCGCGGTCATTACCGGTCAGTATTTTGGCCAGCACGATGATGAGCGACTGAGTCGTTCGGTCCATACGGCCATGACGCTCGCGCTGGTGGGCGGTATCGTTTTCTCGATTCTTGGCATAGTGTTCGTTGAGCCCATGCTGGTGCTGATGAACACGCCGCATGAACTATTGGCCGAGGGCGTGGCCTATGCCCGTTGCTATTTTGCCGCCATGGTTGCGGCGCTGCTGCTCAATATGGGAACGGCATTGCTGCGCGCCGTGGGCGACACGCGCGGGCCTGCTGTGATCATCGCTTCCGGCTGCCTTGTTAATGCGGTGCTGGATGTCATTTTCGTTGCCGTGCTTCATATGGAGGCTCTGGGCTGCGGCATCGCGGTGGCGCTGACCATTTGCTCCAACGCCACGATGATCGTGATTCGTATGATGCACGCACCGGGTGCGTGGCGGCTTTCACTGTCCAAACTCGGCATCGATCGCGGTATTTGCAAGAGTATGATCTCGTGCGGTCTGCCACTCGGTTTTCAATCGGCTGCCTATTCGATCTCGAACGTGCTGATCCAGGTGTCGGTCAACTCGTTTGGTGCCGATGTCACCACGGCATGGGGTCTTTCGGGCCGTTTGGATGGCATTGTCTGGATGGTGACCGAGGCGCTCGGCGTATCGATCACTACGTTCTCGGCGCAGAACTTTGGCGCGCGCAATTACGAGCGCATGCGCAAGGGCTACCACACGTCGCTCGTGCTGTCGTTTATGCTCATTGGTGGCCTGTCTGCCGTGCTGCTGGTGTTCTCGGGTCCGTTGTCGCGTCTGTTTGTCGACGATGCTTCGATTTCGGCGTACACCACGACGATTCTTCATTTTATCGCGCCGTTCTACGCGATCTTCTCGATTATCGAAAACGCGTCGGGCTCCATTCGCGGCGCCGGCGTGAGCTTGCAGCCCATGCTGCTCACGATTTTTGGCACCGTCGTGCTCAGGGTGATCTGGGTGTTTGCGATCATGCCCTTCGATCCGTCGCTTGAGCACCTGCTGCTGGTTTACCCCGTAACCTGGCTCATCACGGCCACTATGTTCACCATCTACCACCACAGCGGCAACTGGCTAGGTCGCGCCACCGCCTAGCCATTGGGGACGTCCCCAATGGCTAGTATTCGATGCCTTGGCGGGCTAGGAGACCTTCGTCGAAGTAGTGCTTGACGGGGCGCATTTCGGTGACCAGGTCGGCGAGGTCCGCCAGCGGCAGCAGGCCGCGCCCGGTCAACACGAGCTCGGTGGTGGCGGGCTTCATTGCGATTAGCGCTTCGACATCCTCGCGCGTTACAAAGCCGCGTCGCATGGCTTCTCCCAGCTCATCCAAGATCAGCACGTCGACCTGGCTAATCTGCTCGCGCGCCAGCTCCATGATCTGTGCCGCACAGGCCTCGGGTGTGTCGCGGTCGGCTTGTACGATGCGTAGCCCCAATCGAGGTGCTGCGTCGTGTTCGGCGCAGTGCAGCTTCTTGGCAAACTGAAGCATGAGCACGTTAAGTCCATAGCCCGTGGCGCGCAGCGCGAGCCCCAGCGCAGCCGTCGTCTTGCCCTTGCCGTCGCCCGTATAGATTTGAACTTTGCCGACTTCCAGAGATGCCATATCTATCCTTTCGTACCGTGCGTCGGTTTATCGCCGTCCGGGTTGGGTATTCTAGAAAACATTATCAACCCCAGTAGATGGAGTTCAACCAGATGGAGATGGATGACAACAAACGTAGACGGAATATGATCCTCTACGTGCTCATCGCCTTCGTCGTCTACCTCGTGCTCTCGACCGTTCTGTTCCCCAACATCGGTCACACGCAGCAGATTACGAAGACCGATTATTCGACGTTTGTCAAAGCGCTCGATAAGAAGAGCGTCGACAAGGTCGAGTACAATACGGACGATTACACGATTTATTACACCAAGAAGGGCGAGGACGAGAACATCGCCTACAAGACGACCGGCGTGCCGAATGACGCGGGCTTTACCGATCGCGTGCTTGAGTCCGGTGCTTCGCTTGAGTCGGTCGTTCCCGATAAGAACTCGGGTCTGATGACCTACTACCTGCTCACCCTCATCCTTCCCATGGCGATTTTCTTCTTGATTGGCTGGTGGCTCAACCGCCGCATGAAGAAGGCTATGGGCGACGACGGCCCGTCGATGAACTTTGGCGGCGGCGGTTTTGGTGGCGGCGGGCTGGGTAAGTCCGGCGCGCGCGTGATCGCCTCCAAGGACGTGGGCGTGACCTTTAAGGACGTCGCCGGCCAGGAAGAGGCCAAGGAGTCTCTCAAGGAGGTCGTCGACTTTCTGGAGAAGCCGCAGCGCTACGAGGAAATCGGCGCCAAGCTGCCGCGAGGTGCCCTCCTTGTCGGCCCTCCGGGTACCGGTAAAACCCTGCTTGCCAAGGCTGTTGCCGGCGAGGCGGGCGTTCCGTTCTTTAGCATTTCGGGTTCTGAGTTCGTGGAGATGTTCGTCGGCCGCGGCGCCGCCAAGGTCCGCGACCTGTTTAAGCAGGCCAAGGAAAAGGCCCCCTGCATCGTCTTTATCGATGAGATCGATACCATCGGCAAAAAGCGCGACGGCGGCGGCTTTAGCGGCAACGACGAGCGCGAGCAGACGCTCAACCAGCTGCTGACCGAGATGGATGGCTTCGATAACCACAAGGGTATCGTCGTCCTCGCTGCCACCAACCGTCCCGACAGTCTCGATCCCGCACTGCTGCGCCCCGGTCGTTTTGACCGCCGCATCCCCGTTGAGCTGCCCGATCTGACCGGCCGCAAGAACATTCTTGAGCTGCATGCCAAGAGCGTGAAGACGCAGCCGCCGATCGATCTGACCGCGATTGCCCGCGCCACGCCCGGTGCCTCGGGCGCCGACCTGGCCAACATCATCAACGAGGGTGCCCTGCGTGCCGTCCGCGAGGGTCGCAAGCGCGCCACACAGGACGACTTTGAGGAGTCGGTGGAGGTCGTCATCGCCGGCCAGCAGCGTAAGTCCACGGTACTGTCCGACCATGAGAAGCAGGTTGTGTCCTACCACGAGATCGGCCATGCTATTGTTGCCGCTCGCCAGAAGGGCTCTGCGCCGGTCACGAAGATCACCATCGTGCCGCGCACGAGCGGCGCTCTGGGCTATACCATGCAGGTCGAGGAAGACGAGCGCTTCCTGACTACGCGCCAGGAGGTCCTGGACAAGCTCGCCGTCTACTGCGGTGGTCGCGCGGCCGAGGAGCTCATCTTTGGTGAGATGACGACCGGTGCCGCCAACGATATCGAGCAGGCCACCAAGCTCGCTCGCAACATGGTGACGCGCTTTGGTATGTCCGATGAGTTTGGCATGATGGCGCTCGGTACCGTTCAGAATGCGTACCTTAACCAGGACACGTCGCTCACCTGCGCCCCCGGTACGGCCGAGCGCGTTGACGCAATTGTCGCCAAGCTGATTGAGGATGCGCACGATCGCGCCCTGCAGATCCTCAAGGAGAACAAGTTCAAGCTCCATGAGCTCGCTCGTTATCTTTACAAGAAGGAGACGATCACGGGCGAGGAGTTCATGAATCTCCTCACGCGCGAGAATCCGCTGATGCCAAAGCAGCAGTAAAGCCGCGGCCGAGCCAGTAAACGCCGACGCCCCATTTGAGCAGCTTTCTCAAATGGGGCGTTTTGCTTGAGAGGGATGGAAATGAAGGTCGTGGTGAGTGCCTGCTTGATGGGCGAGAGTTGCAAGTATAACGGGCTCGATAATTACCACCGCGCGTTGGTCGAGGCTTGCGAGCGTACGGGGACCGAGGTGCTCCTCGTATGCCCCGAGGTCTTTGGCGGCCTGCCCACACCGCGTAAGCCGTCCGAGATTGTGAACGGCGAGGTCCGTACCTGCGAGGGCACCTCAGTCGATCGCGAGTTTCGCCTGGGCGCCCAGCGCGCACTCGATATGTGTGAGCAGGCGGGTGGCCCGTCCGAGATCGCCGCGTGCATTCTTCAGGATCGCAGTCCCTCGTGCGGTGCCGGTCGCATCTACGATGGAACATTCAGCGGCACCCTCACAGCGGGCAACGGCGTTTTTGTCGATCTGCTGCTGCGTCACGGGCACCGTGTGATTCCGGCTAGCGAGTTCGATCCCAGCATGTTGGAACATTGTCCACAGCACTCGAACCCAACACTTCCTCACGGGTGACCGTTTTGGCATCATCCGTGAAGTTGATATTGAGTACGACCCGGTCATCAAAGACGTAGACCGAGTTGACAGGCGCCGTACCCAGGCAGCCCCTCCCCGCGGCCCTCGCGCAGGAACGCGCACATGGCCTTCCCGTCTCTTGCGCCCCTCCCGGAACTGTCCACATCAGTGTAGCCAATCCAGTCCGCCAAGGGCTGCAGCCCGGACAGCGCGGCGATGGAGGGCTTCTTCGGCCTGCTCAAGAAGGTGTTCTGGCACGGCAGGGACTGGTCGGACTGGACCCCCGCCCGCTTCATCGAGGAGCTCGGGGGCTGGATCGGTCGATACAATACGGAGAGGCGCAGCGATGCACTCGATGGCCGCACGCCGGCCGAGTTCCGCTCCGCGCTGGGAAGGGCCGCGTAACGGTCCAAGAAATCGTCCGCAGTCCCCATTCTTGCCCCTTTGGGACAGCTTCTTGTTGGGGCGTGCCTGCCCCAAACCCTGCTAGGAACGAGTACAGCAAACTGGAATTGTTAAATTAGTCTTTGCAAATTACCTTTGAACCTTCACCATCAATTACAATTCCCTGACGGTTGTTAATTGGGCATAGATTCAAATCCGAAAACTCAGT
>CAKUGT010000026.1 GCA_934654795.1 uncultured Collinsella sp.
GTGCGACAGCTGCATGGGGCTACCGATATTAAAGGTCTCGTCGCCGGCCAGGTCGCGAATGCTGCGCTCGACCTCGGTGATCTGGGTCGCCAGACCCTCGGACAGGCTGCGCAGCCGATCGGGATCCACGAGCATGCCCGCGCGCTCCATCTTGGCAAGTACCGGAACGAGCGGCATCTCGATGCCATCGAACACGTTGGCGGCATTCTCGCGGGCCATGCACTCGCGCAGCGGTGCGACCAGCGCCAGTGTCAGGGCCGCAGTACGGGCGGCTGGCACCGGAGCGTTCTCACCAGCACCCTCTGCGCCGCGCGCCGCAGGCAACGCCATCTGCAAATACGTATCGGCAAGATACGCCTCGTCAAACTCGGAGCGGTCGGAATCCAACAGGTAGGCAGCAACAACGGTATCGAAGATGCGCGTGGAATCGACTGCCAGCGGATCCATGAGCTCGGGGTTAGAAGAATCGATGGGCGAAAGCTCGTGCAACAGCGCCTTCATATCCGGGCTCGCCACGCGGCCCTCCATAAACAGGCGTGCAAGTATGCCGACGATTACGCCGTGGGCGAAGTTGAAGCCCTCAACCTCAGCCGCCGCACCGCTGTCGGACTCCTCAAGCGCAAACAGGCCTTTGGACGTCGCTAGCCACAGCGTGCGCGTCAGACCAAAGAGCGCGCCCTCTTCCTTATCGTCGTCCACCACGGCGGCGACCCACTCGCCGGCATCAATCGCGCGGGAGGCCTCAGCTGCAACGGCACCAAGCGCGTCAGCATCGCCGGCAGCAGCACGCAAAACGGCGGGAATCTCAAACGTGCTAGCAGCGGCAGCAGCGCCACCCTCGTCACCGATCAGCGCCAAGAAACGGTTCTGCATGGCGGTAATGCCAAGCGTTCCCAGCGCCGCGGAAACCTCGTCGGCAGAAAACGCCGGGAATGAGGTCGCGTCAAAATCGAGCTCAACAGGCGCATCGGTGCGAATGGTTGCAACCTTGCGGCTCAGCAGCGCGTCGTCGATGTGCGCACGCAGGTTCTCGCCCATCTTGCCCTTGACCTCATCAGCATGCGCGATGACCTCGTCCAGGCTGCCGTACTGCGCGATGAGCGCGCTCGCCTTTTTGGGGCCGATGCCCGGTACGCCGGGAATATTGTCCGACGTATCGCCCTTCAGACCGTAAAAATCGGGCACGAGCGCCGGCGTGATGCCGTGATACAGGTCATCCACGCTCTCGGGCGTCATGATCGCCACGTCGGACAGGCCCTTGCGAGTCGAGACCACGTTAACGTGCTCGGTCACAAGCTGATACATGTCGCGGTCGCCGGTCACCAGCAGCATGTCGCAGCCGGCCTCCTCGCCCAGGCGCGCCATGGTTCCCAGGATATCGTCGCCTTCCCAGCCCTCGGACTGCAGAATCGGCACGTTGAGCGCACCGAGCAGCTCCTTTATCATGGGGAACTGCGCGTGAAGGTCGGGATCCATGGGCGGACGCTGCGCCTTGTACTGCGGCAGCATCTCCATACGCACGCGCGGCTTGCCCTTGTCAAACGCAACGACGACGCCATCAGGATTGAAGGCGTCGATCATCTTGAGGAACATATTCAAGAAGCCAAAGATCGCGTTGGTGGGGCGACCGTCCGGCGCGTTCATGGTCGGCGGCACGGCGTGGAAGGCGCGATGCATGAGCGAGTTGCCGTCGATGACGGCAAAGGTACGGCGCTTGTCAGACATAGTGAATACCTCGCTTTGGGCTGGGCACAGTTTGCTCACACCAGTTTACACGCTCCCCGCCCCACGGCCACCGCACATCAGGCTTCCCTGCCGCCGCGGGCCCGCGCGTGATACGATGGCTCACGGTACATCAACCAGTACGATCGATCCGAAAGGAGCCTGCGTCATGGAGCGTCCCTGCGCATGGAAAAAGTACACGCCACAGCAAATCGAGGAGCTCGAGGAGCTTTGCCGCGGCTATAAGCAGTTTTTGAGCGAGAACAAGACCGAGCGCCTGTGCGTCAAGACCGGCATCAAGATGGCCGAGGAGGCGGGATACGTCGACCTGGAGACCGTGATTGCCGAGGGTCGCGCGCTCAAGGCAGGCGACAAGGTGTACGCCGCCAACCACGGCAAGGACCTTATGCTCGTCAACCTTGGCACCGCCCCGCTCGAGCAGGGCTTTAACATCCTGGGCGCCCACGTGGACTCGCCGCGCCTGGACCTTAAGCAGAATCCCGCCTTCGAGGCCGGCGACATGGCCTACCTCGACACGCACTACTACGGCGGCGTCAAGAGCTACCACTGGGTGGCCTCCCCGCTCGCGCTTGTGGGCGTCATCTGCAAAAAGGACGGCACCACCGTCGACATCAACATCGGCGACAAGACGGACGACCCGGTCTTTACCATCTCCGACCTGCTGATCCACCTTTCGAGCGAGCAGATGTCCAAGCCCGCCAAGGACGCCGTCGACGCCGAGATCCTCGACGTGATCGTGGGCGGCCGCCCCGTCAAGTTTGACGAGGACGACAAGGACGCCCCCAAGGAGCCCGTCAAGCAGATGTTCCTGGACATCCTCAAGGAGCAGTACGACGTCGAGGAGGAGGACTTCCTCTCCGCCGAGATCGAGGTCGTGCCCGCCGGCCCCGCCCGCGATATGGGCCTCGACCGCTCCATGATTCTGGGCTATGGCCACGACGACCGCGTCTGCGCCTATCCGTCCATGCTCGCCCAGATCAATGTCGCCGATGTCGAGCGCACGAGCATCACGCTCATCGTCGACAAGGAGGAGATCGGCTCCGTGGGCGCCACCGGCATGACGAGCCGCTTCTTCGAGAACACCGTCGCCGAGATCATGACGCTTGCCGGCGAGGACAGCCCGCTGGCCCTGCGCCGCGCGCTCGCCCGCAGCCGCATGCTCTCCTCCGACGTGTCCGCTGGCTTCGATCCGGGCTACGCCGGCAAGTTCGAGACCAAGAACGCCGCCTTTATGGGTCGCGGCCTGTGCTTTAACAAGTACACGGGCAGCCGCGGCAAGGGTGGCTCCAACGACGCCGACGCCGAGTACATGGCGCTCATCCGCGACATCATGGACGAAGCGGGCGTAGACTTCCAGACCTGCGAGCTCGGTCGCGTCAACGCGGGCGGCGGCGGCACCATCGCCTACATCATGGCCAAGTACGGCATGAACGTCATCGACTCCGGTGTTGCCGTCCTGTCCATGCACGCCCTGTGGGAGGTCGCCAACAAGGCCGATATCTACGAGGCCTACCGCGGCTACAAGGCCTTCCTCGAGCGCGCCTAACCAACCCTTCATCAGTTGCGGTGAAATACGGACTAAACTGGCCCATAACCGGCCAAAACAGACCGTATTCCACCGCAACTTCCTTTTTGGCAGAGGAGAGTCCATGCTGCAGGTCATCATTTCGCCCGCCAAGCAAATGCGCGCGGCCAGAGATGCTTTTGAAGTCCTGGGCATTCCACCTTTTGTGCACGAGACGGCTCGCCTCCACCGCGCACTGCTAGATATCGAGCGGAATGAAGGCAGCGGCGGTCTGCAGGCGCTATGGAACGTGAGTGACAAACTGCTGGGGCCTTGCCTCAACACCCTGCATGAGTTCGGGCCCATCTTGGGAAACGGCGATCTCGACAATCCCGCACTCGCCCGTCACCTCTCCCCTGCCGTCATGTCCTATCACGGCATTCAATACCAGAGCATGGCGCCCGAGGTGATGGATTCCGCGCAGCTCGCATGGCTGCAAGACCATCTGTGGATCCTCTCGGGCCTTTACGGATGCGTACGCCCCTTTCATGCCGTCGAACCGTATCGGCTGGAAATGGGCGCGAAGCTCGCCGTTGACGATGCCCGAGACCTCTACGCGTTTTGGAGCGACAAGCTCGCGCAGGTTATCGCCCCGGCAGGCTCAAACACCACGATCGTCAACCTCGCCAGCGTAGAGTATACCAAAGCCGTTCTGCCCCATCTCGCGGGCGACGCCACGGCCGTCACATGCCTTTTTGGCGAGGGTATCCGCAACGGGAAGCCCATCCAACGGTCGACCGCCAGCAAAAAGGCGCGCGGCTCCATGGTGCGGTGGATGGCAGAAAACGAGCTCGAGGATGCAAGCGGACTTACCGCATTCAACATCGGCTATCGTCACATCCCCGAGCTTTCGGACGAAAACACCCTGGTTTTCATGAACGCGCAGGCACAATAGGCCCGCCGTTTCCAACCCCCCGTTACTCCGCCAAGCCATCGGCCTTTACAATCTCGCTCGTCGAGCCGTCCTGATAGGTAATCTCGACATGTTCCACCTCGGACACCTTGGCGCCCGACGGGGGCTCCAGGCGCCATTCCGTCAGGGCGATATCCATCGTCGTGGGCACATCCCCTTGATCTTTGAGCTCGACCAACAGCGTCTTAAGCGACGCATCGAAGGTCACGCGCTCGATCTCTTCACCAGGAATGGAACCACCGCTCAGCTGCAGCTGGACAAATCCATCGCGCGGATACCAATAGTCGCCCGGCGCGGCAACGGTATTGCCGCCAGAGACCTTCATCGTCATAATCGGTAGGCTATCATCAGCCTCGAACTCCCATGCAACGCCGCCGCGACCACCAAACGTCCAGATACAAAAGGCAATCACCAGCACGGCAAGCACCGCAAAACCAATCGCGACAAGGCCATGGTGCGCACGGCTTTCCTCGGCCGATACATCCCATTGCGTCTCTCGATACAGATGCTTGTCTTCCATGTTCGCCTCCCCACAGGCACGCTCGTTGGCCCAATCGTACCCATTCAGGCTATACTTGAGCCCATGACATAACGGGGAGCTTGCAGGACAAGACGGCAGGCTGAGACTGGGCGCGCCCGCCCTGACCCGCAAACCTGATATGGGTAATGCCAACGAAGGGAGCCGTGCCAATGAGCACACAGACCGAGCCCAAGCTCGTCACGCAAATCGACTTCGCCCGTGCCGGGCAGATTACGCCGCAGATGAAGGAGGTTGCCGAGCGCGAGCATCGCGACCCCGAGTACATCCGCGAGCGCGTGGCCGACGGCCGCATCGCCATCCCCGCCAACATCGTGCATATCAAAAAGGGCATGCGCGCCTTTGGTGTCGGCGAGGGCCTGTCCACCAAGGTCAACGTCAACCTAGGCATCTCGGGCGATAAGGCCGATGCCGCCGAGGAATGGAAGAAGGTCAAAATCGCCGAGGACTTTGGCGCCGACGCCATCATGGACCTTTCCAACTCGGGCAAGACGCGCCAGTTTCGCCAGCAGCTCATCGACGAGACACCGCTTATGGTGGGCACCGTCCCCATGTACGACGCCATCGGCTATATGGAAAAGCCGCTGGTCAAGCTTACCAAGGATGACCTGTTCGAGGTCGTGCGCGCGCACGCCGAGGACGGCGTGGACTTTATGACCATCCACTGCGGCATCAACAAGTCGGTCACCAAGACCTTTAAGGAGACCGGCCGTCTCATGAACATCGTCAGCCGCGGCGGCTCGCTGCTGTTTGGCTGGATGGAGGTCACCGGCAACGAAAACCCCTTCTACGAGTACTTTGACGAGCTGCTCGAGATTTGCCACGAGTACGACGTGACGATTTCGCTCGGCGACTCCTGCCGCCCGGGCTGCCTCTACGACTCCAACGATGCCACCGAGACCGCTGAGATGATCGAGCTGGGCAAGCTGTGCAAGCGCGCTTGGGCCGCCGGCGTCCAGGTCATGGTCGAGGGCCCGGGTCACATGGCGCTCGACGAGATCGCCGCCAACATGAAACTGCAGAAGCGCCTGTGCCACAATGCCCCGTTCTATGTGCTCGGGCCGCTGGTGACCGATATCGGCGTGGGTTACGACCACATCACCGCTGCCATCGGCGGCGCCATCTCCGCCAGCTCCGGTGCCGACTTCCTGTGCTACGTGACGCCGGCCGAGCACCTGTGCCTGCCCAACGCCCAGGACGTGCTCGATGGCCTCATGGCCACTAAGATTGCCGCGCACGCCGCCGATATCGCCAAGAAGGTGCCGCACGCCCGCGATATGGACGACAAGATGGGCCAGGCACGCCGCAAGCTCGACTGGGATGCCATGTGGAAGTGTGCTCTCGACCCGGTCACCGGCAAGAAACGCTACGAAGAATCCCCCGCCGCCACCGAGGGCACCTGCACCATGTGCGGCAAGATGTGCGCCGTCCGCACCGTTAACAAGGTGTTCGAAGGCACGACGATCGACCTCGGCATGGAGGACTAGCCCTGTCGCCGCGGCCGCCTCTGGCGGCGAGCTGGTGCCTGTCAATTGTTGACGTGTGAACATTTGCTTACATTTGCGTAAAGATTGCATCGCCCGCCCGGGTTCGACATAGAGTCGGCCCGGGCATCTTTATAATGCTGGCTTAAAGACCCATTTGATTCCGACCGAACAAGGGAGCAAACATGGATCGCAGTAAGGTACCTGCCGTCCTGTCCATCGCAGGATCCGATTCCAGCGGCGGCGCCGGCATTCAGGCCGACATCAAGACCATCACGGCGCACCGCCTGTATGCCGAGACGGCCATCACCGCCATCACCGCACAAAACACGCTCGGTGTCACCGCCGTGCAGAATATCTCCCCTGATATCGTCGCTGCGCAGATCGACGCCGTATTTGACGATATCCGCCCCAGCGCCGTCAAGATCGGCATGGTTTCCTCTGCCGAGATTATCGAGGTTATCGCCGACCGCCTGAGCGCCTGGAACGCGACAAACGTGGTCGTCGACCCCGTCATGGTAGCCACCTCGGGCGCACGGCTGATTGCCGAAGATGCCGCCGAGGCGCTCACCCGCCGCCTGTTCCCGCTGGCGACGGTTATCACGCCCAATATTCCCGAGGCCATGGCCCTGCTTGACTACGAGGTCGACTCCGAGCGCACACAGCAAAATGCTGCCATGCTCCTCACCCGCCGCTTTGGTTGCGCATCCCTCGTTAAGGGTGGGCATCTTGTCAACGAGGCCAACGACGTATTGGCCGAACCCGCGCCACTCGATGACGAGGGCAACCATCTGGGCGATCCGCTCACCACGTGGTTCCGCCACAAGCGCATCGAGACCGACAACACGCACGGCACCGGCTGCACGCTCTCGTCCGCCATCGCCTGCGCGCTGGCCCAGGGCATGGATCTTGCCGACGCCGTCAACGCCGGCAAGGCCTACCTAACCGGCGCTCTCGCCGCCGGCTTTGACATGGGCAAAGGCTCTGGCCCCGTCAACCACATGTGGCAATATTAAGATTTGCAGCCCAAAACCGCCGCAAAGGGGACAGGCACCTTTGCGGTGGCTCCCACAAACATCTCGATCTGTAACAGTTAGAGCCCATTTTTCAGCCCACCTGTTATAGATCGAGACATTCAAATTCCACTGAGAAGATAGTCTTGATCTGTAACAGTAACCTCGGCTAAATCGACCCTAGATGTTACAGATCGAGACAAACCAACGAAACAAGCCACCACAAGGGTACCTTTGTGGTGGCTTGGGGCCGTGCTACTCACCGAGCATCTCTTTGAGCTTGGCTGCCACGGCGTGACCCAGGCTCTCGTGGCTTTCGGGCATCATATGCAGATAGTCGATATCGCCCGGCTCGGCAAACTCGGCGGCATTCAAAAAGTCGCAGCCAAACTGCTCGGCCACGTGCGCATAGTACTCGCCAAAATGCTCAGATGCCTCAACGGAATGCTCGTCAAAGTCGGTCATATACACATCGGCGATCTGCGGCTTGATCTTGATAGGAGCCATCAGCAGGATGCGCGGGCAAGGCGCAGCGTCGGTCCACGGAAACGCGCGGACGGCGCGAATCAGCGCCATGGCGCCACGGGCGATATCGGAAGCTGTCACGTTAAAGACCGTCTTGCAATCGTTAGTTCCCAGCATAATAACGATTGCATCCAGCGGCTTATGAGCCTCGAGCAGCATCGGCAGCGCGCGGATGCCGTTAAGATTGGTGTCCAGATGGCACATGTCGTCGCGTACCGTCGTGCGGCCGTTGAGGCCTTCTTCAATTACATGCCAGCCATCGCCTAAATCACGTTGGGCCACACCACACCAGCGCACATCCTGCGCATAGCGCACCGCAGTGCCATCGCGCATACCAGCCGGATCATAGCCATAGGTGTTGCTGTCACCAAAGCACAGAACGTTTTTCATCGTAAGCTCCCCACTCAATAAAAAGCCGACGGGAGCAGCCCCCATCGGCTCGGTATATCGCATCACGCGCACCGTTTACAGGTACTTGCGCCAGTCGTCGTCATCCTCGTCATCCTCGGCAGCGGCCTGAGCCTGCTCGGCGGCACGGGCGGCTGCGGCGCGGGCGGCAACCTGAGCATAGGACTCCTCGTTGCGCTCGGGGAAGTTTGCCAGCACGTGCTCGAACTTGGCGAAGTCCTCGTCCCAGCGCGTAGAGGGCACGGCAAAGAAGACCTGCTTGACCTTGAAGTCGCCCGATGCGAGTTCCTTGCGGAAGAGCTCGGCCACGGCCTCGGCATCAATGCCGTTGCTGTCGCAGCCCCATGCGCCCAGCACGAGCTTCTCGCGACCCAACTCGTCGCAGATGGCGAGCACAAAGCGGATGCGGTCGCGCAGGGCATCCAGCAGAGCATCGTCGCTCACGCGATACTCTTGGCGGGCGCGCTTAACGTTGGGCGCGGCGGCCACGATCACGTCGGCGTATGCATGCACGTGGTTGCGGTCGAAGCGCACCGCAGGCACCACCAGGGCGCGGTTACGATAGAGCTCGCAGTTGATGTTGCGGCGACGGTTCTCGCCGTACCACTTACGCTGCTTATCGAGAACGTTGTACAGATACGAATCGGCGCAGAGCGTCGCCTCCTGACCCAGATAACCCTGAATATAGCCACCGCCCGGGTTGGTGAACGAGGCAAAGGCGAGCACGGCCATGTCGCAGAACTGCGCATAACCACGACCGTTGTCCAAGATGACCTGCGTGGCGGAGGCATCGAGCACGGTGACCTCGGGCAGAACCGGAGCGGGCTCCTCAGCAGGCGCGGACTCAGCTTCGGCGATTTCCTCGGCAGGCTCCTCGACGGGCTCGGGCGCTGCCTCGGTCTCGGGCGCTGCCTCGACCTCGGCAGTCTCCGCGTCCTCGACGTCCTCGGCGACCTGCTCTTCGGGGGCCACAGCAGTCTGAACCTTGGCCTTCATCGCCGCGACAAAGCCGGCGGGCATGCCGTCAAACTCGCGAACACCGGCAAGCGAACGCTCGATATCCTTGGCGAACGCTTCGGACACAGTCGCCACATGGCGCTCGGCGGCCTTGGCACGGGCCTCGCGCTTGGGATTGGGCTGACCCGCTCGGTTGGACCTGCGGTTACGGTTCCTGTTGTCGACGTCTGCCATAAGTGGTCACCTTTCCTGTCGCTGCCGCTATCGGCTTTTCCCATCCATGATACCCCGCCGCTACAAAAAAGACGGCCCCGCAGGACCGCCTTTCACATCGTTTTACCGCGTCCGACAAGAAACGCTGCAATCCCCCGCGCTAGTCGCGACGACCGAGGATGTTCAGGATGCGCAGGAACACGTTGATAATGTCCACGAACAGATTGGACGCCATGAGCACCGCATTGGGCAGCGTAGGCGGCACTGTCGTGGCAACATAGGTGTCGTAGCCAATAAAGCCGGCGAACACCACGATCACGATCAGGTCGGTGATGGTCTGCGAGACGCCCATAAACATCAGCACGATCTCAACCAGAATAGTGGCGAGCAGAATGCCAAAGCCGATGCCATATACGCGCTGGAAAAACTTGGGGAACGTCACGCCCAAGGCGCCAAAGACAAAGGTGATGGCGGCCGTGGCGATAAAGGCAGTGTTGATGGTGGGCAGGTCGTAGTTGGCAAGGCCAAACGACGCGGTCAGGCCAAAGGTACTCGCAAAGATTACGTAGCCCACAAGGGACAGACCCACGGACTGCTTGCCCGCAGCAGCCGACATCATGACCATGCCGACGATGGTTAAAATAAACGAGCCAAAGACCAGTGGCAGGGCGGCGCCGCTCATCATCATGCGGGCAAACGCCATGGTGCTCGTAAAGTAAGCACCGGCGCCCATGGCGCAAAAGCCCAAGAAGATGAGGGCGGACATGGCAAGATTGTACGCGCGCGGCGACATCTCCTTGGCGCGGCTTGCGCCGGTCTCGATGGGGCCGTTCTGATAGCCCTGGATATCGTTCATACTTCGTCCTTTCAAAAAGCGCCACAACAGCGCCGTAGGTGACAAGATTCCTGCCATTGTACCCGAATGCCGCGCGCTCTTACCCGCGGCGCCCGCCCTCGAGCGTGCAGTCAAACGCCCATACCCACCAACGCATCACGTGCGCCTGCGAGCCGTCCGCCCGCTCACACGTTTGGTCCTCCAGATACAACTCGGTCGCATGTCCGCCAAAACGTACCTTATAGGTTGCCGTACGAATGCCGTGAACCGTCAGGCCAAACCCGGTGGTCGAGATAATTTCGTCGATCGTAAAGCAACGGCCGTCGACCCAGCAGACGGTGACCGGCACGACTTGTCCGCCCGCAAGGATGCGGGTCACAACGTCCACATACTGCTTGTGCACGCGCCGAGTTTTGCCGTCTGTCTGTCGATATTCCATGGCCCCTATTATCGAACGCATGTTTGCATATTGTAAAGCGAACAGACTGTGGTTTTGGGGTGTTGGGGCGCGCGCACGTGTCCTCATGGTGTGTTAGCAAAAAGAACACCCGCGGTCAACAGGGCTAATATTCATTTTTAGTGCCAAAAAATTCACTGCTCCCATCAGAACTCGGTAAAGAAACCCGCAGGAGGTGATACGATTTATCATGTTTCTGTAACGTGCCTGCAAACTTCGAGAAAGCCCATATATGGACGTAACGTTCTCAACCTTCCTCGGCCAACTTGTGTCGAACCCAGTCCTTGCCGTCACCGTGATCCTCGCGCTCGGCGCCATCTTCGTCAATGGATGGACCGACGCACCCAACGCCATCGCAACCTGCGTCACTACGCGTTGCATGCCCGCCCGCGCCGCCATCCTCATGAGCGCCGCATTCAACTTCTTGGGCGTGCTCATCATGACGCACTTTAACGCAAGCGTCGCCAACACCATCTCCCATATTGTCGACTTTGGCGGAAACAGCACCATGGCGCTCGCCTGCCTGTGCGCGGCGCTGTTCTCCATCGTCGTCTACGGCGCCACAGCATCGCGTTTTGGCATCCCCACCTCGCAAAGCCACAGCCTTATCGCCGGCCTGACCGGTGCCGCCATCGCCCTCGGCGGTGCGAGCAGCGTCAACGTCCACGAATGGATGAAGGTCATCTACGGCCTGGCGCTCTCCATCGGCCTGGGCTTTGTCATGGGCTGGGTCCTGTGCAAGCTCGTCTCGATTCTTTTCGCCGCCGCCAACAGGCGACGTGCCAATGTCTTCTTTAAATACGCTCAGATCGCGAGCGCTGCGGCCATGAGCTTTATGCACGGCGCGCAGGATGGACAGAAGTTCATCGGCGTGCTCTTTTTAGGCGTGGCCTTTGCCAGCGGCCAGACGAGCGTCGGCGATGCCGGCATCCCCATCTGGATCATGCTACTATGCTCGGCCACTATGGGTATCGGCACCAGCGTGGGCGGCGAGCGCATCATCAAGTCCGTCGGCCAGAGCATGGTTAAGCTCGAGAAATATCAGGGCTTCTCTGCCGACCTCGCAGGCGCCGCAAATCTGCTGCTTGCCACGCTCACCGGCATCCCCGTGTCCTCCACTCACATCAAGACCTGCGCCATCATGGGCGTCGGCGCCGTCAAGCGCCTCTCGGCCATCAACTTCGGTGTCGTCAAGGACATGATGTTCACCTGGTTCTTCACCTTCCCCGCCTGTGGACTCATCAGCTTTGTCATGGCCAAGCTGTTCATGATGTTCCTCTAGTCAAACCGAGCGTCCATCTGGACCGTAATACTCCGCCCACCCGTCTTCGCCTCGAAAGGACCCACTCATGGCAAAGAAACCCGATTCGTTCTACTTTGACAACTACGTCGCTTGCGCCGACCTTGCCGTCCAGGCCGCCGAGCTGCTCACCAAGATTTTCGAGAACTTCGATCCCATGCAAATCCATGACATGCTCGATAAGATGCACGCAATTGAGCATGCGGCCGATAAGAAGCACCATGAGCTCGAAGACGCCCTGCTCACCGCCTTTATCACCCCACTTGAGCGCGAGGACCTGGACCTGATGAGCTGCTCACTCGACACTGTGCTCGACCGTATCGAGGGCGTCGTGCAGCGCGTCTACTTCACCAACATCCAGAGCATCCATCCCGACGCCATCGTCATCGCCCACAAGGTGACCGACGCTTGCCGCGCTATGAAGGACCTGATGGTCGAGCTGCCTAACTACCGCAAGTCCAAGACCCTGCGCGAGCTGGTCATCCAGATCAACACCATCGAGTCCGAGGCCGACGAGCTCTATATCAACGCCATGCGCAACCTGCACGTCAACGGCAAGGATCCGCTCGAGGTCATCGCCTGGCGTGACGTGTATGCCTTCCTGGAGTACTGTGCCGACTGCTGCGAGAATGTGGCTGATGTTGTGGATTCGATTGTGATGAAGAACAGTTAATTGGGGGTACGTGTCCCGGCGGCGAAGGGCCGGCCACGGTTTGCTTTCTCACTCCGGCTGCTTTGCAGAGTCGTTCAAAAGCGGTTAATTAGTGGTACGCGTCCCACCGGCGAAGGCCCGGCACCTATTTGCTTTCTCACTCCGGCTGCGTGGCAGAGTCGTTCGAAAGTAAATAGGTGTCGGGCCTTCGCCTTACGTATCACCATTGGGAACCTGGGCTAATAGGCGGAATGCATGGTGGCTTTGGTTGAAAGCGTCTTTGGCATCAGTCATGACTTTGGGCAGTGCTGAGCGTTTGGCTGAATGTTGCTCTGGGTACCCTTTGGTTGTCTTTTATTTCGTTATTAAATTGTTGGAGGGCTTGTATGTCTTATTTGGATCTGGCTCGCGCTCGGTATTCTTGTCGTTCGTTTGAGTCGCGTCCTGTTGAGCAGGCGGTGGTTGATGCTGTTGTTGAGGCCGGGCGCATTGCTCCTTCTGCTTGTAATAATCATCCGACCCGTGTGATGGTGCTGGATACTCCTGAGTTGTTGGAGAAGGCTGCTGCTTGTCAGCCGCGGTTTGCTCGCGATGGGTCTATCTTTGGGGCTCCGCTTATTTTTCTGATCTGCAGCGTTACCGACGATGCTTGGGTGCGTCCGTATGACCAGATGAGCTCCAGTACTATCGATACCTCCATTGTGTGCGATCAGATGATGATGGAGGCTACCGAGCAGGGTCTGGGGACGTGCTGGGTGTGCCATTTTAAGCCTGAGGTGGCACAAGAGCAGTTCGACCTGCCCGAGGGCGTCTACCCCTATCACATGCTCGTCTGCGGCTATCCCGCCGACCATATTGCCGACCCCGAGCATCGCAAGGCCCGTACCATTCCCCTCCCCGACTTCCTCATCAAGTAGTTTTTTGGGACATGCAATAAAAAAGGACCCGCAACTTGCGGGTCCTTTTTTATCGACTGATTGTAATCCGGCGTTAGTCCAGGTCGTCAGCGGCGAAGTTGTCGATCGGGGCAAAGGGATCGGCCACGGGGACAACCGGATCGGCGACGGGCAGGGGCTCGGCGGCAGGGACGGTCACAGCCGGAGAAGCGGCGGAACCAACCGGCGTGGAGGCCATGAGGTCGGCCGGGAAGGAGTTCTGGGCATCATCCATGAAGTGCTGGATGAGCTTGAGGTACTCGGCCTTGAACTCCTCGCGGGAAGCCTTGAGACGATCGATTTCCTCGAGCTCGGCCTGCTTCTCGGTCAGAGCCTGGCGGATAACCTCGCGGGCCTTAGCGTCAGCCTCGTTGCGGATACGCTCAGCGTTCTCGTTGGCATCGTTGACGATGGTCTCAGCGGTCTGCTGGGCAGCGATCAGGGCAGCGGAAATCTGGCGCTCCTGGGCAGTGAAGTCGGGGGCGGGGGCAGCCACAGGGGCAGCGGGGACGGCCTGGGCGGCAGCGTCCTGAGCCTGGGCAAGCTGAGCCTGCGCATCGGCAAGCTGCTGCTCGGTGGCGGTCAAGCGACCCTTAAGGTCGACAATCTTGGCGAGCATAGCATCAACCTCGGAGGACAGCGTCTCCAAGAAGACGTCGACCTCGGCGGGGTCGTAGCCGCGCTTGGCCTCAGAGAAAGTCTGAGCCTGGATGTCAGCAGGGGTAATAGCCATAACATGTCTCCTTTATCATCGCCTCGGCGCCATACGCCCGACGTAAGTTACTGAGTCAGTTCTATACGAGTATACCTATAAGAAGCTGCAGAACCAGCCTCTGCACCAACTGCAACGCAATAATCGCAATGACCGGCGAAAAATCGACGCCACCCATCGGAGGAATAAACCGACGGAATAGGTTGAGCCACGGACCGCACACGCTATCGAGCACCGCAGCGATATCCTGGAGCAAGCCGCCTTGCTTCATGGGGATCCACGTCATAAGGCAGTAGACCACAATAAGTGTGGAATAGAAGTTAAACAGCGTGTTGACCAGCTGGACGATAGTGTAGATGTTGATGAGAATCTCCTCGTCTTGTCTTTACTTAAGGTAGCCGTCGGCACGGAGTTTCTTCAGGTCCGAGTCCTTAACCTCGCAACCGGCGGGCAGCACCATGAACACGCGGTCGCCTACCTCCTTGACCGTGGCGCCCAGACCGCAGGCAAAGCCGTAAGAGAAGTCCAAGACGCGCTTGGCAACTTCGGTGCGTACGCCCACAAAAATCAGTGCGACAGGCTGCTTGGTGCGAACGCGGCGCACCACAGTCTCCACGTCGTCATAGCTCTCGGGACGCAGAACATAAGCCGGCAGCTGCGGCGTGGCGTTGATGATATTGCTCGCATAGGCCGAGGCGTCGCTCGGTGCAGGCGCGGGCGCAGCGGCGGCACGGGCGCGGGTGTTCTCGGCGTAACTCGACGGCGTGTCATAGGCACCAGGACGATAACCGCTCGCAACGCTGTCCTGCGAGCGCGAAGGCGGGTTATACGTCGTGGCATGGCGGGAGTCATCGCCAACGAGCTGGCCGGAACGCGTATACACGGCAACCGACTCAGCTTCACCACGGCGCGTCTGCCCCAGCAAGCCATTGCTCGGCTCGTCTTGGGTGTAGAAGCCCTCGCCCGAAGCACCGCTGTAGCCGTTGCCCTGATAACCATCGTCATAGCCGTCATCGTAGCCGTAGTCGTCGTCCTGGCCATAACCCTGGTCGTAACCCTGCTGGCCGCCCAGGTGCATCTTATTTTTAATCTCGTCAAGGAAGCCCATGGTTGTGTCCTCTCGCGGTTTAGTGCAGGCGCCCCGATAATCAGTGCGCACTTCAGAGCCTTATTTTACTGCAAACTCCGGGCTAAATACTACCCTGCCCAGGCGAACGAGCGTAGAGCCCTCCTCAAGGGCAGGCTCAAAGTCCTCGCTCATCCCGCAGGAAAGCTCAGGCAGGTTCAAATCGGGATGCGCCGCCTCCAGCTCATCCCTCAGCCCGCGTAGCCCGGCAAAGGTGCGGCGTGCCACATCCTTATTCCCCCGGGGCGCCATAGTCATAAGCCCCTGCACGCAAATTCCCTCGAGCTCCGCAAGCTCACCCGCGGCGGCGCGAATCTCATCGGGCGAAAAGCCTCCCTTCGACTCCTCACCACTCACATTGACCTCAATGAGCACGCGCTGGGGGCCGGCGAGCTCGCCTGCCTCAATCTTGCGGACAGCACGGCTCGAGATCGCCTGTGCAAGATGCAGCGAACCCACCGAGTGAATCAGCTCGGCTGAGCCCAGCACCGCATTGATCTTATTGGTCTGCAGGTTGCCGATCATATCGAAGCGCACCTCGGGCAGCTCCGGATGCTCAGCCAGACCCGTAAGCTTGCGAACCAGCTCCTGCGGGCGGTTCTCGGCAAAATGGCGATACCCCGCCTGGATGGCAGCAACAGTCTCATCGACACCAACGGTCTTGGACACGGCAATGAGGCGCGCGGCGTCGTGGGGGCGGCCCGCGTGATCGAGCGCCGCATAAAAACGTTCCAGAATCTGCTCGCGGCGAGCGCGCATCAAGTCCAAATAGTTATCCATTGCTAATCGCCTCCGCTGACAGCCAAACAAGTAGTCCCATGCTAACGCAAGAGCGCGGCCCCGCATGTGCAAGGCCGCGCTCACTTAGGTATTTACAATCTTTCGACGAACGGGGCTACTTACTCCTCGTCGTCCTCGCCATCGTCCTCGTCCTCAAGATGATCGAGCAGGTAGCGAAGACCCTCGCTGACCTCGTTAACGGGCACCTTGGCAACGTAGCGCGCGTCGACGGCGGGCCTCATGATAACGCCCTCGCCCGAAGGCACGCGCATGCTCTCGAGCTCATCCTCGTCCACACGGGCAATATCGCCGGCGTTCATACGCTGACCAGTCAACAGGAAGGTCAGACGGCAAGCGGCATCGATGGAAATCGAAGCGATGCGATCGAGGTAGCGCGAAACCATGATGGCGCGGCGCAGGTCGTCATAGTTGCTATCGTCGTCCATAAAGTCGCCCGTATCCATACGGTTAAAGGTGCGGAAGAACTTCTCGTAGGCGGCGTGCACCGGCTCGTCCTCGACGGCCAGGTTGCAGATGATGGACATGTCATTGGTGACGAGCGCAGAAAGCGAAGAGCCCAGCACCTGGTAGACGGCCTCAGCCTCGGCCTCGACCGTGCCGACAAGCTCCTTGGGCAGCGAGATGTCGGCCTTGATCATATGACGCGTGGCACGGCAGATCTGACGGACCTTATCGGTCATGCGCTGCAGGTTAAAGTCGACGTAGATGATCGTCTGAAGCAGGCGGAAGTCGGAGGCGACCGGTGACTGCGTGGCGATCAGGTTGTAGCAGACGGCCTCCAGGTTGGCGCAGCGCGCGTCAATCGAAAGCGTGCGCTTCTTGGTCTTGGTGGCGAGCTTGCGGTCGTCGGTCACATAGGCCTTCACGGCATCGTGGAGGGCCAGATCGACGGCCTCGTAGATGCTCAGCATCTCGTGACGGGCCTCGATGAGCTGACGGGAAAACAGTTTGCGCATGGTTCACTCCAATCAGTTGGGTGCGGTCATGCCGCCCGCACAGTGAATACGCACCGGACTAGGTCCGATCGGTTTGGGACTAGTCGCACCGATCAGCCAAAGCGGCCGGTGATATAGTCTTCCGTCCGCGAATCCACCGGGCTGGTGAAGATCGCGTCGGTTTGACCATACTCGATGAGCGTAGCGGGCTCGCCGGCAACTTCCTGCAAGAAGAACGCGGTGTAGTCGCTAATACGAGCTGCCTGCTGCATTGAATGCGTGACGATGATGATCGTCATCTCGGGCGCCAGCTCGGCCATCAGATCCTCGACCTTAGAGACGGACGTGGGGTCGATGGCGGAGCAGGGCTCGTCCATCAGGAGAACATCGGGTTGCACCGCAAGCACGCGCGCGATGCACAGACGCTGCTGCTGACCGCCCGAGAGCGCCAAACCATCCTTGTTGAGCTGATTGGATACCTCTTTCCAGAGGTTAGCGCGCTTGAGCGATTCTTCCACGATGTCATCGAGGTCGCTTTTGCTAGTCACGCCCTGCAGACGAGGGCCAAAGGCGACATTCTCGTAGATGGATTTGGGAAACGGGTTGGGCTGCTGAAAGATCATGCCCACGCGACGACGGAGATCGACCGGGTCGACGCCCTCGGCATAGATATCATTGCCGTCGAGCGTCATGGTGCCCTCGACGCGCGTACCCTCAATCAGATCATTCATGCGGTTGATGCAGCGCAAAAACGTCGACTTACCGCAGCCCGAAGGGCCAATGAAGGAGGTGATGGCGTTTTTGGCGATGTTGAGGTCAAGCCCCGTCAGCGCATGAAAGTCACCGTACCAAAAGTTGAAATCCTTGGCCGTAATGGCCGCTTGCTCCAGCGTGGGAGCGGACTGATAAACGGACATGGGACTCCTTAACTAGCGACGCTTGCGCGACAGGAAGCGCGCAAACAGGTTGAAGGCCAGAATGATCACCATCAGCAAGAGCGCGGTGCCGTAGGCTGCGTTCATGTTGATGCCGTCGTTTGCAAGCAGGTACAGGTGAACCGTCATGGGGCGGCCGGAATCGAGCGGCGAAATAGGTAGATTGATGGCTTGGCCCATGGTGTAGAGCACCACCGCGGTCTCGCCAATGGCACGGCCGATGGCGAGGACGATGCCCGTGGCAATACGGCCAAAGGCAGAAGGAAGCACGATCTTGGAGACGACCTGCCACTTGGTGGCGCCCAGGCCGTACGCGCCCCAACGGATATAGCGCGGAACGGCGCGAATGGCCTCTTCGGTGGTGCGCATGACGATGGGAAGCATCAAGAGCGCGAGTGCCAGAGCGGCCGAGACCATCGAAAGGCCCAGACCCATGGCCTCGACAAACAAGGCGTAGCCAAACAGGCCCATAACGATAGAGGGCACCGAGGCCAAAGCGTCAGCAGCGTAGCGAATGAGCTCGACGACCTTGCCCTGCTTGGCGTACTCGGCCAGATAGACGGCTGCCAGCACAGCAATCGGCGTGCAGATAAGCATGGCGAGCGCCGTCACATAGACGGTCGAGACGATCGTGGGCCAAATTCCGCCCTCGGCGTTGACGCCCTGGGGCCAACCGAAGATAAAGTCGAGCGAGATATGCGGCAGGCCGTTAATGACCACATATGCGATGATAGCGACCAGCACTAGCGTGGTGATATAGGCAGCCGCGCGGAATACGCCGAGCATGATCTTGTTGGACAAGTCCTTGTTGATGCGGCCCTTCTTGCCGTGGGAAAGGGCACGCTTGATGCGCTCGCGCGACGAGGTCGTATCGACCGTCGTGTCAACGGAATCGGACATAGCCTACCCCCTCTTCTTCTTGGAAATCAGACGGACGACGCCCACCAGCGTGGCGGAGATGATAAACAGGACCACGCCCATGCCGAACAGCGCCGAGCGGTGCAGACCCGAGGAATAGCTCATGTCGAGCGCGATCTGGCTCGTGAGCGTCGAGATGGGGCTCGCAATGCTGTCGGGAATAACCGGGGCGTTACCCACGACCATGAGCACGGCCATGGTCTCGCCGATGGCACGGCCCATACCCAGCACGATGGCATCCACGATACCCAGCTTGGCGGCAGGTAGCACGACCTTATAGATGGTCTGCCACTTGGTGGCGCCCATGGCATAGGATGCCTCGCGAATGCCCATAGGGATGGAATTGAGGGCATCGATGGTGAGCGTCGTGATGGTGGGGACGATCATGATGGCAAGCACGAACCATGCCGTCAGCGCACCAAAACCAAGACCACCGGTCAGCTGCGCGATAAGCGGGCGGATGATGATCATGCCAAAGAAGCCGTAGATAATCGAGGGGATGCCCGCCAGAAGGTCGACGGCGGGGCTGATGAGCTTGCGCACGCGCTTGCCGGCGATCTCGACCAGATACACGGCCGTGCCCACGCCTAGGGGCACGCCCATGGCAAGTGCGCCGACAGTCACCAAGCCCGAACCGGCCAGCAGCGACATAATGCCGTAATGTCCCTCGGAAGGCGCCCACGTAAAGCTAAAGAAGTCTGCCAGGCCAATATCGGTAAAGACGGGCAGGGCCGAGTACGTGGTAAAGACAAAAATCAGGATGACGGTGACGACCGCCAGGAACGCGCAGGCAAAGAAGATCCACTGCAGCGCCTTCTCTTTAAGATAGGTGCTGCGCGATACCAGTGCCAGCTCACGCTTCTTGGGTGCCTGAGCCGTCTGCTCAGTCTGGGGGCTTTCCTGTGCTTCCATGCTACTCACTCCCCTTCCCGTCATTGGTGACGGGAATAAAGCCCGCCTCGCGAATCTGCTTGTCCATCTTCCCGGACGTCACGTAGTCGATGTAATCCTGAGCTTGCTTGGAAGGCGTTCCCTTCACAAAGAAGTAGAGGTCACGCGAAATGGGGTAGCCGCCGCTTGCAACCGTCTTCTCGGAGGCCTCGACATGATTGACCGAGACGGCCCTGACCGAAGTCTTGGCGTTGAGGCTCTCGACGAAGCCCAGCGAAATGTAGCCGATGGCCCCACGCGAACGGGACACGACATCACGCACCTGGCCCGTGCCCGAAAGAACGGCCGAGCGGCGATCGAACGGCGTGCCATCCATCACGATGGTGCGGAAGGCCTCACGCGTGCCGGAAGCCTCGTCGCGGTTGATAACCTGAATCTTCAGGTCCTCGCCACCGACCTCTTTCCAGTTGGTGATCTTGCCGGCATAGATATCGCGAAGCTGCTCAGTCGAGAGGTTCTCAACAGGGTTGTCCTCATTCACGATGACCGCAATACCGTCATGGGCGATAACGATTGGAGTCAGGCCCAGATCCTGTTCGTCGGCATTGAGTCCACGGGAGGAGCTGGCGATATCGGCCGTGCCAGCGCTGACGGCTTCGATGCCAGCGGAAGAGCCCAAACCGGAAACGAGCACGTCGATGCCGGTCTCCTCCTTAAAGCCCTCTGCCGCAATCTCGGCGATAGGAAGGCAGGTCGTGGAGCCGGCCACGGTAATGGAAGAGGTAGAAGATCCCGAAGAACAGGCGCACAGCGTAAGCGTAAGCACAGCGGCGCTCAGGACCGATACGATCTTTCTCATAGCATCACGCCGATCGCAGCATGGCGCCCACAGGTGCCGTCCTCGTTACGGTAGGAATAAAAGCGATCGTTCTGACGCACAGTCGAAAGCTGGGTATCCACGATATTATCCGCGTCCACACCGGCATCTACCAGCGCCTCACAAATGGCAGCGGAAAGATCGAGCATGCGAGAGGCACTCGCATCGATGCAAGAGAACTCGACGGCAAAGCGATCCATGAGTTCCTGGGATACCTCATATTCGTCAGCCAAGATATGGGGGCCGATATAGGCGGAAACGTCGCTCGCATCGCAGCCGGCAGCATCGCAAAGCGCCTGGCACGCCTTGGCAGAAATACGTGCAATCGTGCCCTTCCAACCGGAGTGCACCACGGCAAATCCGCCGGGGGCCACCAGCACCACGGGAACGCAGTCGGCAAAGCAGAGCAGCACGGGCACGTCATGGGCCGTACAGACGATGGCATCGCAGCCCTCGGCAATCTGCTCGCGAACAGCCTCAAGATCGTCGGCGCCGTTCGAAGTCACCGTAACGATATGGTCACCATGTACCTGATTGGGCACGAGCAGATTATGCTCGCACTCAGTGGCGCCCATAGCTTCGAGCGCTCGACGACGATTCTCTTGAACAGCAAAGGGGTCATCGCCTACATGCGAGCCCAGGTTGAGCGAGGAGTACGCATCTTCAGAAACGCCACCGGTGCGCTCGGTAAAGGCAAAGCGGACATCGGATGTCGCGCCCTCCACCAACGTAACTCCATCATGGTCGACACGCGAAACGTTGTCCGCACGTGCTGCCATACTAAAGCCTCCTAATAACACAAGTACCGCGGCGTCGCCGCGCAGTCCGCGTTTATACGGCTGTCATACTTCCTTAAAAGGATACCCGCAGCGGTAGGGACCAAACGTAAAGGGAACGTAAGGAGATTGGAGGCTTTCGTTTACAAACGAGAAACAAAACGGGGTGCATCCAAATGGACACACCCCGTGCAGGTCGTTGAGAAAAACAAACTAGAAGCTACCGCGCTTCAGGAAGTCGGGAAGCTCGAACTGGTCGTTGCCAAAGTTGGGCAGCTCGGTACCACCGACGTTGCGGGTCGGAGCGGCCTGAGCCGGGCTGGCAGCCGGAGCGGTGCGCTGCGGCTCAGCGGAGGCAGCGGCCTTGCTCTGAGACTGCTGAGCAGCAAAGAGCTCGTCCTGACGGTTGACGTTGGAATCGGAGAAGCCCGTAGCGATGACGGTGATACGCACCTGATCGCCCAGGGACTCGTCGACAACGGTACCGAAGATGAT
>CAKUGT010000027.1 GCA_934654795.1 uncultured Collinsella sp.
CGGTGTCCCCTTCCTTTCAAGAAAGGGAAGAGGCGGGGCATGCCCCGCCTCTTACACCACATCTCTGCGCGCTACCAAAACCATGCCCCAAAGCACAAAAGGAGGGGCCTCGTAAGGCCCCTCCTTAGGAAAGGGAATCGATTTATTCCACAGCCGTAGATTAATCCTAGCCGCTACTCCATCATGTCGAGGACGGAGGGGCGAAGCTCGTTCTCGGCGGCCTTGGGATCGGTCTCACGCAGGCGGTTGATGTAGCGGTTGTACCACATCACGGCAAGGCCCAGGAAGACAACCACGCCGCCGACGTTGTAGACCAGCGTCAGCCACAGCGGCTGATCGAGCGGAATGGTGCCGCAGATAAGCACGAAGCAGAAGACCACGAGCAGGAATGCAGCAATGACCAGGCCAAAGGCACGCGAACCCATGCGGAACCCACGGGGAGCGGCGTCGAAGTTCTTGCGCAACATAAAGTAGGCAAGCAGGATCAGCAGCGGTGGGAGCAGAGCGGTGGCAGCCGTCATGTTGGTGACGATCATGAGCAGGTCGTCGAGGTTGCCGGAGCCCAGGGCCGGGATGATCAGGATGGGGACGACGATGGCGAACTGCAGCCAAGCGGCGCGGGCGGGAATGCCATGCTCGTTGAGCTCAACGATCTTGCTACCAAAGACGCCCTTGGGGATCTCGGTGAAGAAGACCTTGATGGGAGCAGAGGTCCACATCATGAGGGAGCCCAGCGTGGCAGCGAGAAGGATCAGGCCAATGACACGCGTGGACACTTCCATGGGAATGCCAAAGTGGGCAAAGACAGCGCCGAACACGTCGAAGATGCCGGTGGAGATGGCAACGCCGCCCTCGGGGATGAACAGGTTAACCAGCAGCGAAGCGCCTGCATACAGAAGGCCGATGGTCAGGCCGGCGATAACGACAGTGCGCACGAAGGCCTTGACGCCACCCTTGAGGTCGTTGAGGAACACGCCGACAGACTCAGCACCGCCAACGCCTTGGATGATCCAGGCAAGCGTACCGAAGAAGCCCCACGTAGTTGCGAAGTTGCTCGTGTCGGGAGCCATGTTAGCGGGCGTGGGAGCCGTAGCGAACTCGACGCCGCCAAAAGCAGCAGCCAGAGACAGCAGGATGAACACGGCGGTCAGGCCGAGAGCCGCGGTCGAACCGAAGGAGGAAATGGAGCCGATCCACTTAGCGCCCTTGGTCGAGACCCACGTGGCGATAGCAAAGACGACGATTTCGATAATGGTGATCCACAGCTGCGAGAGCTCGGCGTTGGCGCCAAAGAATACGTAGCTCGCGTAGATGATGACATTGGGCAGTACGGACGCAAAGTAGAACAGGTTGACGAACCAGTAGCTAAACGCCGTCAGGAATGCCCAGCGGCCGCCCATCGAGGTCTTAACCCAGGCGTACACGCCCGACTCGGAGTCTTTGTTAAGGCCGACGAACTCGGCGGTAACCAGGGTATAGGGGACAAAGTACAAAAGCGTGGCGAAGAAGAACGACGGCGCAGCTGCCAAGCCGATGGCCGCGTTGTTGTTGATGATGTTCTTGATACCGAACACGGCGGCGACCGTCATGCCCAGCAGAGCGAACGAACCGATCGTTCCTCGTTTTTCAGAGCTCATAAGCCCTCCCAATCATCTATTAAATGTCATCTAAAACCGTCCGACCTGCAAGTGCAAACACGGACGGCGCACCTGCTAAGGGGAATGGGGAAAAGGGAGTCAACAAAGCCATCCCCCTTAACGGCGCGAAGCAAACGTCCAAACGGACGAATACTACTTGTTGGGGAAGGAATAACCTTCAACCGTCACGTGCAGTACCACGACGCGGGGATCCGCGGCATCGGCCACGACACGGTAGGCCTCGTCAATTTCGACGACGGCAACGCCGCCGGCGGGAATCGTCACGATCTCCCCCGCCCCCTCAAAGCGCTCGCGATCATCGATATCGCTGTAAGCGCGGGTGCAGGTGAGGTCTGCCTTGGGGGCAACCTCGACGGTCAGGTCGCCGTCGAGCGGGGCGAGCACGGCATGGTAGCGACGGTGACCGACCAGATCGGCGGTAGCTGCCTCGTGAGCGTTCACCCACCAATACACCAGCGAGTCGCCGATGGAGTACGCCACGTCGTGCTGCAGGTCGGCAACACCATCGAGCGCCTGACCGGTGCGCATCCACTTCTTGACGGACTTCATCTGAGCGTCGAAATCGGCGCGCGAGTTAAAGACATGCATGACTTATGCCTCCTTAATGGGTGCCAGTGCCTGAGCCAGATCGGCAGACGTCAGCGGTCGCAGGGACACCTCAAAGCTGAAGCTCTCAAAACGGGTGCGGTAGGAATCGAGTACCTCGGAACCCCAAGAATTCGAGCCAAGGCCGAGCAGCTGGTCGTTGATGTTGACCGTGACCGTATCGCCCTTGACAAGGTCGTAGACGTGCTTGGCGTTATCGATGGCCTCGCAGCTATAGGGCCATGTCGAGAACGAGAACGGGTTGGAGGCGGCGTCAGCCGGACGAGTCACCAGCACGCCGTCACCGTGGCTAGAGCGCAGGGCGACCCAACGAGTGCCCTCGCGGTTGGCGCAGTCCTGAGGCATGACGTAGGGCGTGAACATGTCGTCGACCGTAGTGCGGTAATGACCGACCGGGTTGGCGCGCAGCGAGTCCGGATAGTTCTCGCCCGGGCCGTGGCCATACCACTCGACGGCACGATCGCAACCGGGGACCTCGAAGGAGATGCCAATGCGCGGGATGATATCCGAGTAATCGCCGTAGGGCTCACCGGAAACCTTGAGGTCAACGCGACCGCTCGGAAGCACGGTGTAGACGAGCTCGACGCGCATGCCGAACGCGCGGACGGGAGGAGCGATACGCTGGCTCACGGTAACGACGACTGCATTGCCGTCCTGCTTCCAAGAAACCTTGCGGGTAGACGTCTGCATCACATCGATGAAGTTGTCCTTCCACAGGGAGTCATACTCCTGAGCGTGGTTGTCGACGAGCGGATGCCAAAAACCAACCTGGGGACCAGAGGCCATGACGTCGCGGCCGGATGCCTTCCACTCGCTCACGGTACCGTTGACTTTGCTGAAGGTCAGCTCACCGTTGAGGGAGTGAATGCGGATCTCTTGCTCGGTCTCCTCGACCGTAAGCTCAGGACGAGCGGGAACCGCGATGGCCGGCGCCGGATGGTTGGCGATGGCAAACTGGCTTGCGCCCAGTTGGAACATCGGCTCGCACCAAACGTGAGCGGCCATGGTGTAGGCGCGCACGGTCAGCAGGGTCTCGCCTACCGCGGCCTCGCTAATCACCAGCGGGAGCTGGACGGACTCGCCGGGGGCAACCGCACCGGGCATGAGCGTCTTGCGGCACACTACGTCGCCGTCCACCAGGGTCTCCGCCGACAGGCAGACATCCTCGAGGGTGGTGAACCAACGCTTGTTGGTGACGGTCAGCTCGCCTGCCTCGGCGTCATAAGCCATGCGGACCGGGCAGATGACCTGGCCGTACTCGGTGAGGCCCGGGCTCGGCTGCTGCCAGGGGAACACCATGCCATCGATGCAGAAGTTGCTGTTGTTGGGGTAATCGCCGTTGTCGCCGCCATACATGTCGTAGGCAACGCCGTCCTCGGTCACAGCAGCCAAACCGTGGTCGCACCATTCCCAAATGAACTGGCCCTGGATGCAATCCCAACGATCAAAGACCTCCTGGTACTCGGACAGGCCTCCGGGACCATTGCCCATGGAGTGACCGTACTCGCAGTTGATGCGCGGCTTGGGGAACGGATGCTCACCAAAGTCGTTCATCTGCGACACGCGGGAGTACATGGTGGAGATGACGTCGACGGTATCGGCGTTGCGGTCCTCCTCGTAATGGACCGGACGATCATCGAGCTCGTGAGCCTTGGCGTACATCGCGCGGATGTTGCAGCCATAGCCGCTCTCGTTGCCCATCGACCACATAATGATGCAGGCGTGGTTGCGCTCCTGCATCACCAGGCGCTCAATGCGGTCGACGTAGGCCGGCTCCCATGCCGGATCGTCGGTGACCAGGGCGATGTTGCCGATATTCTCGAAGCCGTGGCTCTCCATATCGGTCTCGGCGACCAGCATGATGCCATACTCATCACACAGCTCGTAGAAGCGCGGGTCATTGGCATAGTGAGAGGTGCGCACCGCGTTGATGTTGTGCCGCTTCATGAGCTCCAGGTCGCGGCGCATGCGATCGAGGCCCACGGCGCGGCCCTTGTGATCGTCGTGATCGTGGCGGTTGACGCCATGCATCTTAAAGTAAGTGCCGTTGAGGTAGATATGATTGCCCTCGACCGTCACCTCGGCAAGTCCCTGGTGATGCGGAACGTACTCGCTGACCTCGTCGCCGTCGTAGACCTCAAACGTAAGGTCATAGAGGAAGGGGTCCTCGGGGTTCCAGAAGTGGGCATCGGCAACGCTGCACTCGGCATGGCCGTCGACGCACTCGCCCGTAGCGACCACGTTCTCACCATCGCTGAGCGTAAACACGACGCGGGAAGCGCCCTCGGCCACCGTATCGAGCGTGATCTGAGCGGCATCGCCCTCGCGGTGCGTGCGGAACCTAAAGTCGACCAGGTGCGCGGCGGGACGCTGCATAAGGTACACATCGCGGAAGATGCCCGAGGCCCACCACATGTCCTGATCCTCGATATAGCTGCCATCACTGTACTGCAGGACCTTGACCGCAAACAGGTTGTCGCCCTCGACGAGCGCGTCGGTCACGTCGAACTCGGCAGACAGGCGCGAGCCCTTGGTCATGCCGATAAACTGACCGTTGACGTACAGCTCGCCGTAGCTCTCGATGCCGTCGAAGCGAATGATCTCGCGGGCGCCGGCAGGAACGGCGGGAAGGTTGACGATGCGCTGGTAGACGCCCGTGGGGTCGTCGGAGGGAACGAACGGCTGGTCCACCGGAAACGGGAAACCCTCGTCGGTGTAGGCAAGGTTGCCATAGCCGTCTACCTGCCACAGGTGCGGAACCTCCACGTGATCCCACTCGGGCTCGTACGTGGAGAGCTCCTCGTTGGAGACGGCAGCAGGCCCCTCAAAAAGACGGAACTGCCACGAGCCGGACAGTTGGACAAATCCGCGCGACAGCTCGCGGCTGTACGTAGCGGCGAGATCGGCGGTCTCATAACCCATAAAGTACGCATGGGGTGCCAGGCGGTTCCTGTGGGTGAGCGCTTGGTTTTCCCAATCGTTAATGGCGTCCATGGTGATGCTCCTTCGTCATCGTAGTGATTCTTGTGCAACCGGTTGTCCTTATCTTACGGGCGATGCAAAATACTGTGCAACCGGTTGTCCGCTGAACGGTCGATTTGGCCGGATTAACGGTGCAACCGGTTGTACAACCGCGACACTTATGTCACCCTGAGTATCGAAACTCAGCGCAAAACATCGTTCTTAAGCTCGTAGGCAACCGCCACGCCCGCCGATATCTCACCCACACGAAACGTATTCGATTGCGGCATGGTTGCAAAACGATACCGGTCACCGGATATCATGAACGCTGTTCAGGTGCACTATAGTAAGCTGTATCCGCACCAGCCCGTATCAGTGACAACATCGACCGCATTTTCCAGGAGACGCCATGGCCCAACCAGTTCGCACCGCACCTACGCTTGCCGAGGTTGCCGCAGCTGCCGGCGTGTCGCGCTCCACGGCATCGCGCGCCCTCAACGATTCGCCCCGCATTAGCGAGGAAACCAAAAAGCGCGTCCGTGCGGCGGCCAAGGAAGTCAATTTTGTCCCCAACGCCCGTGGCCGAGCGCTCGCTGTCGGGCGCACGGAAATCATCGCCGTGCTCGTGACCGAGCCCCTGAGTGAGCTCTTCAGCGACCCCACCTATAGCGAGTTTTTGAGCGGCATTACTGAGGAACTGTCGGAGTCGTCCTATCTGCCCGTTATCTTGCAGGCGTCTTCTACGCATGAGCGCAACCGCGCACGCGAGCACTTTGAGCGCCGCTCGTTCGACGCCGTGATCGACGTCTCCCCCTACAAGGGCAGCGAGCTGCTCGAAGTGCTGCGCGAGCTGGGCGTACCCACCGTGTTGTGCGGCCAGCTCGAGGGCCACCCCTATCGCGATGTGTTCTCGACGGTCTACTCTGACGACGAAGAGGGCGGACGCTTTGCGGCAAACGCCATGAAAGAGCGCGGGCGCAAAGATATCGTCGCCGTGTTGGGACCGCAAGACAACCCCGCTGTTGTCGACCGCCTGCGCGGCTACCGCGCCGTCTTGGGCGAAGACCTCCCAGACGCAAACGTTATCTATACCGGCTGGAACAGCGGAGACGGCTATCAGGCCATGCGCCAGATCCTCGCGCGCGAGATTGCTTTCGATGGCGTGCTATGCGGATCGGACCGTATCGCGGCTGGCGTCATCACCGCACTCAACGAGGCAGGCCTATCCGTTCCGGCGGACGTTTCTGTCGTCGGCTTCGACGATCACGAGATTGCAGCGTGCTGCGTCCCCGCGCTCACGACCATCCGCCAGCCTCTGCGCGAAGAAGGCCACATGGCCGCCAACATTGCGCTCGACATGATCAAAGGTGCCGAGCCAACCACCTCCGTGATGCGCATGCAGCTGATCCAGAGAGACTCGCTATAAGAAACTGGAATAGGCTTTCCGCCAGACAGTTGTTGCGGAAAGCCTGCCACGTTTTGAGCGCTCATTCTGGGCCGCAGTTTCCGTTAGACAACTCAATCGGAAACTGCGGCCCATTATTTTGCCGAATTCTGGGTCGCGCTTTCCCAGAGGACCCCCTTTGGGAAAGCGCGACCCGCTCTGGACGCAGATTCCGGGACGCACTTTCCGCGACACCCGGTCATCCCATGCCCTCGCAACGCCCGCACATAAAAAAACGAGGGAAGGAGCGCGTCCTTCCCTCGTTGCGAGCAATATGTAAGCCGTTCGCCTACATCAGGCGCAGGCTGACATCCTTGAGCTGGGCGCCGGAAACGGCACTCGGGGCGCCCGACATGAGGTCGGAGCCGCTGGCCGTCTTGGGGAACGCCATGACGTCGCGGATGGAGTCGGAGCCGGTGAGCAGCATGCACACGCGGTCCAGGCCCAGGGCAAAGCCGCCCATCGGGGGCGCACCAAACTTGAGGGCCTCCATGAGGAAGCCGAACTGCGACTCGGCGCGCTCCTCGGTAAAGCCCAGAAGCTTGAGCATAGACATCTGCATCTCGGCGTTGTGGATACGCATACCACCGCCGCCGGCCTCAAAGCCGTCCATGACAAAGTCGTAGGTGCACGAACCGGCTGCCAGCGGGTCGGCCTCGATCTTGGCGATGTCGGTCTCGGTCGGCAGGGTGAAGGGCTGGTGCTCGGCAGCATAGGCCTTGCGGTCCTCGTCCCAGTGGAACAGCGGGAAGTTGACAACCCACAGGAAGTCGTGACCCTCGCGCTTAATCTCGAGCGCGTTGGCCATGTGCGAACGCATGCCGCCCAGGATCTCGTCGGAGAGCAGGCGCGGGCCGGCGGCGAACATCACAAGGTCGCCGGGCTCGACGTCCATGCGCTCGCGCAGAGCAGCCATCTCCTCGTCCGAGAAGAACTTGACGATGGGGCTGTTGATGGAGCCGTCCTCGCGGAAGGCGATCCAGGCCAGACCCTTGGCGCCAAACGTGGAAGCCACGCCGGCGAGCTTATCGATCTTGGCACGGGCCCAGGCACCGGCGCCCTTGGCGTTGATGGCCTTGACGACAGAGCCCTCCTCGTTTGCGGCAGTCGCAAAGACCTTGAACTTGGAGTTGGCAAAGATGTCGGTCAGGTCGACCAGGTGCATACCATAGCGGGTATCGGGCTTGTCGGAGCCATAGGTGTCCATGGCCTCCCAATAGTCCATGCGACGCAGCGGCGTGGGCATCTCGACACCCATGCGGCCGAAGGCGTCGGCCAGGACCTCTTCGAGCGCGCTCATGACGTCGTTCTGGTCCACGAAGGACATCTCGATATCGACCTGGGTGAACTCGGGCTGGCGGTCGGCACGCAGGTCCTCGTCGCGGAAGCACTTGGCAACCTGGTAGTAGCGCTCGACGCCACCGACCATGAGCAGCTGCTTCAGGAGCTGCGGGGACTGCGGCAGGGCGTAGAAGTTGCCCGGCTGGATGCGGCTGGGAACGATGAAGTCGCGGGCGCCCTCGGGCGTGGACTTGAACAGGGAGGGCGTCTCGACCTCCATGAACTCACGGTTGTGCAGCGCCTCGCGAATGGCAAAGGTAAAGTCGGAGCGCAGCTTGAGGTTGGCCATCATCTCGGGACGACGGAGGTCCAGATAGCGATAGCGCAGACGGGTGTCCTCGCTGGTCTCGATGCCATCCTCAATCTGGAACGGCGGGGTGACGGAAGTGTTGAGCACCTCGGCGTGGTCGGTCAGGACCTCAATCTCGCCGGTCGCGAGCTTGGCGTTGGTGGTCTCCTCGCCACGGGCGCGCACGACGCCGTGAATCTTGATGGGCCACTCGGGACGCATGGTCTCGGCAATCTTAAAGGCATCGCCGTCGGAGTGCTCGGGGTCGAAGGTGAGCTGCGTGATGCCCTCGCGGTCGCGAAGGTCGCAGAAAATAAGGCCGCCGTGATCACGGCGACGGCTCACCCAACCGGTGAGGGTGACCTCTTCGCCCACGTTCTCGCGGCGAAGCTCGCCGCAGGTACGGGTGTGCATGGAATGCTCGTCGATGGGACGGGTCTGGCTCATACCAGTGATCCTCCTTTATGGATCTGTGCCGCCCCGTGTCGTTCCGGGCGGCGTCGTACAGATTTGCCCAGCCTGCGTAAACCGCGCAGCCAGACATGGCGTTCTATCTTATCGCACCTGTGTCGATGTGCCGCGGAAAAGTAGCTCCTGCCCAAAGACTTGACGGAGACGAAACAATTGACGCGCCGTGGCACCCGCCCGCGCTCGTCACGTGCGACAATATGCCCAATAAAACAGCACTCGGAAAGGCCCGCCATGACTGCACGCCTCATCGTTATGGATATCGACTCCACGCTCATCAACCAGGAGGTCATCGACCTGTTGGGCGAGGAGGCCGGCGTAGGCGAGCAAGTGGCGCAGATCACTGAGCGCGCCATGCGCGGCGAGCTCGACTTTAAGCAGGCGCTCGAGGAGCGCGTGGGGCTGCTTGCCGGCTTGGACGAGAGCGTGTTCGAGCGCACCTTTGAGCGCGTGACGTTTACCCCCGGCGCGCTGGAGCTTGTGCGTTCGGCGCACAGCAAGGGCTGGAAGGTCGGCGTGGTAAGCGGCGGCTTTCACGAGGTCGCCGATAAGATCGTGGCCGCCGCGGGCATCGACTTTTGCCTGGCTAACCGCCTGGAGGTCGTGGACGGCAAGCTCACGGGTAAGCTGGCGGCAGACATCGTGACCAAGGAGTCCAAGCTTATCCAGCTGCTGGACTGGGCAGTCGAGTGCGGCGTCGACATGGCCCATACGGTCGCGATCGGCGACGGCGCCAACGACATCCCCATGATCCAGGCCGCAGGCACGGGCATCGCGTTTTGTGCCAAGCCCAAGACGCGCGAGGCCGCCCCGTTTACCATCGACGAGCGCAATCTGATGCTCGCCATGGACATCATCCTGCGCGACTAGTCGATCCGTCTAACAATTGAATCAGTCTGTCCTATAGTTTCCGAACAATTTTGTCTTAGTGTTCGGAAATATACCCTTTGAGTGCTAGACTTTGCGCCGTCGAAGGGAACATATATGGATAAGCGAGATCTTGAGCAATTGCTGAGCGATGTTGCCGGCGGAGCAGTCACCCCTGCCGACGCCCTCACGCGCATCCAGACGGCTCCGACCGCCGATCTGGGCTTTGCGCAGCTCGATCTTTCGCGCGGGGTGCGCCAGGGAGCCGGCGAGGTTGTCTACGGGGCCGGTAAAACCGCCGATCAGATTGCCGCCATTATCGAAGCACTGCGCGATGCCGGCCAGGAGCGCATCCTGGTCACGCGCCTGGATGCCGAAAAAGCCGCGCGCACCGCTGAGCTTCTTGGCAACGGCATCGACCTGGGATATGTCCCGGACGCACAGCTCGCCCTCGTGGGCGGCAAGCCCTCCCCTACCGGCAACGGACGCATCGTCGTCGCCTGCGCCGGCACGAGCGACCTGCCCGTCGCCGAAGAAGCCGCGTTGACGGCCGAGTTCTATGGCAACGAGGTCGACCGCCTCTACGACGTAGGTGTCGCCGGCCTGCACCGCCTACTCGCGCATGCCGAGGAGCTTGCTCAGGCGCAGGTGGTCATCGCCATCGCCGGCATGGAGGGCGCACTGGCGAGCGTCGTCGGCGGTCTGGTGAGCTGTCCGGTCATCGCCGTTCCCACCAGCGTGGGCTACGGCGCGAACTTTGGTGGCGTAGCCGCGCTGCTCGCCATGCTCAACTCCTGCGCCAGCGGCGTTTCGGTCGTCAATATCGACAACGGCTTTGGTGCCGCCTACCAAGCAAGTCTTATCAATCATCTGAGCGGCGGCACACCCCGCGCCCGTTAAGGAGCATTCCATGTCCAACCATCAGCATACGCTTATCATCGACGGTACCTCGGGCATCAGCGGCGACATGACCGTCGCGGCCCTGCTCGACCTGGGCGCCAGTGAGGAGCATCTGCGCGAGCAGCTCGCCACGCTGCCGGTCGACGGCTTTTCGATCGCTGTGGCGCGCGTAAACAAGCATGGCATCGACGCCTGCGATTTCGACGTCCAGCTTGCAGAGGAGCTCGAGAACCACGATCACGATATGGCCTGGCTCTACGGCAACGAAGCAGCTGCCGAGCACACGCACGAGCATGAGCACCACCATCATGATCATGGCGAGCACGAGCACTGCCATGAGCACGCGCATGACCATGACCACGACCACGACCACGAGGGCCATCATCACGCCCACCACCATCACCATCGTTCTTTGGCGGACGTCACCGCCATCATCGACGGCTCGCAGCTAAGCGATGGCGCCAAGCGTCGTGCGCTCGCCATCTTTACCGCACTCGCCGCCGCCGAGGCCAAGGCCCACGGCAAAACGCCCGAGACCGTCATGTTCCACGAGGTGGGCGCCGTCGACTCCATCGTCGACGTCTGCTCCGTCGCCATCTGCCTCGATGACCTGGGTATTGAGGACATCGTTGTCGAGTCGCTCTCCGAGGGCCACGGCACCATCCACTGTGCCCACGGCCTTATGCCCATTCCCGTCCCCGCTGTCGTCAACCTGTGTCAGGCGGGCAAAATCGCCCTCATGCCTGCACCAGTCGCTGGTGAGCTCGTGACGCCCACGGGCGCCGCCATCGTCACCGCGCTGCGCACGTCCGACCAACTGCCCTCACGCTACCGCATCGAAGCCGTCGGCTACGGCGCCGGCAAGCGCCCCTACGAGGGTTGCTCCGGCACGCTCCGTTGTCTGCTCGTTCACGTGGATGCATAGCCATGGATGCCCGCAAAACCAAAAGCCGCGCCGCTATTGTCGCGGCGTTTTCCGAGCTCCTGCGCGAGGAGGACTACGGCAAGATCACCGTCGGCGACATCATCGCGCGCGCCCACGTAGGCCGCGCGACATTCTACGGTCTCTTTAAGAGCAAAGATGACCTACTGTCCGAGCTCGTGAGCGACATCTGCACCCACGCCCTCGATGACGATGGCACACCGCTCGACGACCCACTCGTGCAAGTCGAGCATATTCTCAACAACCTCTGGGATCGTCGTCAGGGCGTACGCGCCCTCGTAGCCGGCGCCGGCTCACGCGTCTTCGCCGACTGCTTACGCAAGACCATCATGTCACGAGCAGCCGAAACCGTCCCCAACGACCCCCAAGGCCCCGCCGGCACCATGGACCGCAGCTTCTTACTACACCACATAGCCTCAAGCTTCGTAGGAATGGTCCAATGGTGGGCCTGGCACAACTTCCAAGCAGACAAAGCCGACGTAGCCAAAGACTACCTCTCGGCCATAAAGCCTCTCTTCAACTAAGTAAGTAAGCCTCTCATCCCAAAGCGCCGCCCCACCCCAAGGCGCCACGCATCCCAAAGTGTCACTCGCGCTTCAACGCCCCTATCAGCAACAAGCCCCTCCCATCCAAATTCAGATATATATGTTGGGTTGCTTGTACGAACGTAACTGGATTCCCGCAGGGTCCGGCATAGGTTAACTTTCCGCCGCACTCCGCAGGACGCAAGAAGCTCCCACCGCACGAAGTGCGCAGCGGGAGCTTCTTGCATGTCCGAGGACACGGCGGAAAGTTAACCTATGCCGGACCCGGGCGTTATATCAATTGTCTTGGACTAGAACATGCCCAAGAAACCATGCACAAACAGCGCGGCCAAAGCGGCACCGACAAACGGCGCAATGCCAGGAACAAGCAGGCCGTACTTCCAGTTGTTGTCGGCCTTGTTCTTGATCGGCAGCACCTGATAGGCCATGCGAGGACCAAGGTCACGAGCCTGGTTCATGGCGAAGCCGGTGATGCCGCCCATGCCCATGCCAACGGCCCAAACGATCAGGCCAACGCAGATGGCGAGCATCAGAACGTTCTCGCCGGCGCGGTTAGCGGTAGCAAGGATGGCGCTGATGAACACAAAGGTGCAGATAGCCTCGCAGAAGAAGTTGCGGGCGTAGTTCGTACCCTCGGTGGTGGGGTTGGTCGAGAAGATGTTGCGCTGGGCAATGGGGTCGACGACGCCCTCGGAAGCCTTGAACTCATCGGCATACATAAGCCAAGCGATTACGGCGCCCACAAAGCCGCCGAGCATATCGGCAATCATGAAGGGGATGCAGCTGCTCCACGGCACCAGGCCTACGATGCACTGGGCAAGCACCATGGCGGGGTTCATGCACACGGCGCCGCCAAAGACAAACAGGCAGACCGAGATGCCAAAAGACCAGGTGGTGATGGCAAACATGTGGCCGGAGCCCTGATACTTGGTGCCCTTAAGCACGGTATCGCAGTGCACGCCCACGCCAAAGATGATCATGAGGGCCGTTGCGCCGAATTCGCAGAGAAGTTTGGTAAGCATAAAACCTTATCTTTCTTGTCGGTTATAAACGATTCGTTTGAGCCGCGCACTAGTGCTGAGCGACGACAACGCCCAGGCCATCGGGAATGACGGCCACCTTGGCATCGGCACCCTTCATCTCAAAGGCGAGCTTGAGCGCCTCATCGAGGGTGTTGACCGGCGTCATGTGCATATCCTTGATCATCTGGTGATCGCACAGGTCGGTAACCATGATCACAGGGTGATGCGCCAGGATGCGGGCAAAGATCTGGCTCGTCCACTGGTCGGGCAGGGTCTCGTCCTTGGGACGGTCGATGCAGGCGCGCTCAAACTCCGCCGGATCGTTGTCGGCGATGTTGTGATAGAAGCCCTCGCCACCGTGACCGTCGGCACAACCGGCGACGTCGATGATCACACCGCCCTCGGGAAGCGTGGCCTCGGCAGAGCACATGCCCTTCACGGCCTGGTAGATGTTCTGGTCGAGCGGGTAGCCGCCGTTGGTGGTGATGGCAATCTCGCACTCGACGGGCTCAACGCCGGCAAGGCTCTTCACGAACTCGCAGCCAGCCTCATGCGCCTTGTGGATGTCGCCGGCAAAGGAGCCAATGACCTCGTGCTTGCCGTTGAGCACCACGTTAAGCACAAAGGCAAGGTGAGCCATCTCGGCGGCGGCAAACATGTCCTCGCTCACATGGTTGTGGCACAGGTTGCCGGCACGCGAATGGGAATCGTTCACAAACTGACCGTTGTGGTTGTACATGATGGTCTTGTAGCTGGCGATGCCAGGCAGGACGGACTTGCGGCTACCAGAGAAACCGGCAAAGAAGTGCGGCTCAATAAAGCCCTCGGCAAGCAGCAGATCGCAATCGGCGGCAATCTTGTTGATGATGCACTCGCCACCAGAAGGCAGGGTGCCGATCTTTTTCATCATGCTGTCATCAGTCGCGACGTGCATAACGATTTCCTCGTTAGCAACGATCTCCTCGCCGTACTTGTTGACGAGTTCCTCGTGCGTCGACGGACGGTGCATACCCGTAGCAACCAAAATACGCACACGAGCCTCGGGCGCAGCGGAATGGATGTGATGCAGCAGAATAGGCATCGTCACACGCGAGGGAACGGGACGCGTATGATCGGAGCTAATGATGACGATATCCTTCTTGCCAGCACAAAGCTCCTCGAGCGAAGGCGAGCCATAAGGGTTGGCAAGCGACTCCTCTACCAGCTCTTCCTGTGATTTCGTAGTCTTAAACTCGTTTTGATGACCTTCCATCACACCCGCGAAGTTCTTATCCTCGAGCTCCAGATGCAACGTCTTGTGGTCAAACGGCAGTTCACATTCAAACAATGATGAGCGCCCTCTTCCTTTCAACTGACACACTAGATAAACCGTTGGAAGGATACGCCGCTCACCGAAAAACACCACCGTCCACCGACTCATTAACACAACGTTCATATTTGACCCACAACAAAACGACCGCGATCCCAAACGGGACCGCGGCCGCCCGTAAAAGACACAATAGAAAGGATGACTTACACAGCGCCGAGGCAAACATCTACCCCGAGACGTACGCACGTAAAGCATTTTGCATAAATGCGTTAATAATTGCATAAAATGGCGCATGGATTTCTAGCCGTAACAGGGTAGTACCCTCCGGAGCGTGCATTTTTGCGAGTATTCAGCATCGCGGGATAAGATTTTGGTGTCAAAAGTCTTTCAAAAAGTAGATAGTCCTCATGACTCGACCCATCTGGATAGCATGCGGCGAGAAACCAGCTATATATGGACATCGCCAAAGCCCAATCGTCGTGCAAAAGCATCAACAGGGGCCGCGAACGTCACCCATAGCCTTATGCACCAATCTTTGGCTGCTGAAAACTCCGTTTTTTGCACGTCGCTCCAAGCACCACCCTCACCCAGCGGCTGATCCGCCGTAAACCGAGGACGAAAGGACCCGATGGGTTTCCCTCTGAATGCACTCCGCAGCACGAAGCCCCTTCCAAACGCGCGAAGCGCGCCATTAATTCCCCCAGCCAGTAATCCGCCGAAGACCGGACATCGCAGGGCCCGCCATTAGTTTACTTTTAGGCACACTCCGCAGGACGCAAGAAGCCCTCGCCGCACTCCACGCTATGCGCGAAGCGCGCCTTATTCCCTTCAGCTTTAATCCCAGAAGACCGAGGACGAAGGGACCCGACGGGTTTCCCTCTGAATGCACTCCGCAGCACGAAGCCCCCTTATCCGCAGCTCCGAAGGAGCAGGATAAGGGGGCTTCAAGTGCGAGGACGCATTCAGAGGGAAACCCATCGGGCCCCGGTGAGGGCCACAGGGCTATCGATTACCCCGTATTCTGCAAACCTGCCGAGACGCCGGTCACAGTCGAAAGAATCAGGCTCATGTACTCGGCCTTCTTCTCCTCGGCCATCTCGTCCTGGTTCATACGCACCTCGCGAAGAGCGCGGACCTGGGCGATGGACAGGGCGTCGACGTAGGGGTTGCGCACGCGAACGGCGCAGCCGAGCACGCGACGACGCTGCAGCGGCCACTCGTCACCGACGATGGCAAGGACCCACTTACGCGTGAGCTGCATCTCGGTAAAGACCTTCTCGGACAGATCCTGGCGATCGCCCAGGTGCAGATACATCTTGGCGATACGCTGATCGGTCTTAGCAATCGACATCTCGATGTTGTCGATAAAGGTGCGGAAGAACGGCCACTCCTGGTAGGCAGCCTTGAGCTGGTCAAGATCGCCCAGCTGCTCGCAGGCGGTGCCCAGGCCATACCAAGCGGCCAGGTTAATGCGAGCCTGACTCCAGCTGAAAATCCACGGAATGGTACGCAGGTCATCGAGCGACTTGGCGCCCAGGCCGCGCTTGGCGGGACGCGAGCCGATCGGCAGCAGACCGACCTCGGTCAGCGGCGTAACGGTCGAGAACCACGGTGTAAAGTCCTCGGTGTTCAGCAGGTCCAGATAACGCTCGTGGCTTGCGGTGTTGAGCTTCTCGGCCATATCCCAGAACTTCTGAGTGGTCTCGGTGTTGGTCTTCTCGACACTCGGGGCCGACTGCAAAAGCGTTGCGGCGGCAACGGACTCAACATGGCGCTGAGCCAGCGTGCGGTTGCCGTAACGGGCAAAGATGACCTCGCCCTGCTCGGTGAGCTTAAAGAAGCAGTTGACCGAACCCTTGGGCTGCGCCAGCACGGCCTTGTTGGCCGGACCGCCGCCACGGCCCACGGCACCGCCGCGACCGTGCATGAGCACCAGGTCGATATCGTTCTTCTCGGCCCACTTGGCAATGCGCTCCTGCGCGGAGTGCAGCGCGAGCATGGCCGTGGTAGGACCGGCATCCTTGGAGGAGTCGGAATAGCCCAGCATGACCTCCATGCGGCGGTTGGTCTGGGCAAGGCGCTTTTGCACCACGGGCAGCGTAAGCATCTGGTCGAGCACGTCGACGCAACCCTCGAGGTCCTCGAGCTGCTCAAACAGCGGGATCACGTCGAGCTCGGGGACATCCTCCTCGTGTGCGAAAGACAGGTGAGCAAGCTCGAAGACGTCGGCCACATGCTGGGCACTCTTGGTGAACGAGATGATGTAGCGGTGCGCCATCTTCTTGCCGTAGCGCTTTTGGATGGAGCCGATAGCGCGGAAGGTATCGATGACCTCGCGCGTCATGGGCTGCAGGTCGCCATGGATACCGTTCTCGTGGATATCCTTGAGGGCGCGAGCGTGCACCACGGAGTGCTGACGGAACTCCATCTCGACCATGTGGAAGCCGAAGGACTCGACCTGCCAGATGATGGTCTGGACCGGGCCGTAGGCAGCACGGACGGCACCGCAGGCGGCCAGCGAGCGCTGGACGACGCGCAGGTCCTCCAGGAACTCGTCGGCGCTGTGGTACATGGTATCGGTGATACGGCGCACGGTGGCGTTGAGTCGGTCTGCCATGACGAGCATGACGGCGCGATGCGGCTCGTGCTCGGAGATCAGCTCGGCACGTGCAGTGTACTGGGTGCTCATCTCGACCTGATGGTTCCACAGGTTGATGAGCTCGGCAGACGGCTTGCTGTAGGTGGCCTCAAGCGTGAGGTTGCGGCCGATGCGGCGGCATTTGTCCTCGAGCTTGAGCACCATGTGGGTGAAGTATTTGGCAGCGACCTCACGGCTCACCTTGGCGGTGACGTTGGGGTTACCGTCGCGGTCGGAACCGATCCAGCTGCCGGGATGGAAGAACGCCGGGCACAGCGGCGGCACGGTACCGGCCTTGTCGCCCAGCACCCAGTCGTCAAAGCGACGATAGATAACGGGGATGACGTCGAACAGCGTGTTATCGAAGATGTCGATGATGGTATCGGCTTCCTCGACCGGCGTGGGCTTCTTGAGCGCGATGGGGCTCGTACGCACCAGGGCGTCAATCTCCTGCAGCATATGGCGCTCGTTCTCCACCAGGTCGGAGCCGCCCAGACGCGGACGCTCCTCCAGCAGATTGGAGATACGGCGAATCTTGCCCTCGACGGCCTTGCGACGGGCCTCGGTGGGATGTGCGGTAAAGACAGGGTGGAACTCGAGCTTGCCGAGCAGCTCGTTGGCGCCCTCGACACCCATCTCGTTTACCAACTGGTGATAGGCGACGGTGAGTTCGTTGGCGGGATCGACCTCGGTATCGGTCGATGCGCCGGCCTCGCGCTCGCGCAGCTGCGCCACGCGGTAGTTCTCCTCCGACAGGTTTGCCAGATGGAAGAAGCTCGTAAAGGCGCGGACGATGACCTGCTGCTTATCGAGCGGCAGACTGTCGATCAGATCAACGACCTCGCGAAACGCCACGGCGGTGGGCTCGTCGGCAGTGGGCACGCCCTGCTCGTCGACGGACTCGTCGGCAGCACGGGTGCCGGGGTTTCCGGCGTTGGCCACAATCTCGGCTGTCAAAATCTTGTCGAACAGGTCCGCGATCTCGGGATCATACTCGCTAAGCACACGGCGCTCCAGGCGCAAGAACAGCGCCAGATTGTCGCGCAGCTCCTCGGGGATCTCGATCTCGGCGAGACGCTCCCTGGATTCGGCATTCGAGCCGATTCGGTTAACGAGGCGGTTGACCACGGCAGCGACGCGCGCCGCGGCTTCGGGTACAGACTGGTTGCTTAGGTTCTCAGCCACGTTTCCTCCCATTCCTCCTTCTATGCACGTAACATGCGGTATTCATTATAGGCGCTTGAGAAATACTTTCGACACTGATTGCGCTTTACCACACAAAAGTATTTTCTGCATTGCAAGGGTTTTTGCCCTAAATGGTCGTATTTCTCGGTGGACGGCATACACAAACGGGGGCATTCCGCATAAATGCGAAACACCCCCGTAACAATCGCTCGCAATGGACGAGACACTCAAGCGGGTCCGCAGCTCAAAAAGATGCGCTACAGGCGCTCGCGAACCGCCTCGACGACGTTGGTCAGATCGACCAGTACCTCGTCATGACTCTCCATGTCGCGCACCTTGACCTTGCCGGCGGCAAGCTCGTCGCCACCCAGGACCAAAATGAGCTTGGCGCCCACCTTATCGGCCTGCTTAAACTGGGCCTTGAGCGAACGACCCTGGTAGTCGGCCTCGGTCACGATGCCTGCGGCGCGAAGCTCCTGCGTGATGGCAAAGACGTTCTGGCGCAGCTCCATGCCGGCATTGGCGACATAGACGCACGGGGCCTCCTCGGCACCCAGATCGCTGCCAAAAGCTTGCAGGGCCAGCAGGGCGCGCTCAAAACCGACGGCGAAGCCGACGCCCGCCGTGGGCTTGCCACCCTCGAGCTCGACCAAGCCGTCGTAGCGGCCGCCGCCACCGATGGAGCCGACGCCGGCACCGGGAGCCTCGACCTCAAAGACGGTACGGGTGTAGTAGTCCAGGCCACGCACCAAGGTGGGGTCCTCGACATACTCGATACCCGCCGCATCCAGATAGCGCTTGACCTGCTCGTAGTGCTCGCGGCACTCATCGCACAGGTTGTCGCCCATCAGCGGTGCGTCGGCCATGATCTCGCGGCAGTGGTCATTCTTGCAGTCGAAGGCGCGCAGCGGATTGAGCTCGGCGCGCTCGCGGCACTCGTCGCACATCTCGTCGGCGTGCTCGAGGATAAACTGCTTGACCTGCTCGCGGTAAGCCGGACGGCACTGAGCGTCGCCCATCGAGTTAATGAGCAGACGGAGCTTGGAAAGATCGAAGCCCAGGCGCTTGTAGAACTCCATGAGCATGATGATGCACTCGGCGTCTGCCGCCGGATCGGGAGCGCCGAGCCACTCGATACCCACCTGGTGGAACTGACGCAGGCGGCCCTTCTGGGGACGCTCGCCGCGGAACATGGCCTCGGCGTAGTAAGCCTTAAACGGCGTGGAGCCCTGGGGCACCAGGTTGTTCTCCACGACTGCGCGCACCACACCGGCCGTGCCCTCGGGACGAAGCGCCAGGCGCTGCTTGGGCTTGAGTTTTGTGTCGGTGCCCTCGGTAAAGACGCGCTCCAGGTTGGCGCCGCTAAAGACGCGGAACATCTCCTTGCGCACGACGTCGGTCGACTGGCCGATGCCGTGGACAAAGACGTCCACCTGCTCGATCGCGGGCGTCTCGATGGGTTTAAAACCAAACGGCTCGAACACGCCGGCAGCGATCTGCTGCATCTTTTGCCAAGCGCGCATCTCGGCGCCGATAAGGTCGCGGGTTCCCTCCGCCTTCTGTGCCTGCATGGGCAAACACCTTTCTTTTGT
>CAKUGT010000028.1 GCA_934654795.1 uncultured Collinsella sp.
TGTTGCGGGCAGCTTAGAACTTGTGGCCGCACTTCTTGCAGACGCGCAGCTTGTTCTTGCCGTCCTTCTCGTGACCGACGCGGGTAACCTTACCGCACTCGGGGCAGACGAGATTGACGTTGGAGGCGTCGATGGGAGCCTCCTGCGAAACGATGCCGCCCTGCTGGTTGGCAGCGTTGGGCTTGACGGCCTTCTTGACGACCGAAACGCCCTCGACAACGACCTTGTTCTCGGCGGGGAGAGCACGCAGGATAACGCCCTGCTTGCCGCGATCCTTACCAGAGAGAACCTGGACCTTATCGCCCTTCTTGATATACATATATCTCCCCTAACTACAGGGTCTCGGGAGCGAGCGAGACGATCTTCATGTACTTCTTGTCACGAAGCTCGCGAGCGACAGGCCCGAAGATACGGGTGCCGACGGGCGAACCATCGTTGTTGATGACGACGCAGGCGTTGTCATCAAAGCGAATGTAGGAGCCATCCTTGCGGCGGATCTCCTTAACGGTGCGAACGACGACGCAACGGACAACGTCCTTCTTCTTGACGTTGGCGCCAGGGGTAGCCTCCTGGACAGCACCGATGAACACATCGCCGATGCCTGCATAACGACGCTTGGAACCGCCAAGCACCTTGATGCAGCGAATCTTGCGAGCGCCGGAGTTGTCGGCGACGTTCAGCATGGTTTGCATCTGAATCATGGTAGATGTTCCTCCGAACTAAGAACCGAAGAGAGGTGCGCAGCCTTTATACGGCCCGTGGTATGCAAGCCAGGCATACGCACATCTTCGGAAACGTACAAGTCGTAAGAGCGACTGCTTATTTAGCGCGCTCGACGACCTCGATGAGGCGCCAACGCTTCATCTTGGACATAGGACGGGTCTCCATAACGCGGACGGTGTCGCCCACGCCAGCCGTGCACTCCTCGTCGTGAGCGTGCAGCTTCTTGGAGCTGGTCATCATCTTGCCGTACTTGGGGTGACGCTTGCGCTCGGTGATGGTGACAACGATGGTCTTGGCACCGGAGACGGAGGTAACGACACCCGTACGGACCTTACGCGTGTTACGCGAATCAGTCATGTTCTCTCCTTAGGTCCTACTCGGCGACAGCGGACTTCTCCGCTGCAATCTCGCGGGCGCGCTGCTCCGTGAGGACACGAGCGATGTCCTTCTTCACGGTGTTGACGCGAGCGGTGTTGTCCAGCTGGCTGGTGGCCATCTGGAAACGAAGGTTAAAGAGCTCGGCGCGCATTTCCTTCAGCTTCTCAACGAGCTGAGCGTCCGAGAGCTCACGAATCTCTGCGGGCTTCATTAGTTCTCCTCCTTGGCGGCGGCGGCGTCCTCAGCAGCCCACTTGGCCTCGAGAGCAGCCTCCTCGGCCATCTCCTTCTCGATGCGCTGCTCGGCGTTCTTGGCAGCAACGATCTTGGTCTTGATGGGGAGCTTGTGCTGCGCCAGACGCAGAGCCTCGCGAGCGACCTCCTCGGGAACACCCTTGACCTCGAACATGATGCGGCCGGGCTTGACGACGGCCACCCACTCCTCGGGGTTACCCTTACCAGAACCCATGCGAGTCTCGGCAGGCTTCTTGGTGATGGGCTTGTCGGGGAAGATCGTGATGTACACACGACCGCCACGCTTCATGTAGCGGGTCATGGCAATACGAGCGGCCTCGATCTGACGGTTGGTGATCCAATGGGCCTCGAGAGCCTGGATACCAAACTCGCCGAAATGCAGCTCGGTATTACCCTTGGCCTGGCCCTTCATGGAGCCACGCTGCACCTTGCGGTGAAGAATACGCTTAGGGGCAAGCACTACTGACCCCTCCTCTCGGAGTTACGACGACGAGGACGGGAAGAGCCCTCGAGTGCAGGGTTGGGAACAGGCTGGCCCGGGAGCTTCTCGCCCAGGTAGATCCAGACCTTCACGCCGCAAGCGCCCATGGTGGTGCTGGCGACAGCCGTGCCGTAGTCGATCTTGGCACGGAGGGTGTGCAGAGGCACGCGACCCTCACGGTACCACTCACGACGGCCCATCTCGGCACCGCCGAGACGACCGGAGCACTGGATACGGATGCCCTTGGCGCCGGCCTTGCGGGCGGACTGGACAGCCTTGCGCATAGCGCGACGGAAGGCAACGCGGCCCTCGAGCTGCTCGGCGATAGACTGAGCAACGAGGTTGGCGTCGAGCTCGGGGCGCTTGATCTCAACAACGTCGACGGAGAGCTGGCCCTTGGAGACGCCAGCGACCTTCTCGAGCTCGGTGCGGAGGGTATCGATCTCGGCACCCTTCTTACCGATGACAACGCCGGGGCGAGCGGTGAGGATGATGACCTTCACCTTGTCGCCAGCGCGCTCGATCTCGACGCGGGAGACAGCTGCGCGGGAAAGACGCTTCTCGAGGTACTTGCGGATCTCGAGATCGTTACCGAGGGTCTTAGCGTAATCCTTCTCTGCGAACCAGCGGGAGCGCCAGTTCTCGGTGATGCCAAGACGGAAGCCGGTGGGGTAGACTTTCTGACCCATACAGCTTTACGCCTCCTTTCGAGGAGCAACGACGACGGTGATGTGGGAAGTACGCTTCAGAATGCGAGAAGCGGAACCCTTGGCGCGGGGACGGATGCGCTTAAGCGTCGGACCCTCGTCAACATAGGCAGCGGCGACAACCAGGTTGTCGGCACGCAGACCGTTGTTGTTCTCGGCGTTCGCAACGGCGGAACGGAGAACCTTCTCGACATCCACGGCGACGGCGCGGTCGCAGAAGTGGAGGATGTCGAAGGCCTGAGCGACAGGCTTGCGGCGGATCAGATCGACCACCAGGCGGGCCTTGCTGGGGGAAACACGCACGTACTTAGCGACGGCGCGAACCTCGGTGGCCTCAGTTTCAATAGACTTAGTTGCCATTTACGGTTAACCCCCTATTTGGCCTTGTGGCCACGGAACGTACGAGTCGGCGCGAACTCGCCGAGCTTGTGACCAACCATGGACTCGGTAACATACACGGGCACATGCTTGCGGCCGTCGTGGACGGCGATGGTATGACCAACCATCTCGGGGAAGATGGTGGACGCGCGGGACCAGGTCTTCACGACGTCCTTCTTGCCAGCCTCGTTCATCGCGGTGATACGCGAGAGAAGGCGAGTCTCCACGAACGGGCCCTTTTTGAGACTTCTGCTCATAAGTGCTTTCTCCTAAAACTCGGTATCCGAAATTACTTCTTACGGCGACGAATGATGTGCTGGTTCGAGACCTTCTTCTTCTTGCGCGTACGAAGGCCCTTCGTCGGCTTACCCCAGGGGGTAACAGAGGGACGACCAGAGGTGTGGTTCTTGCCCTCGCCACCGCCGTGCGGGTGGTCGACAGGGTTCATGACGGTACCGCGGACGGTCGGGCGCACGTTCATGTGACGCTTACGACCGGCCTTGCCGATGACGATGTTGGCGTGATCGGCGTTGCCGACCTCACCGACGGTGGCGCGGCAGGTAACGAGGATGCGGCGCATCTCGGAGGAAGGCATACGGACGATAGCGTACTTGCCCTCCTTACCCATCAGCTGGCAGGAGTTACCGGCGGAACGGGCGATAGCGGCGCCCTTACCCGGCTGGAACTCGACGGCGTGGATGAGCGTACCGACGGGGATGTCGGCGAGGGGCAGAGCGTTGCCCGGCTTGATGTCGGCGTCAGAACCGGACATGATGGTCTGACCGACCTCGAGGCCCTTGGGGGCCAGGATGTAGCGCTTCTCACCGTCAGCGTAGTGCAGCAGAGCGATGCGAGCGGAACGGTTCGGATCGTACTCGATCGTGGCAACCTTGGCGGGCACGCCGTCCTTGTTGCGCTTGAAGTCGATCACGCGGTAACGACGCTTCACGCCGCCGCCCTGGTGGCGGGTGGTGATGCGGCCGTTGTTGTTACGACCGGCCTTCTTGGGCAGGGGCTCGAGAAGAGACTTCTCGGGCTTGGTGCAGGTGATCTCAGAGAAATCGGAGATCGTCTGCCAACGCCTACCAGCGGAGGTCGGCTTAAGGTGCTTTACAGCCATTACAATCCCTTTCAATAGGAATCCGTTAGCCATCGCAGACAGGGATTCGAGGTTCTGCCTCGGGTGCGATGACACCGGACGTATACACGGTTCCGGGCGTGTCCATTTAATATGCCCAAAACCTTGAGCTCTCGCCTCCCCTAATTGGGAGGCATGAGCTCACTCAACAGCAGCGAGTCTTAGGCCTGGTTGCCAAAGACCTCGATGGTGTCGCCCTCGGCCAGCGTGACGATGGCCTTCTTCCAAGAACGGGTCTTGCCGGCGACATAGCGCACGCGCTTGGTCTTGGGCTTGACCGTCAGGGTGTTCACGCGAACGACCTTGACGCCGAAGATCTCCTCGACAGCGTCCTTGATCTGATACTTGTTAGCATCCTTGGCGACCTCGAACGTGTACTTGTTCAGCTCCATGCCGGAGAAGGAACGCTCGGACACGATCGGACGGATGATGATCTCGTGGGCGGTCATTTATGCAAGCACCTCCCCGAAGTGAGCGGCGATGTCGGCGGGCATCAGCACAGCGTTGTTGTTGACGAGATCGTAGGTGTTGGCCTCGTCGGCGGTGATGATGAACGTCTTGGGAATGTTGCGGAACGACAGGTAGGCGTTGACGTCCTCATCGCGAACGATGATGGTCAGACGCTTGCCCTCAAGGCCGAGAGCCTTGAGCATGGCAACGGCAGCCTTGGTGGAAGGCTTCTCGAAGCCGTAGTCGTCGACGAGCACGAGCTCGCCATCGGCCAGCTTGGCGGACAGCGCGGAGCGCATAGCCAGCTTGACCTCCTTGTTGTTCATACGCTTAGCGTAGGAACGGGGCTTGGGGGCGAAGACAACGCCACCGTGACGCCACTGGGCAGCACGGATGGAACCCTGGCGGGCACGGCCGGTGCCCTTCTGACGCCAAGGCTTCTTGCCGCCACCGGAAACCTCAGAGCGACCCTTAGCAGACTGGGTGCCCTGACGCCAAGAGGCCATCTGGCACTTGACGATGTGGTGCATAACGTGGATGTTCGGCTCGATGCCGTACACCTCAGCGGCGAGCTCGGCCTCGGCGACCTTCTTGCCCTCGCTGTTCTTTACTTCAAACTTTGCCATTTAAGTGTTCTCCTTGGTATGACGCTGGGCTAAATGGGCTGGGCCCTTAGGCCATACGGATGGCGACGAGACCATTCTTGGCACCCGGGACAGCGCCCTTGACCAAGATGAGGTTCTGCTCGGCATCGATGCGGACAACGGAAAGGTTCTTGACGGTAACGCGCTCGTTACCCATGTGACCGGCCATCTTGACGCCCTTGAGGACGCGCGCAGGATAGGCGCACTGACCGATAGAACCGGGGTGACGCTGGAAGTGAGAACCATGCGTCATAGGACCGCGGCGCTGACCCCAGCGCTTGATGCGACCCTGGAAGCCCTTACCCTTGGAGGTACCGATGACGTCGACCTTCTCGACATCAGCGAAATCGGCGACGGTGACGACCTCGCCGACCTTGTGCTCCTCGCCGTTCTCGACGCGGACCTCACGAAGGAAGCGGACAGGCTCGACGCCAGCCTTAGCGAAGTGACCAGCCATGGGCTTGTTCACGTTCTTGGCCTTGATGTCGCCGAAACCGATCTGGACGGCGTCATAGCCGTCGGTTGCCTGAGTTTTAACCTGCGAGACAGCGCAGGGGCCAGCCTGGATGACCGTGACGGGAACGACGTTGTCGTTCTCGTCCCAAACCTGGGTCATGCCAATCTTGCGGCCGAGAATCATGCTGATCAAGATATGATCCCAACTCTCGCGTGGTCTTGGGACAATGCGTACACCACCGAGCGTACGCCCCTAGAGGACCACTACTTACACGACGTGCTCCCCAGCCTTGTATTTCGCCCGGACTACCTGACAACCCTATTAAGCAGGCATTTTGTCCAGCCAGAATACTCCCCTGGTTACACACAGCTGTTTAGTATACACGGCTGCGGGCGTATCCATCGAGATTCATATTTCACTCACATTGTTTACGCAGGTAAAGTGCGTGGATGGCTCCTGGGCACGGCGGAGGGCCGGAGAAATATATTAAGGTCCCTGCTCTACAGTCCTGCGCAAGACGGAGAGCACATTAAGTGCTCTCCTTTGCGTGCGGAACTCGCGATGACCTTAATATATTTCTCCGGCCCTCCGCCGTGCTCGGGAGACGACACGTTGATGTCTGCTAAACCTTGCTCGCTCAGGCTAATGACTTTGTTGGGGGTCCACTATTTGCTGGAGGGTGAACTTGCATTGCATTGGCTCGACCTCTACTTGTGGCTCCGCCTCATCAAAATCGAAGATCATGATGGCGCAGTTGGGGAGTTTTGTTGGGAGCTCGAAGCCCTCTGGGGCTGCAGCCTTGATGAATTGGCGGCTGGCGCTGCCGTGGCTTACTGCTAGGAGGGTTTCGGTGTCCTTAGCGCCCATGAGATTGGTGAGGGTGCCTACCATGCGCTCCTGCAGGGCATGGCTTCCTTCTCCGCCAAATGGGATCAGGTCCTCGCCGGGGTCCCAGACGTCGGTGGGCAGGGCGTCGTGCGGGCCCTCTTCGAAGGAGCCGTAGCTGCGCTCGATGATGCCTTCGCAGGGCTCGACTGCTGCATCCGGGCCGAGGAGTTCGGTTGCGACAAGCTGAGCTGTGTCCATGGCTCGGCCTAAGGGTGATGAGACCACTTTGTCGGGAACGACGCCGTGGGCTTTGAGCCATGCGGCTGCCATTCCCGCTTGCTTGCGGCCCAGATCGGTCAACGGAGAATCGCAGCGGCCCTGGACGAGCTTTTTAACGTTGAATTCTGTCTGACCGTGGCGGAGTAGATATAGACGCTTCATGCTCTCCCCTTCTGTATAACTTGCTTTGCTGGCACAGCCCTACTCGTGGGTATGGCCTACGTAGTCTTCGTCGATCGTGATCTTGGCGACCGACTTGGGATATTCCGATTCGACCCGTTTCGCCAGCGCGCGCTTCAGGTCCTCGGCGCTCATCGCCAAATCCGAGGGACGCACGCAGTCAAAGATCACGTTGGTGTGCGTGGGGCCCGGAACACAACGTAGGTCGTGGATCGAGAGGCGGCTATCGACCTCTTGAGCCATAGCGTTGATGCGCAGACGCATGCTCGCCACCTTTGGATTGTCGGTCACGATGGGGTCGTAATGGAGCGTGACGATCATACCGTCTTCGTTCCTAAACGACTGCTCGATGTTATCGAGCGTGTCGTGACTTTCCAGCGGGCTGGCCTCGGCCGCCATCTCGGCGTGCGCACTTGCAAACTTCCTGCCCGGACCGTAATCGTGAACCATAAGGTCGTGGACGCCCAAAACGCCGGGGTAGCTCATGATCTTGTCTCGGATATGTTTGACCAGCTTGGGATCGGGCGCCTGGCCCAAAAGCGGGCTCACCGTATCCTGGATGAGCTCAAAACCGCTCCAGCCGATATAGGCGCCAACGGCAAGGCCGACCCATGCGTCAAGATTGATATGCGTCACCTGGGAAACAATCGCGCACGCCAGCACGGCGCCCGTGGCTAGGACATCGTTTTTGGAATCCTGAGCGGTCGCATGCAACGTCTCGGACTCAATGCGGTCACCGAGCTTTTGGTTGAGGGCCGCCATCCACAGCTTTACAACCATCGAAAGTGCCAGGACTGCCACCAGGGCAAGCGAGAACTCGACAGGCTCCGGGTTGACGATACGCTCCACCGAGGACTTCACCAGTTCGATGCCAATAAGCAGCACGAGCGCCGCCACAACCAGACCCGAGAGATACTCGTAGCGGCCATGGCCGTAAGGATGCTCGGGGTCGGCCGGCTTGCCCGCCAGCTTAAAGCCCAGCACGCTCACGATATTCGAGCTGGCATCGGACAGGTTGTTCATGGCATCCGCCACAATCGAAACCGATCCCGACAGCACGCCAATTGCACCCTTCGCAGCGCATAGTGCCACATTGGCGAGAATACACACCATGCCCGTCAACGTTCCCACGCGTGCACGGTCGCCCTGCGCACGACGAACAATCCACTCGACCATCTGCATCCGCCCCCACGGTACTACCTATATATCTATTGCTCAAACGGATTGTAGTGTAGCTACTTTGTCCCCCAGATACAAAAAGGCCGCAACCCACACGGGCCACGGCCTTGGAATGCGACATGCGGGACTGTCCCTTTGTCACATCGTGCGGTACCGACCGATTGCGCGGTACTTTTCGTAGCGGAGGTTTGTGAGGGTCACGTCGTCGAGCTGCCCAAGCGTATCGAAGGCGCCGAATGCCGAGGACATGACCGCACCGGCGATCTCCTCATGCGACAGGCCCCTATCGTCAACAATGCCGTCGATGATGCCGAGCGCCAACAAATCGGGGGCCGTGAGCTTCAGCGCCTCGGCGGCCTCATTCGCGCGCTCGGTATCCTTCCACAGGATCGACGCACAGGCCTCGGGGCTCACGACCGAATAGGCCGAGCTCGAGAGCATCAGGATGCGGTCGGCCACGGACAGCGCCAGCGCGCCACCAGAGCCGCCCTCGCCTGTCACCACCGAGACAATCGGCGTCTTAAGGCCGCTCATCTCCATGAGATTCTGGGCAATCGCCTCGCCCTGGCCGCGCTCCTCGGCACCGATGCCGCAAAACGCGCCCGAGGTATCGACCAGGCACAGGACCGGTCGTCCAAACTTCTCGGCCTGACGCATCAGGCGTCGGGCCTTGCGATACCCCTCGGGATGCGCCATGCCAAAGTTGCGGCGCATGCGCTCTTTGGTCGTAGTGCCGCGCTCGATGGCGATGACCGTTACGGGGCGTCCGTCTTTCCAACCAATGCCAGCCACCACGGCGGCATCGTCGCCAAAGTAGCGGTCGCCGTGCAGCTCCACGAATCCATCCAGGCCCAGCGAAATCATCTCGCCCGCCGTGGCACGGTCTGCCGAGCGCGTTTGCTTGACAATTTCGAGTGCGGTTTTTGGCGCGGCCGAGCGCTTGAACAGATGTCCCAGCTTTTTACCACGGCGCCCCGTACGCACGATCTCGTGTGACGCACCCAGGCCAGGCGCGTGTCCTTCGTGCAGCGCCAACAGCTCGCCTACCGTGAGCGCAATCTCACCACGCGGAACAACGGCATCGCAAAAGCCGTGCTCCAGCAAAAACTCGGAGCGCTGGAATCCCTTGGGCAGGCGCTTGTGCATGTTCTGCTCGATCACGCGCGGGCCGGCAAACGCCGTCAGGGCATCGGGCTCGGCCAAGATGATGTCACCTTCCATGGCAAAACTCGCGGTCACGCCGCCGGTCGTGGGGTCGGTGAGCACCGTGATATACAGGCCGCCCGCCTCGCTGTGGCGCCTAACCGCCGCAGAGATCTTGGCCATCTGCATAAGCGAGGTCACGCCCTCCTGCATGCGGGCGCCACCCGAAACGGTAAAGCCAACGACCGGCAGCCCCAGCTCGGTCGCGCGCTCAAACGTACGGCAGATCTTCTCGCCCACCACGGAGCCCATCGAGCCCATCATAAAGTTGGCGTCCATAAAGAAGAGCGCGGTATCGCAGCCGCAGACCTTGCCCCTGCCGCACACGACGGCGTCGCGCTCGCCCGAGCGCCCGGCAGCGCCCTTGAGCTTGTCGGCATAGCCGGGAAACGAGAGGAAGTCCTCCGACGCCAGATTGGCATCCCATTCCTCAAACGTGCCCTCGTCGACCGTCATGCGCATGCGCGCGCGACCGCTCACACGAAAGTGTTTGCCGCAACGGGGACAGACCTCCAGGTTGTCGTGCAGACGCGCCTCGTCGATCACGCGACGGCACTCCGGGCACTTGATAAACACGTGGCGCGCGGGAAACTCGGCGCACGACTCGGTTATCGGCCCCTCAAGAACATTGACCGTCTTCGCTTTTCTATTCATCAGCATAGAGATGCCCCATCAGATCGGTGTGATACATGCCCGATAAGAACTCGTCGTTTGCCAGCACGTCGAGCTGAAGCTCGCTGTTTTCGCTCACGCCCTCGATTACGAGTTCACCCAGAGCCGAGCGCATCTTGCGAATGGCGCCGTCGCGCGTGGGCGCGCACACGATGAGCTTGCCGAGCATGGAGTCGTAATACGGTGGAACTTTCGCACCGGTAAACATGGCCGAATCCCAGCGCACGCGCGGGCCACCCGGCACGCGCAGCGTGGTGACCGTTCCGCATGACGGCAGAAAGTCCGGCGTTTCGGCATTGATGCGGCACTCCATGGCGTGGTTGCGGACCGGCACGTCCTCCTGCTCAAAGGGCAGGGGCTGGCCGGCAGCCACACGCAGCTGCCACTTGACCAGATCGGTATCGGTCACAAATTCTGTAACGGGATGCTCCACCTGCAGACGCGTGTTCATTTCCATAAAGTAAAAATTGCCGTCGTCCGAATACAGGAATTCGATGGTGCCGGCTCCCTCGTAGCCAACGGCACGAGCCAGGTCGCGCGCAGCCTTGTGCATACGGGCGCGAATGTCGTCGTGTCCGTCGAGGCACGGCGCGGGGCTTTCCTCGATCAGCTTTTGGTTGCGGCGCTGCACCGAGCACTCGCGCTCGCCGAGCGAAAACACATGGCCCTGTTTGTCGGCCATAATCTGCACCTCAACGTGATGCGCCGGCGCGACGAACTTCTCCATGTAGCACTCGCCGTCGCCAAAAACGGCCTCGCCCTCGGCGCGTGCCTCGATGAATGCCTTGGCCGCATCTTCCACGCGCTCGACCTTGCGAATGCCGCGACCGCCACCGCCCGCACGAGCCTTGATGAGCACCGGGCAGCCAATGCGCTCGGCCTCCGCCGTCGCCTCCTCGGGGCTTTTGAGCAAGTCACAGCCCGGCACGATGGGCACGCCCGCCGCGGCAGCCGTTCGGCGTGCGGCGTCCTTGTCGCCCATACGGTCGATCACCTCGGCCGAAGGACCGACAAACGCCAGACCGTACTTGTCGCAGTCGCGCACGAAGCTCGCCTTTTCGGAAAAGAAGCCATAGCCGGGATGGATTGCCTTTGCGCCCGACTTGACGGCACAGGTGAGCACGGCATCGTCGTTGAGGTAGCTCTCGGCAAGACGCGGGCCGCCGATGCAGTAGGCCTCGTCAGCAAGTTGCACGTGCAGCGCGTCCGCATCGGCCGTGGAGTAGATGGCGACGGTCTTGATGCCCATATCGCGGCACGCGCGGATAACACGGACCGCGACCTCGCCGCGGTTGGCGATGAGCACTTTGTCGAACATGGAGCCTTCCTTAACTTTCGTGCACGAGTGCAAAAGACATATCGGCGCGGCAGCAGACCTCACCGTTGACGCTCGCGGTGCCCGTCGCAAAGCGGAACGGCCCGCGCGCACGCGTGATGGAGCACACCAGGTCCACCGTGTCGCCCGGGCGCACCGGACGCTTAAAGCGCACCTTATCGAGGCTCGTATAGAACGGCGTCGCGCCGCGCGCCTCCTCATCGCCCATCAGCAGCACGCAACAGTTTTGGGCGAGCATCTCGCACTGAATCACGCCGGGGACCACCGGGTTTCCCGGAAAATGCCCCTGCAAAAAGTACTCGTCACCCGTAATCGTGATCTTGCCGTGGGCCTCGTCGCCCACCAGCTCGGCCTCGTCGAGCAAAAGCATCGGTTCGCGATGCGGCAACAGCTTCTTGAGCTCTTCTTTGTTCATGGATATCACCTATCCGATCCTCATGAGGCAGCTGCCAAACTCCACGAGGTCGCCGTCGGCCACGCAGATCTCGAGCACCTCGCCATCCGCCTCTGCCGTCACCTCGTTGAGAACCTTCATGGCCTCGATGATGCAGAGGGTCTCGCCGGCCTTGACCTTAGAGCCCACGCGCACAAACGGCTCATCGCCCGGCGCCGGGGCGGCATAGAACACGCCGACCATGGGAGCGGTTACCTCGGTGCCCTTGATCTCCGGTGCGGCGGCAGGCGCTTGCGCGGCGGGCTCCGGTGCGGCGGCAGGCATGGCGACAGGAGCCACCGCCGGAGCGGTCACGGCACCCGGCATGGGCATGGGCACGGCAACCGGCTGTGCGGCGCTCGCGCGCTCGAGTTCGACCGCGGTGCCATCGGGCTCCTCAACCCGCACGCGCGTGAGGCCGCGGTCCTCCATAACATCGGCTATCTCGGCAAGTCTTTTGGAATCCATGCTCTAGCTCCTTGCATATCTACGCAGCGCGATGGCGGCGTTGTGCCCGCCAAAGCCCAGGTTGGTCGAAAGCGCCCAGGTAAGGTCGGCGCGAACCGCGCGATTGGGCGTGTAATCAAGATCGCAGGCGGGATCGGGCGTGTGGTAGTTAATGGTCGGGGGCACCACGCCCTGCTCGAGCGCCATGGCGCAGGCCATGACCTCGATGGCCCCCGTGGCACCGATCATGTGCCCCGTCATCGACTTAGTCGACGAGACATGTGCGGCGCGCGCCGCGTCCTCGCCGAGCGCTCGCTTAATGCCCGCCGTCTCGGACGAATCGTTGAGCCTGGTCGAGGTGCCGTGGGCATTGATGTAGAGACCCTCGGAAGGCTTGACGTCGCCCTCGGCAACCGCCAGCGATATCGCGCGGGCAATGCCGGCAGCCTCGGGATCGGGGCTCGTGATGTGATAGGCATCATCGGTGTTGCCGTAGCCCACGACCTCGGCATAAATGTGCGCACCGCGCGCCTGCGCATGTTCCATGCTCTCGAGTACCAACACGCAGGCGCCCTCGCCCATCACAAAGCCGTCACGGTCTGCATCGAACGGGCGGCAAGCCGTCGCGGGATCAGGGTTGGTGGTCAATGCGCGGCAGGACGTAAAGCCTGCAACGGCGTCGGGGATAATGGCCGCCTCGGCGCCGCCCGCGAGGATCGCGTCGGCATAGCCGTGCTTGATGGCGCGGAACGCCTCGCCCACCGCATGGGCAGACGTCGCGCAAGCGGTCACGACGGGCAGGGTCGGTCCCTTTGCCTTGTGACGGATTGCGATATTGCCCGATGCCATGTTGGGGATCATCATCGCAATCATGTAAGGCGATGCGCGGCGGGGCCCACGGTCGGCGATCGTATGGACGTTGTCGACGAGCGTCTGCATGCCGCCCACGCCCGAGCCCACGTAGACGCCCAGGCGCTCACGATCGATGGCGCCTTCGACATCAAAGCCCGCATCGTGCATTGCCTCGTCCGAAGCCGCCATCGCAAACTGAACGCAGGGGTCCAGATGCTTGGCATCACGCTTGCCAAAGTACTCGTTGCCGTCAAAGCCCTTGACCTCGGCCGCCACCTTGACGGCAAACGCATCGGTATCGAAGTGCGTGATCGGGCCGATGCCGCACGTCCCGGCGCACATGGCCGCCCAGGTGGCAAGCGCAGTGTTGCCGAGCGGCGATACGGCACCTATGCCAGTGATTGCAACTCTCTGTTCCATCATGGTCTCCTCATCCAAGCCGTTCTTCGGCCCTGGTTTCTACATCGCCATTCCGCCGTCAACACGTACGACCTCGCCCGTAATGTAGGCAGCCGCATCGCTCGCCAAAAAGCGCACCACACCGGCCACTTCCTCGGGGCGCGCCATGCGCTTTAGGGGAATCTGCTCCTCGGTTGCCGCGCGAACCTTCTCCGAGAGCTTTGCCGTCATATCCGTCTCGACAAACCCGGGGGCGACAGCGTTCACTCGTACGCCGCGGGGCGCAAGCTCGCGCGCCACCGCCTTGGTCAGGCCGATCACGCCCGCCTTGGAGGCAGCGTAGTTGACTTGCCCGGCATTGCCCATCAGGCCCACGACCGAGCTCATGTTGACAACGCAGCCGCCGCGTTGACGCATAAAGGTCTTGGTGAGCGCGCGCGTCATATTGAATGTTCCCTTGAGATTGACATCGAGCACGCGATCGAAAGCATCGTCGCCCATACGCATGAGCAGGCCGTCGCGCGTGATGCCGGCGTTGTTGACGAGCGCCCAAATGGAGCCAAAGTCGTTGAGGACCGCTTCCACGCACGCGTTGGCGGCAGCGGGGTCGGCCACGTCGCATTGATATGCGCGTGCCGCGGCGCCAACCGCCTTGCAGGCTTTGCACGTCTCGCGCGCCGCATCGACGCTACCGGCATAGACGACGGCGATATCAAAGCCGTCCTCCGCCAGACCGACAGCGCAGGCGCGGCCGATACCCCGCGAGCCACCCGTAACCAGTGCCACGCGACGTGAGTCGTTGCGCTCGAGCGCGCCGTTGTTCAAGTTGCCCATGTCATTCCTTTCGGGTTACAGCCCTGTGGACTATGCGAGCTCGTCGGCAATAGCTGCGACCCGCTCGGCCGTTTCGCACGAATACACGCGAACGTCACTCAGCGTACGCTTGACCAGGCCCGACAGTGTTTTGCCGGGGCCGACCTCAATAAACGTGTCGATGCCCTGACCCTGCAGAGTATGCAGCGTGTCGGCCCAGCGAACGGCATGACTCACCTGGTTGGCCAAGACATCCGATGCCGCTCGCGGGTCCGCCGGATAGGGCGCCGCCGTCATGTTTGCCATGACCGGAATCAGCAGCGGAGACGGCGCGTGGCCGTCTTGGATATACGTCGCCAGCCCCTCAGTCGCCTCGGCCATATAGGGGCTATGAAATGCACCCGACACCGCGACTTTCATAGCGCGGCCGCCAGCCTCTTTTACTAGGACGTCGAGCTCCTGCAGCGCCTCAGGCGCTCCGGCAACAACCGTCTGCTGGGGGCTGTTGTAGTTGACCGGCCAGCAGTCCTCGCCGGCCTGTTTTGCCAGGCCCTCGACTTGCGCCGCATCGAGTTTGATGACGGCGCGCATGCCGCCGGGGTGACGCTCGGCCGCCGTGGCCATCAATGCCGCGCGCTCACACACGAGCTCAAAACCCACTCGCGTATCGAATGCCCCCGCAAAGGTGAGCGCGGCGACCTCGCCAAGCGAAAAACCCGCACAGGCGGCAGGTACCACGCCGCGCTCACGCAGGGCGACAGCCGCTGCCAGGTCGTGAACGAACACGCACGGTTGCGTGTTCTCGGTCTGCGAGAGCTCCTCCTTCGAGGCGCTCCGGCACTGCTCGCTGGTCCCCGGGCGCACCTCGTCGGCAATGGCGAACACCTCGGCAGCCGCCGGCGATGTCTCGATCAGGTCGACGCCCATCGCGGGATGCTGGGCACCCTGACCGGCAAATAGAAACGCTACGCTACCCATGCGGACGCACCCTTCAGGACATGCTCGGCGCCATCGACCAGATCGTCGACGATTTCGCGTGCGCTCTGGCGTTCGTTGACCATGCCGGCAATCTGTCCGCACAAATACGAACCCTCTTCGTAATTTCCGTCCTTTGCGGCTTTACGAAGCGCGCCCGTGCCCATGGCCCCGAGCTCCTCGGGGCTTGCGCCCGCCGCCTCGTTCTTGGCATACGCGTTGGTGAAGGGGCTCTTGAGGGCGCGAACCGGATGTCCCGTCGAGCGACCGGTCGCACGCGTCGACGTATCGCCTGCCTTGAGCACCAGCTCTTTGTACTGTTCGGATACGGTGCACTCGTTTGCGACCAGAAAGCGCGTTCCCACCTGGACGCCGGCAGCGCCGAGCATAAAGGCGGCCGCCACACCACGGCCATCGGCGATGCCGCCGGCCGCCACCACGGGGATATCGACCGCATCGACAACCTGCGGCACCAATGCCATCGTCGAGGTCTCGCCAATATGGCCGCCTGATTCGGTGCCCTCGGCAACCACGGCAGTGGCTCCGCGACGCGCCACGAGACGCGCCAGCGCCACAGATGCAACAACCGGGATGACCTTGATGCCCGCCTCGTTCCACGCCTTCATGTACTTGGTGGGATTTCCGGCGCCCGTCACGACGACCGGCACTCGCTCGTCAATAACGACCTGCGCGACCTCGTCGGCAAACGGGCTCATGAGCATGACGTTGACACCAAAGGGCTTATCCGTCCTGGCGCGCAGCTCGTGAATCTGGTCGCGCAGCCAGTTGGCGTCGGCGTTCATGGCCGCGATGATCCCTAAGCCGCCCGCCTCGGACACAGCGGACGCCAGCGAGGCGTCGGCAATCCAGGCCATACCGCCCTGGAACACGGGCTTTTCGATGCCGAGTAGATCGCAGAGAGGAGACTTGAGCATCACTACTTCTCCAATGCCGCCTCGACCGTATCGGCGAACTCGCCGACCGTCTTGGGGTTCTCCTCGGTATCGAGCTGGATGCCAAACTCGTCCTCGACGGCGACGAGGATCTCGACGGTGCCCAGACTGTCGAGACCAATCTCCTCGAGCGTGGACTCGGGCTTCATCTCGACGTCGTCAAGGCCAGCGGTCTCGCGGATAACGTTGCAAACTCGCTCGAAGGTCTTCTGATCTGCCATGGTAGTTCTCCTTTGTTTGTGCCCCAGGGGCGTTTTCATTTCCTATGTGCGACTACTTCCAGCGAAGCAGATAGCCACCTATATCCAGGCCGGCGCCAAATCCAACGAGGGCGATGGTGTCGCCCGTATTCAGTGCGTCGGTGCGTGCCAGCCGGTCAAGCGCAAAGGGAATGCAGGCGCTCGAAATGTTGCCGGTCTCGCGTAGCGTTCGAACCACGCGCTCGTCTGGCACACCGAGGCGCTTGACCGCCTGACTCAGGATTCGTTCGTTAGCCTGATGGAATACAAAATGGTCGATGTCCTCGACCGAAATGCCCGCATCGCTCGCAAGCTTATGGACCGTGTCGCAAATCGCGTTGACGCCGAACTTGAACACGCGGCGGCCATTCATGGACAGCACGCTCTCGCTATCTGCGGAGGCCTTAAACGGCGAGGTGCCGACCAGACCGGGAACGCACAACGTCTCGACGTCGGGCGCCGTCGAAAGCTCAACGGCAAGGGGGCTGTCTCCCCCAGCCTCAATCACCGCGGCGCCTGCCCCATCGCCAAAGAGCACACAGGTGGCGCGGTCGGTCCAGTCGAGCGCGCGCGTCATCTGCTCGGCGGCAACGACAAGCACATGCTTGGCTCGTCCTCGGGCGATATAGCCCTCGGCAACATCGAGCGCAAATACGAAGCCGGCACAGGCCGCCGAAACGTCGAAAGCAGGACATGTGGCACCCAGGCGCTCAGCAATGGCGCACGCTTCGGCAGGAACGAGATGATCGCCCGTCGTCGTCGAACAGACGATAAGATCCAGCTGGCTCGCATCGATTCCGGACGTCTGGAGCGCTTGCTCGCTCGCTGCCACGGCAAGGTCGTCGAGCGACTCGGTGGTGCACACATGACGGCTCTTGATGCCTGTGCGGGTAAAAATCCACTCATCCGAGGTATCGAGGAACTCGGACAGCTCGTCATTGGAAACACTGCGCTTGGGAAGCGCCGAGCCTGTTCCAAGAATCGTGAAACCCATCACTAACCTCCTTTGAGTTGTTGACGTGTTTACATCGACCAAGAGAGGATAGCGCATTCTTCACCTTGTTGACGTGTTAACATTAAATTGTCCAAATGCGACAAAGGCTTCACATTGTGTCTATCTATCGACACCATTGCGTCATTCACTTATTCATTAGGGAGGTAGCAGCCGCTATGGATGCCCAATTAACGATAGTCGACGTAACCGGATCGACCAACGATGACCTGCTCGAAGCAGGAAAACAGGGAGCGCCGCACGGCACAGGACTTGCCGCCCGGGCTCAGGCAGCAGGACGCGGCCGACGCGGCCACAAGTGGGATTCAACCGCCGGCAACCTATTGCTTTCAATTGTCCTGCGTCCATGCGTTAATCCTGCAAAGTACTCTGGTCTTGCCGCCGTCAGCGGCCTAGCGGTACTCGAGGCGCTCGAAAAGCAGGGTCTTGCAAACGAGATTGGACTTAAATGGCCCAACGACTTGGTCGCTCGAGGGCGCAAACTCGGCGGCATCTTAGTCGAGGCGGCACGCGATAACGAAGGCAAACCCTTCGCCGTCTGCGGCATTGGCGTCAATGTGAACTATGTGCCCTCAGAGGTTCCCGATGGCGGCCTGCCGGCAATCGGTCTCTCGGATCTCAACGAGAATGTTCCCACCGTCGATGTGCTCCTCGATGAGGTCTATCACGCAGTTATAGACGCCGTAGATGCCTGGGCAGAGCGCCTCAATGCCAAGAAAGAAAACGCCGGTCCGCTCGCTCCCGTCCACGACGAATATATCACTCACCTCAATTGGATCGGGGAGCACGTTATCGCCCGCTCCCCTGCCGGGGACGTGCTGGCGCGAGGCATCTTTAAAACGGTCGATGGCTTTGGTCGCGCGTGTATCGAAACTGAAGACGGCTTGCAATCCTTCCATTTTGAGGAGGCATCGCTGCGTCCCATGGGTAAATAAGGCGCCACAGCCACCCGCTCGACAGCATTACCCGGTCCCCCAAGGCCATCATTCAAAACAAAAGAGCCCCGCTACCGTAATGGCAGCGGGGCCCTGTAAGCTATGAGCGATATCGCTTAGAGCTTGATGTCGATGTCGACGCCAGCGGGGAGGTCGAGACGCATGAGCGA
>CAKUGT010000029.1 GCA_934654795.1 uncultured Collinsella sp.
GCTACCATGATGGCCGCTGGCTTCGACCCCATGGTCGGCGCCGCTACCGTCCTGCTCGGCGCTGGCTGCGGCTGCCTCGGCTCCACGGTTAACCCGTTCGCCGTCGGCGCTGCCGTCGACGCTCTGACCGGCGTTGACATTGCCGTGAATCAGTCCATCATCATCGGCCTCGGTGCCGTCCTGTGGATTGTCACTACCGCTATGTCCATCGTCTTCGTGATGAGCTATGCCAAGAAGGTCAAGGCCGACAAGGGTTCCACCATCCTGTCGATGCAGGAGCTCAAGGACGCCGAAGAGGCTCACGGCAAGGCTGCTTCCGAGGTTCACAAGGAGGTCAAGCTCACCGGTCGTCAGAAGGGTGTTCTGATCGCTTTCGCCTTCACCTTCGTCGTCATGATCGTCGGCTTCATCCCGCTGGCCGACCTCAACGAGGGCGTCGCCAACTTCTTTGACGCCGGCGCTGTCTACGATGCCGACGGTAACACCGTCGTCCAGGGCTGGTCTGCCCTGATCACCGGCCTGCCCATTGGTCAGTGGTACTTCGACGAGGCTTCCACTTGGTTCTTCCTTATGGCCGTCCTGATCGGTATCATCGGTGGCCTGTCCGAGAAGCAGATCGTCAACACCTTCATCACCGGTGCTGCCGACATGATGTCCGTTGTTCTCGTCATCGCCCTCGCCCGTGGTATCTCCGTCCTCATGGCTAACACCGGCCTTGACGTCTACGTCCTCGACGCTGCCGCCAATGCTCTGGCTGGCCTGTCCGGCGTGATCTTCGCTCCCATGAGCTTCCTGGTCTACTTCGGCCTGTCCTTCCTGATCCCCTCGACCTCTGGTATGGCTACCGTCTCCATGCCCATCATGGGACCGCTGGCTGTTAAGCTTGGCTTCTCTCCCGAGGTCATGGTCATGATCTTCTCCGCCGCCATCGGTGTCGTGAACCTGTTCACCCCGACTTCCGGCGCCATCATGGGCGGTCTCGCCCTGGCCAAGATCGAGTGGACGACCTGGCTCAAGTTTGCCCTTAAGCTGATCGTCGCTCTCTCCGTCGTCTGCGCCATCATCCTGACCGTCGCCTGCGTGCTGCTCTAAGTACCCAACGGGTACCCCACGGAAACCTTGACGATCCTGTAAAGGATCACCTGGTCATCGTCTGTCCGGTGGGGTAAACCCACCGGTAGACTCCTACCTTTAGCCCCCTCCCGTTCCGTGCGCGGGAGGGGGCGCCTTTTTGTTCCGCGGTTTTACCAAACCGCGGAACCGGTCGACGCTGCACGGGCACCAGAGCGACAACTTGTCATTCAAAGAGGCCGGCATGACCAAAAGGTCTATGCCGGCCTCTTTTTATGCCAATTTGTTCGCTCTGGAGCCCGTTCGCTGACTTATGCTCATCCTGCGGCGCTGCCATTGTTGGGGCAAAGGTGTCAGATTGCTTTGCGCCATGCCCTCCTCTTTCGCGTCAGATTGCCGCTCTGGCGGGCTTTCGCTGGCTTATGCTCAACCTGCGACGTTCCCCTTGTTGGTGCAGGGGGGTAGCTTGCTCGCTCTGGTGCCCGTTCGCTGGCTTTGGCTCTGCCTGTGACGTTTTCATTGTTGGTGCTGAGTGCCTTGTTTCCCGCCACAAATTAGCTATCCCGGGTCCCCAGTGGTCGCGGTGGGCGTGTTTGGTTGGTGCCTGTTGATGGTCTGGGTATCGGGGAGGGCGGGCTCCGTTATAATCGCCTAGAACATTAAATGGAAACGGGACGGGAGCCATATATGCGCCAGGGTTTCGACAACGCGAAATATATCGAGCTGCAGGCTGCTCACATTAAGGAGCGCATCTCGCAGTTTGGTGGCAAGCTCTATTTGGAGTTTGGTGGCAAGCTGTTCGATGACTATCATGCGAGTCGCGTGCTGCCGGGTTTTGAGCCGGACAGCAAGTTCCGCATGCTCAAGAGCATCGCCGACGATGTCGAGGTTATCATCGCGATCAACGCGAACCACATCGAGAAAAACAAGGCTCGTGGTGACCTTGGCATTACCTATGACGAGGATGTGCTGCGCTTGGTTGACCTGTTCCGCGGCAACGGCTTTGCCGTCGCGGCTGTGGTCATCACCCAGTATGCCGGCCAGCCCGCTGCCGATGTGTTCCGCAACCGCCTGAACGCGCTCGGTATTCCCGCCAAGCTGCACTATCCCATCGAGGGGTATCCGCACGATGTCGATCTGATCGTTTCTGACGAAGGCTACGGCAAGAACGAGTTTGTCGAGACCACGCGTCCGCTCGTTGTCGTGACGGCACCCGGCCCCGGCTCGGGCAAGCTCGCCACTTGCCTCTCGCAGCTGTATCACGAGCATAAGCACGGTACCGCCGCCGGCTATGCCAAGTTCGAGACCTTCCCGGTCTGGAATCTTCCTCTGACGCATCCGGTCAATATTGCCTACGAGGCCGCCACGGCTGACCTCGACGACGCCAATATCATCGATTCGTTCCACCTTGAGGCCTACAACAAGACCACGGTCAACTACAACCGCGACGTCGAGGCCTTCCCGGTAGTCCGTGCCCTGATGGAAAAGATCCTGGGCAAGAGCCCCTACCAGAGCCCTACGGACATGGGCGTCAATATGGTCGGCTTTGCCATCACCGATGACGATGCCTGCCGCGACGCTTCCAAGATGGAGATCGTCCGCCGCTACTTTACCGCGGTCGAAAATGTGCGCCGTACCGGCGTGGGCGATGAGCAAGTCGACCGTCTCAAGATTATTATGAAGAAAGCCGGCATCGATAAGAACTACTCACCGGCGCGCTCGGCGGCCCTCACCAGGGAGCAGCTGACGGGTGGTCCCGTGGGTGCCATGGTCATGCCCGATGGCTCCGTGGTGACCGGTAAGACCTCCACGCGCCTGGGCGCCGCAAGTTCGCTCATTATGAACGCCCTCAAGCATGTCTCGGGCGTCGACCTTGAGCTCGAGGTCATTAGCGATGAGGCGATCGAGCCCATCAGCAAGCTCAAGACGCATTTCCTGGGCAGCAAAAACCCGCGCCTCCACACCGACGAGACGCTTATGGCGCTGTCGATCACCTCGGCCACGAGTGAGACGGCCGCTCGCGTCCTTTCGGGCCTGGAGCAGCTGCGCGGTTGCGACGCCTTCTTTAGCGTGATTATCTCGCCGACGGACGAGACGGTACTGCGCAAGTTGGGCATCAACGTGTGCTGCGAGCCCAAGTTTGAACGCCGCGGTTTCTTCCATCGCTAAGTTTGAAGCACCGCGGTAATTGCAGTGCATTTTGGCCGTATCGGGTTAGCGCCCGGTACGGCTTTTTGATCAATAAAGCGTCTATTTCGGCGAAAAATAGCTGTTTACCTGCCTAGAAACAATTTGAGCGGTATACAATAACCGTAACTGTTTCATCCTTAGCGGGATGCCGCATGATGGATATTACCTGCCATCGTGAGGTGTGTCGGTCGCGCACGGCGCGTTAGATGCTCGTGCTCGGTTTGAGGAGGCTGCTATGGCGGGCAAGGGTCGTGCGAGTGTTAACGATATGAAGCGTGTCGAGGTGCTGGTGTTGATGGAGATCGACCAGCAAACCGAAGACAATGGCGGGCCGTATGGTTTCTCGCGCAAAACGCTTGCCGAGCGCGTGGGGGTTTCGCCGTATCGTGCCCGCGCCGCAATCGATCGCTTGGATTCCGAAGGTATGATTGATGTCGTCTCGCGTTATAGCGACGACGGCGGTCAGCTTGCAAATGGCATTTGCCTCACCGAACGTGGTGAGTGGTATCTTGAGGGCGTCCGTACCGGCATGCTCGTTCAAGAAATGCTTGAGGACGAGGTTGCTGATCGATAGCAGCATGTAACCCTTGCCATAGCGACGCCGCCTGGGAAACCGGGAGGCGTTTTGTTTCAAGATTGAGAAATGCAATCGCACGCGAGAAAAATTGCGGACGGTCCGCGGCGCGAGTATTACAATGAAGACCCGTAAGATGTGGATAAACAACTTCTACGGGAAGCGCAGGTAACTCAATATGACCAAGCATGTGTTCGTAACCGGTGGCGTGGTTTCGTCCCTGGGCAAGGGTATCACCGCGGCCTCGCTGGGCCGTCTGCTCAAGTCGCGCGGCTATAAGGTAACGATGCAAAAGGCCGACCCGTATCTGAACGTCGACCCCGGCACCATGAGCCCGTTTCAGCATGGCGAGGTCTTTGTGACCGAGGATGGCTATGAGTCCGACCTGGACCTGGGCCACTACGAGCGCTTTATCGACGAGAACCTGACCCGCGATTCCAACTTTACGACCGGTGCCATCTACAAAAGCCTCATCGCCCGCGAGCGTCGCGGCGACTTTTTGGGCGGTACCGTGCAGGTGATTCCTCACGTCACCAATGCCATTAAGGATAAGTTCCGCCGCATCGAGGAGCAGACCGGCTCCGATGTAGTCATCACCGAGCTGGGCGGCACGATCGGCGACATCGAGTCCCAACCGTTTGTCGAGGCCATTCGTCAGTACCGCAAGGAGGCTGGCCCCGAGAACGTCTGCTACATCCACGTGTCGCTCGTTCCCTATATCGCCGCCGCCCACGAGGTCAAGACCAAGCCCACGCAGCATTCCGTCAAGGAGCTCCGCAGCTTTGGTATCCAGCCCGATATTATCGTGTTGCGCTCCGACCACCATATCGATGACGCTATCCGCGGAAAGATCGCAAGCTTCTGCGACGTCGACACCGATTGCGTCTTTACCAATGAGGACTGCGCGAGCATTTACGATGTTCCGCAGCTGCTTGCCGAGCAGGACTTTGACCTGCGCATTTGCGAGCGCCTGGGTCTGGACCCGCGTGAGCGCGACATGAGCGAGTGGAACGAGTTCCTGCGCAAACAGAATCACGCCAACCATCACGCCGACAAGGTGAAGATCGCCGTCGTTGGCAAGTACACGCAGCTGCCCGATGCGTACCTGTCGGTTATCGAGGCCCTGCACCATGCGGGCGTCTTCTACGATCGTCATGTGGACGTCCAGCTGGTCGACGGCGAGAGCCTCGACGAGCAGAATATCTCCGAAGTTCTGGGCGACGCTTCGGGCATCCTGGTCCCCGGCGGCTTTGGCAAGCGCGCCCTGGAGGGCAAGATCCTCGCGGCCGAGTTTGCCCGCGAGCACAAGATTCCGTATCTGGGCATTTGCCTGGGTATGCAGGTGGCCGTGTGCGAGTTCGCCCGCAACGTCGTCGGCCTTGCCGGCGCCAGCTCCTCCGAGTTCGACCCGGACGGTCCGTTTAGCGTCATCGATCTGATGAGCTCGCAGGAGGATGTGACCGAGAAGGGCGGCACCATGCGTCTGGGCGCCTATCCGTGCAAGCTCGCCGCCGATACCCTCGCTCGCGAGGCATATGGCGAGGATCTCGTCTACGAGCGTCACCGTCACCGCTTTGAGTTTAACAACGCCTTCCGCGACCAGCTCGAGGATGCCGGCTTGGTTATCTCTGGCCTCTCGCCCGACGAGCGCCTGGTCGAGATGGTCGAGCTGCCGCGCGACGTGCATCCGTGGTATGTGGCAACCCAGGCTCACCCCGAGTTCAAGAGCCGTCCGACCAACCCGCAGCCGCTGTTCCGCGAGTTCGTGCGCGCCTCGATTGGCCAGCACGAGGGCGTCGACCGTCTTCAGGTGACGCCCATGAACCTCGCTACGGACTAAGGGTGCCGGCGAACAAAGAACATACCGAAGCTACTCCCTCGTCGCTCGCTGTGGCGGCGGGGGAGTATCTCGATTACCTCGCGGTTGAGCGGGGTTTGGCGCGCAACACGATTGCGGCATATCGCCGTGACCTGACGACGTACTGCGCCTATCTGGAGCGGGCGGGCATCATGTCTTTTGATGAGGTGACTCGTCAGGTCGTGGAGGGCTTTGTCGCCGACCGTCGCGATGGGGGCTATTCCGATGCCTCGGTGGAGCGTGCGCTTGCGGCCGTGAAGGGCCTGCATGCCTTTTTGGTGCGCGATGGGGCTGTGGCCCAAAATCCAACGGCGGCGTTGCGCCTGCCTAAAAAGGCTGAGCGTTTGCCGGAGTATCTATCGGTGGAGGATGTCTCGGCGCTGCTCGATCAAGACTTCCCCGAGGGCGAGATGGGCTTGCGCGACCATGCCATCTTGGAAGTGCTCTACGGATGCGGTTTGCGTGTGAGCGAGTTGGTGGGGCTCGATGTGGGCGATATCCATCTCGACGATGGTTTTGTACTCGTTCGCGGTAAGGGCTCAAAGGAACGCCTGTCCCCGTTGGTGGGAAGCGCGGCGCGAGCTCTGACGCGCTATATAACTGAGGGGCGTTCTCGCTTGGCGGCCCATGCCCGCGGAACCGAGACCTCGGCGGTCTTTTTAAATAAGAACGGCCGTCGTCTGTCGCGCCAGGGCATCCATGCCATCTGTGAGCGCTACGGGCGCCAGGTAGGGCTGGTGGGACTCCATCCCCATACACTGCGCCACTCCTTTGCCACCCATATGCTTGCGGGCGGCGCAGACCTCCGTGTGCTACAGGAGATCTTGGGACATGCCGATATATCGACCACGCAGGTCTACACGCATGTCGATCGTACGCAACTGACCGAGGTCTATCTGGCGGCGCACCCGCTGGCACATCATTAACACATCGCTGGCCTGCATATCTATAGGTATTTGGGGACGGGCACCAGATTGCCGCTGCGTGCTTTTGCGCTCGCATGGGCAATCTGGGGCCCGTCCCATTTTTCGCCACTTGTCGTCGCGGTGGTGGGCCGCACGTGCCATGGGTGGGGGAGTTTGGGGGCGATGTGAACGGCATGTAAAGGGACGTAAAAATCGCCTCAAGGTCAACTTGAAGGTTGAGGTTGAAAGGCGGGGTGCTACAGGTGGCATTCCGCCTTTGCTGTAAACACAACATATTGTGTTTTCGAACATATGCTCGGGGGTGTTTTGCAACATATAGGGGGTGGAGTGGTGGGTCGGGGTGGGGGAAGGAGTGGGGAAAGGTGTTGAAAAATGGGGTGGTTCCCCATATTATTAATGACGTCGACAGGCGGGGCGGTTCCCCGCGTACGTGCCATCTGAGTAACCGAGGGGAGGGCGCACATGGGAATGACTGGTGCATACGAGCGCAATCTCGATGCAAAAGGTCGTCTGTCCCTGCCTGCACCCCTTCGCGAGGAGCTTGGAGAGCACGTTCGCGTGTTCAAAGCCCTGGATGTCGATGCTCTGTACGTGTTCTCTGCCGAGGCCTTCGATAAGTGGGTCGAAGGACTCTTCGCGGGTCGTGAGGGCCACGAGGGTTTTAACCCGCGTGACATCAACGACCAGAAGCTCATGAGGGCGATCAACAAGCGCACCACGTCGATGGATGTGGACAGCGCCGGTCGTATCGGTCTTTCTGAGTCTCTCCGCAAGCAGGCGAACCTCGACCGCGAGGTCACGGTTGTGGGCAACTACGACCACCTTGAGGTCTGGGACCGCGCTACGGCCGATGAGGACGATGACGACGAGGCCCTGCTGGACCTCTTCTTCTCGTAAGGGCAAGGCACGAGTAACGGATGGAGCGTGGGATCTTGACACAAGAATATCGGCATGAACCTGTCATGCTCGGCGAAGTGCTTGAGTCGCTGCAGCTAAAGAGCGGTTCCGTCGTCTGCGATTGCACCCTTGGCGGTGCCGGTCATTCGGTAAAGATGGCCGCGCAGGTGGGGGAGACGGGTCTTTTGCTCGGCGTCGATCAGGACGACATGGCCCTCGAGGCCGCTGGCGCCCGTCTGGACCGCGAGGTTCCCGGCGTCCCGCACCAGCTGCTGAAGGGCAACTTCGGCGACTTGGACGAGCTGCTTTGCTCGGCCGAGGTGCCCGGGGTCGATGGCTTCCTGTTTGACTTGGGCGTTTCGTCACCGCAACTCGATATCCCTGGCAGGGGCTTTTCGTATAACGAGGACGCCCCATTGGACATGCGGATGGATCCGGGTAACAACACCTTAAACGCAGCTGAGGTCATCAACAGCTATAACGAACACGACCTCGCCCGGATTCTACGCGTCTACGGCGAAGAGAAGTTCGCCTCGCAGATTGCGCGCGAGATCGTGCGCCGTCGCGAGCAGGAACCGATCGAAACTACGGGCCAATTTGTCGAGATCATCAAGGCTGGCATTCCGGCTGCCGCTCGTCGGCATGGTGGACACCCGGCCAAAAAGAGTTTCCAGGCCATTCGCATCGAGGTCAATCACGAGCTCGATGTGCTCGAACGAGGGCTTGACGCCGCCACCAGGTGGCTCAACCCGGGCGGACGCATCTGCGTCATCTCGTATCACTCGCTCGAGGACCGTATCGTAAAGAACCACTTTAAGGAGATGAGCCAGGGGTGCACGTGTCCGCCGGAGATTCCGGTGTGCGTGTGCGGCAACGTGCCGATACTCAAGGTCATCACCCGCAAACCCCTGGTTGCCCAACCCGATGAGGTTGCGCGCAACCCTCGGGCGAGATCAGCCAAAATCCGCGTGGCGCAGCGTCTGTAGGCGCGACCGCGCGATATTGGACCTCCCGCTCGCACCATAAACGAAGCTTAAACACACTACCAACGTACTCGGGATGGGAGGCGGCATATCATGGGCTACAACACTTCAAGCGCAGCACTCGCCTATGATATGAACGCCATGCCCGCCTATCGTGAGACGCCGCAGGCCCCCGTTGCTCCCCGTGAGCAGCGCACGCCGCGCTTTGATGTCTACACGGGCGCGGGCCGTCAGGCAAACCAGGCGGTAAGCCCGGTTTTCATGAGCGTTCTTAAAACGTTTTGCATCATTGCGGCTATCTTCATGACGATCGGCGTCGCCCGCGTGGCGCTCGCCGGCGTTACGGCCCAGGTGCTCAACAGCAACGCCGAGCTTACCAACACGCTCGAAAAGGCGACCGATGAGAGCTCCGACCTGGAGGTCATGCATTCGGTCTATGGCGCCGACACGCGCATTCGCGACCTTGCGGGCGCTTATGGCATGGTGGAGCCCAGCGAGAGCGTTACACTTGACTTTTCGCAGGATGCAGCCGCGGGCGCCAACGCGACCGCGACCGCTCAGTAGCAAGACGGTAGCTGAGTATGACAAATGACTATCGCCGCGGTTCCGATGGGGGCCGCGGTTCTGGACGTCCCTCGTCGCGGGGACGTTCTGGTTATCAAGGAACGGGTCGGCAATCTTACAACGCCGGGCAGTCCCGTGGCAACGACCCGGCGTCGCGACTTCGCGGCTCGGGCGGCCCTCAAGTGCATAACACCAGGTCGCGCAAGAGTTCGTCGACCGAATGGCTCACAGGCACGCCTCTGCCTCGCCGCAAAGCCGTCATGGGCTTCATTGGGCTTGGCTTGGGCTTGGGCGTCTTTCGCCTTGCCGACTATCAAATTGTCGAAGCCGATAAACTGCGCGAGCGTGCCGATGCGCGCCGCCTGCTTGAGCAGATTCTCTATGCCAAACGTGGCACCATCTACGACCGCAACGGTAACGTGCTGGCGTCGTCGGTCGAATGTCGCAACATCGCCGTGAACCCTCAGCTTGTCGAGGATGTTGACAAGACGGTGTCGGCGCTGGTCAAGGCAACTGGAATCGATAAAAAGACCTGCCGCAAGCTCGTTGAGTCCGATGGAACCTGGGTGTATATCAAGCGCCAGGTGGACGAAGACGACGCTGCGGCGCTGGAGAAGAAGAACCTGCCCGGCGTGCTTTTTGAGCAGGCCATGAAGCGCGTATATCCATACGGCAATCTGGCATCGCAGGTGCTGGGTGTAGTGAATGTAGACAACGACGGCTTGACGGGTCTCGAAAAGCAATACAACAAGCTTCTGACCGGCACGAACGGTTCTCTCGTACGCGAGCGCGCGAGGGACGGCAGCTATATCGCGGGCGGTGCCTATAAAAAGGTGGCTGCGGTCGACGGCGTTGATATCGTGACGACGCTCGACGTCAATATCCAGCGTGCGGCCGAGGATGCCCTGGCAGAGGCTGTCGAGAAGACAAAGGCCAAGAACGGCTCGGCGCTGGTCACCGATCCTACGACAGGCGAGATCTTGGCAGCCTGCTCGTATCCGACCTACGACCAGACCAATTTGGAAAACGCCAAGACCGAGGATATGAACCTGCGCCTGGTCACCGACGCCTACGAGCCCGGCTCGGTCTTTAAGACGCTCGTGGCAGGCGCCGGCTTCGACTTGGGCGTCGTGCGGTCGAGTACGTCGTTTGAGGTGCCGGCGAGCATCAAGGTGGGCGACGATACCGTCACCGATGCCGACAAGCGCGACTACGCCATGACCATGGATGTGCGCGAGATGATGCGCCGTTCGTCCAACGTGGGATTTGTCCTGGTGGGGCGCAAGATCGGTGCCGACGACTTTGCCGCCTATGTGGACAAGTGGGGCATCGGTCACAGCTCTGGTGTCGATTTTCCGGGCGAGAGCCTGGGCATCGTCAAGGAGCGTGACCAGTATGACGGCGCCACGCTGGGCTCGATGAGCTTTGGACAGGCGCTGTCTGTCTCGCCGATTGAGATCGCACGTGCCGTGGGCGGCATCGCCAACGGCGGCGTGATGATGACCCCGCACTTCTATAAGTCCAGCAAAGGCGACGAGAAGGACTGGGGCGAAGGCGAGCGCGCGATTTCGGAGGACGCCGCATCCCAGGTGACATCGTGCATGCAGACGGTCGTGTCGGAGGGAACGGGCGTTGGCGGCGCGGTTGACGGCTATGACGTGGCGGGTAAGACCGGTACGGCCGAACGTGCCGACGAGAACGGCGGCTACCTCAAGGAGAACTACATGTCGTCCTTTATGGGCTTTGCACCGGCACAATCGCCCAAGGTGCTGTGCTATATCACGCTCGACGGAACGCCGAGCGGCTCAGATGCCGCTGCGGTGCCGTTCCAGTCCATTATGGCCAACGCGCTCGACGTGCTGGGCATCCCGCACACGAAGTAGGGGGTTACAATCTTTGGGGCGTGGTTTGTTGTCCCATATGAGGGGTGTTCACATGCCCTGCACCACGCATGCGCGGCGCTGGGATACAATACGCCGATAGCATTATTTAGGTTTACAGGGGAGCTGCAATGATAGAGATCGCCGTCAACAACCTCGCGGCCGCAACAGGGGCCCGAACCGTGACGGGAGAAGTCGATCGGGTATGCCGCGGGTGCGTTATCGACTCGCGCCAGGTCGAGGAAGGGACGATTTTCGTCGCCTTTCCCGGTGAAAACGTCGACGGCAATGATTTTGCTTCCCGTGCCGTCCAGTCGGGTGCCGGCGCCGTCGTGATGACGCGTGAGCCCGAGGCCGAGCTGGTCTCGCTGGCGCAGGACAAGGGCTGTGCCATCTTGTTGACCGATGATCCCGAGGAGTTTCTGCTGCGTTTGGCGCACGCGTATCGCCTGGAGCTTGGCTGCCTGGTCGTTGGCATTACCGGTTCCATCGGCAAGACGACGACCAAGGACGTGCTCGCCGCTGTGCTCGCCAAGCGCTATCGTGTCTGGGCCACTAAGGGCAATTTCAATAACCTGATCGGCATGCCGCTCACGGTGCTTTCCGCTCCGGCCGATACCGAGGCCCTGGTGCTCGAGATGGGCATGAACCATTTCCACGAGATCGAGCGCCTGTCTCAGTCTGCCAATCCCAACCTTGCCATCGTGAGCAAGATCGGCACCTCTCATATCGGCATTTTGGGCAGCCGTGAGAACATCGCCCGCGCTAAGGCCGAGATCGTTCAAGGCATGTGCGCCGCCGGCGACTATTTGCCGCTGCTGGTTTTGGGCGGCGAGGACGACTTTACGCCGTTCATTCGCGACACGTTCGCCCAGCCTGCTGGTATCGACGTGATGCTGGCCGGCGTCTCGGACGATGATGAGGTCCGTGCCCGCGACATTCGTGTTGATGACGAGGGCCGTCCGGTCTTTACGCTTGATTTTGGCCAGGGTGAGACGATAGATACCATGCTTGCCATCCCCGGCGTGCAGTCCGTTCCTAATGCCGTTAAGGCCGCCGCGGTTGCCTATCGTCTGGGCGTGACGCCCGAGCAGATCGATGCTGCCTTTAGGGGCCTCACGATCACCGGTCACCGCCAGGAGATCAAGCGCGCCAAGAGCGGTGCCCGCGTCATCGACGATTCCTATAACGCCAGTGCCGAATCTATGGCTGCTGGCCTCGATCTGCTGTGCTCGCTTTCGTGTACGGGGTCTCGCATGGCGATCCTGGGCGAGATGGGCGAGATGGGCGATGAGGCTCCTCGCATGCATGAGCTCGTGGGCGCCTATGCCGCCGCCAAGAAGCTCGACATGCTGGCGTGCGTGGGTGGTGAGCTGGCCCAGCTTATGGCCGATGCCGCACGCATGATGGGCATGGACGAGGACCGCATCCAGGTGTACTCCGATTATCAGCAGGTGCTCGACCGCATGGGCGGTGCGCTTGAAAAACATGATGTTGTACTGGTCAAGGGTTCCCGCTTTGTTGAGCTCGACCGCTTTGTGGAAGGTGTGTGCTAGCCCATGTTCGGCAATCCCTCGTATCCAACGTATCAGGCTTTTTTGGGGCTTGGCATCGCCGCAGCCATTGCGCTGCTGCTCATGCCGTGGTGGATCAAGCTGCTCAAGGTCGAGGGTATCGGCCAGCAGGTTCGTGCCGACGGCCCCAAGCGTCATTTGGTTAAGCAGGGAACGCCCACCATGGGTGGCGTTGTCATCCTCGTCGCGATCTCGCTGACCTGCCTGCTGATGGGCAAGCTCACCACCGAGCTCGTACTCGTGCTGCTCGCCACGCTGGCGACCGGCGTGCTGGGCCTGATCGACGACCTGACCTCCGTTACGCATGGGCGCTCGCTCGGTCTGACGCCCCATGCCAAGATGATCGGCCTAACCATTATCTGTGTCACCTTTACGGTACTTGCCGTCAACTGGTGCGGCGTCGCCCCCGAGATTCGTTTTCCCGGTGGGTTGACGATCGACCTTGGCGTGCTTTCGACCACCATCTGCGGCTATTCGTTCCCGTGGCTCTATATTGTCTTTTGCTGGCTGATGATTGCCGGTCTTTCTAATGCCGTGAACCTGACCGATGGCCTTGACGGTCTTGCTGGCGGCACCTCCATGATCGCCATGCTCGCCATGGCTGCCATGGCGTTTTTGCACGGAGACGTGAACCTGTCCATCTTCTGCACCGCGTGTGCCGGTGCCTGCTTGGGCTTTCTGTGGTTCAACTGCTATCCGGCGAGCATCTTTATGGGTGATACCGGCTCGCTTGCTCTGGGCGCCGCGTTTGCCTGTACGTCCATCATGACTAACACCGAGGTCGTCTCCCTCATCATCGGCGGCCTGTTTATCGTTGAGACTCTGTCGGTCATGATTCAGGTTGTCTACTTCCACTTTACGCACAAGCGCGTCTTCCTTATGGCGCCCATCCATCATCATTTCGAAAAGAAGGGTTGGGCAGAGACCAAGGTCGTCATCCGTTTTTGGATTATCGCTGCGGCATTTGGTGCCGTTGGCCTTGCTCTGTTCTTCCAGTTGGGATAGTGGTCTTTCATGCCTCTTGCTGATGTCTTTAGCCTGCTCGTTTTGGGTCAGGGCAAATCCGGTCTCGATGTCGCCCGCTGGGCGCTGGCACATCCCGAGCGCGTAAGCGCCGTTACCGTGTATGGCGGCGGCACCTCTGAGCCCAATGACGCCACGCGTGCGCTCGAGGCTGCTGGTGCGTCGTTTGTCTATGGGACCGAACAGGTCGAGGGCGCCTATGACGTATGCGTGACGTGCCCGGGCATCTCGGAGTTCTCGGGCTTCTTTAAGGCCGGGCGCGAACATGCCGCTCAGATTATGGGTGAGCCAGAGTTTGCCTATCGTCTGTCGCCCGATAACTGGATTGCCATCACGGGCACCAACGGCAAGACGACCACCACGTCGCTGACTGATTATCTGCTCAAGGCTGCCGGCGAGGCCAGCGTAGCCGTCGGCAACATCGGCGAGCCGCCGGTCAACGAGATTGACGGCCGAGCCCACAACGAGTGGTTTGTGGCTGAGCTCTCGAGCTATCAGATTGCTACGACCACCGAGCTCCACCCTCGTGTGGCGGTGCTGCTCAACATCACTCCCGACCACTTGGGCTGGCATAAGAGCCATAAGAACTATGCGCTTGCCAAGATCAAACTGTTTGACAATATGGTCGATGACGATCTGGTGGTTGTCGACGTCGAAGACGCCGGCATTCACGAGTTCGATGAGTACATCTACACGCCGGGTCGTCGCATCTGCAAGGTTGCCTTTGACGAGCCAGAGGGTGAGGATGTCGCCTTTGTGCGCGATGGCAAGATGATCGTGCGCCTGAAGGGCGTCGAGACCCCGCTCATCGCTACATCCGAACTCAAGATCTCGGGCCATCACAATGTTATCAATGCCCTGTGCGCTGCCACGGTTGCCCTGGCAGTCGGTGCCGATGTCGATGGTGTCTGCCGCGGTCTGGCCTCGTTCCAGCCGCTCGAGCACCGCGTGGAGCCGTGCGGCGAGATTGACGGAGTGCGCTACGTCAACGATTCCAAGGCGACCAACACCGACGCGGTCGAGAAGGCACTGACGGCATTTCCCGATGACGACGTGATCTTGCTGCTCGGCGGCCACGATAAGGGCACGCCGCTCACGGACTTCGCGCGCGTTGTTATGGATAACGTGCGCTCGGTCGTCTGCTTTGGCGATGCGCGCGAGCGCTTCACCGCCGCTATGGACGAGGCCGATGTCGATGGCGATGTGGATATCGCCCAGGCGGATGACCTACGCGATGCCGTGGACGTTGCCCGTTCGCTGTCGAGCCGTGGCGACGTGATCTTACTTTCTCCTGCGTGCTCTTCGTTCGATGAGTTCTCGGGCTATGAGGAGCGCGGCCGCGTGTTTAAGGACTATGTGGCCCAGCTTGCCGCTGCAGCGAAATCGCAAATGGAATAGGGGTTGCCGGTGAGAGAGGAGAGCCCCCGACAAGGTATGAGGAGGCCCGACTCGGACCGTGCTTCCTCGCGGCGTAGCACACCGCGTTCCGGTCGCGGCGGGCAGTCGTTTAGCGAACGCTATATTGCCGGCGTTCCCGCCCGCATCATGCGCCCCCGTTTGATATTTATGGCCTGCCTGTTTACTTTGGTGTGCTTTGGTCTGCTGATGGTGTACTCGGCGTCTTCGGTCGAGGCGCTGCACGAGAATGGCTCGGCGACGTTTTTCCTGGGTCGACAGGCCGCGTTTGCCGTGGTTGGTGTTCTGGCGCTGATTGCCATCGTGCGCGTTTTGCCGGACAGCTGGTTTGGGGAGGATGTGCTTAGGATCTTCCTTATCGGCATGATGTTCTTGCTTCTGCTGGTGTTCTTGGTGGGCAGCGGCAGCCGTGGCGCCACGCGCTGGCTCAACATCGCCGGCATTCAGTTCCAGCCTTCCGAGTTTTTAAAGCCATTTGCCATTGCGTATTCGGCCATCATGCTCGACCGCTTCTTTTCGCCCGGTGGCAACATCAACGAATTCCTTCGCAAGATGGGCATCTACCTGGGCATTTCGCTCTTTCTGATCTTTATCCAGCCCGATTTCGGTACCGTTCTGATCATCCTGTTGACCCTCATGTGCATGGCGTTGTTTGCGGGTCTCGACCCCAAATTGATCATCGGCGTGATAATCTTCGGCATTCTCGTGATCGTGATTGCGCTTGTTGCAGAGCCGTACCGTATGGTGCGCATTCAGGTTGCCTTGAACCCTTGGGCCGACGAGTATGGTGACGGCTATCAGGCCACGCTTGCCATCATGGCCTTTGCCTCGGGCGGTCTGTTCGGCCGTGGCATCGGCAACTCAACCATGAAGTACTCGTATCTGCCCGAGGCGCACAATGACTACATCCTGGCCATCATTGGCGAGGAAGTTGGTTTTGTCGGAACCGTGCTGTTCTTCTTGGTGTTTGCGATGCTGATCTACTCGGCGTTTCGCATTGCCGAGCAAGCGACCGATCGTCGGGGCGCGCTCATGGCGTCTGGCTCCGCGGTCATTCTTGCGGTGCAGTTTTTGATCAATGCGCTGGGCATCCTCAACGTGTTTCCCATGACGGGTAAACCGTTGCCGTTTATTAGCTACGGCGGTTCGTCGATTATTGTGTCGCTCATGCTTGCCGGGTTGATCCTGCGCGTTTCGTACGAGAGCGCCCGCCGCGATGAGTACGACCGTCGCCGCGAGAGCTTTGCCGTTATGGATGAGAGTACCGCCGGCGTAGCCCATGTGCGCGGTGAACGACCTTCGCGTAGCGGCTTTACCGTTCTGGATGGTTCTGCATCCGAGCCGGCAGCTCGTCCACGTCCGCGGACGGCTCCGCAAGGTCGTCCTCAGCGCCCCAGCCCTCGCAGCGCGGGCGGCGGATATAATCGAATCGATTTGAACTCGGACCCGTCGGCGCGTCTACGCACCGACGACCAGGGACCGCGTGTACGAAGGGACTACCATGACCGATAAGATGACCGTTGCTATTGCAGCCGGCGGCACGGCGGGACACATCAACCCCGCGCTTGCCTTGGCCGAAGAGCTGCGTGACCGTGGCCACCACGTTGTGTTCGTGGGTCAGTCGCGCAAGCTCGAGGGTCGTCTGGTCCCCGAGGCTGGGTTTGATTTTGTGCCCATTACGGTTACGGGCTTCGACCGCTCCCGTCCTTGGACGGCGCTGACCTCCCTGTGGCGTGTCAACAAGGCCAAGCGTGCGCTCGCCAGTCATTTCTCAAAGGTCGGCAAGCCCGATGCCGCCATCGGTTTTGGTGCCTATGTCGAGGTTCCGCTGCTGGGGTGGTGCAAGGGCGCGGGCGTTCCGTATCTGCTGCATGAGCAGAACTCTGTTCCGGGCCTGGCCAACAAGATGATGAACTCCCATGCCGCCCGCGTGTGCATCTCGGTGCCTGCAGCGCGCTCGGTCTTTGAGCGCGAAGGTGACCCTGACCACGTGCTCATGACCGGCAACCCCGTACGTCGCTCGGTGATCGAGGGCGATCGCGCTCGCGGCCGCAAGGCACTTGGCGTTCCCGAGGACGCTACGCTGCTGCTCGTCTTTGGCGGTTCGCTTGGCGCCCAGCACCTCAACGAGCGCGTGGTTTCGCTCAAAAACGAGCTGCTTTCGCGCAAGAACCTCTATGTGTTGCATTCGACGGGTGCCGACGGCTTTGAGGAGACTGAGCGCGCTTTGGCACTGACGCCCGAGGAGGCGAAGCGTTACCGCGTCCAGCCTTACATCGACAACATGGGCGATATGCTGGCTGCTGCCGATTTGGTGCTCTCGCGTTCGGGCGCATCGAGCGTGGCCGAGATCACTGCGCTCGCCGTGCCCTCGGTGCTCGTGCCGTATCCGCATGCGACGGCCGACCATCAAACCACCAATGCCCGTTATCTGGTCGACGCCGGGGCCGGCGTGCTCTGCGC
>CAKUGT010000030.1 GCA_934654795.1 uncultured Collinsella sp.
CTTACTCGGAAGCAGCCTTCTCGGTCTTCCAGCCATCGACGAAGGCGTTCTTGACGCCGTCCCACTTGGTGTTGTCGGCAGCATAAGCGATGAGAGCCTGCTTGAGGTTCTTCTTCCACTCCTCGGAGGGGATGTAAACGAAGTCCCAAGCGACGGTCTTCTTGCCGTCCTTGGCCATAGCAACGGCCTGCTGAGAGAAGACGTTGGTGGTCTCCTTAGCGCTCTTGAACGGGGCGGTCAGACCCATCTTGTCAGCGATGATGCTGGTGGCGGTGTCAGAAGTGACGCACCAATACATGAAGTCCTCGGTGGCCTTCTGGGCATCCTCGGAAGCCTGGGAGCTGACGCACCAGTAGTTCTCGCCGCCGGAGCACAGGCCCTGGTTCTCCTCGCCGTCGACGCCGATGTAGATCGGCAGCATGCCGAGCTGGTCGTCGGTCATACCGGCCTTGGTGAGGTCGGCGTAGGCCCAAGAGCCGTTCTGGTAGAAGACGGCCTTGCCGGTTGCGAACTCATTGGTGGCGTCGTCACCGGTCTTGGAGGCGAGCTGCGAAGGATCGCAGGTGGAGTCGGTGATATACAGGTCGAAGATCTGCTTAAAGTTGTCGAGATACTCGCCCTTGATCTCGTCGTCCTCCTGGTTGTGCTCCTTCTCGAACTCGTAGTAGAGCGGGAGGTTGGCGAGGTGGGTGGTGTAGCGCCAGCTGGAGGAGTCATCCATGCCGGCGGAAGTGAAGGCACCGTCAACGCCGAGCTCGTCCTTGCGGGCCTGGATGTCATCGGCGCAAGCCTTCAGCTTGTCGAAGGAGTTGATGTCCTCGGCCTTGTAGCCAGCCTTCTCGAGGAGCTCCTTGTTGTAGATGATGCCGTAGCTCTCCTGAACCCAGTCGATACCCAGATCCTTGCCATCGGACTGCAGAGCCAGGGAGTCGTCGATGAGCTCGCCGCGGAGCTTGGTGTCGGACAGATCGGCGCAGTAATCCTTCCAGTTCTTAAGACCGGTGGGGCCGTTGACCTGGAACAGCGTCGGAGCGGAGCTCTTGGACATCTCGGACTTGAGCTTCTCCTCGTAGGTGTTGGAGGCGGCGGTCACGATCTTGACCTCGACGCCCTTCTCCTTCTTGTACGCCTTGGCGATCTCCTTCCACTCCTTGTCGACCTCGGGCTTGAACTGGAGGAAGTAGACCTCGGCAGCGTCACCAGAAGCAGAGGAGCCAGAGCCGGCAGAACCACCGCAGCCCACGAGGCCCAGACCAAGAACCGCAGCCGCGGAACCAGCAAAGCCCAGGAACTGCCTTCTGCTCATTTCGTTCTTCATTACAATCCACCCTTTCACACCGTGGCGGCACCCTTTGCCGCCGCCTTCGGAGATTGGCTCGGGGACTTTGCCCCTTTTGCTGATTTGTACAATACGCTATTTGGCTAGTTGTTTGAACAAGTATTACTAGAGCGGTAGAAAAACTTCGGTGAACGGTAATTTCGACTTGATACTTGACAAGTTTTGTATAAACAATTATTTGTTATCGAATGCAGAGAAAACGCCCGGTCAAGCCGATGCATCGTCGGTTTGACCGGGCGTTTTCTCTTTGAGGGCATGAGTCTCGTCAGGCTGCGAGCTAGCCGGCTATCGCTTGGAGTTGACGCGGTAGTGGAAGATCTCAGGATGCGTGCGAGCATGCGTGACCTCGAACAAGATGCCGTCCGAGGTGTACGACTGGCTCTCCATAACGGCGACGCAGTTGTACTTGCCAAGGTCCAAGTAGCTGCAGTCCTCATCGTTGGCAAGCTCGACGCTCACCGTACGGCGGCTCGCCATCACTTTGACGCCACGCTTGTGCTCCAGATAGTCGTAGATAGAGCTTGCCGCAATCTCGGGGGTCAGGCCCTTGGCGATCGACTCCAAAAAGTAGCCATGGTCCACCTGGCGCGCGCTGCCGTTGAGGCTTCGGACACGCACGACGCGAATCAGCTCCTCGCCCACCTTAAAGCCAAGGCGGCGCGACAGTTGCTCAGTGCAAATCAAATGTTCAAAAGACTTGACCTCGGTCGATGCGACGGCATTGTTGCGTTTTGCGAACTCGCCAAACGACTCAACCTCTTCGAGTGCGCCCAACATGTCGGTTTCGCCCTTAAGCCAAATAACGCGCACGCCCTTGCCGTGTATGGGCTGCACAAACATCCCGTCGGCCAGCATACCCAAGGCGCGACGGACAGTATTGCGAGTACATCCGAACTCCGCGGTCAACTCAGCTTCGGTTGGCAGCATCTCCTGAAACGCATAGGTCCCATTAATGATGCGTGAGCGTATTTCTCGGTAGATTCCTTCGTATATCGCTTTTGGCATGACTTCACCTCTAATGAATATGTATGGCTAGGCACGATAGCATTTCTTTGGGTTGTTTAAACCGATTATCGGTAAAGCACGGATTATTTACCGTCGACGGTTCCCCCGAAACCCAAATCGGACCGAATCAAAACCGTCAATGCGGCAAGCAGCCAGTCCTCTACAATGAGTTCATTGTTTAAACGTTCTTGCTCGCACAGCATGTTGCATCCGGAAGGCATATTATGCTGCAAAAAATCCAACGCTTTGGCGGGGCGATGTTCGCGCCCGCCATGCTGTTTTCTATATCAGGCCTCATGGTCGGCATCTCCGCCCTCGCCACGACCGTAGACATCGTCGGTGACCTCGCCGTATACGGAACCCCTTGGTACGTTTTCTGGACCATCATCCAGCGCGGCTCGTGGACGGTCTTTAAACGTCTCCCGCTCCTTTTTGCCGTAGCGCTGCCTATCGGTCTTGCCCAAAAGCAACCGGCACGCTGCTGCCTCGAGGCGCTCGTGGCCTATTTTGCCTATTGCTTCTTTTTGAGCGAGATCATTAAGCTGAGCGGAGACAACCTTGGGCTTAAGTACCCATCATCTTTGACCCCCGCCAGCGGTATCACCGTCATCGACGGCATCAAGACGCTCGACACCGGCATTATCGGCCCGCTGGCGGTATCGGCAACCGTCGTCGCCATCCATGACCGCTTCTACGATGCCAAGGTTCCCGATTGGCTCGGCACCTTCTCGGGTTCCTCGCTGGTCTACCTCATCAGCTTTTTTGCCGTGTTTGCCCTTGCCGCCATCTCGGCCGCCATCGTGCCCTTCGCATACGCTGTGACCGAAACGCTGCGCCACGCACTTGCGGGCGTCGGCCCCTTCGGCGTGGGCATCTTTGTGTTTTTGGAGCGAGCACTCGAGCCCATGGGGCTGCACCACCTTCTCTATATGCCCATCTATTACGACAATCTGGTCATTCACGACGGTATTTACGCCACGTGGACCAACCTGCTCCCCATTCTCTCCCATAGCACGCGCCCTTTAAATGAACTTGCGCCCTGGGCAGGTTTTACCGCCACCGGCTGGGGCAAGCTCTTTGGCCTTCCCGCCATCGCGGCAGCATTCTATTTCACCGCCAAACCCGAACGCCGCGCCGGCCTTAAGGTCATCCTTTTGCCCGCCATCGTCGCCTCGGTGGTCTGCGGTGTCACCGAGCCGCTCGAGTTTCTCTTTATGTTCACCTATCCTGGACTCTTTTTGCTCTACGCCGTCCTATCCTCCTGCCTTGCCATGACCATGAACTTCTTTGGCATCGTCGGCATCTTCTCGGGCGGTCTCATGGAAATGACGGCCTTCAACTTCATCCCACTCATGCGAATGCATGCCGGCTCCTACCTTTTGGCGCTCGGTATCGGTCTTGCCTTTAGCCTCATCTTTTTTGTTAGTTTTCGAGCACTCATCTTGGTCTATGACCTTAAGACGCCGGGCCGCGAGGATCATGTCTCCAATCGCGCGGCAATCGACCGTTTAACGGGAAGCGGCTTTGCCAAAGAGCAATCTCCCAATGGCGAGGTCAGTATTCAATCCGATCAAGATCACGTCCTCGCTGAGCGGGTAATTCAGCTTTTAGGTGGCGTTGGCAATATCGTGGGCGCAACCAACTGCGCCACGCGCCTGCGCGTCGAGGTCACAGACCCTTCCATCGTTGCAGATAATGCGTCGTTTGTCGCGGTGGGCGCCAAGGGCCTCATCATTACGGGCAAGACCGCCCAGGTGATTATCGGCATCTCCGTTCCCCGCGTTAAAGAGCATTTTGACCAGATCATGGGCCTCGAGCCGGGATTTGTGCCCACCACCTCGGCCTCCCCTGCCGCCAGCGCAGCCCATAAGCGCGGCGATATCTGCTTCTTCGACATCGACGGCACGCTCGCCTGGCAAGACCCTCGAGTGGCACAAGAGCTTCCCGAGGATGAGCGAGACCTCTCCCCCTATCCCAATGAAGCGGTCTCGCAAGCCATCCGTGATTTTGTTGCCAAGGGCAATATGGCGTTTATCTGCACAGGGCGCACGCTGAGCTGCATCCATCCAAAGCTGCTCGAGCTGCCCTGGACCGGCATCGTCTGCCTCGCGGGTGGCTATGTCGAACTTGAGGGACGCGTGATTCGCGATTTGGCGATGACGCCCGGCATGCTGCAGCGCCTTGCTCCCATTCTTGAGCAATCGGACGAAGTGATTCGTTTTGAGGGACTCAATGGCGTCGTTCGCATGAGTGCCGATGCGCCCGACGCCCCCGGATACGCCCGCACCGTGGGCGATGCAATTACGCAGCTGCAACATTACAGCGCCTACAAGATCTTAATGTCCACGTCGCTTGCCAACCGCATCGCTCAGGATCAAGCGTTTGAGCCGCTGCTCTGCTTTAACGAGCTCGAACTCGAGGTAACCGAAATCTCGCCCCGCGAATGCACGAAGCGCGGGGGCATCCAGTCTGTACTCGACGCCCTCGATCCCCACCACGGAACCGTATACGGCATCGGCGACGCCAGCAATGACGTCTCGCTGATGAACGCCGTCGACGTTGGCATCGCTATGGGCAACGCACCGGACTTCCTTAAGGAAAAGGCCGACTATGTCACCGACAGCATCGACCACGACGGCGTCGTCACCGCGCTCGAACACTTTGGGCTTATCTAGCCAAGCCCCTACCGCACTTGCGGCCGCATGGACCAATCGTCTTCAACCGCCGCGCTCGACGCCCTAATGTGGCAATATGTTGTCTGCATAATGCAACGATGCAACCTATCAAAGAATGCGAGAACCCGTGTCCAGTCCGTTTACCAGCTTTTTAGCCCAGCACTTTGACCAGATTAACGACTATCTGGCCACGTTCTTTGACGGACAGGCGACTTCCGCCGATATCGAGCGCTACCTGTATACCCCGCTCTCGGCATTTACGGCCAACGCCGGTAAACGCCACCGCCCGCTCATCTGCATGCTCGCCGCCACCGCGGTGGGCGGCAGCTTTGAGAGCGCCCGCAGCGCAGCGGCGGCCATCGAGCACTTTCAGTCGGGCGCACTCATCCACGACGACATCGCCGACAACGGGCAGATTCGTCGCGGCAAGCCCTGCATGCACCTTACCGAGGGCACCGGTCTTGCCATCAACTGCGGTGACCTGGCGCTCACCATGGTCACCAAGACGGTTCTCGACGACCCCACACTCAACGCAGACGTGAAGCTTCGCGTGCTCCACGAGCTTACCGAGATGATCGTCCGTACCATCGAGGGCCAGGCGCTCGACCTGGGCTGGGTCCGCGACGGGCGCTTTGACATTTCGGTCGACGATTATCTGGACATGGCGACGCACAAGACCGCGTACTACAGCGGAGCGACGCCGCTTGCCGCCGGAGCCATCATTGGCGGAGGCAGCGAGGAGCAAATTGAGGCACTGCGCGCCTTTGGCCTGCACACGGGCCTTGCCTTCCAAATTCAAGACGACCTGCTCAACTTGATCGGCACCAAGGAGGCCGCCAACAAGGACTTCCGCACCGACATCACCGAGGGTAAGCGCACGCTCGTTGCCGTGCACTCCCTGTCTGATGAGCGCTATCACGACGAGATTGAAGCGATCCTTTCCTCGGGCACCGAGGACCCCGCGCAGCTCGCACGCGCCGTGGAGATCTTCCAGGAGACCGGCTCTATCGATTACGCCCACACTTATGCGCTCGACCTGACCGCCAAGGCCAAAGCGGCCATCGAGGACGTTTCGCTCGACCCGCATGCACGTGAACTGTTCCTCTCCATGGCAGATTTCTTTGTGGAGCGCCTTAACTAGCGGGGGTTATAAAACCTGTCAGCAGCGTATTTGGGTACAACTTGCTACACTGTTGAGTGCATGTTTATGCATCCCTTTGCGTTGTCTATCCGACACACGCTCAAATAGTACGAATGGTACGCCGAAAGGGGTTCGTTCATGGAACCTATTACAACGGGCATGCAGGGAGCAGCCGTCGAGGACGTCCAGTCCCGCCTTCTGCAGCTCGGCTATACAATCGATGACACCGAGGTTGCCGACAAGCGCTTTGGCACCACCACCGAGCAGGCCGTCAGCACCTTCAGGCTCGACAGCGGCCTTGCTGCCGGTCATGCCGTCGATATCCCCTGTTGGAGCGCCCTGGTCGACGCCTCGTATAAGCTGGGCGACCGCACTCTGTATCTGCGCATGCCCAATTTCCATGGCGCCGATGTGCAGGCCCTGCAGCGCGCTCTCAACGTTTTGGGCTTTGCCTGCGGCGAGGACGACGGCTACTTTGGTCCGCATACCGAGGCCGCCCTGCAGCAGTTCCAGGAAAATGTCGGCCTGTTTGCCGACGGCATGGCCTTCCAGGACACCTACGCCTACATCAACCGCCTGCACCATGTGTGGGAGGGCAAGCCCTCGGTCACCGAGGCCGAGTCCCGCATCGGTTTTGCTCGCGCCGCCAACGTGCTCGAGCGCTTCCAGATTGCCGTTATCGGCGAGGACCCCATCGCGCGCAGTGTTGCGTCGCGCATGTGGAATATCGCCACGGCAACGACCGACAACAGCGGCATGATGCTCTGCGACTCCGAGGTCCCAACCGACGTTGACCTGGTGCTCGAGATCGCAAGCGACGAGCTGCCCGCCGATGCCGCGCCACGCGCCACGATTGCCCTCGCCGAGTGCCACAACCTGGCCCAGCGCATCCGCACCGCCAATGTCGCCGCGCAGCAGAAACCGGCTCGCATTCGCATTGAGCTCACGGGCATGACGCGCTACAACGGCACCTTCACGGCCAGCGACGCGCAGACGCTCGCCGTACGCCTACTCGACGGCGTTTGCGATGCCCTCGCAGATTAGGTAAACTAAACGAGTTGCGCGAGCAACACCCATACTGGGACGTAGTTCAACGGTAGAACTCCGGTTTTTGGTGCCGGCTGTTGGGGGTTCGAATCCCTCCGTCCCAGCCAAAGAAACAAAGCGCCCTGAGCCCATAGCGGCCCAGGGCGCTTTCTTGTGGGCAAGCGGAGGGATTCGAACCCGCAAGGGTGCGGAGCTGAGGAAACGCGAAGCGTTTTCCAGCGCAGCACGCAAGGAGCGAAGCGACGCAGCGGGGCGCGGCCGCCGACCAGGCGGACGCGGAATCCCTCCGTCCCACACCAGCCAAGAGCCCCTCACGTCAAGCAAATCGAGCCAACGCCGCCAAGCGGAGGGATCCGAACCCGCAAGGATGCGGAGCGACGCAGCGGCGCGCGGCCGCCGCAGGCGGACGCGGTGTCGGCACTTGGGGACGTTCCTAAAGTGCCGGCTCGGGACTATTTTCGAGGACCCTCCGAAGGACTGTGGCCAAAAAACGGCAAATATGAGTACTGTTACCGTTGTAGCTACATTATTTTCGTTAATAAAAGAAGATCTTAATGAGACTTATTCGCATCAATGTCTTCCTTTAATGAACACTTGAGGAGATACGGCAGCTTATCTGCTCGATCGACACGTCAAATCACCTTAAATGTGGTCAAAATTACTGCTACTAAAAGAATATCAGTACTCATATTTGATGTTTTTTGGCCACGGCTCTTTATAGACACCCTACACAGCGACTGGGGTAGATTTTTTTGAGGCACGCCTATCAGCCCAGTTCCGAAAAGCGAGCCGCATGCAACAACCAAGCCACCGCCGGCCCCGGGAGAGCGGGGACACCGGCTTAGGTTTATCGCGAGTTCCGCGCGAACAGGAGGCCACTTAATGTGGCCTCCGTCGTGAGCAGGACTGTAGAGCAGGAAACCTAAGCCGGTGTCCCCGCTCTCCCGGGGCCGGCGGAATTTAGTTGTTCAGCATGCGGTCGAAGCTTCCCGAGTCGCCATCCCGATAGTCGGCGGTCATCAGAATCTCCTGCGGAATGCGTCCGCCCTCGCGCAGCACGTTGCGGAACTGCACGCGCGTGACCATGGGCAGATCCTTGATCGTGGCCGCCAGATTCTGCGGCACGCCCTGGTTGGCAGCCGCGGGCTCGCACTCGCCGCCGGCCTTCACGCGGCGTTTGTGCTCGGCGAGCATGGCGCGATACATACCGGCATGCAGGCGAATCTCAACGACATTGGCATTACGGGCCTGCTCGACAATGCGCGCACCCTCTCGATCGATGTCGCCCACGTAATAGACATAGTTAAAGCGATAGCCGATCTCGGCCAGATAATCGTCCAGGGCATGCGAGACGCTCGCCTTGCATCCGCCGCCAAAAATCACGCCGCCCACCTTGATGCCAAAGAGCTTGGCGTGCTTGCGGCCACGCAGCAGCTTGACGATCTCGTCGTAGGTATCCAGGTTCTCAACCATAATGAACGGCTTGTCGGCGCCTAGCGTAAAGAAACCCGTAAAGTGCACGGGGCGGTTGGGGGCGACCTTAATCGCCTGCATGCTGATGTCCTTTTCGGTCATACGCCGAATTAGGCGCTCGCCGTGCTTGCCGTCAAAGGCCTTCTCATCGTTAAAAATCTGGTAGGCGCGCTGGCGACGCGAAGCAACCGGCGTATCGGCACCTCGGTTCTGCTCGATCCAAGCCTGGATGATTGCAATCTCCTCGGCAATCTTGCGGTTGGACATCTCGTTGTGCTGAGTGCGCTGCGGAGCCTTTTTGCCGTCCTTGCCCTCGACCTTAACAATTTGAGTCTGCTGCCCCTTGATCTTAGAGAGCGCCGTAGGCGTAGGGACAACTTTGAGCAGCTGCCTGCCCAAAACGCGGGCAAGGGCAAACGCCGATACCTCGCCGTGGACGGCCGACTCGGGCTGCTGGGTAGCAGTATCTGCTACGGCAGGCTCAGCCTGTGCATGAGGCTTACGCTTGGAATCTGCCCGGGTATTACGTTCCTGCTTGGGCGCAGACGAGCGCTTATGCGGACGATCGGACTTGGCCTCCTTCGCCGGCTGGCGCTTGACCTGATCCACCGGAGTCTCGGCCTTCTCATCTCCGTTTTGTGTCGCTGCCTTCTCGGCCGCGGCCTCGGCATTTGAGCCACGACCGCCGCGGTGACGACGACGGCGGGGCTTGCCTGAGGCGCTCTCCCCCGCCTGCTTATCAGCGGTCTGTTGAGCTTTGACCTCAGTGTCAGCCGCAGGCTGCGACTCGGAAGGTTGCTGCTCGCGAGTCGCCGGCTCAACGGTTTTCTCGGTTTGTTCGGCCTTCTCGGCCTGAGCGGTCGAAGCCGGCTCGCCCTTCTCCTGACGCTTTACGGGATACGCGCGTCCCGCAAAACCGCGGCCGGGACGACACGAACCCGGAGCCCTCTTGGCAGACTCCTCAACATCGTCTGCAACCTCGGAAGGCTCTTCAACCTCACGCGCGACATCCTGCTGCGCGGCCTTAAAGTGAGCACCGCGACGACGCTTGGGCTCTTGGGCCTCCACGGGCTTTTGCTCCTTCGCGGGCTTCTGCGACTCGGCAGCAACCTCGTTCTCAACAGCCTCGGCATCCGTCTCACCCTTTTGAGCAACGGCGCGACGGAAGCGCTCCTGCTGGGCGCGGCGCTGCGCATCGCGCTTGCCACCCCCGCCAAAACCGCCGCGTCCTGCCTTGGCCGTAAAGGCGCGCACGACGTTCTCATCGAGCAACTCATCGGTATCGACATGCTCGCGCGGAGCAACTTCTTCCACAGCAGGCACGTCAGCGGAATCCTCGACGACAAAATCTTCGACGGACTCGGCAGGCTGCTCCTGGGCATCGCGGATCTCGACATTGATGGTATAGAACGCCGGGCGTCCGTTAATGCCGCTACCCTCGATCTTGGTCACGATATTTGCCTCGATAAGTTCATCGCGCATCGCCTTGGTGTCGCATTCCTTATCGACGGAGCGGAAAATCTGCGCCAGCGCACTCGACTTAATCTTGAGCGCCTTGCGGCAAAGCAGATCGTAGGCAACCAGCTTGGCACGCTCAGCAGAAAGCGACGTCTGGCTGCTCAGGCGCTCAGCCAGAGCATCGACATTGTTTTGATTATCGGAATATACCGTCTTGGCCACGGGGCCCCTTTCATATGCACACATATACGTCCATATGGTACAACGCACGAGCCTATCCACGCAAAACATCTGCGAGAACGCCCTTGCACCACCTGTTCTCACAAGAAAAAAGACCGGGTCCGCTTGATTGCGGACCCGGTCTTTCCGAGTCAAATAGATGGGAGATTCAACCCGTCCGACCGACTAGGCCTTGGCGGCCTCGGCGTCGGCAGGAGCTTCAGCGGCAGCAGCGCGACCGTACTCGGCCTTGCCCATCTCGGACCACTCGGGCTCCTCGTCGGGCATGGAACCGGCCTCCTTGCCGAAGAACTCCTTGAGGCAGTTGACGGCAACGATGAGGCCCAGGACCATCAGCAGGACGGCGAAGACGAGCTGCAGGCCCTTGGTGGCGGCAACGGAGACGGCGGCCGTGGTGGCGGTAGCCGGGATGGTGCCGAAGAAGCCGTAGGCCTGGACAGCGGTCATGCAGCCCATGGCGCTCTGGACCAGCGAGGTGAAGGTGCAGCAGAGCAGGAAGGCGACGGGCACGTAGAGCATCCAGCCCTTGCGGCCGGTGCACTTGCAGAACACGGCGAGGGTGATCATGGTCATACCGCCGAGCAGCTGGTTGGAAGCACCAAAGAGCGGCCAGATGTTGGCATAGCCACCAAAGGCAAGGGCGAGACCGGGAAGCAGGGTGACGACCGTGGCGAACCAGGGGTTGCCGAGGACCTTCATGTAGCCGGCCTTGGACTCGATGGCCAGGGCATCGTTGGTCTGGGCAAAGAACTCGGAGAACGAGGTGCGGGCGATGCGGGCGACGGCGTCGAGCGAGGTCAGGGCCAGAGCGGAAACGTTCATGGTCATGAAGACGGTTGCAAGCGTGCCGTTAACACCGAAGGCCTGCATACCGCGGGAAATGCCAGCGGCGAAGATCTGGAACGGGGTGGAAGCGACACCGGCGTTGAGGGCGCCAGTACCGGCGGTGTTCATGTCAGAGAACATGATGCCGGCGACAATGATGGCAAGGATGCCGACGAAGGACTCGACGATCATGGCGCCATAACCGACCTTGACGGCGTCCTGCTCCTTCTCGACCTGCTTAGAAGAGGTGCCGGAAGAAACGAGGCTGTGGAAACCGGAGAGAGCACCGCAAGCGACGGAAACGAACAGGACCGGGAACATCATGCCGGAGGCAGTGGAGAAGCCGGTGAAGACCGGAGCGGTGATGGTGGCCTGACCGTTGACGCCCAGGACGACGATGCCGAGGACAGCGCAAACGATCATGACGATCATCATGATGGAAGTGAGGTAGTCACGCGGGGTCTTGAGCATCTGGATGGGCATAGCGCCAGCGAAGACCAGGTAGACCATGACGACGGCGAACCACTGGAACTTATCCAGGTAGACCGGGAACTGCATACCGACGGCGAACATGAGAACCATGAGGACCACGCCGGTGACGAATTCGGCGGCACCGGTGAGGTTGAACTTCTTCTGAGCCCAACCAAAGGCGATAGCGACGAAGGTGAACAGGATGGAGATGGTGCCAGCGCAGCCAGCGGCATAGGACTTGGTGAAGTCGATGGCACCGGTAGCGGCGCCAGAAGCGTCAACGGCCGGGGTGAACATGAACGTCTTGCAGACCATGTCGGTGAAAGCGGCGATGACGATGATGCAGAACAGCCAGCAGAACAGCAGGAACAGGCGACGGCCGGTCTTGCCGATGTACTTCTCGATGAGCTGAGCGAGCGACTTGCCGTTGTTCTTCATCGAGGCGTACAGGGCGCCGAAGTCGTGGACGGCGCCAAAGAAGATGCCGCCGACGAGGACCCAGAGTACGACGGGCAGCCAGCCAAAGGCCATGGCGACGATCGTACCCGTGACAGGGCCAGCACCACAGATCGAGCTGAACTGGTGCGAGAACGCGGTGAAGGCGGAGACGGGCGAGAAGCTCTTGCCGTCCTTCATGCGCTTGGCCGGCGTGAGGGCCTCTTTGTCAACGCCCCACTTGTTGGCCAGCCAGCGGCCGTAGCCCAGATAGCCGCAGGCGAGCACCGCCGCGGCCACAACCATGAGCAAAACTCCGTTCATTACATTTCCTCCTCTAAAAAGAACTTCCTAGACATAAAAATGAGGGCCGTCGGTTGCGCTCGACGGCCCTCATCTTCATCAGCCGCCCGTTATCGTACGGGCTAGCTGTATGTGCTAACCCGCATCAGATAATTACTACGCTGATAATGTCTAGCTGATGCGTGAACATGTCTAAGAAATCCTCTTCAATCATGATGCGAACGATCCGTGCGTGTTCACATCCCCCAGTGGATGAAAAGCAGTATGAAACTTTAGTTACCTAAAGTCAACGCAAATTTGTAATGAATTTTCAACTTTTTTTGAATTTCTCGGTATAAAACGCCACTGACCTCGGACTTTACCCCACGACAGTTTTTGCTTGAGAGATACCCCCGAGTGCCGCGGGGGCTCCCATCCCAAATGTGCGGAGCAAAGCTCCGCACACCAACTTTTTCTTTCAGCTAAAGAACGCCGGAAATTCGACACTGGCTTGTTAACCTTGCTGGACGTTGTCGACGCCAAACCAGCTCAGAAGCTATATCAATACAGAAAGGTCCCCGGCGCTGCCCGGGCGCCAACGGCCGCATATGAACTTTATCGCGAGTTCCGCACGAACAGGAGGCCACTTAATGTGGCCTCCGTCGTGAGCAGGACTGTAGAGCAGGAAAGTTCATATGCGGCCGTTGGCGCCCGGGCAGTGCCGGGGACCGCACCTTTGCGACTACAGCGTCATGTTCGGATCGGCGTCGACGTCGAACGGCGAGATTTCACCTCGGTCGAATTTACGGCGAGCGACCTCCGCGATCATGGCTGCGTTATCGGTACAGGCAGACAAGGGCGGCACCGTTACGCGAATCCCCTGACGTCCAAGCTTCTTGATCATCATCTCGCGCAGATGCGGGTTGGCCGAGACGCCGCCACCGATGCAGTATTCCTTGCATCCGGTAGCGTGCAGTGCGTTTTTGGCCTTCTTGTACTGCACGTCAAAGACAGCTGCCTCAAACGAAGCCGCCAGATCGGGCAGGTGAATCGTGCGCCCGGCCTTGGTCTCCTGCTCGATGTAGAGCGTCACCGCCGTCTTGAGGCCCGAAAGCGAGAAGCGATAGTCCCCCCTGCTGTTAAGCGCGCGAGGAAAATCGATCGCCTTGGGGTTGCCCGTCTCGGCCAGCTTGGAGATGATGGGGCCACCGGGATAGCCCAGACCCAACGCCTTGGCCACCTTGTCGAAGGCCTCGCCCACAGCATCGTCGAGTGTCTCACCAAGTACCTCGTAGTCGCCCCATGCCTTGACGTGAACAAGCATGGTATGACCGCCCGAGACGAGCGTGAAGATAAACGGCGGCTTGAGGTCGGGCTGCGCCAGCAGGTTGGCAAACAGGTGCCCCTCCAGATGGTTGACGCATACGAGCGGCTTACCGGCAGCGTAGGCAAAGCCTTTGGCAAAGGCAACGCCCACCACGAGCGCGCCCACCAGGCCCGGACCCTGCGTCACACCCACGGCGGCAAGCTCGCTGGGAGCAATGGCTCCACCCTCAAGACCAAGCGATGCTGCGGCATCCTCGAGCGCCGCATCCACGACACTCACAATCACCTCAACGTGTTTGCGCGAGGCGATCTCGGGCACCACGCCGCCAAAGCGGGCATGAAAATCAATTTGCGTCGACACCTGGTTGGCCAGCATATTGCCATCCGCATCGATAATCGCCACGGCCGTCTCGTCGCAGGAACTCTCGATGGCAAGCACTAGGCGGCGGCGCTCAATTTCGGCACGCTCCCCCTCGGAGCGCCTAGGCGCAGGCAGCGGCCATACGCGCTGCTCGGCTGCCGTCGGCTCGGGCGAGGCGTTATCGACCGGAAGCACCAGGGGCAGCGGAGCCGTCATGACGATGGCATCCTTGCCGGCACCATAGTAGCCGCGGCGCCGTCCTGCCTCGGTAAAGCCCAGAGCGTTATAAAGCGCGATCGCTCCCTCGTTGCCATCCTCGACCTCGAGCGAAGCCGTGGTGCAGCCGAGCATCTGGGCATCATAGCTCACATGCGACAGCAGCTTGCGGGCAATGCCCTCACGGCGATGTGCCGGGTCGACGGCGACATCCAGAATCTGCACATCGCCGTCCACGACCATACCGCCGGCAAGGCCCAGCAGCTTGCCGTCGTCGTGTGCTACCCACCAACTACGCGGCGCAGCGACGTCCTCGCCCAGTTCGGACAGGAACATGCCCGGCGTCCACGCCTCGTGTCCGGCACCTTCAAAGCAGGCAGCCTCCAGCGCGCTCGCGCCCTCGGCATCCGCCGCGCCCATGGGACGGAACTGCAGATGACGACCGGCGAGCTCATCGGCAACGCCCGTAATTTCGCTCTGCGCACTCTCGGCAAGACCAAGACGCTTGCGCTCGTTTTCCTCGGCATCCGAAAGGCGCGTGTAAATCGGCAGGACGCGGGCCGGATCACCGTCACCCGCAGCGTGCGCGAGCAGCAAGCCCTCGCCCGAAGGCCACCACAGGTCGTGCTCCACGCAGCGGGCGGCCTCGTCCTCACCCAGCAGCTTGCCATAGCGCACGAGACCGTCACCGGTCAGCTGAACCTGGTCCCAGTCCGCTGCTTGGCGCCACTCATCGAGCGCCACGGCGGCCTTGACCACGTGCTCGCGCTCAAATTGACGCTCGGGACCATCATCGACCAGCATATACAGCGCCGGATATACCTCACCGCGCATAGCATCGGCCAAGATACCAAGCTTGCCGCGCACGCCAGCCTTCCACGCCGTCCAAGCGCAAGCATCGAGCGTCGACACGCCCAGCAGCGGAACATTGGCACCACGCGCGAGGCCCTTGGCAGTGGAGATGCCGATGCGCACACCCGTAAACGACCCCGGGCCGCGGCCGACCACGTAGCAACCAACATCGCTGCGATCCAGACCGGCTTGGGCCAACACGCCATCAACGGTATTCACGAGCTCAACGTTGGCGTGACGGCGACACATGTGGTCGCCACTCACGAGCTTCGTCTCGCCCGTCTGCCCATCAATCCAGCTTGCCGCGCAGGCAAGCATGTCGGTCGAGGTATCGAGCGCCACCACCAGCGCGTTGTCGTTATGCAAACTCATCTTGTACAGCCTTATCAATCAAATGGGAAAGCTCCATTGCGCGGTCACCGTGCGCCTCGAGCGTTATCGTTCGCACATCGCTGTCGCCCTCATCACGCTTGAGCGTCACCGAAAGATACTCATCCGTCAGCTCGTCCTGGAATTGTTCGCCCCATTCCAGCAGGCAAGCACCCTCATAGCCCAGCACATCGAAAATGCCCGTATCCTCGAGCTCATAGGCATGCTCCAGGCGGTATAGATCAAAGTGAAACAGCGGAATACGACCTTGATCGTGAACGGCCATGAGCGCGAACGTAGGGCTCGTAACCATATGCCCATCGCCCAGCCCGCGCGAGACGCCCTTGGTAAAGTGAGTTTTGCCCACTCCCAGGCCACCAGTCAGGATGAGCACATCGCCGTCCTCAAGGCACGGTGCAATTAGCTCGCCAAAGTACTCCGTATCGGCAGCGCAAGTCGTTTTGTAAGTACCTACCCCCAGGCGCTCCAGGGACATATATGCTCCTTATTATTCCGAGGCGTCCTCTGGTGCGGGATGTCGCTCCAGATAGTCGCCCAGCATCTTAAAGTCTTCCTCCAGCAGCTCCTGCCACGCCGGATTGCGTAGCGCTGCTGCCGGATGGAACGTGGGCATTACTACAAAATGCCCCATCTGGTGGAACCTGCCGCGCAGCTTAGTAATGCCGATCTCGGTCTTAAGCACAAAGTGCGTCGCGGGATTGCCGAGCGTCACGATGATATCGGGCCAGATGCTTCGAATCTGCTCACGCAAAAACGGCGAGCAAGCCAGCACTTCCTCGGGACGCGGATTGCGGTTTCCCGGCGGGCGGCACTTAAGCACGTTGGCAATGTAGACGTCTTCGCGTTTGAGCCCCGCCAGCGACAAAATGCCGTTGAGGTCCTCGCCTGCCGCCCCCACAAAGGGCTCGCCCTGCAAATCCTCATTGCGGCCCGGCGCCTCGCCAATAAACATCACGCGAGCGTGGGGGTTTCCCACGCCAAATACGATGTTATGGCGCGACTGGTAAAGCTGGCAAAGGTGACAATCGCCCAGAACGGCCTCGATCTCCTCGAGTGCGAC
>CAKUGT010000031.1 GCA_934654795.1 uncultured Collinsella sp.
GCCTCAAGAAGGAGTAACATCGGGACTTGCAGCGACGGACCTCAGGACGCTCTTACACCACGTCTGCGCGCGCGACCACGGTATGGTCGGCATGTCTAGAATTTGCCGCATACTTTTGGATTGGGCGCTCATTTAGCAACCTTGGTGTCTCCACATCCTCTAAAAAAGTTCTTAAAACAGCCTTAAAGGCGTTCCAACTCGCGTTGACAGCGTAAAATACGCATGTTTGACTATGACAGAAGTGGATTTTAGGGGAGGAGTACGCCATGGAGGTGCTGGTTGTTGGCAACACCGCATATGTTGACGATGACTTTTGCGCCAAGGCATTCCCTGGGGACCACGTTAAGGTTGTAGCCGCGCAGGAAGCGCGCCGCGATGAGTCGTCGCCCCATGCCTCGTGGAAAGAGCTGCTTCAGCACTTGGAGCAGGCCTACGAGTTCGACCGCGTGGTCTACCTGTCTAATTACCTTACCCCGCATACCGATACCGTGGGCGATATCGAGCTACTGCGCTCGGTCTTTCGTACGTGCGCGGGTCGCCGGGTCCAACTACTGTATGTAGCGGGGCCCGCGGGTGCCGAGGGTGCCGCCGATGCCGCGGGGCGAACGGGCAAGGGCATTATCGCGCACGCAGCCAACGACCTGTGCCGCTACTACGCTGCTCGCGAGGGCGTTCAGACCAAGATCCTGCGCGTGCCGTTCCTGTATACCGCGTCTGCCGCGCTGGAGGACCCGTTTTTGGTGCCGCTGTTCGACGCATGCTCAACCGGATCGGCCGCTCTGCAGGGCGCGCAGGATGCGGCGTTTCCCCTGCTGTGTGCCGAGGAGCTTTCGGTGCTGATGCGCCGTATCTTCGACAGCTGGAATGGTAACTTTGAGACGCTCGACGTAGCCGATACCTTCCATCACACGGTGGGTGAGGTGGGCGAGGCCCTTCAGGCGCTGTTTCCAGGGCTCTCAGTTGCCTATGGCGATTCTGCCGGCTACGCCCTGCCCGCCAGCGACGTCGCTCGCGTGCGCTATGGCTGGTTTCAGCGCTACGACTTGCTGCGCGACCTCTCGACCATTCAGGCTCGCTGGGATGCTGGCCGTGCAAAGAAGGTCAACCCCTTGCGCGCGGCCATCGACCGCATTCAAATGCGCACGCTGCCTGTCAAATGCCTGGAGACGGCAGCCGCCTGGGTGCTCTTTGAAGTGCTGGAGCGCTTGTTCTCCCAATCGACCCAGCTCAACGTGCTCGATTATCGCCTGCTCTACGTGGTGCTCATCGGCACGCTGTATGGCCTGGACTTTGGCTTGGTCGCGGCGCTGTTGGCATCGGTGGGCTTGGCCGCGAGCTACTTTACTCAGTACGGCTATACCTTCCAGGGCCTGTTCTACGAGCCGTCCAACTGGCTGCCGTTTATTGCGTACTTTGTTGTGGGTGCCGTGTGCGGCTATGTGCAGCTGCGCAACAGCGAAGCCATTAGGGCGGAGCGCGATCAAAACGAGCTCGTGCGTAATCGCAATACGTTCCTCACACAGCTTTACCACGACGCGATCGAGGACAAGCGTGCGTACAGGCGCCAGATCGTGGGTCGCCACGACAGCTTTGGCAAGATCTTTGCCGTGACACAGGAGCTCGACGTGCTCAACCCACGCGACATCTATCGCAAGTGCTGCGAGCTTCTGGGCGAGATCCTCGAGAACGATTCGGTGGCGATCTACCATGTTTCGGGCGGGGCATTTGCACGCCTGGTGGCAGCAAGTCCCGCGATTGCCGAAGATGCCGCTCGCTCGCTCACGCTTGAGCAGCTTGCACCTCTTTTGGGCGACGGGGGTCGTTCGAGCCTGTGGGTGAACCGCGAACTGATGCCGGGGCTTCCCATGTTTGGATACACGATCGAGCGTGACAGGGCGCCCGCCGTGTTGATCTTTGTGCGTCGTGCGGCCGAGAACCAAATGACCCTCTATTATCAAAACTTGTTCCGCATCTTGTGCGGCCTGGTCGAAAGCGCGCTGGGCCGTGCCTTTGACTATGAGGCGGTGGCACAGGATAAGCGTTGCGTTGACGGTACTTGCGTGCTCAAGCAGGCTGCCTTTGGCCAAGAGCTCGCGGCCGAGCAGGCGCTGGCAGATGGCAAGATGGGCAGCTTTTTGCTCCTGCGCGTGGTACCGGGCATGGAGCCTGTCGGCGAGCTGGTGGGCGCAATTGGGTCGGCAATCCGCGAGAGCGATGCGGCGGGCCTGGTCGATGGTGACGTGCTTTACCTGCTTATGCGCCAGGCAAAGGCGTGCGATCTGCCCATTATCCGTGAGCGCTTGAGCGCAAAGCAGATTGCGGTGGAGCCCGTCGACGGCGAGGACATCGTGGCGCTGCTGCAGCACATCGCTTACACCGGTGACGTTGAGGGGGGTGCCGCTTGATCTCGCTTGTCGTTGCCGCCGTCTTGCTGCTCATCCATGCGGTGGTTTGTCTGATGCTGTGGACGCTTATGAAGTTGGGCCTGCTGCCGGTGCGCGGGCACATGCTGGCTGTGATAGTGCTGGTGCCGCTGTGGGGCCCGTTGCTGGTGGTTCTGCTATCGGTCCGCGGCGCGGTGTTTGGCGAGGGGCTGAAAGAGTCTGCGCTGGAGTCGCTGCGCTTCAACGACGACCTGCATCGCAGCATCCTAGTGCACGAACGTGATGCCGATGCAGGCGTAGTGCCGCTCGAGGAGGCGCTCATCGTCAACGACCCGGCAGAACGGCGCCGACTAATGCTCTCCATGCTCACCGAGGAGCCCGACGCGTACCTGGCGCAGCTGCAGGCGGCTAAGCTTAACGACGACGTTGAGGTGGCTCACTATGCCGCGACGGCGGTGGCGCAGATCTCCAAGGAGTCCGACCTTAAACTGCAGCAGCTGGAGCGTGCCTTTAAGACGGACCCGAGCGCGCAAAACCTCAACGAATACTGCGATTTTCTTGGTGAATACTTGGGCTCGGGCTTGGCTGAGGGACGCGTGGCTCAGATTCAGCGCCAACAGTACGCGCGCCTGCTTGCGCGTCGTTGCGAGCGCGAGGACACCCTTGAGCTTCGCATTCGATACGCGACGGCGCTGGCCGATGTCGGACAGATCGACGAGGCGCAGGCCGTGACCGACCAGCTGGTGCTCGATGTGCCCGAGGAGCAGGAGGTTTGGATGCTTTGCCTGCGCCTTGCGGTGATGCGCCGCGACGGTGACGAAGTCCACCGCGTGATCGATGCGATTGACAAACAGTATGTATACTTGAGCGCCGCCAACCGCGAGGAACTGGCGTTTTGGCGCAACGGAGAGGAGGCCCGATGAGCGTGGTGCAGCATATCCGCGACCGTGCGGGCCATTTTCGCTGGATGGGACTTCTCGTGGTGTGGGCTGTCTTTATTGCCATGGCGGCCGTGCTGCTGGTGGAGCGTGCCGGCGTGCAGTACAGTGCGGGCCAGCATAAGCTGGGGATGCTTGCCGCCAACGATGCGGTGCCGGCCTCCTCGGCAATATTTGGCCAAAAGCCCACGTGCCTGGTCATTACCGACTCTGACCAAGCTAGCGTCGAGGACGTAAAGGAGCAGTTCGACCAGATCTTGCTCGACATGAAGGTCGCGCATCGCGATGTGGACCTTGCCCTGGATGGCGAGGATGCCATTCCCTCGCTGACCTCCTTCGATCGCGTGATTTTGCTCATGCCGTCGCTCGATGGCCTCGGTACGCACCTGAGCGACATTATGAGTTGGGTGAGTGCCGGTGGTTCGCTTATGCTCGCCATGCCGCCGGATAACTCGAGTTATCTGCAAGTGATTGCCCCCAAGCTTGGCATTGAATCGGCCGGATATGACTATGTAAAAGCCGAAAGCATTGTGCCGAGCGAGGACTTTATGGTGGGCGGGGGAGAGCGCTACGAGCTCTCGGACCCCTTTGATTCGTCGCTTTCGGTTTCGCTGCGCGAGACGGCTCGTGTGTGGGCTAAGACCGGCGATGCGGGCGCCCCGCTCATTTGGTCGAATGATTGGGGAAGCGGACGCACCGTGGTGTGCAATATCGGCATCTACGACAAGGTCATGCGTGGTTTTTACGCCGCGGCGATCAGCCTGCTGGGCGATGCCACGGCCTACCCCGTCATCAACAGCGCCGTCTTCTATCTGGACGACTTTCCCAGCCCCGTGCCCTCGGGCGACGGCACCTACATCAAGCGCGACTACGGGCTTTCTATCGCCGACTTTTATGCCAAGGTCTGGTGGCCCGATCTGCAAAAGCTCGCGCAAAAATATGGCGTTCGCTTTACCGGCGTGATGATTGAAAACTACGAGGACGCGGTCAACCAGACCGAGCCCGCGCGCCAGGCCGATACCACGCAGTTCCGCTACTTTGGCGGCATGCTGCTGCAGATGGGCGGAGAGCTGGGTTTCCACGGCTACAACCATCAGCCGCTTGCGCTCTGGGACACCGACTATGGTACGTTGTACGTCTACAAGACCTGGAAGAACAAAGAGACGCTCGTCGCTTCGCTCAACGAGCTTATCGCCTTTCAGGACGAGGTGCTGCCCAACGCGCACGGCTCGGTCTACGTTCCGCCGTCGAATATCCTTTCGGCCCGTGCACGCAAGCTTATCGGTACCGACGTTCCGCGCATTAAGACCATCGCCAGTACGTATTTTGAGGATGGCACCGACCTGCCGTACGTGCAGGAGTTTGGCGTGGCGAGCGACGGCATTGTGGAGCAGCCGCGCATTGTCTCGGGCGGCATGGTCGGCGATTCCTATATGCGCCTGGCTGCCGTGTCCGAGCTCAACATGCACTACGTAAGCACGCACTTTATGCATCCGGACGATCTGCTCGATCCCGATCGCGGCGCCAAGGAGGGCTGGGAGGTCTACAAGGGCGGCCTGACCGACTACCTGGACTGGCTTAGCAAGTCTGCGCCCGACCTGCGGCGTCAGACCGGTTCGGAATGCTCGGGCGCCATCCAGCGCTTTTCGTCCGTGACGGTGAGCGTGGATACCAGCGCGGATTCCTGGACGCTCAGCCTGGGCAATTTCCACGACGAGGCTTGGCTCATGCTCCGCGCCAACAACGACGAGCCGGGTGCAGTCACGGGTGGCGAGATTACGCATCTGACGGGCGATCTGTACCTGGTTAAAGCCACGGACAAGACGGTGACCATTGCACGCGAGGAGGGTGGCGACAAATGAGAATCTGTTTGGTACTCGAGGGTTGCTACCCCTATGTGCACGGCGGAGTGTCCACCTGGATGCACGGCTACATACAGGCCATGCCCGAGCACGAGTTTGTGCTGTGGGTGATTGGCGCGCATGCTGCCGACCGCGGCAAGTTTGTCTACGAGCTGCCCGGCAACGTGGTCGAGGTACACGAGGTATTTCTGGACGATGCCCTGCGCCTATCGGGCGAGCAGGAAGAGGCCGACTTTAACGCCGGCGAGCGCGAGGCGCTGCGCCGCCTGGTGTCGCTCTCCAATCCGGACTGGGACGTGTTGTTCGATATCTTCCAGCGCCGTCGCGTGCATCCGCTCTCGTTTTTGCAGAGCCGCACGTTTATGGATATCTTTCGCGACGTGTGCCTGGCCGAGTACCCATACACGCCCTTTGCCGATGCATTCCACACCATGCGCTCCATGCTGCTGCCCGTGCTCTACCTGCTGGGCAGCGAGGTGCCGGTGGCCGATGTGTACCACGCCATCTCAACCGGCTACGGTGGCCTGCTCGCCTGCCTGGGCTCAAGCGTTCACCAGGCTCCGGTGCTGCTGACCGAGCACGGCATTTATACCCGCGAGCGCGAAGAAGAGATCATTCGCGCCGACTGGGTGGTGCCGTCGTTTAAGGACCGCTGGATTCGCTTTTTCTACCTGCTTTCGGAGGAGATCTACCGCCGTGCCTTCCGCGTGACGAGCTTGTTCCATAACGCCCGCAAGACGCAGATCGATATGGGCTGCGATGCGGACAAATGCCTGGTTATTCCCAACGGCATCCAGTTCGACCGCTTTAAGGACATTCCCTTAAAGCCCGATGACGGCTGGGTGGACATTGGCGCGGTGGTGCGTCTGGCGCCCATCAAGGACGTCAAGACCATGATCTATGCCTTCTTTGAACTGCACGAGCGCCTGCCCAAGGTGCGCCTGCACATCATGGGCGGCGTGGATGACGAGGAGTACGGAGCCGAGTGCCATGCGCTGGTGGAGACATTGGGCGTGCGTGACTTGATCTTTACCGGCCGCGTCAACGTGGTCGAGTACATGGAAAAGCTCGACTTTACCATTCTGTCGAGCATCTCCGAGGGCCAGCCGCTCAGTGTGCTGGAGTCGCTTGCAGCGCGCCGTCCCTGCGTGACGACCGAGGTGGGCTGCTGCCGCGAGCTGCTCGAAGGCGCTCCGGGCGATGACTTTGGCGTTGCAGGTTTTTTGACGCCGCCCATGTATCGCAAGGGCTTGGCCGATGCCATGGAGCGCATGTGCACAAGCCGCGCCCGCCGCATTGAGATGGGGGAGCGCGGCCAGCGTCGTGTTGCCACGTACTTCTTGCACGAGCAGATGCTCGCCAACTATCGCGCGCTGTACGACGAGACGGCGCGTGCGTTTGACCTGCCCAGAGAGGGGGAGTAGCCGGTGGCCGGAATCGGTTTTGAGCTCAAGCGCCTGTTTAGGCGCAAGGGTCTGTTTGCCACGATGCGCGCCTATGGCTACGCCGGCATTGTGTGCACGGGCCCCATGCTGCTTGGTGTGCTGCTCCAGGTGGGTATTTTGGTGCTGTGCGGTCTGTGGGGCGTGGGCCGCGCCAACCAAGATCTGCTGGTGTGCATGGTGACCTATACGCTGCTGGCATCGCTCACGCTCACGAGTTTTTTCTCCATGCCGGTCACGCGCTTTTTGGCCGACATGCTTTTTGCCGAGCGCGAGGATGAGATCCTGCCTTCGTTTTGGGGATCTAATTCCTTCATGCTCGTTGCGGGCACCGTGCTTTACGGCGTCTTTTTGCTGTTCTCGGGCGCCACGCTGCTGCAGGGGCTGCTGTGCCTGTGGCTGTTCAACATTATGATCGTCAACTGGAATGGCATGAGCTACCTCACGGCCATCAAGGATTATCGTGGCATTTTGTGCAGCTTTGCGGCCGCCATTGGCGTGGCGTGCCTGTGCGCCCTGGCAGCGCTGGCGCTGGGACTGCCGCCGGTCGAGGGCCTGTTGGCGTCAATCGCCCTAGGCTACGGCGTCATGCTCGCCTGGGATGTGGTACTGCTGTACCGGTATTTTCCACGGAGTGACCGGAGTCCCTGGCGTTTTTTGCGCTGGCTCGACCAATTTATGCCGCTTGCGCTTACGGGGCTGTTTACCAACTTGGGGCTTTTCGCACACCTGGTTATTATCTGGGCGGGCCCTATTGGCGTGCAGATCAAAGGTCTTTTTTACGGGGCTCCTTACCATGACGTGCCCGCACTCATTGCGTTTTTGACCACACTCGTCACGACCGTCAACTTTGTGGTGTCGGTCGAGGTCAATTTCTATCCGCGCTACCGTGACTACTACAGCCTGTTTAACGACGGCGGCGTGGTGGGCGATATTGTGGTGGCCGAGGAGGAGATGCTCTCCACGCTCAACAGCGAACTGCGCTTTTGCGCGCTCAAGCAGCTGTTTGTGACCGCGGCGGTCATTTCGCTCGAGACCACAGTTCTCTCGGCCCTGCCTCTGGGCTTTAACAACCTTATGCACGGGTATTTTCGAACGCTATGCGTAGGCTACGGCCTGTATGCCGTGGGCAACACGATCCTGCTTATCTTGCTGTACTTTACCGACTACAAGGGAGCCGTTCTGGCCTCGGGCCTGTTTGCCGGTGTGGCAGGGCTGGCGACCGCCGTGTCGTTGCTTTTGCCGCAGCAGTTTTACGGCTTTGGCTTTTTGTTGGGTGCGGTGGTGTTTTTTATCGTGGCCCTGCTGCGGCTCGATACCTATACCGCCAACTTGCCGTATCGTATCCTGAGCCAGCAGCCCATTGTGGCGACCGACAAAACGGGTCGCTTTACACAGCTGGGCCGCTTGCTCGACCGTGCCGAGCAGCGCTATGAGGAGTGCCGCCGCAAGGGCGTGCCGCACGGCGCGTTTCAGCGCGCAGTAGTTCGCGTGTATCGCAACCATTGGGGAGGTTCTGATGATCGATAAGTTGATGTCTCGCCGCTGTCTGATCGAGGCGGCTGCCGGCGCGCTGCTGCTTTCGGGCTGCTCATCTCAGGACGAATCCTCGACAAATAAGGTAAAAAAGCAGGATAAGATTAAAAAGGCCGAGGCCTCCGACGGTTCCAAGCACCTACGCGATAAGGACGAGCTGTACGAGGTCTACGACGACTCGGACATTGTGACCATGTACCTGACGGTCTCGCGCGGCAACAGCTCCGAGAACACGGACCATAGCTGGGCCGAGATCAATACGTACTCGGTGTATGACTATGCCGACATGGGCGTGACGCGCTATCAGGTTATGGGTCTGCTGCAGCCGGGCGACGAAGACGGCCCGGTGGCCGGCGAGGTTGGCTATGGCGAGGAAGCGCCCAATGCCACCGTGCAGGTGCGCGGCCAGACATCGAGCTCCTACACGCAAAAGAATTACAAGGTGGAGCTCAAAAAGGGCAAGGGTACCTGGCGCCAACAGCGCGCGATTGCGCTCAACAAGCACATGGGCGAGGGTATGCGTTTTCGCAACAAGATGGCCTACGACCTTATCCGCGGGATTCCCCAGATGATGGGCCTGCGCACGCAGTTTGTGCATCTGTGGGTGTGCGACCAGACCGAAAAGTCCAACGATACCTTTGAGGACTACGGCCTGTTTACGCAGGTGGAGCAGCTCAACAAGACGGCGCTTAAGGCACATGGCCTGGATAAGAGCGGGCGCCTGTACAAGGTGAACAGCTTTGATTTCCATCGCTACGAGGACACCATTAAACTTGCCGACGATCCCGACTACAACCAGGCAAGCTTTGAGGGCATGCTCGAGATTAAGGGCGATTCGGACCACACCAAGCTCATCGAGATGCTCGACGCCCTCAACGACGACTCGCAAAAGATCGATGACGTGCTCGACACCTACTTTGATACCGAGAACCTGGTCTATTGGCTGGCGTTTCAGATTCTGACGGGCAACTGCGATACTCAGAACCGTAACTGCTATCTGTACAGCCCGCTCAACTCCAATACGTGGTACATCCTCGATTGGGACAACGATGGCATGCTGCGTAAGATGGAGCTTTCTCTTACCGGGTTTTCGGACTATGCGAGCTGGGAGCGCGGCGTAAGCAACTACTGGGGCAACGTGCTATTCAATCGTGCACTGCGTAGCAAATCGTTTCGCAGCGAGCTCGACCGCGCCGTAAAGGACCTGCGCTCGTATATGACCGAGGCGCGCCTGAGCAAGATGATCAAACATTATCGCGAGGTTACCGAATCGCTGGTCTTTGCTTCGCCCGATATCGACAATCTGCCTGTCACCAAGGACGAATACGAGCAGATTGCCGCGGCGATTCCCTCCGAGATCGAGGAGAACTACAAGAGCTTTCGCGAGAGCTATAAAAAGCCCATGCCGTTCTACATTGGCGTGCCGCAGATCGATAACGGTAAGCTGCGCATTAACTGGGATGCGTCCTACGACTTTAAGGCGCGTGACATTCGCTATACCGTGGAGCTGGCGCGCGACTATGCCATAAGCGACGTGCTTTTTAAGGCCGAGGACGTGCTACTTCCCGAGGTGACCTGCGATGCGCCCGATGCCGGCCAGTATTTTGTGCGCGTGCGCGCCACCAACTCAGACGGCTATACGCAAGATGCGTTTGACTACTATGTGACCGACGACGGCAAGCACTACGGCATGAAGTGTTTTTACGTGCAGGACGGCGGTAAGGTCGTGGAGGATACGTATGAGGAGGGCTAGCGCGTTGCTTGAGCGCTTGGCAGCTCCGCCTGTGCGTGCCACGCAGGAGCGTTACCGCCACGAGCTCAAATATCTCATTAACGAGGGCGAGCACGCCGCGCTTGCCTGTCGCATGGCGCCGGTGTTTAAACTGGACAAGTATGCGCGGGCGGGTGGTTACACCATTCGCAGCCTGTACTTTGACGACTACTGCAACTCGGCCTACGAGGAAAAAGACGCCGGTATTCTCATGCGCAAAAAGTATCGCGTGCGCATCTATAACGGTAGCGACAAGGTGATTAAGCTCGAGCGCAAAAAGAAGTACGGCAGCTGGATCTACAAGGAGGACGCGCCACTCACGCGTGGCGAGTTTGAGCAGATTCTGGCCGGCGACTACGACTTTTTGCTGAGGAGCCCCTATCCGCTCTGTCGCGAGTTCTACATCGAGTGCATCTGCAATATGATGCGCCCGCGGACCATCGTGGACTACGAGCGCGAGCCGTGGGTGATGGACGAGGGTACCGTGCGCATTACCTTTGATAGCAACGTGCGTGCGGCGGTGGGGAGCTTTGACATCTTTGACGCGACGTTGCCCGCGTTGCCCGTGCTGGAGCCCGGCAAGCTGGTGATGGAGGTCAAGTTTACCGAGTTTTGTCCGCAGCTGGTGCGCGATATGGTGCCGCCGGGTGCGGCCGAACTCACGGCGGTCTCTAAGTACTGCCTGTGTTATGACAAGACCGCCTACCTGCGCGGTTTTAACTACTGGGAATCGGATTTTGGGAACCGAGGGGATATTTAGACCATGAGCACTAGGGACTTTTTTAAGAACTCCGTCTTGGAGGCGTTTGGCCAGGTCGACCCTGCCAAGATCGGTCTGTCGCTGCTCGTGGCGCTCGCCATGGGCATCCTGATCTACCACGTGTACAAGCGCTTTTTTACCGGCGTGGTGTATTCGCGCAGCTTTGCCGTGACGCTCGTGGGCATGTGCGTGCTTACCTGCATGGTTACGCTCGCGATCTCGACCAACGTGGTCATCTCGCTCGGTATGGTCGGCGCCCTGTCCATCGTCCGCTACCGTACGGCGGTCAAGGACCCACTCGACCTGCTGTATCTGTTTTGGGCCATTACCACAGGCATTACGGCAGGCGCCGGCATGTATGCGCTCGTGGGGCTCACGGCGGTGGTGATCGTGGTGATGATTGCCGGCTTTGCGAGCCACCAGGACAAGGCGCGCGTGTACATGATGGTCATCCACTACACGGGTCAGACCACCGGCGACGATATCGTGCGTGCATTTGGGCGCACCAAGTTTTCCGTCAAGTCCAAGACGATGCGCGGCGATAAGGTCGAGATGGCCGTTGAGGTGTTCTCGGACGGCGTGGATATGCCCTATGCCGACGCCATCCGCGCACTCGACGGCGTGGAAGACCTAACGCTCATCCAATACAACGGCGAATATCACGGCTAATTTTGTTCCGGCGTTTTAACAAACGCCGGACCGCTCGACGCTGCGCGGACATCTGCCGGGCGATCTGCCGCTCAAACCGTCGCTCGCGTACATGAAGTACGCGTCGCTCCTCTTTCGCGGCACCTCGCCACGGCAGCTGCCCGCTCGCTAGCTATCCTCAACCTGGAAAGCTTATTTGGTTCGGTTTTAATTAAGGGATGGTGCCGCGTGGACGTGCAACAGCTAGAAGAGGCATGGGCTATAAGGGCTGGTGCGCGTGCGGCGCGTCTAGTTTCGGCCTCGCATGTGCCGGCGGCGCTGTCACTGTTGGGGATTGTGCGGCCTAGTGATCGCCTGGTGGCCTTTGCGGACGACTTTGCCGATGCGTTTGCTCGCGGCTTTGATGGCTGCGATGTTGCGCTGGTGGGGGAGCCTGCGGCTGCGACGTTTGCTGCCGCGTCCGAGGGCTTTGTTGCTTCGTTTGATGATGGCGGGTCGCATCTGTGGTGGTTCGTCAATTCCATCGGCGGGTTTGGCCTGCGTGTGCCCGATCTTCGTGCCCTGGGCCGCGCGGCTCGCGAGGCGCATGCGCTGCTTGTGGTGGATAACACCGTGGCAGGTGTTTTTGGATGCGATCCGTTGCGCTTGGGTGCCGCGCTGTCGCTCGAGGCACTCGACCGTGTGTGTGCCGGCGAAGCTCCGCGCAAGCTCGTCGCCGTCTCGGTGGCGCGCTCGCAGCTCAAGCGCTATCGCGTGGATGCCACCGCAGAGTGCGCACACGCGTTGCTTGCGACCTGCAGCGCTCCTGCTTTTGACCTGTCTGCCGAGGAGACCGACGTGCTAGAACGTGGGCTGTCCTCGCTCGATGCTCGCATGCAGGCGCACTTCGATCGCGCCCGTGCACTGGCCGAGTATCTGGCTGCTAACGAGATGGTGTGTAACGTTCGCTATCCCGGGCTGGGCTCGCATCCCGATCATGCGGTTGCAACGGGAATCCTCGAGCACGGCTTTGGCCCGGCAGTTGAGTTTGACCTTATCGAGCGAAGTGCGGGTGAGCTGTTCGACACATTGCCGGGGGAGTTCCGCACGTCGCCCGCCGGCGGCGCAACGACACGCCTTTCGGCCCCACGCGGCAAGCAGGGGAGCACCATCCGCCTCTTCGCCGGCACCGACGACCCCCTGCAGGTGGCTGCCACTCTCGATAACGCCCTTCGCAAGTAGCTAATCGGGGTCTGTGTCACGAAAACGGCCTATTTACTACGTTTAAGCAATAGGGGTCGACCACACCCGCCTATTTTGAAAATTACCAAGCTGTTTACCAGCGGTTTTAATTTCATAATGTCCGGTATGGTCGTGGGTATTCAACTAAACGTAGTAGATGGGCCCGTTTTGTGGCGCGAGCCTCAACCCGAGGGCGCTGTGGGCTAAAAACCGCCTAAAAGGACTACTCCGCGTTGATGCTGGCGATGAGGGCGTCGGCTTTGGTGGCGATGACGTCGTTGATGTCGGTCTGCAGCTCCTCGTAGACCGCTATGGCTCGCTCGCCGGCGGGGGTGAGCGTGGATCCGCGGGCGCCGTCGCGCTCGATGAGCTTGCAGCCCAGCTGGCCTTCGGCCTCGTTCACGATGCGCCAGGCCTTGGAATACGCCATGCCCATGCTCTTGGCGGCACGGTTGAGCGAGTGTTCGTGGGCAATACCCTGCAGCAGCAAGACGCAGCCGTGGCCGAACACGCCCGGCAGGTCTTTGTCGCACGCTTGAATGACCAACTTTGCCGTCGTCTTGTACTTCATACGCTCCACGTCTCTCCGCTAAAGTGTTTGCTGGGCAAACGCAAAGCCTGCGTCAAACCCTCGTGTGCTCTTCTTAAATCATGCATTGTAGCAGTCAAAGTGCGCTAAGATACTTCCCCAGTATTGGGCGCCCAAGGTTGGGCTGGGTCCTACGAGGCCTGCAGCCGACCGGTCGCATGGAAAAAGGAGAAACATGGCTACGTTCTTTCCCGGTGAGTCCCACACGTTTTCGGAGTATCTGCTGGTCCCTGGCTATTCGTCCTCGCAGTGCATCCCCAATAACGTCTCTCTTAAGACGCCGCTAACCCGCTTTAAGCGCGGTGAGAAGCCGGCAATCACCCTGAACATCCCCATGGTTTCCGCCATCATGCAGTCCGTCTCGGGCGTCGACATGGGTGTCGCGCTCGCTACCGAGGGTGGCCTGTCCTTCATTTACGGTTCCCAGAGCGCCGAGTCTGAGGCCGCTATGGTCAAGGCCGTCAAGGATCACAAGGCCGGCTTCGTTCAGTCCGATTCCACGCTGACCCCCGACATGACCATGGAGCAGGTCATCGAGCTCAAGGAGAAGACCGGTCACTCCACCATGCCGGTCACCGACGACGGCACTCCCAAGGGCAAGCTCCTGGGCATCGTCACCAGCCGTGACTATCGTCCCAGCCGCGATGACCACCAGAAGAAGGTCTCCGAGTTCATGACCCCGCGTGAGCAGCTCATCGTGGGCGACAAGAACATCAGCCTCAAGGTTGCCAACGACGTCATTTGGGACAACAAGCTCAACGCTCTGCCTATCGTCGACGACAATGATCACCTCATGGGCATCGTCTTCCGCAAGGACTACGACAGCCACAAGACCAACCCCAACGAGTTGCTCGATAACGACAAGCGCTACATGGTCGGCGCCGGTATCAACACCCGCGACTATGCCGAGCGCGTGCCGCTGCTCATCGAGGCCGGTGCCGACGTCCTGTGCATCGACTCCTCCGAGGGCTTCAGCGAGTGGCAGAAGCGCACCATCGAGTGGATCCGCGCCAACTACGGCGAGGACGTCAAGGTCGGTGCCGGTAACGTTGTCGACGCCGAGGGCTTCCGCTTCCTGGCCGACTGCGGTGCCGACTTCATCAAGGTCGGTATCGGCGGCGGTTCCATCTGCATTACCCGCGAGACCAAGGGCATCGGCCGTGGCCAGGCCACCGCGCTGATTGACGTCTGCCGCGCTCGCGACGAGTACTACGAGGAGACCGGTGTTTACGTGCCCGTGTGCTCCGACGGCGGCATCGTCTACGACTACCACATGACGCTCGCCCTTGCCATGGGCGCCGACTTTATGATGCTGGGCCGTTACTTCGCCCGCTTTGACGAGAGCCCGACCGAGCGTGTCAATGTGAACGGTCAGTACATGAAGGAGTACTGGGGCGAGGGTTCTGCGCGTGCCCGCAACTGGCAGCGCTACGACCTGGGCGGCGCCGCGAAGCTCAGCTTCGTCGAGGGCGTCGATTCCTACGTTCCCTACGCCGGCTCCCTCAAGGACGGCGTGGGCGGCACGCTCTACAAGGTCAAGTCCACGATGTGCAACTGCGGCGCCCT
>CAKUGT010000032.1 GCA_934654795.1 uncultured Collinsella sp.
GATTGAGTTCGAATTCATTAGCTGGGAGCTAATGCTGCGATAAACGGTCGCGCAAGCGCGCCTTCCGCGGCAGCCCGCGGGAAACACTACCCCACCGTAACGGGCTCTCCGGTAAAGGCACTAATCATTAGCAGAACAAAGAACGCCAGATAGCTAATGCTCAATAGATAGGCGATGACCAAAAAGACAACCCATCCCACATTGGTTTTGCCGTCGGCACGACGTTGCTCGCGGGAGCGGTAGAGCCAGATTGTCACGCCAATGGCGACAATCAGCAGCACGAGTGCCGCTGCGGCTAGTCCAGCAAGCGCAAACATCACGCCTATGCTCACAGCAATAACCGGGAGCAACAATAAGCCACACCCGCATCCACCCGGACTATATACGGCAGACTGTCGGCGTCGTCTCATCGCCACCCCCATCATCTTTGAGCACTACAGTGCGATGGCCTGCTGAACAGGAACGATCTTATCGAGTTCCGGTTCAATCCGCCTTTTCTCGGCCTCAAGGTCAAACGCCACCTGAGCGCGCAGCCAATAACCATCCGTCAGGCCAAAATAACGGCAAAGACGGAGGTCGGTGTCGGCCGTCACGCGACGTTTTCCCAAGATAATCTGCCCGATACGCTGAGCCGGAATCCCGGTCTCCTTAGCAAGGCGATATTGAGAAATGCCCATGGGAACAAGAAACTCCTCTTTGAGAAGCTCACCAGGAGTCACCGGCGACAACAAATCGGCCGAAGTCTCATCACTTGTGATAATCGACGATTTCGACATTCCAAGCCATCTCCTGTCTCCACTCAAAGCAGACCCGATAGCGCTCGTTAACACGGATGCTATATTGACCGGCACGATCGCCCTTCAAAGCTTCCAGGCGGTTGCCCGGTGGAACGCGAAGATCATCAAGCGAAGCACAAACCTGCAGTTGGCGAATCTTCCTCAACGCAACACGCTCAAAGGGCACGAACCTCCTGACCCGCACACCCATGGCAAAGCGTTCGGTATCCTCATCTTTATACGATGCAATCATAGTATCGCCTTACGTTAGTAACGTCAAACGTTTCTATAGACTTACATCTCTATTATATCGTACGTTTGTTCGTGTTTTCTAGAACAAATAGTCCTTCACGCCTTAGTCAAGCAAAAGCAATCGTTTGTAGACATCGAGGCCCTTGAGTAGGATTTCCTCGTCGAAGAGCATACTATCGGTATGCAGAGCGCTTGTGGCATAGGCTGGACAGCCATCAGCGTCGATCGGGTTTTCTTGTCCCCCTGGCATACCCGTGCCCAGCAAGAAGAACACGCCCGGCAGATGGCGCTGATAGAACGCGAAATCCTCGGCAATGAGCAGCGGCTCGTCCACCAGTTGCAGCTCGGACAAGGCAGGCGCAATGTGGGCGAACAGCTCGGGGTCGTTATCGACCGGCGGATAGCCCTCGGCAAAAACGAGATCGTACGTGCAGCCCGTTGCAGCGCATGCCTCATCGAGCACACGGCGTACGCCTTCGCGTGCGCGGTCGAACATATCGTCCGTAAACACGCGCAAGCTGCCCGCAACATGGGCCTCCCCCGCCACCGCATTGCAGACGGTGCCGGCCTGCAGCAGGCCGAACTTACCAATGCAGGGTTCGTCGGCACCCAACTCGTCCATGAGCTCACGCTCGGAAACTAAGAACTTGGCCGCTGCCAGCGCCGCATCGTGCGATTCCTCGACTGGAACGCCGTAGGTCTTGGCGATATGGATACTCGTGCCATGGATATGAATGTGCATCTCGCTCGAACGCGCTAGCAGCGGACCGGGACAGCTCGCCAACGTACCGGCAGGCAAATCGGGCCATACATGGAAGCCGAAGATGCGATCAACCCCAAAGCGTTCGAACACACCACTCTCGCATACCGTTTTGGCGCCGCCCGTTGTTTCCTCGGCCGGCTGGAACACAAAAAGCACGTTGCGCTTAATAACGCCCGGCTGCTCACGAATCGTACGGTCGACATAAGTTGCTGCCGCCAGTGCCATGGCCATGTGTCCATCGTGGCCGCAAGCGTGCATCTTGCCGGGATGCGTCGAGGCAAAGGCCGCTCCCGTTGCCTCCGCGATGGGCAGGGCGTCCATATCGGCGCGAATCGCCGTGGCATTCGTAGCGCCCACACCGGCATCGAAGAAGGCACAGACGCAGCTCGGGCAGGGATAGGTCACCTCGCAGGCAAGCAGAGCGAGCACGCCCTCGATATAGGCGATAGTTTGCTCAAGATCGAAGTCGAGCTCCGGAATGCGATGCAGGTCGCGACGATAACGACGGAGTTCTTGGAGCTCGATCATGGGGATTCCTTTCATGAGACGACTCGGTTGACACCTATTGTGACGCAGGATTGTGGCACCCTTGTTTCTAGCATGATGCTGCATTTTTAAACGTTATATACGAATACTCTTGTTTGGTAAAGTGCAACGTGGTAGGGTCTTTACCACTTGATAGAGGCGCGGGCACGAAGAGCCGCGGGCGAGTCGGCAGACTTTGACCCTGCGGGGAGGCGAAACCCGCCGAACTGGGCATTTCGGGCACGAACAGCCTGGTGGGCCTGTGGGAAACACCCGCAGGACTGTCTGCAGCAATGCGGGAGCGCTATCCGGACATTGGGTCCACGTTATGCGGATTCGATGCGCAGGTAGCGCCGTCTGGATAGCGAGGTTTACGGGACATGTCATTGACTCCCAACGAGGCATATGCGGCCAAGCGGCCGTTTGTGGACAAGGAGACGCTCGAGCATATCGTCGAGCAGTTCCCTACGCCGTTTCATCTATACGACGAGGCGGGCATCCGCCGCAACATGCAAGAAGTGCGCGATGCCTTTGCATGGAACCCGGGCTTTAAGGAATACTTTGCCGTCAAGGCCAACCCCAACCCGGCGCTCATCTCCATTCTCAACGAATACGGCTGCGGCTGCGATTGCTCGAGCTATACCGAGCTCATGATCGCCCGCTCGCTGGGTATCACGGGACACGACATCATGTTCTCGTCCAACGACACGCCGGCTGCCGACTTTGAGCTCGCCGACAAGCTGGGCGCCATCGTCAACTTTGACGACATCAGCCATATCGAGTTCTTTGAGCGTGTCGCGGGGCCCATCCCCAAGACAGTCAGTTGCCGCTTTAATCCGGGCGGCTTGTTCCAGCTCTCCAACGGCATCATGGACAACCCGGGCGACTCCAAGTACGGCATGACCACCGAGCAACTCTTCGAGGCCTTCCGCATGCTCAAGGCCAAGGGCGCCGAGGACTTTGGTATCCACGCATTCCTTGCCAGCAACACCGTCACCAACGACTACTACCCCAAGCTTGCGCGCATCCTCTTTGAGCTTGCCGCGCGCTTGGAGCGCGAGACGGGCGCTCATGTCGCCTTCATTAACCTGTCCGGTGGCGTGGGCATCCCCTATCTGCCCGAGCAGCAGGCTAACGACATCCACGCCATCGGCGAGGGCGTACACGCAGCCTACGACGAGATTCTGGTTCCCGCCGGCATGGGCGATGTGGCGATCTGCACCGAGATGGGCCGCTTTATGATGGGCCCCTACGGATGCCTGGTCACCAAGGCCATCCACGAAAAGCAGATTTACAAGGACTATATCGGCGTCGACGCAAGCGCCGTCGATCTCATTCGCCCTGCCATGTATGGCGCCTACCACCACGTTACAGTGATGGGCCAGCCGGGTGGCCCCGACAAGTCAGCAGCTCCCGTCACGAACACGTACGACATCACGGGTAACCTGTGCGAAAACAACGACAAGTTCGCCATCGACCGTGAGCTGCCGCAGATCGACATGGGCGATCTGCTCGTGATCCACGACACCGGCGCGCATGGCTACTCCATGGGCTACAACTACAACGGGCGCCTGCGCTCTGCCGAGGTATTGCTGCGTCCCGACGGCTCGGCGGATCTTATCCGTCGTGCCGAGCGCCCGGGCGACTACTTCGCCACGCTCGACGTACTGCCGTGCGGACGCGAGTTGCTGGCCAAATCGCGCGCCGAAAGCGCCCGCCGTCGTGCTCAGGACGAGCGTCTGGCCGTCGCTGCCCAATGGAACAAACGCATCCAGATCGCAGAAGCGAAGGAGAAGAATATGGATGTCCGCAATCTCGAGGGCTCGATCGTCGCCCTCGTCACGCCGTTTAAAAAGGACGGCAGCGTCGACTTTGACGCGCTCGAGCGCCTTATTGATTTCCATCTGCAGAATGGCACCGACGCCATCCTCACCTTGGGTACCACCGGCGAAAGCGCCACGATGACCGATGACGAGGACAACTCCGTCGTTGCCGCCGTGGTCAAGCAGGTCGCAGGCCGTATCCCCGTCATCGCCGGCTCGGGCTCCAACTCCACGCAGACGATGCTCACCAAGTCGCTCACCTACCAGGGCTTGGGCGCCGATGGCCTGCTGCTCATCACCCCCTACTACAACAAGTCCAACGAAGAGGGTATCTACCAGCACTTTAAGACCGTGGCCGACGCCGTGGACATCCCCTGCATCCTGTACAACATTCCCGGTCGTTGCGGTTGCGGCATCAGCGAGCGCAATGTCGAGCGCCTGGCAGCACATCCCAACATCATGGGCATCAAGGAGGCCTCGGGCAACGTCGCCTATGCCGCCAAGATCGCGCATCTGCTGTCCGACGACTTCCGCATGTACTCGGGCGAAGACGCGCTTACCGTGCCGCTCATGAGCCTGGGCGCCTCGGGCACCATCAGCGTGTGGGCCGACGTGCAGCCGCAACTCGTGCACGACATGTGCCGTGCCTACCTGGACGGTGACGTGGAGCGCGCCCGCGAGATCCAGATTGCCGGTCAGCCGCTCATCAACGCCCTCTTTAGCGAGGTCAACCCCATCCCCGTTAAGGAAGCGCTCGCCCAGATGGGCATGATCGAGGCAAACTACCGCATGCCGCTGTGTCCCATGGCAGACGACACGCGCGCCGCACTCACCGATGCTCTGAAGGGAGCTGGTCTGCTTGATTAAGACCGTCATTATGGGAACGGGCCGCATGGGCTCGCTCATCCGCACCACCGCCGAGGGCATTGTCGATGCCGCCGGTCAGCCCGTCTTTGATATCGTCACCCAGATCGGCTTTAACCTGACCGAGCTCGAAAGCGCTCCGGCGGCTGACGTGATTATCGACTTCTCGAACGTCGTGACCTTTGACGCCGTTGTCGCCTATGTCGAGCGCACGGGCGCTGCACTGGTCTCGGGCACCACGGGATATACGCCCGAGCAGATGGACCGCCTGCGCGAGCTGGGCCAGAACGCCCGCGTCATGCATTCGGGCAACTACTCCATCGGCATCGCCGCCCTGCGTCACCTGGTGGCCCAGGCAACGCGCGAGCTGCCCGGCTTTGACTGCGAGATCGTCGAGACACACCACAACCAAAAGGTCGACGCCCCCAGCGGCACGGCCAAGCTGCTGCTTGACGCCGTGGTCGAAGCCGAGCCTGAGGCCGGATACCATCCCGTCTACGGCCGTGAGGGCATGTGCGGCGCCCGCGACCCCAAGGAGATCGGCATGCACTCGCTGCGCGGCGGTACCGTAGCCGGTGTGCACGAGGTGAGCTTCTTTGGACAGGACGAGGAGGTCACCCTCACGCACCGCGCCACGAGCCGCCAGATCTTCGTCAACGGCGCCCTGGCGGCCGCCCAGAAGCTCGTCGTCCGCGACCCCGGCTTCTACACCTTCGACCAGGTCATGTTTGCCTAACCAATCATTAACCAAGCCCACGTAAAGGAGAAACAGTATATGAGCAACGCAGCCGAGATGGATGCACAGGAGATTATCAACTACATCGCCACCGCGCCCAAGAAGACGCCCGTCAAGCTGTATGTGCGCGAGAAGCCCGGCATGAAGGTTGCCTGGGGCGATGCGCACGTCTATGGCGGTCGTCGTGGCAAGACCGTCTTTGGCGACTGGGATGAGCTCAAGACCATCCTCGACGCCAACGCCGACTCCATCGACTACTACGACGTCGAGAACGATTGCCGCAATTCCGCCGTCCCCATGCTCGACCTTAAGGGCATCAACGCCCGCATCGAGCCGGGCGCGATTATCCGCGACCGCGTCGAGATCGGTGACCGCGCCGTCATCATGATGGGCGCCATCATCAACATCGGCTCTGTCATTGGCGAAGGTTCCATGATCGATATGGGCGCCGTGCTAGGCGGCCGCGCCACCGTGGGCAAGAACTGCCACATCGGTGCCGGCACCGTACTGGCGGGCGTCGTTGAGCCCGCGAGTGCCACGCCCGTCATCATCGAGGACGATGTCATGATTGGCGCAAACGCCGTGGTCCTGGAGGGCGTGCGCGTGGGCAAGGGCGCCGTCGTAGCCGCCGGTGCCGTATGCGTCGAGGACGTCCCCGCCGGCGCCGTCGTGGCCGGCGTTCCCGCCCGCGTCATCAAGATGCGCGACGAAAAGACCGACAGCAAGACCGGTCTCGAAGAAGGTTTACGTCAACTTTAATAGTTACGGCGTTTTACCAAACGCCGTAACTACCCGACGCTGCAAACGCCCCTAGGCGGCAATCTGACGTTCAATCGTCGGTCGCGTACCGAAGTACGCTTCCCTCCTCTTTCACGTCACCTTGCTCACCTAGGGGCGTTTTCGCTGACGTATGCTCAGTCTGCAACTCAATTCAGCTCCAAGCAAAAAGGCCGAAGTCCCGAAGGGTTTCGACCTTTGTTTTTCTGCAGCTTACAAGCGCAGTTTATCGATTCTCAATTGACCCGATGTTTTTGAGCTCGATGGAGATGAGGCCGTTGGGCTCGTTGACGAACTCGATGTACTCGGAGTTCGAGCCCATCTCGGCCGGGAAGCTGATTTCGATGCCCGTGTCGGTACGTATCTTATGATTGCGCACGGCCGCGCGCTCGACCTGTTTGCGCTCCACGGGCACGCGCTCGGGCACCTTCTCCTCGGTCAGCGCCGCACGCACGCTCTCTTTGATGACCGGCTCGTCCTCAAAGACCTCGTCGACGATATCCCAAGGCGGCAGTTCCTCGTCGTCTTCGACCTTCTCGGCAACAGCGGCCTTGACCTTGGCGAGCACCACGGCCGTGTTGGCGCCGTGCTCCTCGGCAACCTCCTCGACCACACGCGTCACGGTGTCGATAATCTCCTTGCCCGACACGCCCGTATCGCACTGCAGCAGCCCGTCAGGAATAAGCATGCGGTCCTCGCCGGCGATCTTGCGCTTCTTGTCCACGTAGCCGATCTCCATGGTGCTCGCACGCACGATTGCGTAGCTCGGCACCTTTTGCGAAGGGTTCGGCAGGATGGCGTAATGGCGCGCGATATCGTTGCGTACCTCACCCTCCTCGCGGCCCACCTCGTGCATAAAGGCCTGCTTGGAGCCAAGCAGCATCACGGCAAACCAGCGGGCGTCCTCGTCATCGTCAAAGTCCGCCACAAGCACGTCGGTGGACTCGGCCTTTTCGGCCTTGGTAAGCTCCGAAGAGATGAACTCCGCAATCTGCTGCGACAGGTCTACGAACTCGCGCTCGCCAAAGAAATAACCCTTGAGCTCGCCGCCGAATGCGGAGTTCTCGGCAAATGTGGCGCGCTTGTTATCTGCCGAAGTACGGGCGCGACGCAGGTGCGTGGTCACGAAGTTGCGCACGGTACGGCTCTCGATATCGAGCTCGCGTTGGCTCATGACGTTGACGGCCGAGTCAAAGTCCAGGATATGCAGGATTGCGTGATTGATTTTCATATACGGCATTCCGTTCTAGATCGAATTGAGCACGAATCAGTATAGCGGTCGAGCCCTCTCCAAGCGCATCGAAGATTGGTGCATCGGGGACAGGTCGCTTTGCGCCAGTGGCTAGTGCAGAAGCTCGGACTGCCATGCCTCGAGCTGCTCCGCCAGGCTCTTGCCAGCGATGGGAACATTGAGCTCGGCGCGCTTGGGCAGCAGCGCACATTTTAGAATTGCTACGATCGTCTGCGAAATAAAGCGGCGCGTATCCTTGTCGAAGCCTTGGGCAGCCTGAAGCATCACCGGCAGGCTCTCGCGCAGATTCCCTGCGATATCTGCAAACCGTTCGGCGCCCGTAGCCTCAAACACGGAAAACAGCGCGTCCACAAAGCGCTCGCGTTCGGCAGGCTCCACCGCAAGCAACATCTCACGAATAGAGCTATCGACGTATCGCGCGCCGGCAGACAGACGCTCGCAATACACAAAGTCGCAGCCGTCAATGACCCAGCTAAAGGGATTGTGCTGCAGCAGACTGAATTCGGTGCTCTCGACAATGGCGTAATCCTCCTGCGTCTCGAACATCATGCCGAAAATCGACGACTGCGGCAGGGTTTTATCGATGCGACCGGACAGGCCTGCAAAGGCATCGCCACTCAGGAACTCCTCGACAAAGCCGGGGCCATCATGCGAGAAGGCCCTCTCGATTCGGTCACCAGCGGCGTCAGAGCACATCGCCGCGCCATACACCGCCAAGTTGCCGCCTTTGGAATGGCCTCCGCACAAGAGCGGTCCATCAATCGCGGCCGCCGCCTCGTCCACGTAGCGCGCCGCAGATTCCTGGGAGGGCACGGGACACCGGAACGCCATGTTAAAGTCCTCTTTCCAGCCCACGATCGTGCTGTCGGTCCCGCGGAAGGAAAGGTAGCTGAATCCTGCCGGAAATCGGAACGTCATGGCTGCAAATTGCTCCGTCATCGACGCATCGTTCACGTCACGATAACCGCAAACGCGCACGCCGCGGTAGCGAGGACTTGCCGCAACAGCCTCCAGCAAGGCGCGACTCTCCTCCGGGTCCCACAGGTCACCAATCATGTCCTGGTAGCACTCGGCACGCAGCAGTTCACGCATGTCCAGCCCCTGCCAGCCGGCAAGCTCCGGCATATCCCCCGGCAAGCGCAAATACGACAGCCATGCAAACACCAGGCTGTCCACCGCGCAGAACGACCGCTCCTCAAACGAATCGAACGCCGTCTGGGCATACGTCAAAAAGTTAGGCGAATCCGACATGCCTCTCCCATCAACAATGGTGCATTGGGGTCAGGTTTGTTTGCACCAATCGCGCCCTTTTTGGTGCAAACAAACCTGACCCCAATGCACCAAAAAAGGCGCCCGGGCCGTGGGGCCTGGACGCCTTCATTGTAGCTTGCTGACAAACGAGCTGGATTTAGCAGGAGAAATCGACGCTGTCGATGATGTCCTTGAGGGCCTTTGCAGAAGCGGTAAGCTCGCTCTGCTCGGACTCGTTCAGCGGCACGGGAACGCGGCAGACAACGCCGTCGCGACCGACGACGGTCGGCATGGAGATGGCCAGATCGGACAGGCCGTACTCGCCCACCATGAGCGAGGAGACGGGCAGAACGGTCTGCTCGTCACGCATGACAGCGGTGCAGATACGCTTAACGGCCATGGCAACGCCGTAGTAGGTGGCGTGCTTCTTCTCGATGATGGTGTAGGCGGAGTTCTTGACGTCCTCGGCGATACGCTTCTCGGCAGCCTCGTGCTCCAGATGGCCGTGAAGCTCGCAGAAGGTGCTCAGCGGCACGCCGGCAACCTGGGCGCTGGACCAAGCGACGAACTCGGAGTCGCCGTGCTCGCCCATGACGTAAGCCTGAACGTCGCGCGGGTCGACCTCGACGTGGGCGCCGAGCATCTGCTGCAGACGGCCAGTGTCGAGCACGGTGCCGGAACCGATGACGTGGCCCTCGGGCAGGCCGGACATCTTGATGGCGGCATAGGTCAGAACGTCAACCGGGTTGGAGACGATCAGCAGGATGCCGTCAAAGCCGGACTTCTTAATCTCGGGGATGATGGACTTAAAGATGTTGACGTTCTTGTTGACCAGGTCCAGGCGGGTCTCACCGGGCTTCTGGGCAGCGCCAGCGGTGACGACGATCATAGCGGCGTCGGCGACATCAGAATAATCGCCGGCATAGATCTTCATCGGCTCGGCAAACGTCATGCCGTGCGCAATATCCAGGGCCTCGCCCTCGGCGCGGTTCTTGTCCACGTCGATGAGAACCATCTCGGAGAACAGACCACTCTGCATCAGTGCGAACGCCGAGGACGAACCGACGAAGCCGCAGCCGACAATAGCGACCTTCTTCTCGTTAACCATTACAAACTCCCATCTCTCTCCACAAACAAACCGCCCAGGGCGACCCGAGCGGCTTGCCGTAATCCCAATACATCCAATCGGGACTTTGATTATGCTCCTATTGCAGCCAAATATCGACCGTTTACCGAAATTGTTTGCAGAATTCGTAAAATAACTGCACGAAATCGGTTTCGAGCTATTGACTAGCCCAAATGAACTTCTAATACAGGCCCGCCTCGCGAATAGCCTCAACAGCCAAGGCGATCTGATCGGGCGGCAGCACCAGCGCCATACGCACGTGTCCCTCGCCCGAAGGGCCAAAGCTCGCGCCCGGCGTCACGACGACACCGGCCTTCTCCATGAGCTCCTCGCAAAACGCCATCGAGTCGGTGCGGCCGCCGGGGAGCTTGGCCCACACGAACATGGAGCCATGCGCGTTGGGGCGCTCCCAGCCTAGGCCCTCAAGACCATCGCACAGGGCATCGCGACGCTCCTGGTACTTCAGGCACTGCGCCTCGACCTCATCGCGCGGACCGTTGAGGCAGGCGATAGCGGCCTTCTGGATCGGGAAGAACATGCCAAAGTCAATCTGGCTGCGCAGCTTGGCGAAGGCCGAGACCACGTCCTCGCGACCGACCAAAAAGCCGATGCGGGCGCCGGTGACGTTAAACGACTTGGAGAGCGAGAAGAACTCCACACCCACCTCGAGCGCACCGGGATACTGCAGAAAGCTGCCGCCCGGCTCGCCGTCGAACACGATATCCGAATAGGCGTTGTCGTGGACGATCAGCAGGTCGTGCTCGCGGGCGAAGGCGATAATCTCCTCGTAGACCTCAGGCGTGCCCACCGAGCCAACCGGGTTGGCGGGCAGCGACACGATCATGTACTTGGCGCGGTCGGCGACCTCTGGATCGATGCCCGCCACATAGGGCAGGTAGTTATGCTCGGCGACCAACGGGTAGTACTCGAGCTTGGCATCGGCGATCTTGGCGCCCGCCTCAAAGACTGGGTAGCACGGATCGGGCACCAGGATCGTATCGCCCGGGTCGAGCAGCGCCAGACCCAAGTGGCCCACGCCCTCCTGCGTGCCGTTGCACGACTGCACCATGGACGGCGTAATGCCCGAAACGCCAAAGCGGCGCTCGTAGTAATCGCACACGGCCTGCTTGAGCTCGGGCAGGTCGCGCAGGGCGTACTTCCACATCTCGGGGTCCTGGGCGGCCTGGGTCAGCGCCTCGACCACGTGGTCGTATGGCTTAAAGTCGGGCGTGCCCACACTCATGTTGTAAATGGTCTTGCCCTGGGCTTTAAGCGCAAGAAGCTTGTTGTTGAGCGAGGCAAAAACCTCCGCGCCAAAGCGGTCGAGACGCTGCGATGCCTGCATGGTGCCACCTTTCGATACAAAAAACGCGACGCTCCGACAAGAGCGCCGCGCGATACGGGCCATCAGATTGCAAAAGTGTAACGCTTGCATCCCCTGTTTTGGTTCAATTTAGCCAACCTGAGCCAATCGGAGCGCGGTGTTAGTCGACTGGGCGCAGCGCGTCAATCTGCGCGAGCCACAGACGCGAACTGGCGTCGCTCGGCATGCGCCAATCGCCGCGCGGGCTGAGCGTGACCGAGCCCACCTTGGGACCGTCGGGTAGACAGCTGCGCTTAAACTGCTGAGCGAAGAAGCGACGATAGAACGTGCGCAGCCACGTGTGGATGGTGGTCTCGTCGTAGACGCCCTCAAAGCTCTTAAGCGCCATGCGATAGATCTTGCTCGGCTCAAAACCAAAGCGCAGCAGGTAATAGAGGAAATAGTCGTGCAGCTCGTACGGACCCACCAGATCCTCGGTTTTCTGAGCGATCTCGCCATCGCCCGTCGGAGGCAAAAGCTCGGGCGACACCGGCGTATCGAGAATGTCGAGCAGCGTGGTGGCGATGCGGCCGCCAAAGACATCGGCAGCATAGCGCACCAGATGGCGCACAAGCGTCTTGGGCACGCTCGCATTGACGGCATACATACTCATATGGTCACCGTTATAGGTGGCCCAGCCGAGCGCCAGCTCGGACAGGTCGCCCGTGCCGATGACAAAACCACCGGCCTGGTTGGCGAGGTCCATGAGAATCTGCGTGCGCTCGCGCGCCTGGCTGTTCTCATAGGTCACGTCCTGGACCGTCGGGTCGTGCTCGATGTCCTTGAAGTGCTGCTCCACGGCCGCGTGGATCGAGACCTCGCGGAAGCTCACGCCCAGATCGCGGGCAAGTGACTCGGCATTGGACTTGGTACGATGTGTCGTTCCAAAGCCCGGCATAGAGACAGCCGTAATGCCCGTGCGTGGCAGGCCCAGGGCGTCGAACGCGCGCACGGTCACGAGCAGCGCCAGCGTGGAATCGAGGCCGCCCGAAAGGCCGATGACGGCCGCCTTGGTTCCTGTATGCGCAAGGCGCGTCTTAAGACCGGCAGTCTGCAGGTCGAGGATGGTCTCGCAGCGCTCGGCCAGGTCACCGTGGTCTGCCGGCACAAAGGGCGCGCGCGGGAAGGCACGGTCAATATCGCAGGCATCGCGCAGGGCGGGTTCTTCTGCGAGCGTGCCCTCAAACGAAAACTCAACGGTCGTGGCCTCCGGCGCTTCATCCGGGCGCGTCCACGTCGTCGAGCGGCGACGCTCAGCCACCAGACGATCGAGGTCAACGTCGGCCACTGCCATATCGCAGGTGAGGAGCTTGGTCGCGGCGAGCTTCGAGCCGTTTTCGTAGACGAGGTTCTCCCCCGCAAAGACCATATCGGTCGTGGACTCGCCCTCGCTCGCGTCCGCGTAGGCATAGGCGCAGTACAGGCGCGCGCTCTGGTTGGAGATGAGGCTGCGGCGGTAGTCGGCCTTGCCGATGATCTCGTCCGAAGCCGACGGATTGAGGACCACCGTCGCGCCGGCAAGCGCCATCTCGGTCGAAGGGGGTGCCGGCACCCACAGGTCCTCGCAGACCTCAACGCCAAGCACCATGTCCTCGGCACCCTCGTCACAGCAACGATAGATAAGCCCCGAACCAAGCGGCACCGGACCCTGGCCGGCAAATTCAATCCACATGGGATCGGCGGGTGCCGGAGCAAACCAGCGGCGCTCATAGAACTCGCCATAATTGGGCAGGTGCTTCTTGGCCGTAAGGCCCAAAAGCTCGCCCGCGCAGCACACGGCAGCGCAGTTGTAGATGTTCTCGGCCACCGCAACGGGAAGACCGACCGCAAAGACGATCGGCAGCTCGCGAGTCTCATCAAGGATGCGCACAAGCGCCGCCTCGCAAGCATGCAGTAGCGTGCGGTTATGGAACAGATCCGCCGCGGTATAGCCGGTCAGGTTAAGCTCGGGCAGCACGAGTGCACGAACGCCGCACTCAGCAGCCTCGCGAACAGCCGCCAGCGCAACCTCGGCATTGCCCTCGACATCGGCCACGCGAATCCGCGGCGACG
>CAKUGT010000033.1 GCA_934654795.1 uncultured Collinsella sp.
GTCGACTTTACCCTGTGCGACCAGGATGGCGAGCCCATCGAGGGCGACGAGGGTAAGATCACCGTCTTCACCACCCGCGCCGACACGCTCTTTGGCGTTTCCTTCTTTGTCCTGGCTCCCGAGTACGCTCGTCTGCACGAGCTCGTCGAGGGTACGGAGTACGAGGAGGCCGTCACCAAGATCGTCGAGGACTCCAAGCATATCTCTGCCGTCGAGCGTGCCCAGGGCACCCTCGAGAAGCACGGTGCCTTCACGGGCCGCTATGTGGTAAACCCCGTCAACGGCGAGAAGGTCCCTGTGTGGGTTGCCGACTACGTCGTGGCCGACTACGGTACCGGCGCCGTCATGGCTGTTCCCTGCGGCGACCAGCGCGACTTTGAGTTTGCCCGCAAGTACGACCTGCCCATTGTGCCGATTATCCTGGACGATGACGATCGCGCTGCCGTCGAGGCCAGCGGCGAGACCATCGATACCTTCCATGCCGAGACCGTCGACTGGGATTGCGCTCATGCTGCCGAGGGCACGCTCGTCCAGTCCGGCAAGTACACCGGCATGCGCGGTGGCAAGCACTCCGAGGGCGAGGCTGCGATCGTGGCCGACCTCGAGGCCATGGGCTGCGGCCGTCGCAAGGTCGAGTTCCGTCTGCGCGATTGGCTCATCAGCCGCCAGCGTTATTGGGGCAACCCCATCCCGGCTATCCACTGCGAGCACTGCGGCATCGTGCCCGTGCCCGAGGATCAGCTGCCGGTGACGCTGCCCGAGAACCTGGACCTGGGCGCCGGCGAGACCCTCGCCGAGTGCAAGGAGTTCTACGAGACCACCTGCCCCGTCTGCGGTCGTCCGGCCAAGCGCGAGACCGACACCATGGACACCTTTACCTGCTCCAGCTGGTATTACCTGCGCTATACCGATCCGCACAACACCGAGCTGCCCTTCTCCCGTGAGGCCGCCGACCGTTGGATGCCCGTCGATAACTACATCGGCGGCATTGAGCACGCCATTCTGCACCTGCTCTACAGCCGTTTCTTTACCAAGGCGCTGCGCGACCTGGGCCTGCTGAGCGTGGACGAGCCCTTCACCAACCTGCTGTGCCAGGGCATGGTCAAGGACGAGAACGGCGACACCATGTCCAAGTCCAAGGGCAATGTGGTGCCCCCGAGCTCGGTCATCGAGCCCTACGGCGCCGACACCATGCGTTTGGCGATTCTGTTTATCGCCCCGCCCGAGAAGGACTTCGATTGGGACCCCAAGGCCGTCGAGGGCGCCAATCGCTTCATCAAGCGCGCTTGGCGTATCGTGTGGCAGCTCGTCCAGTCCGGCGACGCCAACGTGGCCTTCGACAAGTCCGTGCTCGACGAGGCCGCGCTCAAGCTCTATCGCGAGCGTCACCGCACCATCGCCAAGTGCACCGAGGACTACGACCGCGGTCAGTTCAACACTGCGATCTCGGCCGTCATGGAGCTCGTCAACGCAGCGAGTGCCTATCTCAACGCCACCGAGGGTGCCGCCCGCGACAAGGCGCTGTGCTACGGCGTGGCCAAGGACATCGTGAGCGTCTTAGCCCCCATCTGCCCGTTCTGGGCCGACGAGCTGTGGCACGAGGCGCTCGGCTGCGAGGGCAACGCCTACACCGCCGCCTGGCCCGAGTTTGACCTGGCCGAGTCCATCGAGGACACGGTGCAGATCGTCGTTCAGGTGCTCGGCAAGGTCCGTGGTCGTATCGATGTCGCCCGCGACGCCTCCAACGAGGAGATTCAGGCTGCCGCCGAGGCCGCCGTCGCTAAGTGGCTCGAGGGCAAGACGGTCGTTAAGGCCATCTGCGTGCCCGGCAAGCTGGTCAACCTGGTGGTCAAGTAAGCGCCACGCGCAAAGCTGACATGCAAAAGACGAGGGACGATCCGATTGGGTCGTCCCTCGTTTTATGTATCGGTTTGCCGCATAGCCTAGCCCTGCCTTTTACGGAATGTGCACCAGGTCCCTAAAGTAGACGCTGCCCGTTTGCTCCTCGAACATCCAGATGTTGAGGTAGATGTCGTTGAGGTCGTTGTTCACATCAAAGTTCGGGTCGTCGAAGGTGCCGACAAAGGTGAGCAGGGCCTGCGTTTCCTCGCCTGCGGCGACCGGCTGGCGCATGCGCACGTCGCGGACCACGCCGTTGACGTAGGCATAGGCGTCCACATCGCCAAACATCATGTCGACACCGGTGTTGTTGGTCACCGTAAAGACCAGCACGGCGTCGCCGTAGCCATCGGTATCCTTGCCAACGCAGGTGACATGGACGTTCTCGTCCGCTTCAAGGTCGATGGGGAACTGTTCTTGGGGTTCGGGACCCAGGCCCTGGGGGTCGACGATGTCTTCGTTGATTTTGTCGAAGCTCTCCGATGGCGTCGTTTCCTCAATGGCTTTGGTGCTGCCGGAATCCCGTTCGCGTGTTCCGGTTTCACCTTCCGTGTTGCCGCAGCCCGCGAGGGCAAGCGAGCATGCTGCGATGGCGAGTGCTGTCATGCAGAGGGTGCCGAGACGTTTCATGGGTGCCTCCTTGCTTAGAGGTTCTGGATGGGCTTGCCGTTGTTCGATCGGCTGGCTGGCTTTTTACAGAATGCCCCTTAGCGCTAGTCTGAGTGATAGGGGCTCGGGAAGGAACGCCCTTGGGGCCCGAACGGGCCTGTGGATTGGGACGCATGGTTCGTTCTTGGACGCTTGGCCGCGCTCCGCACGGCGCTTCCGGTCCAATTGTCCTATTCTTGTGGAGAACCTGTGCGCACGCTGACCTGCGGGTTTGCGTTGTGCTTGCACGTTTGCGCAGGTATTGCTATAGTTTACTTGCAAATGAAGTTGTAATTGAAAGAAGTGGGGTTTCGGCCCCGCTTCTTTTTTGTATGGATGGAGGTGCCGCAATGGTCAAGACCAAGACCGAGCAGGCGATCATCGACGCGCTCGAGGCCGTCGCTCCCCAGCACGATGTCGACATCGTCGACGTCGAGCTCGTGGGTGCCACCAAGGCCCCCTGCGTGCGCGTGCGTATCGAGGGTGCCGAGGGTCAGGGCCTGTCGCTCAACGACGTCACGGCCAACACCAAGTGGGTCGGCGACGTGATTGAGGAGCTCGATCCCATCTCTTCGAGCTATACGCTCGAGGTGTCGAGCCCGGGTATGGCGCGCCCGCTGCGTCGCCCGCGCGACTTTGCCCGCTTTGTGGGCGAGAACTGTGAGCTCACCTCCACCGCTACCGAGGGCCGTCGCAAGTACGCCGGCAAGATTGCCGCTGCGACCGAGACCGACGTGACCCTCGAGCTCGAGGACGGCGAGTCCGTCACCCTCGATTTCTCTGATGTAAAAAAGTGCAAGTTGAAGCCCACCTACGACTTCAAGCCCGCGAAGGAAGGAAAGTAAGATGGCAGCATCCGACATGATGTCCGCCCTGATGGAGCTTTGCCAGGAGAAGCACATCGACCAGCTCTACCTGATCGACCGCCTGGAGCAGTCGCTCGCCAAGAGCTATGCCGAGATCCTGCATCTTGAGTGGGGCGCCAAGGTGACCATCGACCGCACCACCGGCAAGATCTACGTCTACCGCCTGGAGCCGATCGACGATTCCATGGACGAGGAGGGCAACTTCACCGAGTTCGAGGAGATCGACGTCACCCCCAAGAACACGAGCCGTATTGCCGCCCAGCACGCCAAGGCCGAGATCAACGCCATCGTGCGTAACTCCGCCCGCGAGCAGATTTACGAGGAGTTCTCCGGCCGTATCGGTGACCTCATCAGCGGTACCGTGCTGCAGTCCACGCCCGACTTCACGATCGTCAAGATCCGCGAGGGCGTCGAGGCCGAGCTGCCTCACTTCGACCAGCGCCGTTACGAGAACGAGCGCAACGAGCGTCCGATGGGCGAGCGCTACCTGCACAACCAGCATATCAAGGCCGTGATCATCGACGTACGCGACCCCAACTCCAACCTGCAGCCGGTTCGCGGCGAGCACAGCCGTCCGCCGATTGTCATCTCCCGTACCCACCCCGAGCTCATGCGCCGTCTGTTTGAGCAGGAGGTGCCCGAGATCTACGAGGGCACCGTCCAGATCAAGTCGATCGCCCGCGAGCCCGGCCAGCGCTCCAAGGTCGCCGTCCATTCGCTCGACGACCGCCTGGATCCCGTGGGCGCCTGCGTCGGCCCCAAGGGCAGCCGCGTGCGCGCCGTCGTGGGCGAGCTCCGTGGCGAGCGCGTCGACGTCATCCTGTGGGATGCCGATCCGGCCGTCTATGTTGCCAATGCCCTGTCGCCCGCCAAGGTCACTCGCGTCCTCATCGACGAGGAGAAGGCCTACGCCGGCGTCATCGTGCCCGACGACCAGCTGTCCCTGGCCATTGGCAAGGAGGGCCAGAACGCCCGCCTCGCCGCGCGCCTGACCGGCTGGCACATCGACATCAAGTCCGAGACCCTTGCCGCCGACATCCTCAAGAACGTTCCCGTTCACGAGGAGCCCGCCGCCGACCTGATCGGTGACGAGGAGGACGAGGACGTCCGTCGTTGCGAGTACGTGTCCGAGGACGGCATCCAGTGCCGTAACCAGGCCCGTCCCGGCTCCCGTTTCTGCGGTGTCCACGACACCGACGCCTTCGATGATGCGGAGGACCTGATCTAGCGCGCGGTCGCGCCGGGCAGGTCCGGCGCATCTCCCACGCTCGTTCAGTCTCTAGGCACCCAAGGTGCCAGAAAGGGTAGGTGAAGTCATATGGCAAAAGTCCGTGTGTCCACCCTGGCCAAAGAGTTCGGCATGACCTCCAAGGAACTGATGGGTCATCTCGCCGATATGAAGATTCCCGCTAAGTCCGCTTCCTCCGCCCTGGAGGACGCTTACGTCGCCATGGTCCGCAAGCAGCTCGCCTCGGTGATCGAGGCCCGCGCCCAGGAAGTCGAGGCCGCCAAGCAGGCCGAGGAGCAGGCCGCTGCCGCCGAGGAAGCCGCACGTGCCGCTGAGGCCGAGCGTGAGCGCATCGCCGCCGAGAAGGCTCGCGAGGAGGAGCGCCGCCAGTTCGCCGCCGCCCAGGCTGCCGAGGAGGCAGCCCGCGCCGAGGCTGAGGCCAAGAAGAAGGCCGAGCAGGAGCGCCTTGCCCGCGAGAAGGAGGAGGCTGCCCGCGAGGCCCAGCGCCGCGCCGTTCCCGCTTCCGATTCCGGTTCGCGCTTCCGTTCGCTGCTCGACCAGATCGCCGCGCAGGAGACCGTGCTCAAGGAGAAGAAGGACGCCGAGGACAAGGCCAAGGCCGAGCGCGCTGCCGAGCGCGGTAACCGTCGTGGCGGCAATAATGACCGTCGCGGCGGCCGTCGCAACGATCGCAACGCCTCCGACAACAACTCCGAGCGCAACGCCTCCGAGAGCCGTCCGCACAGCCATCGCACCAATGCCAGCAACAACGTCGCTGCCGGCATGGACTTCCCCAACCCCGACAAGCAGGGCAAGGGCAAGAAGCGCAAGGGCGGTCACAACAACGAAGAGGACCACTACAGCCGCATGGCCCGCGAGGCCGAGGAGTACAGCCGCGAGAAGGTGCTCGAGGAGGCTCGTGCCGCCGTCGAGGAGGCCTCTCGCGAGTCCACCGGTCGCCGCAAGAAGCGCAAGGAGAAGCGCGAGCGCGAGGCTGCAAAGGCTCAGGAGGAGCGCAAGATTGAGGAGGCGCTGGCCCAGGGCGTGAACCCCGAGGACCTCGACGCCATCAAGGTCTCCCAGGGCGTTACCGTCCAGGAGCTCGCCGAGGCGCTCGACGTTCCGGCCAACGACATCATCAAGCGCCTGTTCCTGCTAGGCACGCCGCTTACCATGACGCAGTCCATGTCCGACGACCTCGTCGAGCTCGTTGCCGACGACCTGGGCCGCCAGATCAAGATCATCACCCCCGAGGAGGAGAACACCTTCTCGTTCTATGACGATCCCGCCGACCTTAAGCCCCGCGCCCCGGTCGTCACCGTCATGGGCCACGTCGACCACGGCAAGACGAGCCTCCTCGACGCCATCCGTCACACCGGCGTCGCTGCCGGCGAGGCGGGCGGCATTACGCAGGCCATCGGCGCTTCGCAGGTCATGATCAACGACCGCAAGATCACCTTCATCGATACCCCCGGCCACGCCACCTTTACGGCCATGCGTGCCCGTGGCGCCAAGGTGACCGACATCGTCATCCTGATCGTGGCCGCCGACGACGGCGTCATGCCCCAGACCATCGAGTCGATCAACCACGCCAAGGCCGCCGGCGTTCCCATCGTCGTCGCCGTCAACAAGATCGATAAGCCGGGCGCCAACCCCGACCGCGTGCGCCAGGAGCTCACCGAGTACGGCATCATCCCCGAGGAGTGGGGCGGACAGAACATGTTCGTCAACATCTCGGCCAAGCAGAAGATCGGTATCGACGACCTTCTGGAGACCGTGCTGCTCCAGGCTGACGTGCTCGAGCTTAAGGCCAACCCGGACACCTTTGCCTCCGGCAACGTCCTCGAGGCTAAGCTCGACAAGGGCCGCGGCTCGGTCGCTACCGTGCTCGTGACCCGCGGTACCCTGCACGTGGGCGACACGCTGGTCGCTGGCCTCACCTATGGCCGCGTCCGCGCCATGCTCGACCCCAAGGGCAACGCCGTCACCGAGGCCGGTCCTTCCGACGCCGTCGAGATCTTGGGCCTGCAGTCCGTCCCTAACGCCGGCGACGAGTTCCGCGTGTTCGAGGACGAGCGCGAGGCTCGCGCCCTGGCCGACGAGCGTTCGCTCAAGGCCCGTATCGAGGAGCAGAGCCGCGTGAAGCACGTGACGCTCGAGAACCTCTTCGAGACCATCGCCGACGCCGAGGTCAAGGAGCTCAACCTGATCATCAAGGCCGACGTCCAGGGCTCCATCGAGGCCCTTCAGGACTCGCTCGACAAGATGGATCAGTCCGAGGTCCGCATCAACACGATCCACTCCGCAGTCGGCGCCATCAACGAGACCGACGTCGTCCTGGCCGACGCCTCCAACGCCATCATCATCGGCTTTGGCGTCCGTCCCGACGGTAAGGCCCGCTCCGCCGCCGAGCGCGAGGGCGTCGAGATCCGTTGCTACGACGTCATCTACAAGTGCCTCGAGGAGCTGGACGCTGCCCGTATCGGCATGCTCAAGCCCACCGAGGTCGAGGTCTCCACGGGTACCGCGACCGTTCTGGACACCTTCAAGGTGCCCAAAGTCGGTATCGCCGCCGGTGTCCGCGTCGAAGAGGGCGAGATCGCCGCGACCGATTCCGTGCGCCTGGTGCGCGACGGCATCGTGGTCTTCAACGGCAAGATCGCCTCGATGCGCCACTACAAGGACGAGGCCAAGAGCCTCAAGAGCGGCTCCGAGGGCGGCATTGGCCTGGAGAACTTCCAGGACATCAAGCCCGGTGACCAGATCGAGGGTTACCGCATCGACCAGGTTGCCCGTACCGAGTAGGGGGTAGCGCTATGAAGCAAACGCAGGCAACCCGCCGTCTGGGCGAGCAGCTTCGCGAGAAGCTTGGTTATATCCTGCTCTTTGAGGTTTCCGATCCGCGTCTCGACCTGGTTACTTTGACCGCGGTCGAGGTCGCGGTGGACCGTTCGTTCGCGCGCGTGTTCGTGTCGTGCGATGCGAGCCGCTACGACGAGGTCATGGAGGCGCTCGCCAGCGCCAAGGGCCGCATTCGCAGCCTGTTGGCCCGCTCGCTCGATTGGCGTGTCACGCCCGAGCTCGATTTTCGCATCGATCGCTCGACCGATGAGGCCGAGCGCATCACGCGTGCGCTGGAAAACGTTCCCGCCACGCTGGCGATCGAAAAGGACGAGGACGGCTATCCGATAGCGGATGCCGCCCAGGAGGCAGCTTTAGATGACTAATTCCGCCGACCTCGCCTCGTGCGAGTCTGCAGATATTCAGCGACGCATCCTCGAGCTCATCGAGGGTGCGTCCTCCATTGCGATTTCGGGACACACTTCTCCCGATGGCGACGCCCTGGGCTCCGTGTTGGGTCTGGGCCTCTCGCTTATGAAGTTTTTCCCTAACAAGGACATTGCCCTGCTGCTGGCAGACGATGACCCGGTTCCGCGCATCTACCGCTTTATGGAAGGCTCCGATCGCCTGGTACCGGCATCTGCGTATACCGGCAATCCGGACCTGTTCATCTCGGTGGACGTGCCGGTCGTCGAGCGTCTCAATAATTCTGCCGAGGTGCTTCGTCGCTCCAAGCATGTGGTGTGCTTCGATCACCATCCGGCGCGCGAGGAGTTTGCCGAGCTCAGCCTGAGGCGCGTCGAAGCTGCAGCCTGCGCCATGATCATCGACCGCTTCTTGGACAATTGCGGCATTGTCGCACGTGATGGCGTTGCGACCTGCCTGCTGTGTGGCTTGGTTACCGATACCGGCCGTTTCCAGTACCAAAACGCCGATGCCGCCGCGTTCCATGCAGCCTCGCGTCTTGTTGCCCACGGTGCCGATCCGGCGCGTGTGGCACTCGAGGTTTACCAGAGCATGCGCGTTGAGTTTTTGCACCTCAAGTCCATCGTTATGGGTCGCATCAAGACGGTGGCCCACGGGCGCGTTGCGTATAGTTACGCGTACCAGAGTGACCTTGAGGCTTGCGGTGTCACCTCGGATGAGTGCGACGGCCTGGTTGACGTGGTGCGCTCGGTGATGGGCGTCGAGGTCTGCCTGTTCCTGAAGGGCATTGAGGGCGATACCAAGGTGCGCGGCAACCTGCGCTCCAAGGGCGACCTCAACGTGTCCGAGATCGCTGCTGCCTTTGGCGGAGGCGGACATCCCGCTGCCGCCGGTTTCTCCAACAACGGAACGATTCTCGAGACGCTTACCGTTGCACTTCCCATGCTTGCCGAGCTGGTAGGGGAGGATCCCGCTTCGGTGACCGTCGAGCTTTAACTTTTTGGATGGTACATGGCTCGTCGTACGCCTTCTCAACTGAATATGCTGCTCGCCGTCGATAAGCCGGTGGGCTGTACGTCCCACGATGTGGTTTCGCAATGCCGACGCGCCCTCCATGAGCGGCGCGTCGGCCATGCCGGCACGCTCGACCCCATGGCATCGGGTGTCATGGTGGTGGGCGTGGGCCAGGCCACCCGTCTGCTGGGCATGCTCACGCTCGATACCAAAAGCTATGTCGCCGCCATTTCGTTTGGCGCCGAGACCAATACCGATGATGCGGAGGGCGAGGCGGTCCGCACGGTGGCTGTTGCCAACGAGCTCCGCGATCCTGCCTATGCCCGTGAGCGCTTGGCCGCTATGCTGGGTCCGCAGATGCAGGTGCCGCCGGCGTTTTCGGCTATCTCGGTCAATGGCGTTCGCGCCTACAAATCTGCTCGCGAGGGCAATGCGGTGGACCTACCTCCGCGTCCCGTCGAGGTCTATGCCGCCGACCTGATTGCCGTGGGCGGCGAAGGTGATGCGTGTGTGTGGACCGTGGCGTTCTCGGTGAGCAAGGGCACCTATATCCGTGCGCTCGCTCGCGACTTGGGCCGCGCCTGCGAGAGCGCCGCGCACATTTCTGCGCTGCGCCGCACGGCCTCCGGTGTTGTTTCCATTGGCGCTTGTCATGCGGTTGAGGAGCTTTCTCCCGAGTCCGCGGCTGGCTTTGCCCTGGATCCCATTGCAGCCCTGGGCGCCACGCGTGTTGACTTGCCTGGCAATCTTGCCGACGATCTGCTCTGCGGCCGACGCATTCCCGTTGAGCGTGCGTTTGCCGATTTTGATGCCTCGAAGGCGCCTTTTGCGTTGGTGCTCGATGGGGGACTCAAGGCGCTCGCCCGCATCGAAAGTGGCCGCTTTGTCATGGAGCACGTGTTTCCGCAGGCAATCGGCGGTGTTCGATGATGTTGTCCGCTCGCGAGCTCGCGCGTATCTTTTTCGCGGGCGAGTCGGACGAGGCTCGCATCGTTACTGCCGATGCGTTTGATGAGTGCGAGCACTTGGGTGCCGCATCGATTGCCATCGGCGTGTTCGATGGCGTGCACCGTGGACACCAGGAGCTCATTGCCGCGCTTGTTAGCGACGCGCGCGCCCATGACTGTAAGGCGGTCGTGGTCACTTTCGATCCCGATCCGGACGTTGTGGTGAGTCCTTCGCCCGCTCAAAAATTGATGACGACGGCCGACCGTCTACATGCCTTGGCTCAGACCGGGGTCGATGCGGTAGTGGCCGTTCCCTTTACGCCTGAGGTTGCGGCGCTTGACCATGTCGGTTTTCTCGCATTGCTGTCGCGCGTGGTTGACATTCGCTCGATTCGCGTTGGTAGTGACTTTAGGCTGGGTCGCGGCGGTGCTGCTGGTGTTGCCGAGATGCGCGCCTGGGGTTCCGAGCGCGGCACTGACGTGTATGGTCACGACCTGCTTTGCGAGGGCGGGGAGGCCATTTGCGCCACCCGCATTCGTCACGAGCTGGGACAGGGCCATGTGGAGCTTGCTGCTGGGCTACTTGGCCGCCCGTATATGGTGCGCGGCGGCGTTATTCGCGGCCGTCACGAGGGTTCTGGCATGGGCTTTCCCACGGCAAACCTGCAGGTTCCCGATGGCATTCAGGTGCCTGCCGATGGCGTGTATGAGGGTCTGGTGCTGGTCGATGACACCGCGTGGCCCGCTGCTGTCAACGTCGGACTGCCGCCGACGTATGCCGACGATGCCGCATCTGCGCATCTCGAGGCCAACTTAATTGGTTATACGGGCGACCTGTACGGCACTTCCGTTTCGCTGGCGTTTACGCGCTGGCTGCGTCCCTCGCGTGTGTTCGAATCGCTGGATGAGTTGATCTCGACCGTCGAGGGTAATATCGAAGATATTCGTCACAACTTGGGCGAGCAGGGGGTGAGCATCCGTGATTAGCGATGAGGAAAAAGACCAGGTACGCGCTGCGTCTGACCTGGTTGCCATCGTGCAGGAAACGGTTGAGCTCAAGCCCCGCGGCCATGAGTTTTGGGGTTGCTGCCCCTTCCATGGCGAAAAGACGCCGTCCTTCCACATTATCCCCGCCACGCAGGTCTGGCACTGCTTTGGCTGCGGCGAAGGCGGCGACGTCTTCACTTATATCATGAAGCGCGAGAACCTGAGCTTTCCCGAGTCAATCCGTTATTTGGCCGATCGCGCGGGTATTGAGTTGCACGACACTGGAGATCGCCGTGAGCGCGGTACCAAGCGTGCCCGCATCTACGATCTGTGCGCCGAGACCGCCCAGTTCTACCACACCATGCTTATGCGCGGTAAGGATGGCCGTCCACGCGAGTACTTTGCCAGCCGCGGCATGGGTGGCGACGTCTGCCGCCGCTACTGCCTGGGTTTTGCACCGGGCCGTAACGCGCTGGTGTCGCACCTGTCCCAGGCGGGTTTTACCCCGCAGGAGATGATCGACGCCAACGTTGCCGTGAGCCGCGGGCGCGGGCAGCTTGCCGACCGCTTCTACGACCGCGTAATGTTTCCCATCTTTGACGAACAGGGTCACAACATTGCCTTTGGTGGTCGCATCATGGGTGACGGCCAGCCCAAGTACCTCAATACCGCTGAGACGAGCGTGTTCCATAAAAAGCGAAACCTCTACGGCTTTAATTGGGCCAAGGAGTTTATCGTCGCGCAGGATACGGCCATCGTGGTGGAGGGCTATACCGACTGCATCGCCTGCTGGGAGGCGGGGATTAAAAACGTTGTCGCTACGCTGGGCACCGCACTCACGGAGCATCACGTCAAGACGCTCACCCGCTTTGCCAAGCGCATCGTCTATATGTTTGACGGAGACGCCGCGGGCCAGAAGGCCGCCCGTCGCGCGATTCAGTTTATTGAGCAGGATTCGATGGACCTGCGCTGCGTGGTGCTGCCCGACGGCAACGATCCCATGGAGTTCATCACGGCGCACGGCGGAGAGGAGCTGCAGAAACGCATTGACGCCGCCGAGCCGCTCATGGACTTTGTCTACCGTTCGCTGCAGGAGTCGAGCGACATCACCACGCCGGGCGGTCGCGCGAAGGCGCTTGAGGACGCGCTGACGCTCATCTATCCGCTGCGCGACAGCTACATGATCGATACGTACTTTATTCAGATTGCCGACCTGCTTGGCTTGGATTTGGAGACGGTGCGCGCGAGCTCGGGCCGTGTATTTCGCGACGTTGCCAAGCGCGAGGATGCGGAGCGCCGCCGCGAGCAGAACTATGAGCGTCAGCGCGCGCAGGGCGAGCGCTCTGGTGGCGCGGGCGGTCGGGCGACTGGTTCGCCGGGGGCGTCGCGCGGCGCTTGGGCGTCGGGCGCCACGCCGCCGGTGTCTGCGCCGGTCGAGGAGGAGCCGTACGACTACGTCCCGCTCGAGGCCTACGGGGCCGCGCCGGTCGAGGTCGTCGACGACATGCCGCCGATCGATGTTCCTGCCGGAATGGATGTCGCACCTGCTGGAGCCGCTCCGACTGCCGCGTCCTCCGCAATGCCGATGGTTCTGACCGACCTGGAACGCAAGTCCCTGGCAGGGGAGCGCGAGCTGCTGACGATGCTCACCAGCTATCCCGACCTTTTCCGCACGTATGCCGATCGCATCTGCTCCATCGAGTGGGTCGATCCGCGTCACGAGTCCATTGCGTGGGCCGTGCTGGCAACGCCGCCGGGTACCGACCCTGCGGCTTGCATGGATGCGGCGCGTTCGGTGTGCCCCGAGGCGGCAACGCTTGTGAGTGCCGGGCGCATCTCGGCGACGAGCAAACATCCTACCGAGACGAACATCGTCTTTATGCTCGATACGCTCGAGCTCTACACCATCAAGCGTCGCATGCGCGCCGCACA
>CAKUGT010000034.1 GCA_934654795.1 uncultured Collinsella sp.
CGCACGGCGTTCTCGACAATCGGCTGGATCACGAACGCCGGCACCAGCGTATCTTCCACATCCTCGGACACATCGAAGGTCGCCAGCACGCGATCCTCGCCAAAGCGCGCCTTCTCAAACGTCAGGTAGCGCTTGGTCTGTGCGACCTCGCGCGAAACCGGAATGAGCGATCCCGAGTTGTCGAGCGTGGCGCGGTAAAACGATGAGAACTCGCGCAGCAGCTCGCGAGCGCGCAGCGGATCGGTGCGCGTAAACGATGCAATGGTGTTCAGCGTGTTGAACAGGAAGTGCGGGTTAATCTGTGCCTGCAGCGCACGCACCTCGGCGCGGGCCGTGAGCTCCTTTTGCACCTCGAGCTCATGGATGGCGAGCTGCGTAGACAAGATCTCGGCAAAACCCGAGGCGAGCGCGTACTGGGTACGGTCGACGGCGCGCGGGGTCTTGTAGTAGAACTTGAGCGTGCCGACGGTGCGGTCGCCCACCTTGATGGGCGCGATGATACCCGCCGGGACCTGGTTGTGCGAACCGTCCGAGCCCACGACGTCCACGACGCGGTTGAACGACTGCACGATACCGTGCTCGATGACGTAGCGCGTGGCAAGCGTGTGAATGGGAGAATCGGGCAGCAGCTTTTCCTCAAACTCGCCCGCGCACGCCAGCACGTTGTCCTCGTCGGTAATGGCGACGGTCATGGCGCGCGTCTCGGGCAAGATGCGCTGGCACACCAAACGCGCCGATTCCTGGGTCAGACCACCCTTAATATCCTCGAGCATGGCAGAGGCCACCGAGAGCGTCTCCTCGGTGTACTGTGAGCGCACCGAATCGGGGTTGAGCGTCAAAAAGATAAAGATGCACAGAAAGATACACAGCAGCGCGCAGGCGACAACCGTCGCGATGGGCTCGATACCGGTCGCCAGGGCAAAGACAAAGTACGCCAGCACGCAGACGGCGCAGGCAACGGCGATGATGCGAAAGATTGATATTGAACTATCGCGCTGGGCGCGGCGGTCGATCATTCGGCCCCCTCCAGGATACTGATCAGCTGTGCGTCTCGCCAAAGCCCGTCCATGATCTTGGGCCAGAAGCTCTGGAAACGCAGGTAACTTGCGGCGTTTTGGCGCGCATACGCCTTGGCCTCGTCGATACCATGGCGCCAGATACGCAGATAGCCCTCGTGCTCGCGGGTAAACACGCTGCGGACCATGGCGGTCTTGCGCACACGGTCGTCGAGCTCGCGCGAGATCCACGGACCCGGATAGGGCATGAGCGACGCCGCCGTAACGGGAATGAGTTCCTTCTGGTGCGCGGCGAACGTCAGCTTGGCCCGCTCGTAGTACCAACGGTACACGTCCTGCATAAAGCGCGGCGAGCGCTTTTCGGACTCCGGGGGCAGATGGCGCACGGTCCACTCGTTATCGAACCACACGTCGTAGCCAAACATGCGCATGTTAAACAGGTAGTCGAGGTCCTCGCCACGGGTGATAAACGGGTCGAAGGCCACACGGGTAAAGGCACGGGCGTGCAGGGCCATCAGACCGCCGCACACGTAGTTGGAGCGCGAGATGCGGGTGCCCGAGAGTGCCTTTTTCATCCAGCGATTAAACTCAATGCGCTTGGTCCACCAGCGATGACAGATGCCCACCTTGTCCGTAGGGGCCAGCGGCGATCCATCGCGGTCGTAGAAATAACCGCTTTTGACCAAGATCGGCAAGCCCTGGCGCGTCTGCTGCCCCAGAGCATAGGTCGCACGCTTCATAAAGTCGGCATCGATGACGGTCTCGTCGTCATCCAAAAAGACAACCGCATCGTGTCCCAGCACGGCGGCGCAGGCCAGCCCCATGTTGCGGATGGCACCGTAGCCTCGCAGGCTCACACACTCGCCCGAACCCTTGGGCGCGATCTGAGCAACCCGGTCTGCGATGCGCGAGGCCTGGGTGTTGGTGACAACGGTGACCTTGAGCGTGGGATGCGCGTCGACAATCTCGTGCACGCGCAGCGACACATCGGCTGTGGCAGAAACGGGACAGACCACCAAAAGGATGATGCGCGGGATGTCGCGCACCTGCTCGAGCGAGGCCAGGCAGCGGTCGAGTTCGGGATTGTCGGCGTTGAGTCGTGTCGAATGGTCATAGGTGCCAGGGGCGTTTGCGCGAGCGTCATCGCCCGCCCAATACGTTGGAATCACGACCGTGGCGTTCATGCCTTACCCTCCCTGCAACACAAAAACGGGACGCCGCCAAACACAGGCGACGCCCCGCGACCTAGCTGACTCCATCATACCCACTTGGGCTAATCATTGTTCGAAAGTCAGAATGTTTATTGCGGATAACCCCAAAAGAGTATCGCGGCGGACGCAATTACCGGCAAGTTCCTATGCGGCATGCTCTGCCGCCCGAGTCATGCGGGACAGGCGGACCAGCAGCATAAAGCCAACGACCAGCAGCACGCCGATAGACAGGACGCCCAGCGACGGGTTGCCGGTCAGCGAGGTGACGACCGACACCAGGAAGGTGCCCATAACGCTTGCATAACGACCAAAGATATCAAAGAAGCCGTAGTACTCGTTGGACTTTTCCTTGGGGATGATGCGACCGAAGTAGCTGCGGCTGAGCGCCTGCACGCCACCCTGGAACAGGCCGACCAAAATGGCGAGTACCCAAAACTCGAAAGCGGTCTTTAAGAAGAACGCGGCAAAGAGCACGATGCCCATATAGGCGGCGACGGCAACCATGATCATGTTGAGCGTGCCCACGCGACCGGCGAGCTTGCCGTAGATAATGGCGGACGGGAAGGCCACGAACTGCGTGACGAGCAGAGCCAGCACCAGTTGGGTCGAGTCGATGCCCAAAGCCGATCCATAGCTGGTTGCCATGGAAATGACCGTGTGCACGCCGTCGATGTAGAAGAAGAATGCGATCATGTAGACCAGCACGGTCTTGTTGTGGGCGATCTCGCGCATGGTGTGTCCAACCTCGGAGAACACGCCGCCCACGATGTGGCCGATGGTGTCCTCGGGACCACGCTCGCGACCGTACTTTTGCTTATAGGTGCGAATAAGCGGCAGGGTAAAGATGAGCCACCAGGCACCGGTGATGATAAACGACAGGCGCGTGGCGAGCATGGTGGGAATGCCCAAGGCCGGACCACCCATAATGAGAGCCAGGCAGACGATGAAGGGCACGGTCGAGCCGATGTAGCCCCACGCATAGCCCGAGCTGGACACGGCATCCATGCGCTCGTCGGTGGTGATGTCGGGCAACATGGCGTCGTAGAACGTCATGGACGAGTTGAGGCCGATGGTGCACAGCACGTAGACGGTCAGAAACGCCATGGCAGACATGGGGATGGCCTGTGCCAGGCAAAGAACCAGGCCCGTCAGGAAAAAGCCCATGAAGAACTTGATCTTATTGCCGGCGTAATCGGCAAGTGCGCCCAGAATGGGCATGAGCATGGCGATGACCAGCGAGGCAATCGTCTGCGCGTTGCCCCAAGCGACCACCAGGTCTGCCGAGGAAGCACCGGTATTGATGGCGTTAAAGTAGATGGGCACCACCGAGGTATTGAGCAGCACGAGGGCCGAGTTTCCCACATCGTACATGACCCAGTTACGCTCGAGCTTGGTGTATTTCATGGACAGGGACCCTTCGTATTCGCCCGATATGCAGTTAGTTCATCGTACCCCAATTGTCCAGAACCGCTGGTAAGGATTCGGCAAAGGGGAACGCACGGGCATGCAAGTCGGCGGGATAGACCCGCATCCCAAACGCAGTTGCGGTGAAATAGTTCCTGTTTGGAAGCCTCGGAGGCCAAAACAGGAACTATTCCACCGCAACTTATTGGAAGGCGTGGACGAGTTGGCTTGCTATTCCTCGCGGTCGAACTCCTCGTCGGCATCGAGCACGCGGCCGCTGTAGTTAACATGGCCGGTCACGGCCTCCATGTCACCGGTCTCGATAAAGCGGGCAACCGTGCACTCGTAATCGAGCAGCGCGCGGTCAAAGACCTCGGGGAAGCTCTCGTTCGAGACCTCATCGGTAAAGGGATTCTTCCATGTCAGATGGCCCAGGTTACCGGTGCGCTCGGGCAGCTCCGTCGTCACGCGATGGGCAAGGCCGTCGAGCAGCGAGTAGTCGTGCACTATGCCTTCGACCAGGGCAATTGCACGCGTCTTGGCCGAGCCCGCCGGCTCAATCGCACGGTAAAGTCGCTGCATATTGGCAACGGCAGCACCGTACTCCCCCGCCGGAATGTCAATGCCGTACACGCGTCCGGCAACATAGCTCATCAGCACGCCGGCCACGCGACTGATGCGATCGGTGGTGACGATCTCACCCGCCGGCGGGTAATCGTCGACCGTAGCGCCATCGCGTTTAAGCTGCAGCATCAGTACATCCAGGTCGCTCTCGATCACGGCATGGACCTGACTGCTCGAATCCTCAAGCTCGGGATCGGACTCCACGATGCCAAACTGCTGCTCGTAGACAAAGGGGTGCGCATTGCGGTCGAGCACGTAGTGCGACAGCAGACCCAGCGCGAAGGCGCGACCCAGGTTGGCATCGCGCGGAAGCAGATGAGACACGCCGTCGCGCAGGCACGAGAACTGGCGCGATATACGCGAGCGGTGCATAACCTGCGCCAGCAGCGTGCAGTCGGAAACGCGGGGCGTCAGGATGTGGAAGAAAAACGGGTCGGGACCCTGGTTGCCCAGGATAAAGGCGATGCGCTCCTCGTCGGACGTGAGTACGCCCTGCGGAAGACGGTCAATGCTTTCCTCGCCAAACAAATGATGGGTGATAAGCGCAGGCATAATAATCCTTTCGATTTCATTCGATGCAATCCATTATGCCCACCCCACAGCCATGCCAAACCTACGGTGCCAAACGATGACACGCGGGCTCTTATGCAAGCCCCAAGTGCGACTTGACCTCGGCGGCGCGACGACGGGACACCGGCACCGTCGAGTCCACGCGATCGAGTCTCAACTCCATCAGGCCCGTGGAGCCGACTTCAACGTTATGCACGTCCTCCAAATTAACCAGATAGCTGCGATGAACGCGAATAAAGCCCTCGGAGCCCAAACGACGCTCGAGCGAGGAGATCGATTCGTTGATGAGGTACGTCCCCTCGGGACAGATGGCGTTGCAAAAATCGGCGCGCGCCTCAAAGTAACAGACATCCGCAACGGGAATGAACACCTTCTTGCCCCCGCGGTCCACCGTCAGACGCAAAGGCTGGCGCGGAGCGTGGATAACACGACGGGCACCCAAGGCTGCCTCGATCTTGTCGAGTGCCTTTGACAGGCGTGCGTCCTCGACCGGCTTGACGATATAGTCGACCGCATCGAGGTTATACGCATCGGCCGCGAACTCGGCAAACGCCGTCACAAACACAACCACCGGCGGCGTCTTTAAGTTCTGCAGCGTCTCAGCAAGCTCAATTCCCGAGCGCCCGGGCATCGTGATGTCCAAAAACAACACGTCGGGCTTGCTCGAGAGAATCGACTCCACGGCCTCGGTGACATTGCCCGCCTCGGCAATCTGACCCACACGCGTATCCTTTTCCAACAGATAGCGTAGCTCAGCCCTAATGGGAGGCTCGTCATCAACCACCAAGATGTTCCAGCCTTCGGACATATGCGCTTCCCCTCTTTTTCTCTCAATCCAACCGCGTGCTACGCCGTCAACGGCGCCGGCTCATGCGGCTCGCCGTTCAGCTCGACGATAACCTGCGTTCCCACGCCCTCCTGGGACTTCACGCGCATGCCGGAATCTTCTCCGTAAAAGAAATGGATGCGCTGAAGTACGTTGAAGAGCGCCAGGCCGCAACCTCGCTTGATGGAGCCGTCGGCGGTAATGCTCTCGGGCTCCTCTCGGCGATGTTGCTCAAACAGATGCGCGCAGACTTCTTCGCTCATACCGATGCCGTCGTCTTCGACGATGATCTCCAAGCCGTCATCGGTCTCGAAAGCCCTTACATGAATAGAAAGCGGCTCGGTCTCGCGCTGCGCGTGCTTGATGCAGTTTTCGAGCAGCGGCTGCAAGATAAACGGCGGCACCAGGCTGTCGCGCACCTCAAAGTCGATGTCGACCGAAACGCGCAGACGGCCGTCGCCATACCGGGCCTGCATAAGATTGATATAGCGAGTGCCCTGTTCCACCTCGTGCTCGAGCGTGGTGAGCGTATCGGAATCAGAAAGCGTCTGACGATAGTAATTGGAAAAGTCGATCAGCAGCGATCGCGCCTTGTCCGGCTCGGTACGTACGAGCGACACGATGGTGCTGATGGTATTGAATAAAAAATGAGGATCGACCTGCGATTGCAAGGCACGCAGCTCCACGCGGGCCGTAAGCTCGTCCTGGCGCTCGAGCTCAAAGCTTGCAAGCTGCGTGGAAATGAGGTCGGCAAAGCCCGAGGCAAGCGCCGTCTGGCGCATATCGATGCTGCTCAGACGGGGATAATACAGCTCGAGCGTGCCCACGCAATGCCCGCGCACGGTAAGCGGTGCGACAATACCGGCGCGCAGGCGCGGAAAGTAGCCGCCCGTCTCGGTCGAGGCATCGCGCGAGAACACGCTTTGCTCACCGCTGTTGATCACATTGAGCGTGGTCCGCAGTACCACCGGGGTGCCCGCGGGGCATTTTGCCGAGTCCTCGCCCCAGCTCGCCAACACCTGCTTGCCGTCGGTAAAGCAGATGGCAGAGGCGATAGTTTCAGACAGGATGATCTTCGAGGCGCCCAGAGCAGCTTCGGGCGTAAGGCCGCGCGACGTGTAGGCGAATATTTTTGAGGCGATGGCGAGCGTGCGGTCGGTAGCGCTCGACGTGAGGTCGTCGGGCACCACAAAGACATACGAGAAGAAAAAGCACAGCATGACCAAGCCGGCAATGACGACAACGGCCGGAACGGGATTGGGATTATCGGTTAAATCCCAGATAAGCAGCAGGATGAGCAGTGGAACGACAACGCCAAGCAAAATAGCCTGGACCACATGCTGAGCGGTACGAAAGACCTTGGTCGAGTTATAGCTTTTGCCCAAGATCAGCCTATTGAAATCCACCGTCATCCCCTTCTGACTAACGCACCCATAGCAATAAAGAGGGCCGCAAACGACCCTCTCCATTGCATTATGCAATCAATTTCTTTGATTTACATCCAGCCGTCGATGAACGGTAGCCTACGCGCTGTACTTGTTGGCTTCGCCGAAGGTGCCGGCCTCGACAATCCAACCGTCCTTCATGATGACGTCCATGTTGTCGGTGTTGAGCACGTGGATGTCGGCAGCAACGTCACCGTTGACGACCAGCAGGTCGGCGCACTTGCCGGCCTCGATGGAACCGGTCTCGTCCTCGATGTGGCACATCTTGGCACCGTTGAGGGTGGCGCAGGTGATGGTCTCGACCGGGGTGAAGCCGATCTTGTCGACGAACTCGTACATCTCCTCGATGGAGCAGTTGCCGTACGGGGTGACGAAGGAGAAGGAGTCGGAGCCGATCGTCATGACGACGCCACGCTTCTTGGCCTCGCGCAGACAGTCGTAGTTGCGCTGGAGCTCCTTCTCGACCAGGGTGCCCTCGTACTTGTCGTGCAGCTCGGGGACGTAGACGGGCGGATAGGTGGCGTACCAGGTGGGCAGGAAGGCGATCGTCGGGGTGAAGAAGGTGCCCTGCTCGGCCATGAGGTCCATGGTGCGCTCATCGATGTCGAAGCCGTGAATCAGCTGCTCGCAGCCAAAGCGGACGGAATCGTAGGCAGCGGCGTGGTTGTTGTAGCAGTGGCTCCACACGGGAATGCCGACCATCTTGGCCTCTTCGACCACGGCCTGGATCTCCTCGGAGCAGTAGTGCTGGTCGCGACCGGAGTCCCAGCGCCAGATGCCGCCACCGGTAGCCCAGATCTTGATGGCATCGGGGTTCTCACGCAGACGACGACGGACAGCCTTGCGCAGATCCCAAGGACCGTCGACCTGGTCGCCCCAGGGGTGCGATTCCTTGTTGAGCTCCTGGGTGCAGTGGTGGGAGTCGCCGTGGCCGGCAACGCGGCAGAAGCCAAGGCCGGTAGCCAGAACGCGCGGGCCCTTAAAGACGCCCTTGTCGATGCAGTCGCGAATCTGGATGCCAAAGCGGCCGATCTCGCAGACGGTGGTGAGGCCGTGGGTGAGGCAGTCATAGGCCTGCTTGACGGCGACGGCCTGCTTCTCGAGGAGCGGCTGCATGACCCAGTCGGTGTCATCGTCGGTCAAGTTGCCCGAGAAATGCAGGTGGGTGTCGATCAGGCCGGGAAGGACGGTCTTGCCGGCGGCGTCGATGACCTCAACGCCCTCGGGAAGGTCCTGCATGGCGCCGGCGTACTCAATCTTGCCGTTGTCGTCGACGAGAACGAGGGAGTTCTCGACCGGCTCGGCGCCGGTGCCGTCGATGAGCTTGCCGCCAACGATTGCATACTTAGTGGACATGGTTCCTCCTTATGGATCCATATAGTGGGCGAGGCCGTGTTGGGTTAAGGCCTCACAAAGCTACCCAAGTGGTGCCGGGTTCGGTGCGCGGAAGAGAGGGTCCCGCGCACCCGATCCGCCCCGGCTCGGCGTTACTTTTTGCGGGAATTGGTAAAGGCCATGAGGGCCAGGCCGACGACCAGCCAGCCGATCACGATGCTCCACTCCACCATGTTGAGGGAGGCGGGAGAGAACGGGATCACGAGCAGGCCGATGATGATGGCGCAGGCAGCGATAGCGAGGCCGATGCCAAACTTGCCGCCGGGCACCTCGTAGGGACGAGGCAGGTCGGGCTCGGTGAAGCGCATGCGCAGACAAGCGAGGGCGACCATACCGCAGGAGAAGATGAAGGCGAGAGCCGACACGTTGGTCAGAGGGATGAGCATGTTCTTACCCAGGAACGGACCGACGACGGTGATGACGCCCAGGACGACGCAAGCGAGCTTGGGAGCGCCGGAGTTGGGATCAACCTCGGCGAACTTCTCGGGCAGCTGGCCCTTGCGACCCATGGCGAGCATGATGCGGCTCGTGGCGCCGTAGAAGGAGTTCATGGGGCCCATGGGTCCAAGCGTGGCGATGACGAGCATGGCCAGGTACAGGAGCATGTTGATGCCCTTGAGGCAGGCGAGCGCGGGAACCGGGCTCTTAACGAACTCGTGCCAGTCGAGAATGGTGCCGAACGAGTAGATGCAGACCATGTAGAAGCCGCCGGCGGCCAGCAGGGCCAGGGAGATGATCTTGCCGAACTTGTTCCAGTTGAGGCCCTCGGCCGCTTCCTCAGCCTGCTGAGGAATGGTGTCGAAGCCGGCGTAGAAGAACGGGGTCAGAACCAGAACCGACACGATACCGGCGAACAGGCTGGTGCTCTCGGTAGCGGCCTTGCCGCCGCCAGCACCGGCGACCTGGGAGAACACGGGCATGGCGTTGTCCGGCGAACCGGTGAACAGCGAGACGCCCATGGCGAGCAGCATGCCGCAGAGCAGAGCCTTGGTCAGAAAGGCCTGGAGCTTGGCGGCCGAGCTGGCACCGCGGAAGTTGAGGAAGATGACGTAGACTGCAAAACCGAGTGCGATCAGCGTCGGGAACAGGTAAACGTCGGCGCCCAGGATGGTGTAGAGCTTGACGGCGCGCAGCCACTCAAGACCGGGCAGGCTGCCGAACATCTCGGACACGAGGGTCGAGATGGCGATGGCCTCCCACGGGCACAGAATGCCGTTGCCCAAAGCCAGGAGCCATCCGGTGATGTAGCTCAGCGTACGGCCAAAGCTACGGTCGACATACTCGACGATGCCGCCCGAGATGGGGATGGCAGCCGTGAGCTCACCGAAAACAGCTCCGACGGGCACGAGGAAGATTGCACCCAAGAGGAATGCGATCATAGCGGGAACGGGGCCGCCGCCCACGACCATCCAGTCGCCGACCTGCAGAACCCAGCCGGTGCCGATGATGGCACCAAAGCCGATGGTGAAGAAGTTCCAGAGCGAGAGCGTTTTCTTCATACCGCCGTTATCCTCGACTGCAACTTCCGCGTTCTTGTCCGCCATTGTTCCCCTCCTTTCCTTTTTGACGCCCTTTGGCGTCACCCCTTGCGCAGCCTGTTTTGCCGCGCGCTTTAATTTCGTGGCTTTAAGATACGGCCTTGGCACAGCAACGCCGCTTGTGGCTCGACCGAAGGCAGAACTGTAAAACGAGCGGCGCCGTTTTTGGGACGAACGGCGGAAGACGTCATTCGTCTTGGACGCTTTCATCTTGTCTGTTTTTGAAGACCTGTTGCCGTGACGCTTGGCGCGCGGCGCGGCAACGTTCATACCATTTGTCAGGCTTTTGGCGCACATGCCCATGTGTCGTGCATCTTTTTATGTAGGATAGACAAGTTACACATGAGGCAAGGTGATTCGAATGGCATACGGATACAATGACGGCGACCAACGGCCACAAAGCGTGCGCCTTGCCGGCCGCACCACGCCAACGCCCAGAAGCACCTCCGACAACGACAGCCCGCAGCGCCCCCAAGAGCAGCCCGGGGCTTCTTCGCGGCAACAAAGCCGTACCGTGCAGCAGTCAGACCGCATGAGTACGAGCACACGCCAACGCCAGACCGACACATCGCAGCCACGCCGCTATGATCGCCGTAAGACCGACTACTACGTTAAGCGCTCCTTTTCGCGACCTCAACGCGATCGCGGCAATTCAGCCCCTCACCCCGCGTCGCACATCACAAGCCACGCGCTTCCGGCCCGCCGCCTACGCCTTGCGTTTTGCTCCATCGCCGCCTGCCTCGTCTTTGTGTTTTTGGGATCCTGTATCTCCCACGGGTCAGCCGGTCTTGAGCCCACTGCCGAGGACAAGCTGCTTAAAGCTCCCGTCGCGCCCGGTTACTCCTTTGCGTTCTCGACCCCACGCTCGCAATGGCAGGCCGGCACCATGCCCCACATCTACCAAATTGACCCCGCATGGTCGGAGCTGCCCTATGCCGGTGGCACTATTCGCGAAAACGCTTGCGGTCCCACTTGCCTCACCATGGTCTATATCTTTAAGACCGGCCACACCGATAAGACGCCGGTCGATATATGCGCACTGGCCGAAGCCGGCAACTACGCCCCCACTGGTGCCACCGAGTGGTCGTTTATGACAGGCGGTGCGTGGCAGCTGGGGCTCAACGGAACACAGCTCTATAACGATCGCGAATCTATTACCCAAGCACTTCGCTCGGGTGTGCCCGTCATCGCCGCAGTGCGCCCCGGTACATTTACCAACGTAGGCCACTACATCGTGCTCTACGGCATCGACGATGCCAACCAGATTGGCGTCTACGACCCCAACTCGGCCAGCCGAAGCGCCCGCCGCTGGGGCGTCGTAGAGGTCCTCAACGAAGTCGAAGCCATGTGGGCCTACTACTAGGCGCTAAGCACGCCGGCTCTAGCCATCGCCTCAGCAAAATCCTAGTCATCCGGAAAGTGCATCCCACTTTGAAGCTCAATAGCGGGATGCACTTTCCGCTAGCGGCCTGTTTGGGAAACCGCGTCCCACTTTTCGGCCGAATTCTGGGATGCGCTTTCCCGTTGAGGACCTCGAGGGAAACTGGGTCCCATTTTGAGCGCCTATTCTGGGACGCAGTTTCCCATACCCCACCAGCGTTCCCTCGCCAACAGCCAACTCAACAGCAAAAGCCCCGCAGCCGGAGCGGACTGCGGGGCTCATGAAGAGAGGCTAGTTTGTGGGCGCTTTGCCTGGCGCCCACGAGAGAGGCAACAGA
>CAKUGT010000035.1 GCA_934654795.1 uncultured Collinsella sp.
CAGATATAGACACGTGAGCTTGAAGATTGTAGGGAAATCAATGTTCAAATGTCAAGAAATCAAAGGTAAAAGGTTGCAAAGAGTACACGGTTCCCCCATAAGCAGAATCGGTATTTGAGGCAGTGGGCAACTTTTCACGATATTTCATCGAGTTTTCAACAGGTCATGTTGGCAATGTTGAGAACTTTTCGCTCGATTTCCAAAGTTTTCAACAGGTTTTGAAAAGTTGTCGAAAGATGAGAAACATTGCACGGTGAGCTACTATTTGTTCGAAACCTTTTGAAAGATTGCGAGCGGCATGTCTGACGACTTTTACACCATGGTCGACTCCGGAGATCCGGCACCCGACAACGAGCACATCACCGGCGTACGCGAAGAGCGCGACGAGGGTGAACAGACCGCAGTAAAAGCGCCGGCAGCGATGTATGCGGCGCGCATAGCGGTATACGACGACATGCTGTCGACCCCGCGTGTGATCGTCATCGAGCCGCAAGACGTCCGCACGTATCTGGAAGAGACGACCAACACCGTCTACCAATGCATGAAGGAACAGGGCGGCCACATCTCGCTCATGGTCATTCGCGAGATTGTCGAAAACTTTATCCACGCCCACTTTGCAGAGCCCATCATCTCGATCCTGGACGGCGGAGACACGATTCGCTTTGCCGACCAGGGGCCGGGCATCGATGACAAGGAACGCGCCTTTGACTTTGGTGTGACCAGCGCAAACAGTAAGATGAAGCGGTATATCCGCGGAACTGGAGCGGGTTTTCCCATGGTGCAGGAGTACCTGGAAAACGCCGGCGGCGCCGTCTCCATCGAAGACAACATGGGCAACGGCACTGTGGTGACCGTGAGCCTGAACCCCAAGCGCGTGCAGGAAATCGAACGCGCCGGCGGGCGTGGCGCCGCCGTGCGCCCCGAGACCGAGCAGGCGGTCTATCCCCTGCCGGGAGCTTTTACACAGCAGCCCATGGCAGCACAGCAGACACAACCGCCCATGATGCAGATGCAGCAGCCCGGTATGCTCCCCATGCAGGGATCCCCGGCGGCGTCGATGCCGGTGCCTCCAAACACTCCAGAGGGCGTGCCTCCGACAGACCAGGATGCCGCCGCCGTCCAACAATCGGCAGGCATGCCGGGCGGTCAGCAAATGGGTTATCAACCGTACCCGCAAGGGTATCCATACCAACAAGTACCGCAGCAGGGGTACGGGTACGCCCAGCAGTATCCACAACAGTACCCGCAGGGATATCAACAGACATACCAGCAGATGCCTCAGCAGCAGTACAACCCATGGGCACAGCAGGTACCGGCGCAGCCTTACCAGCAGTGGCCGCAAAGTTTTCAACAGCAGATGCCGCCCATGCAGAGTTCTCAACAACCAGCAGCTCAAATGGTGTATCCTAATGCGGCGAATCAATATGCACAGCCACAGCCGGACGTGTTCGTAAGCGACCGCGGCAACGCCGCGCTGGGCTATCTGGCGCAAAATCAGGCGTGCGGCGCAACCGATCTGGCGAGGGCGTTTGGAAATTCGGCCCCCACTTGGTCACGCACACTCAATGATTTGGCACAGGCCGGCTTGGTCATCAAGCATGGCCAAAAATACCATCTGACCGAACTCGGCGCCGCTCGCGTGCGAGCTCAGAGCTAAAGGACGGGAGAGACAGTGGACGAGGAAGCAAGCATCATCCTGGGGGATGCCATCGCCTTTTGCCAGCGCGACGGCCAAGATGCACGCCTCATCAACATGCTGGGGCAGTCGCGCGCCGTGAGCCTGACCGAAGACACGCTCACGATCGAGGCCCCTTCGCGCTTTGCCATCGCGCAGCTCAAAAAGCACCAACCGACGATCGAGGCCTATCTAGAGGAAATCGCCTTTGCGCCAATCGCGCTCGACATCGTGGCGCCGCAGAGTGCCGCGGCTGATTCCGCTGCCGCAGCAGCACCCGCCGCTCCCCCGATTGCGACCACAGCAGCCACAACGACACCCGCGCCCAGGGCCGGTGATGTTTCCCGTGAAACCATGGGAGAGGCACAGCAGGCGCCCGCGGCGCCGTCGGGCCCGGTGACATCAACGCCCGCGCCCGTCACGCATATGCCCATCGCCCACGACACGACGCCGGGCGAGGACACGGGCATTGCGATCAAGAACACGCTTTCGGCCGACGACTTCCGCCGCATGATGAATCAGATGCAGGGCGGCGCGCCGGCAAAGACCGCGCACGCAGCGGCCCCCGCTACGCCTGCGGCGGCACCGGCGGCGCCGGCGGAGCAGAACACAGACGGTGCCCCGCTCGCCGCAAACTCAAAATTCACCTTTGAGAACTTCGTCTACGGCCCCGAGAACAGCCATGCCTATCGCTCGGCACTCAAGTTTGCCGCCCTCGCGGACGAGCGCGGCACGTGCACATCACTGTTCATCTACGGCAAATCGGGCCTAGGCAAGACGCACCTGCTGCTTGCTATCAAAAACGAGCTCGCCGAGAAGTCGCCCGAGATCAAGGTCAAGTATGCCAACTCCCAGGCATATCTGGACGACCTGATGACCGAGTTCGACCGCCAAAAGAAGAGCAACGCCCCTATCATGCAGGCATACCACGGCGTGGACGTGCTCATCATCGATGACATTCAAAACATCATCGGCAAGCGCGCGAGCGTGGACTACTTTTTCCAGCTCATGGACGAGTTCATCCGCAACAACAAGAAGGTCGTCATCGCGGCAGACCGCGCCCCCAAGGACCTGAGCATGGACGAGCGTCTGACCAGCCGCTTCAACGCCGGCATGCTCTGCCTGGTCGCAGAGCCCAGCTACGAGATGAAATACAAGATCTTGCAGCGCTATTACGAGAACACCATCGTCGCCGCTCCCGAGGCAGGCGACGACTCGCTGCTGGCGGCCTATGGGGGCGACAGCGGGCACCTGACCGACGAGCACTTTAAACACATGGCCGAGGTCTCGGGCACCAACATCCGCGAACTCGAGAGCTTTTGCGAGCGCTGCGCCGGCGAGGCGGGCGACCGCGAGCGCGAGGGCGGGGAGCTCACCTTTGACGATATCGACGCCATCGCCAGCCAGTACTTCGACACATCGGCCAAAAAGATCAACGTCCAGACGGTTCAGTCCGTCATCGAAGAGCAGTACGGCGTGACGCACGAGGAGCTCATCGGCCCGCGTCGCAACGCCAATATCGCCAAAGCACGCCATATTGCCATCTATCTGGCCATCGAGATGTGCGAGATGACGACCACGGCGGTGGGCGCCGAATTTGGCAACCGCAACCACTCGACCGTCAGTACGAGCTACAAAAAGGTCCAGAAGATGATCCAGGAAGACCGCACCGTCACCGAAGACCTCAAGTCGCTGCGCGATAAAATTACACTGCGCTCGTAGGGAAATAGAGACACCTGTTGAAAACTTGTCGAAACCACGGGCATAAGGTGTCTAAAACCCAACCCGCGGTGATGAAAAGTTTTGCGCAGGTTTTGAACGTGGAAAACCACCCCTGTTGCACACAGGTTGCTGTCGATTCTCTTTCTGGGTCTGACCTGCGTCTTTGGGAGTAATCAACAGTTTCGTCAGTGCTATTACTATTATTAAGATATTTATATCTATAGAAAGGTATTAAAAGATGAAGTTCACCGTCAGCCAGAGCTCGCTTACACAAGCCATCGGCGTCGTTATGAAGGGTGTCGCTTCGGCATCCACCCTCCCCATCCTGTCGGGCGTGCTCGTTAAGGCCCAAGACGGCATCTTGGAATTCCAGACCTCTAACTACACCATCTCGATCCGTCATCGCATCGCGGCGCATGTCGAAGAAGAGGGCGAGATGGTTATTCCCTGTAAGATGCTCTCCAATATCACCAAGACCCTCCCCGATGCCCCGGTCACCTTTGAGCTGTCCGAGCGCCAGGTGCTGATTGGTTGCGAGAAGAGCTCTTTTAGGCTGAACACGCTCGATGCCAATGACTTCCCCGAGTTTCCGGCCTATGCCATCGAGAGTGCCGTGGAGCTGCCGACCGATATCTTGTCCGAGATGGTCGCCCGCGTGTGGCGCGTCACCTCGACCGACAAGGCTCGCCCCATCCTGGGCGGCGTTCACATGAAGGTCGAGAACAACACTGTACGCCTGGTAGCGACCGATTCCTTCCGCTTGGCCGTGTGCGATACGCAGGTCGAGACCTCGACCCTCGAGGGCTCCTTTGAGCTCAACGTTCCGGCTGACGCCTTTAACGACGCGCTGAACATCATGGCCAGCCAAGCGACCATCATGATCGGGGCTACCGATACCCAGGTCGTCTTCGAGGCCGGCAACACCACCTACGTGTCGCGTCGCATCGAGGGCGTGTACCCCAACTACAAGCAGCTCATCCCCGATTCGTGCGTGACGAGCGTCAAGATCGACGTCGCCGCCTTTAACGCCGCCCTCAAGCGCGTGGCCGTTATCGCGAGCGCCAACCCCGCCGTCAAGTTCGAGATCGACGTCGAGAACGGGCAGATGGGCCTGTCCTCCATTTCCAATGACCAGGACCTTGCGCAGGAGACGATTGATGTCGAGGCCGAGGGCGAGTCGGGTACCATCGCCTTCAACTACCATTACATCTTCGGCTGCCTCAATGCCCTGTCCAAGGAGAAGGAGATCACGCTGGAGCTCAAGAGCTACTCGCAGGCGGGCATCTTCAAGTCCTACGATAAGATCAACTACCTGTACCTGGTCATGCCGGTCCGCATCTAGCGCTGCGCCATGACCATGTTCGCCCGCGATCTTTCCGTCGCGCACTACCGCAGCTTCGATAGTTATCGCCTTGCCCTGGACGAGGGCGTGACGATACTTGCGGGACCCAACGCGGCGGGAAAGACCAATCTCATAGAGGCACTGCAGCTGCTGACGAGCGGCGCCTCGTTTAGGCATCCGACCGCAGCCGAGCTCGTCCATGACGGCGTGGGCTCGTGCAAGATCGAGCTGAGGCTCGATGGCGACGGCCGCGTGCTTGATATGGGATTGAGCGCGGAGGACGGTAAGCGCTCGTTTAGCCGCAACGGCAAGAGATGCTCTGCCGCCGGTGTGCGCGGGGTTCTGCCGAGCGTGCTGTTTTGCCCTGACCATCTGGACATGGTTAAGCGAGGCGCCAGTGTGCGCCGCGCCGCCCTCGATGACTTTGGCATGCAACTGAGCGCACGCTATGCCGATCTTGCGAGCACCTATGGGCGCTGCGTGACCCAGCGCAACGCCTTGCTCAAGGAGACCTGGTGCTGCCGCGAGATGCTCGGCGCGTGGAACGATTCGATTGCCCGTGCGGGCTCGTCCCTGCTCGTGCACCGGTTGGCCCTGCTCGACCGGCTGGCGGGCCATGTGCACACTGCCTACGGGCAAGTGGCATCAGGTGAGACCGCCAACGTGACCTATGCGTCCACGCTGGGGGATTTGCCCCAGGTCGAGGATCGCGAAGAGCTGAAGGGCTGGGCGTACGAGCGCATGTTGGCCGCCCTTGATGAGCACGCCGACGAGGAAATTCGCCGCGGCGTGACGTTGGTGGGACCGCATCGTGACGAGATCGAGTTCACCGTGGCGGGTCGCTCCGCCCGTTCATTTGCCAGCCAAGGACAGCAGCGCACGCTGGTGCTGTCCTGGAAGGTGGCCGAGGTCGCCGTGGCTCGCGATGTCCTGGGCACCGCCCCACTGCTGCTTCTGGACGACGTGATGAGCGAGCTCGACGGCGAGCGTCGCGGCGCTTTCCTGCGGCTGATCGGCGATGATATCCAGACGGTCATAACTACGACCAACCTGGGGTACTTTACCGATGACCTGCTTGATCGAGCCAAGGTGGTGAGCATGGGTGAGACGTGCTAATTACGAGCGCGAGAGCGAGACAGTCGCCTTCAGCGGTTTTTTGAACGCAGAGCGCCAGCGCATCCTGGCGGCTGCGACCCCCGAGCGCCGTGCGCAGATGGAGGCCGCCGAGGAGTCGCGCACGGTCTATCGCGCATGGAACGCTGTGTGCTCGGGCACGCGCGAGGGGCGGCATGTGACGGGATTGCGCTACCTGCCCGAGTCCAATGAGCTGCTGGTATATCTCGACTCGCCCTCGTGGACGCAGGAAATGACGCTGTTGCGCGAGATCATCCGTGCGCGCATGGAGCGCGCCGGTGCGCATGTGGACGGCCTGGTGTTCAAAACCACCGCGCCCGGTCACACGCCGCCCGCCGCCAAGGAGCGCCTGCGCCCGGCGACGACCGAGCGACCGCCGACCCCGCACGCCGACCTAAGTGAGGCCGAGCGTACCGAGATCGAGCGCCAAGTGGCGCCCATCGAAGACCAAAAACTGCGCGAGGCCCTCGAGAATGCCATGAGAGCCAGTGCCGAGTGGGCCAAGGGCGTGCAAAGTAAAAAAGAGCCTTAAATCGCATCTGGTGGCCTTGTAGAGCCAAATACCCTCGTTCCCGAGGGTATTTTTTTACGATAAACTAGTAAGGCTGTACACATTTTCTTGACTGAAGGAGGACGTGTGGCAAACGAAAACGATTACGATGGCGGCGAGATTAAGATTCTCGAAGGTCTCGAGGCCGTTCGTAAGCGCCCGGGCATGTATATCGGCTCGACGAGCGCCAGCGGTCTGCATCACCTGGTGTGGGAGATCGTTGACAACTCCGTCGACGAGGCCATGGCCGGTTTCTGCACCGAGATCCAGGTGACGGTCCACGCCGACAACTCCATCACGGTCGTCGACAACGGGCGCGGCATTCCCGTCGACGAGCACCCTGTTAAAAAGATCCCGACGCTCGAGGTCGTTATGACGATCTTGCACGCCGGCGGTAAGTTCGATAACTCGGCCTATAAGGTCTCGGGCGGCCTGCACGGTGTGGGCATCTCCGTCGTCAACGCACTGTCCAAGCGCGTGGTCGTTCAGGTTCGTCGCGATGGCAACACCTACGAGATGGAGTTCTCGCGCGGCAAGACCGTCAAGAAGATGGAGGTCGTGGGCACCTCGGATTCGACGGGCACCACCGTCACCTTCTGGCCCGACGACGAGATCTTCGAGACCTGCATCTACGATTTCGATACGCTGCACAACCGTCTGCAGGAGACGGCGTTCCTCAATAAGAACCTCAAAATCGTGCTGACCGACGAGCGCGAGACGGCTCCCCACGTGGAGGAGTTTTGCTACGAGGGCGGCATCATCGACTTCGTCAAGTTCCTCAACGAGGGCAAGGACGTCCCCGAGGCCTTTAAGGAGCCCATCTACATCGAGGGCAAATCGGACCCGGATGCGCCCGTGGCCAAGATGGGCGAGGTCGAGGTTTCCCTGCAGTGGAATAGCGGCTACGGCGAGAACGTCATGTCGTTTGCCAACGACATCTACACTCCCGAGGGCGGCATGCACCTTGAGGGCTTCCGCACCGCGCTCACCCGCGTGATCAACGACTACGCGCGCAAGCAGAACCTGCTCAAGGAAAAAGACGCCAATCTGACCGGCGACGATGTGCGCGAGGGCCTTTCGGCCGTTATCTCGGTCAAGCTGCCCGATCCGCAGTTTGAGGGCCAGACCAAGGCCAAGCTCGGCAGCTCTTATATGCGCGCGCTGACGCTCAAGATCGTGACCGACGGCCTTGCCGATTACTTGGAGGAGCATCCCAAGCCCGCCCGCGAGATCGTCAAGAAGGCGCAACAGGCCTGCAAGGCGCGCAATGCCGCCCGCAAGGCGCGCGAGGCGACCCGCCGCAAGAGCCTGCTCGAGACGGCGTCCCTGCCCGGCAAGCTCGCTGACTGCTCGGTGCGCGATGCCGAGCTGACCGAGCTCTTCATCGTAGAGGGCGACTCGGCAGGCGGTTCGGCCAAGGACGGCCGTCGCCGAGACATTCAGGCGATTCTGCCCCTGCGCGGCAAGATTCTGAACGTCGAACGCGTTGGTGACCATCGCGCGTTCTCGAGCGACACCATCCAGTCGCTGATTACCGCGATCGGCTGCGGTGTCACGACGAGTGCCGGCGACGGCGGCGACTTCGATATCACCAAGGCGCGCTACCACAAGATCATCATCATGACCGATGCAGACGTCGACGGTGCGCACATCCGCATCCTGCTGCTGACGTTCTTCTACAAGTACATGCGTCCGCTGATCGATGCCGGCTACGTCTATGTTGCCTGTCCGCCCATCTTTGGCATTAAGGTGCGCAACAAGATCCACTACGTGTATCCCAACGGCCGCCAGCCCGAAGACGAGATCCTGCGCGACACCATCCAGGGTCTGGGCCTGAACCCCGACGATAACGACGAAGACGGCAAGGCCAAGGACGGCAAGATCACCAAGAAGCGCAAGGGCTATACCGTCCAGCGCTACAAGGGTCTGGGCGAGATGGACCCCAAGCAGCTCGCCTCGACGACGATGGATCCCAAGACCCGCATCCTGCAGCGCGTGTCGATCGAGGATGCCGTGGTGGCAGACCGCGCCGTGCGCGAGCTGATGGGTTCCGAGGTCGGCTATCGCCGCGAGTACATTGAAAAACACGCGCACGACGCGCGCTTCTTAGACGCCTAACCTGTTCGGCTTTCCCAGCCACCGCACCTTCGTCCTCAATCGTCGGTCGCGTACCCAAGTACGCTTCCCTCCTCTTTCGAGCGAATCTGCGGCACCTGGAAAAGCCGTCTCCGTGGCAGGGAACTAATGGACCACGCAAACCATGAGGAGGTAACGTGGCAGACGATATCAACAATAACGAGGGTTTGGCCGAGGCCGGCGACGCCGGTATGCCCGACGATCTGAAGCGCCTGCTTGCCCGTGCTGAGCAGGGCGAGGACGGCGATCCGGACGCCTATAACCCCGATGCCGATGATGACGAGGAAGAGGACGACGACGGTGAGCTCGAGGAGAGCTTTGGCGAAGTCGACCGTGGCGCCTCGGCCGGCGAGGATATCAATGGCGGCCAGCTCCAGATTTCGGAGTTCGGTCGCGAGATGAAGCAGTCGTTTATCGAGTATTCGATGTCGGTCATCACGGCGCGCGCCCTGCCGGACGTGCGCGACGGCCTAAAGCCGGTGCACCGCCGCATCCTGTACGCGATGAACGAGAGCGGCATCTACCCCAACCGCCCGCACAAGAAGTCGGCCTGGACGGTCGGCGAAGTTATCGGTAAGTATCACCCGCACGGCGATTCCGCGGTCTACGAGGCCATGGTCCGCTTGGCGCAGTGGTTCTCCATGCGCACGCCGCTCATCGACGGTCACGGCAACTTCGGTAACATCGACGGCGACGGCGCGGCGGCCATGCGTTACACCGAGAGCCGCCTGGCAAAGCCCGCCATGGAATTGCTGCGTGACTTGCAGAAGGATACCGTCGACTGGCAGCCCAACTACGACGAATCGCTCGCCGAGCCCCAGGCGCTGCCCGCGCGCTTCCCCAACCTGCTGGTCAACGGCAGCCAGGGCATCGCCGTCGGCATGGCCACCAACATCGCCCCGCATAACCTCACCGAGGCGATCGAGGCCACCTGCTACCTGATCGATAATCCCGACGCCACTGTCGACGAGCTCATGCAGATCATGCCCGGTCCGGACTTCCCCACCGGCGCCATCATCATGGGCAGCGCCGGCATTAAGCAGAGCTACGAGACCGGCCGCGGCTCCATTACCGTGCGCGCCAAGGCCCACGTGGAATCCACCAAGACCGGCCGCAACCGCCTGGTCTTTACCGAGATCCCCTACATGGTCAACAAGGGCACCCTGCAGGAGAAGATCGCCCAGCTCGTCAACGACAAGCGCATCGAGGGCATCTCGGACATGCGCGATGAGTCCAACCAGAAGGGCATCCGTCTGGTCATCGAGCTCAAGAAGGGTGTCATTCCGCAGGTCGTGCTCAACAACCTGTACAAGTACACCTCGCTGCAGACGACCTTCGGCGCCAACAACCTGGCCCTCGTCAACGGCGTTCCCAAATGCCTGAGCCTGCGCGAGATGCTGCAGCACTACATCGATCACCAGGTCGACGTCGTCACCCGCCGCACCCGCTTCGACCTTAAGAAGGCCCAGGCCCGCGCGCATATCCTCGAGGGCTACCTGATGGCTCTCGACCATATCGACGAGGTCATTAGCATCATCCGTTCCTCGCAGACCGATTCCGAGGCCAGCAGCCGCCTGATCGAGCGCTTTGGCTTTACGCCCGAGCAGACCACGGCCATCCTCGAGATGAAGCTGCGCCGCCTGACCGGCCTGGAGCGCGACAAGATTCAGGAAGAGCTGGACGGCTTGCGCCGCGCCATCGCCTACTACGAGGACCTGCTGGCGCACGAGGAGAAGATCCTGGGCGTCATTAAGGAAGAGATGCGCGAGATCTCCAAGAAGTTCGGCGATAAGCGCCGCACCGAGATCAGCCAGGTCGAGAAGGACCTGGACGTCGAGGACCTCATTGCCGACGAGGACATGGTCGTGACCATCACCCACACCGGCTATGTCAAGCGCATCCCGGTGGCCGCCTACCGCGCCCAGAAACGCGGCGGCAAGGGCGTGTCGGGCGTCAACCTCAAAGAGGACGACGTTATCGACGAGATGTTCATCGCGTCCACGCACGAGTACGTGCTGTTCTTCTCGAGTAAGGGCAAGGTCTATCGCCTGAAGGTGCACGAGCTGCCGGTGGGTACGCGCCAGGCGCGCGGCACCGCGATCGTCAACCTGCTGCCCTTCGAGGAGGGCGAGAAGATCGCGAGCGTCATCAGCTGCCGCGAGTTCCCTGCCGACGAGTATCTGATGTTTGCCACCAAGAGCGGCATGGTCAAGAAGACCGTGATGAGCGCATATGACCGCAGCCGTCGCGACGGCCTGATCGCTATCAACCTGCGTGACGACGACGCGCTGCTGAACGTGCGCCGCGTGCGCGAGGGCGACAAGATTATCCTGGCCACCACCGCGGGCAAGGCGATCATGTTCTCCGAGGAGCAGGTGCGCGCCACCGGCCGCGATACCAGCGGCGTTCGCGGTATCGGTATGAAGGACGGCGTGAGCGTTCTGGGCATGGAAGTCACTAACGGCAACGGCGATCTGTTTGTCATCACCGAGCGCGGCTACGGCAAGCGCACGCCGGTTGCGGACTACCCGGAGCAGAATCGCGGCGGCCAAGGTGTCTACACCATCCAGATGACCGAGCGCAAGGGCAACCTCGCGGCCATGAAGACGGTGGGCCCGCAGCACGAGCTGTTCATCGTGACGGAGGGCGCAACGGTCATTCGCGTCAAGACCGATGAGATTAGCCAGACTGGCCGCGCTACCCAGGGCGTCAAGATGATGACCGTTGACGACAACGACCGCGTATGCGCCGTAGCCCGCATGACGGCCGCCAAGGAGAAGCCCGAAGGCGAAGCTACAGAAGACGGCTCTGCCCCCGAAGAAACCCCTGTCGATCTGGGCGACGGCAACGACATGCCAGAAGATCTCCTCGACGAGTAAGAGGCCCTAGCTGGTAAAAAACATCAGACCCCATATATCGGCGGTCGGCGCACTGCGCGTCGACCGCTTTTTTGAAAACCTTTGGGACCCGCGTTCGCCCCGGCCGCACGGCGGCATATGAAGTCGATCGCGAGTTCCGCACGAGCCGGAGAGCACTTAATGTGCTCTCCGTGCGAGCAGGACTG
>CAKUGT010000036.1 GCA_934654795.1 uncultured Collinsella sp.
CTCCTCGATTGCAGGATGGATGTCTAACCGCACCAGTATAAAGCAACAAAGCAACCTCCGCACAAAGGGCACCGACCCACTCATTGGGCACTCATTGGGGACAGACTTAAATGACCAGTCTTTGGGCAACCTGTCGGCACTTAGGTAAGGCCGGTCATTTAAGTCTGTCCCCAATGAGTGCCCCAGCTGGTCATTTAAGTCTGTCCCCAATGAGTAGGTGCGGAAAGGGTGTGAATGTTTGATTTACGCGCTATGATGAGCCCTTGCATATAGAGCCCGGCGGAATGGTAACGGTCGCCGGGACACGTTTTTGAAAGGGGCTATCATGCCAGAAGAACTTCGTTCCATCCCACCCCAACACGGGTCCTTTGTATTTACGTCGGAGTCGGTGACCGAAGGTCATCCCGATAAGATCGCTGACCAGATCAGCGACGCCGTCCTCGACGCAATCCTCGCCAAAGAAATAGAGCTGCAGGAGCAGGGCTACATTGCGCCCAACGGCGTGCCCGCCAACGTCGAGAACGTCCGCTGCGCCTGCGAGACCCTCGTGACCACCGGCACCGTCATCGTCGCCGGCGAGATTCGCACCCAGGCATACGTCGACGTGCAGGAAATCGCCCGTGGCGTTATCCGCCGTATTGGCTACAACCGCGCCAAGTTCGGCTTCGACTGCGATACCTGCGGTGTTATGAGCCTCATCCACGAGCAGTCGCCCGATATCGCCCAGGGCGTCGACGAGTCCTTCGAGACTCAGACCGGCGCCACCACCGACCCGATCGACCTGATCGGCGCCGGCGACCAGGGCATGATGTTTGGCTACGCCTCCAACGAGACCAAGACCCTCATGCCCATGCCGCACTACCTGGCAAGCCGCCTGGCCGAGCGCCTGGCCGCTGTTCGCCACGACGGAACCCTGCCCTACCTGCGCCCCGACGGCAAGACCCAGGTCACCGTGCGCTACGAGGACGGCAAGCCCGTCGAGGTCACGACCATCGTCATCTCCACGCAGCATGCCGCCGAGATCGAGGACATGGGCAGGATCAAGGCCGACCTCATCGAGCACGTCATCACCCCGGTCATGGCTGCCGAGGGCATGCCGTGGGACAACGCCGACATCTACGTGAACCCCACCGGTCGCTTTGTCGTTGGCGGCCCCATGGGCGACACGGGCCTGACCGGCCGCAAGATCATCGTAGACACCTACGGCGGCTACGGCCGTCACGGCGGCGGTGCCTTTAGCGGCAAGGACTGCACCAAGGTCGACCGCTCCGCCGCATACGCCGCGCGCTGGGTCGCCAAGAACGTGGTCGCCGCCGGCTTGGCCGACCGCTGCGAGGTCGAGCTCGCCTACGCTATCGGCGTGTCCAAGCCGCTCTCGATCATGGTCGACACCTTCGGTACCGCTAAGGTCGCCGAGGACAAGATCGTCGAGGCCGTCGAGAAGACCTTCGACCTGCGCCCGGGCGCCATCATCCGCGACCTGGACCTGCGTCGCCCCATCTACGAAAAGACGGCAGCCTACGGCCACTTCGGCCGCGAAGACGCCGACTTCACCTGGGAAAACACCGACCGAGTCGACGAACTCAAAGCAGCCTGCGGCCTCTAATTTAGAACCGCCAACGTCACAACAACATACGCACTTTCAAAAGAAGTACCGGCCCCAACCGGTACTTCTTTTTTATTAACCCGGTGGTGGAGATGAGCCACCGCGGGACATAGAATAGGTCACCACCCGATGAATTTTGGAGCACACAGGCTTCTACCATGTATCCTAAGTTCCGAGGGCTTTGGTATTTGGTCGATCGCGAGTTCCGCACGAGCCGGAGAGCACTTAATGTGCTCTCCGTGCGAGCAGGACTGTCCGAGCAGGCGACCAAATACCAAAGCCCTCGGAACGACGGGACAGAGCATGCCCCGCCCCTCGTGACGACGGGACAAAACAAAGGAGCAGCCATGGCAGGCAAGCCGCAAACACTAGCTACGACCTCGGCATTCGAGATCCTGGGCCCCGTCATGGTCGGCCCCAGCTCATCGCACACCGCCGGCGCCCTGCGGTGCGCCCAAGTTGCCGCCAGCCTGCTGGAAGGCCGCATCACCAAAGTCACCTTTGGCCTGTGGAACTCCTTTGCCCACACCTACCGCGGCCACGGCACCGACCGCGCGCTCGTCGCGGGCATCCTGGGCCTCGACACCGACGACGAGAACATCAAGCAGGCATTCGACCTCGCACACGAGCAGGGCCTCGAATACCACTTTGACATCAAGGGCGACGATGCCTCCATCCACCCCAACACCGTCGACATCGACATGGTCGATGACACGGGCGCCACGGCGCAGGTCCGCGGCGAGAGCTTGGGCGGCGGCAAGATGCGCATCAGCCGCATCAACGGCGTCGGCGTCGACATCTCGGGTATGTACTCCACGCTCTTCGTGGCGCACTACGACGTCCCCGGCGTGCTCGCCGCGCTCACCAACCTGCTCGCCTATGCCCACGTGAACATCGCCTTCTGCCGCACCTACCGCACCGAGGTAGGCGGCCAGGCCTACTCCGTCTTTGAGACCGACGGCGCGCCCGACGATACTGTCATCCCCATGCTGCGAAAGCTCGACAATGTCGATTACGCCACCTTTATTGAGCTCCCCGGTTCGGCCTCGTCGCTCTCCCCCGGCGTATCGGCCAAGGAAATCTTTGACGATGGCGCCCAGCTGCTCGACGCCTGCGACGAGCTGGGGCTGAACATTGGCGCCGTCATGGCCGTGCGCGAGGCGCGCCTAACCGGCGAGCAGCACGCCGTCGCCGCCATGCGCCGCGTGCTCGAAGTCATGAAGGACGAGACCACCGCGCCCATCGCCAACCCACAGCGCTCGCTCGGTGGCCTCATTGGCGGCGAGGCTAAGCTCGTCGATGCCACCGGCCGCAACGAGCTTAGCTCCAGCTTAATGGGCGCCGTGCAGACGGACGCCGTGGCCCGCGCCATGGCCGTGCTCGAGCGCTCCGCCACCATGGGCGTCATCGTCGCCGCCCCAACCGCCGGCTCCGCAGGCGTCGTTCCCGGCTGCGTGCTGGCACTCGCCGACCACCTGCAACTCGACGACGAGCAGGTAATGGATGCCCTCTATTGCGCCGCCGCCATCGGCCTCAACCTCACCACGAGCGCCTGCGTCGCCGGCGCCGAGGGCGGCTGCCAGGCCGAGGTGGGAAGCGCCGCCGCCATGGCCGCCGCCGCGCTCGTGCAGATGCTGGGCGGCACGCCCGAGCAGGCACTCGACGCCAGCTCCATCGCGCTGAGCAATCTGCTGGGCCTCGTTTGCGACCCGGTGGGTGGGCTTGTCGAGGTGCCGTGCCAAAACCGTAACGCCATCGGCGTGGCAGCGGCGTTTAGCTCGGCCCAGCTCGCACTTGCCGGCGTCAAGAGCCTGGTACCGTTTGACCAGATGGCTCACGTCATGCTGTCGGTAGGCCACGCGCTGCCGGCAACGCTGCGCGAGACGGCCAAGGGCGGCATCGCCCAGGCCCCGGCAGCACTTTCGGCCTGTGCAAAATGTGGCGTGTGCGGTTAGGCAAATCGCCTGACAAGCGAGCGGGTGGGACATTTGTCCCAGCTCTTTTGAATGCCACCGTTTCCATACCACAAACAACTAGGTAATCGCTATAATGCAAGCCCAGTAAAAACACGATGAGCCGTAAGGCGAAACTCGAAGGATATAGATACGATGTCGCAAAACGACCGAACTCAACTGATTCCCGATCCGCAGCAGCCGAGCAGGCACACCGGCGGCGTTCAGTCGCCGCGCCCCATCGCACCGAGTCACGGCCAGCAGCGAGGTGCGGTAAACGCCTCCCCGCGCACGAACCAGCAGCGTCAGCAGCGCCAGGGAAGCGGCAACGCTCCCAAGCAGGCTCCCACACATGCTCGAGAAGGCCGCGGCCCCGCAGGCAAGCCCGCCGACAACAAAAAGTCCGGTAAGAAGACGACACTATTTGTCGTCCTGGGCCTTATCGCCATCGTCTACATCGTGGGCGTCGTAGCGTTCTCGCAGATCGCCTACCCCAACACCACCATCGCCGGCGTGGATGTCTCGTTCTCCAACGCCTCGTCTGCCGCCACCAAGGTCAACTCGGCATGGAAGCACTACAAGCTCACCGTCACGGGCGATGACTTTAGCTGGACCTATCAGCCCGAGTCCGATGAGCCCATCGTCGACGGCGAAGCAGCCGCAAAAGAGATCATTAGCCACAACGAGTCCTTTATGTGGCCCGTCCGCCTCGTTGAGTCCTTGGGCGGCAAGACCAAAACCACCATCGCTTCCGACGAGGTCGATCTCGATCAGGACGTCGACCTTTCCATGCTCTCCGATGCCTTTGATCAAAAGCAGTTTGAGGAGGATCTGGGGGCCGCCATCGACGAATTCAACGAGGGCCGCTCGGGCACGTTCGAGGCATCGAGTTCCTATGACGAGCAGGCCGGCAAGTTCACCGTCGAAAAGGCACGCTCAAATGAGAAACTCAACCGCGAGCATGTCATTAAGTTCGCCGAGCTCGAGCTTGCCTCGCTCGCCGAGACCGTCGATCTTACGAAGCTCGGCAACGATGCCTATGAGCCGCTCAATGGAACGCTGACCAACGACCAGATTCAGGCCGCATGCGATGCCGCCAACAACTTCCTGGGCGTCAACGTCACCCTCAAGCTCAACGGCGAGGATGCCGGCAAGGTCGATGGCAGCTCCGTGCTGCAGTGGATCAGCTTTGCCGATCCGGCGAACCCCACGCTCGACACCTCGCAGATCAGCAGCTGGGCCGCCGAACTTGCCAACGGCTTTAACACCGTGGGATCAACCCGCTGGTGGACGCGCGCCGACGGCAAGCAGTGCGCTGTCGAGGGTGGCGACTTTGGCTGGTCCATCGACAGTACTACGCTCGCCAAGCAGGTCGAGGATGCCATCAACAACAAGCAGACCGGCGAGATCGAGATCAAGTACTCCCAGAAGGCCGACACCTTTACCGCAAAGGGCGAGCCCGACTGGAAGGCATATATCGACGTCGACTTGTCCGAGCAGCATGCTCGTTATTACGACGAGAGCGGCAATATCGTGTGGGAGGCCAACTTTATCTCGGGCCTGCCGGGCGAGGACGCCACCCCCGAGGGCGTATGGCAGATCAACAGCAACAATGGTGCGAGCACGCTGATCGGCGCCAAGGACCCCGAGACGGGCAAGCCCAAATATGAGAGCCCGGTCAGCTATTGGATGCCGTTCGAGGGCAATATGATCGGCTTCCATGACGCCACCTGGCAAAATGACAGGAGCTTCGACAACGCCGAGTCGTACAAGTGGTGCGGCAGCCACGGATGCATTAACCTACGCCTGGCCGACGCCAAGGCGCTTCACGACTGCATCAAAGTCGGCCTGTGCGTGGTCGTGCACTCTTAACGCAAAGCGCGCCATCAAACAACGTGGAACTGCCGCTGCCTATCTAACAGTTCCGAAAGAAACCGTCCTATGCGCCCGCCCCAACCGGTGGGCGCATATACTTATCGAGGTACTTTCTATAAAGGAGACGCTATGTCGAATGTCCCCACGATCACCCCGGGTCCAGATGATTCCGATCACATGCCCGAAGGTGCTACCGAAACATTTCCTCTGATAACAAGCGTGCAGGCCGATGCGCAAAACGACCGCCCGAACATTACGGCCGAGATTTCGGACGAAGAGGCCTATGCCAAGCTCAAGGCAAAGCGTGCCGAGCGCCGGCGCAAAAAGCTGATTCGACGCGGTATTATCGGCGGCGTTGTTGGCGGCATCGTACTCATCGCCATTATCGCAACGTTGATTATCAACACGCAGCCGCAAGGTGCAACCGACCCGGTGACCGACATGGTGACCGAAGGCACGTTTACGACGACTGTGGAGGCAAAGGGCCAACTCAAGCCCATTTCGGCCTCTGTCGTCTCCCCTTCCGTTGACGGTACGGTCGAGCAGATCAACGTACAGGCGGGCCAATCCGTCAACGAGGGCGACGTGCTCATGACCATTAAAAACGACGAGCTCGACCGCAACGTCGCCGAGGCGCAGCGTGCTGTCGCCGCCGCGCAGGAAGACCTCGCCAACGCACAGAAGGCTGCAGTCGCCGCACAAGCTGCCCCGACGACGGACACCGATGGCGCTTCTGCCACCGCAGGTGCCTCCGCCGCATCCACCGACACGAGCGCCGTATCGGCAGCGCAACGCAGCCTTGCCTCGGCCCAGGCAAACCTCGATCAGGCAAATGCCAAGGCCGCCGGGCGCACGGTTACGGCACCGAGCTCGGGCAGTATCGTAGAGCTCAATGCCAAGGTGGGCGCCACGGTAACGGGCGGCATGATCATGGGCGAAAGCGACACGAGCGGCGGCAAGCAATGCATGCAGATTGCCGATCTGTCAAAGATGAAGGTTACCGTGCAGGTGGGCGAAAAAGATATCGCCAAGATCGCCGTGGGCCAGAGCGCCAACGTGACCTATCCCGCGTTTCCCGATATCGTGAGCCAGGGCACGGTCACGGCCATCGCCTCGGTGGCAAACTCCGATTCTAACTATGGCGGCGGCAGCGTAACGTTCAATGTCGATATTTTGATCGAAGCACCTGATAGTCGCCTGAAGCCCGGCATGACCGCCGAGGTCTCGGTGGTGACCGAACAGCTCGACGACGTAGTTATGGTGCCGACGATGGCGCTTATGACCGAAGATGGCGAACACTATTACGTCAACGTAGCGACCGATGGCGAAGGCAAGGAGACGCGTCACGTTAAGGTGACCGTCGTGACGCAGAATGACAACGAGGCCGTAGTCGGCAAAACGCAGGTCAAGCGAGACGACCAGGGCAACGAAATCAACGCGGGCGTACCCACAACCAAGCTGCGCGATGGCGACACCCTCGTCATGGACACCAGCGCGGGCATAACAGCCGACACCGGCGACTCCGGCAGTATGTCTGCCGACGAGGGCCTGTAATGCGCCCCGTCATCGACATCCGCAACGTGCACCGCATCTTTGAGAGCGAAGCCGGCTGCGCCCATATTCTGCACAACGTGAGCCTGGCGGTAAACCCCGGCGAATTCGTGGCCATCACCGGCCCTTCGGGCTCGGGCAAATCGACGCTCATGAACATCCTAGGCTGCCTGGACAAGCCGACGGCGGGCGACTATTACCTGCAGGGACTCAACGTGGCCGAACTCGATGATGACGAGCTCACCGAAGTCCGCGCCTTGAGCATCGGCTTTGTCTTTCAGAGCTTCAACCTGCTGCCGCGCCTGTCGGTCATCGAAAACGTGATGCTGCCGCTGTCGTACACCAATGTGCCGCGTAGCCAACGCGAGATGCGCGCCGTCCACGCGTTGCAAGCCGTCACGCTGCCGGTCGACCACTGGGATCACCGTATCTCCGAGCTTTCGGGCGGACAGATGCAGAGGGTTGCCATCGCGCGCGCCCTCGTCAACGATCCGCCCATCATTCTGGCAGACGAACCGACGGGAAATCTGGACTCTGCCACCGGAGCGCTCGTGATGGAAACATTCCACAGGCTACAGGAGCGCGGCAAGACCATCGTGCTCATTACACACGACCCCGGCATCGCTGCCGAGGCCGACCGTGCCGTGACCATCCGCGACGGCCGAATCCACGAGGGCGCATACATCGCACATGCACCGCAGACCCTGCGTGGAGTCGTCGAGAGCCTGCCCACGATTTCCGCATCCGCCAACCCCACGAAAGGAGTGAAGGCATGAGTACGCGCGATCTTGTTCAAGAAGCCTTTCACTCGCTCGAGGCCAACAAGGGGCGCAGCCTGCTCACCATCCTGGGCATTGTTATCGGTATCGCCTCCGTCATCGCCATGACCTCACTTATCGGCGGCATCCAAAACAGCCTAGTCAACAGCCTGGGCCTCAATGCCGCACGTATGGTGCAGATTTATTCGTCACAGGAGCTCACCGAGTCGGACGTCGAGAAGCTCCGCAAGATGGTGCCGCAGATCGAGCAGGTCGGTATCGTTGACAGCGCATATACCGAGTACAAGGCCGGTGACAAAAGCTATACCGTCATGGCGCAGGGTGTCGATAGCGATATGCTCGATGCCGTAGGCGCCAGCAAGCTTGTCGCGGGGCGCACCTATACCGACGCCGAGTCTCAATCAGGCGCGCGCGTGGCACTCATCAGCCGCGGCGGCGCCGACCAGCTTTATGGCAACGAACAGGACGCGCTGGGCAAGACCATCAAAGTGTCGAACGGTGAGGTGCAGATTGTCGGCGTAATTGACGGCGGCAACGACTCCATGGGCTCGCTCACGCTGTATATGCCCCGCGAGACGATCTCGGGGCTCTTTGGCGACGAGAACCCCTCATTCCCCAGCGTGACGGCGCTCGCCGTTGAGGGAACGGACATGGACGAGCTCTGCAAAACGATTGAGTCCAAGGTGCGAGCGATGAAGGGCATCTCGGAGGACGACGAATACGACAGCGTATCGGCGACCTCCATGAAAAGTGCCATCGATGCCCTCAATTCATTTATGGGCGCGTTCTCGCTCATCATGGGCGCCGTTGCCAGCATCTCGCTGCTCGTGGGCGGCATCGGCATCATGAACATGATGCTCACCAACGTGACCGAACGCATCCGCGAGATCGGCATTCGCCGCGCGCTGGGCGCAAGCCGTCGCGATATCACCGCACAGTTTTTAGCCGAGTCGTCGGCGCTGTGCATCACCGGCGGCGTTCTGGGTGTCGTGATTGGCTATCTGCTGGCATGGGGTCTCGCAATGTTTGCCGCAGGATCAGGGGTTCTCAGCGAGCTCGGTGCCAGTGGGCAAATCACACCGAGCTTTTCAATCGCCACAGTGCTGCTGGCCTTCGCCGTCTCCGTCGGCATCGGCGTGCTCTTTGGCTTCTACCCCGCTCGCCGCGCGGCAAAGCTCGACCCCGTCGAGTGTCTACGCTACCAGTAAGCCACCACCAACAAGTTGCGGTGAAGTAGGGACTGTTTGTGCTGTTAAAAGGCCTATTCAGTCCCTATTTCACCGCAACTCAGGGGGGGGTAAGGCGCAAATGCTATTCGAAACGAGACTCCAAGCTCGAAAGGCCGCTCAACGTCAGATTATTAGCAACCTCCGAGACGCGCTCGATAGGAACCGAGCCGTCAGACAGCGCCCACGTGCGGTAAATGCCGATGATACCCGACAACAGAAACGCCAGATAGTAGTCGAACATCTCGTCCTTGAGACCTTGGGGCAGCAGATCGCGCTCGGCAATTTCGTGTTCGAGCGGCGCACGAAGACGAGCCATAAAATCATCGAGCGGAATGTTCTCGATCAGCTGACGATTGAGCACCAGGTTGTTGCACAGTGCCTCGTTAACGGTTTTAAAGAAGGTCGCCGCCGCGCCCAGGGCGCGTTCGTTGGTGTCGCCGTCCATGGAGGCAAGCGATTTCTCGACCGAGTCGACAATCATCTCCACCACATCGACGGCAATGGCATCGAGCAAGCCATCAACCGTACCAAAGTGAACGTAAAAGGTCTTGCGGTCGACATTGGCCTCGCGCGCGATGGCACTCACCGTAATGTCTGCCAGCGGCTTTTCCATGAGCAGGCGCTCGAAAGCGGAAAGGATGGCATTGCGGCTGCGAACGATGCGGCGATCAAGACGCGGTTTGCTGGTGTCCATGGGCGTGTCCCTTCAATATGCGGGCATTCATCAACAGATGAGAGATAATCTACGTAAGAGGATTATCCCCCATACAGCACAAATATGCCCCGCATCATGAAGAACGCACGACTGCCCTACTGCGACTTAGGGTGCTTCTTCTTATTGAGCGCCGACGGAGACACGCGGATACCGTCGCCTGTCTGTCGCACATAGGCTTTATGAGCCGGCTTAGCGGTCCCAGAAGCCTTCTGAGCGTGCTTCTTAGGATCAACGGTAACAGCATTCATGGGGTGCGGCTTAATGGGCGCAGACGGCGCCTGAGGCGTGCGGCCGAGCTTGCGCATCACACGATCCCAGCGTGCATGGATGCTTTCGTTGTGGGCGCTCTTAAGCCCCAACAGGGGCGCGGCCAAAATGGTCGGCGCGATAAACGTGATGAGACGCCACAGCAGATAGCCGGCGGTCGATGCCGATCCAAAGAAATGGCCCAGGAACAAAGCGAAACCGCCCTCGGCGCCGCCGGTGCCACCGGGCAGCGGAACCGCGGAGCTCAGCAGCTGCACAAAGGCGCTGGCAGCCATGACCGAGAAAAAGTCGACCTCGTGGTGGCCAAAGGCGAGCATCAGGAAGTAGGGCACGAGGTAGAAAAACGCGAGCTGCAGCATGGTGATGACCACCGTGAGCAGCATAGACGAAAAGTGCCCGGCCGAAAGTTTAAACTTCTCGGAGAACGAGTAGATTTCGCCGTCGACAAAGGTGCGCCAGCCCTCGATCTTAGTGGCGGAAACACCCATGCGCTCAAGCCAATTGATGATGCAGTGCGCGACGCGCGTGACGGTCTTGGGCATGAGCGCGACGGCGAAAATGCCCAGTAGAATGCAGCAGTGACCGCCAAAGCTGAAGACGCACAGCAGCGTCATGTCGCCATAGCGCTCGGCGAAAAACGGCATGCGGGCGAGCAGCAGAATGGCGCCCCAGGCTACGAGGCCAAACTGATACACGATAAAGCGTGTGAACTGCGTGGCTCCGGCCTCGCCAACGTTTTGGCCCGCCTTGGTTAGGCGGTAGATCTGGGCAGGCGTGGAGCCCATCATCATGGGCGTCAGGTTGCCAAAGAAGATGCCGCTCGCCTCGACCGAGATCAGGTCGCGGATGCCGACGGGCGAATTGGGATCGAGCCAGACGGCGATTGCATAGGCCACGATGCCAAAGAACAGGTACAGGAACATGCAAAAACATGCGGCAATGAGCCAGGGCATCTGAACGCTCGACATGGCGGCCCAGAATTGCCCCATCTGACCGGTCACAACCAGATAGACGATATAGCCCACCAGCACGACGCCGATGAAAATGGCGCCGCGGCGTGCGCTCTTGTTGTCATCGCCGCCCGAGACCTCAACCTCGACCTGGGGCTTGGATGTATGCTGAGAGGACTCCGTCATGTGGCTCCTTCTAACCGTCAAAATATCTTCGATATTGTACCCGCAAGGGCCACAAGCAGAACGTAAAGCTATAAGGCAAATGGGAATAGCAGACAGGTCGCTCGCGGTAAGAAAAAACCCGACCTTCCTAAGAAGACCGGGTATCTAAATCATGGTAGCCCGTACCAGATTCGAACTGGTGATCTCCGCCTTGAGAGGGCGGCGTCCTAAACCGCTAGACGAACGGGC
>CAKUGT010000037.1 GCA_934654795.1 uncultured Collinsella sp.
CGTCAGATGTCGCTGACGCTGCATCGTCCGCCCGGACGCGAGGCCTATCCTGGCGACATCTTCTACCTGCACTCTCGTCTGCTCGAGCGTGCCGTCAAGATGTCCAAGAAGAACGGTTACGGCTCCATGACGGCACTGCCGATCATCGAGACCCAGGACGGCGACGTCTCGGCCTACATTCCGACCAACGTCATTTCCATTACCGATGGTCAGATCTACCTGCAGTCCGAGCTCTTCTTCCAAGGTCAGCGCCCGGCAGTCGACGTGGGTATCTCCGTGTCCCGCGTCGGTGGCGATGCGCAGACCAAGGCCATGAAGCAGGTCGCCGGCAACCTCCGTCTGGACCTCGCTTCGTACCAGGAGCTCGCCGGCTTTACGCAGTTCGGCTCCGACCTCGACGAGGCTACTCAGAAGCAGCTGACCCATGGTGCTCGCATGACCGAGCTCCTGAAGCAGCCGCGTTACAAGCCGTTTGAGGTTGGCGAGCAGATCGTTACGCTGTTCGCTGGCAACGAGGGCTTCCTGGATGACCTGGAGATCGCCGACGTGCTGCCCTTCCGTGCCGAGCTCATCGAGTACATGGACAATGGCTTTGGCTCGCTGCTCGACAAGGTTCGCGCCAAGAAGATCGATGATGACACCAAGGCTGAGCTCTTGCGCGTCATCGGCGACTTCAAACAGCAGTTCATGGCCAAGCACCATTCGGATGTTTCTGGATCAGAGGAGAACTAAGCCCCATGGCCAACCTTCGCGACATTAAGAAGCGAATCTCCTCGGTTACCACGACCAAGCAGATCACGCGCACGATGGAGATGGTCTCTACGGCCAAGATCCGTCGTGCCCTCGATCGCTCCAAGCAGGCCGAGCCCTATAAGGAGGCGCTGACCGACGTCATGTTGACGGTCGCCGGCGACGCTTCCTGTTCGGGCACCGATCCCATGCTGCAGAAGCATGAGAGCGTCAAGCATGGCCTGATTGTCGTTATTGCCTCGGACCGCGGCCTTGCCGGCGGTTTCAATACGACGGTGGAGCGCACGGCCGAAAAGCTCGCCGCTTCTTGGGCGAACGACGGCATCGAGTGCGAGATCATCGCGTGTGGGCGCAAACCGGCCACGTATTTCCGTGACCGCGCAAACGTCGTCATGCACTTTGAGGGCAACTCCTCTGAGCCCGATTTCAATCAGGCCCGCATGATCTCCTCTCATATCTGCGATGCGTATCGTGCCGGTGAGCTTGACCGTGTCGAGCTTGTCTACCACCACGCCAAGAACCGCGTGGATCAGGAGCTTCGCGTCGAGCACTTGCTGCCGCTCGATCCCGAGATGATCGCTATGGCCCACGGTCCGCGTAAGAACGAGACCGACGCCCCTAAGCGCATCTCGTCCACGTTCGAGTTCGTGCCCTCTCCCGAGCATGTTCTCGGCAAGCTTGTGCCGTCTTATATCCTGACGGTCATCTACCAGGCCCTGATCGATTCGGCGGCTGCCGAGCAGGGTGCACGCCGCAAGGCCATGCACTCCGCGACGGAAAACGCCACCGCGATCATCTCGACCCTTACCCGCACGTATAGTCGCGTGCGCCAGGCTTCGATCACGACCGAGATTAACGAGATCGTCGGCGGAGCCTCAGCATTGGAGGAACAGTAATGGCTAATAACACCGTAAAGCTTGCGGTCGAGGAAGCCACCAAGAAGACGACTGCCGGTGATGGTCGCATCGTGCGTATCATCGGCCCTGTCGTCGACGTCAAGTTTGACGGCGCGGTGCCCCCGATCTACAACGCGCTCACGGTCGAGGCCGAGACCCCGATCGGTCATCTGAGCACGATCCTCGAGGTCGAGAGCCAGCTTCCGGGCGGCGTCGTCCGCACGGTCGCCATGTCCTCGACCGACGGCCTGCAGCGCGGCCTCATCGCCACCGATACCGGTGAGCCCATGAAGATGCCCGTTGGCCCCAAGACGCTCGGCCGCATTTGGAACGTCATGGGCAAGCCCGTCGACGGCAAGCCCATGCCCGAGGTGGAGGAGTTCTACCCCATCCACCATGCAGCGCCCCGCTTCGACGAGCTCACCACCAAGACCGAGATCTTCGAGACCGGCATCAAGGCCGTCGACCTGCTCGAGCCCTACATCCGTGGCGGCAAGACGGGCCTGTTCGGTGGCGCCGGCGTCGGCAAGACCGTTCTGATTCAGGAGCTCATCAACAACCTCGCCCAGGAGCACGGCGGCACCTCGGTGTTCACCGGCGTCGGCGAGCGTACCCGTGAGGGTACCGACCTGTTCCTCGAGATGAGCGAGTCGGGCGTTATCGATAAGACCTGCTTGGTCTATGGTCAGATGAACGAGCCGCCCGGAGCGCGTCTGCGCATCGGTCTGGCCGGCCTTACCACCGCTGAGTACTTCCGCGATCGCGGCCAGGACGTTCTGCTGTTCATCGACAACATCTTCCGCTTCTCCCAGGCAGGTTCCGAGGTTTCCGCACTGCTGGGCCGTATGCCGTCCGCCGTTGGTTACCAGCCCACGCTGGCAACCGAGATGGGCGACCTCCAGGAGCGCATTACCTCGACCAAGACGGGTTCCATTACCTCCGTCCAGGCTGTCTACGTCCCTGCAGACGACCTGACCGACCCTGCGCCTGCCACGACGTTTACGCACCTCGACGCCACCACGGTTCTTTCGCGTAGCATTTCGTCGCTCGGCCTGTTCCCGGCTATCGACCCGCTCGCGTCTTCCTCCGACGCTCTCGATCCCTCGATCGTCGGCGAGGAGCACTACCGTGTCGCCGTCAAGGTCCAGGAGCTCCTGCAGGAGTACTCCGACCTTCAGGACATCATCGCCATTCTGGGTATGGACGAGCTGTCCGAGGAGCAGCGCCTTACGGTCAACCGTGCCCGTAAGATTCAGCAGTTCCTCTCGCAGTCCTTCCACGTCGCCGAGAAGTTCACCGGCAACCCCGGTGTCTACGTCCGCGTCGAGGATACCGTCCGCTCTTTCGCCGAGATTGTCGACGGCAAGGCCGATGACCTGCCCGAGCAGGCTTTCCGCTATGCTTCCACGATTGAGGACGTGCGCGAGCGCGCCCGCAAGATGGGGGAGAAGTAGGTTATGCGTATCCGCATCGTGTGCCCCGTGAGCTGCGCCTATGAGGGCGACGCTGCGTTTGTGTCGATTCCGTCCACGGATGGCGAGTTTGGCGTTCTGCCTGCCCATTCCAGCGAAATCTGCACGATCGACCACGGTTACGTTCGCGTTTCCGATAAGGCCATGGGCACTGTCGACCACACGTTTGCCGTGGCCGGCGGCTATGCCCAGGTTGCGGACGATGTCGTGACCGTTCTCGCCGAGCGCGCTTGCGATTTGGCGACCGTCGATGCCGACAAGCTTAAAGCTGATATTCAAGGTTTTGAAGAGAAGCTGGGTAATTTGTCGGAGGATGATGCACGCCGCGCCTACCTCTATAATGAAATCGCATGGTGTAAGCTCAAGCTTGCCCAATAGTCAAACGATTTAGCGTTCGACCATTTGCGAACACATCATGCCCGGGATGGCCCAGCCACCCCGGGCATGCTTTTTGAAAGGGTAGACCTTGGATATTATCCGCGTTGAGGGTGGCCACGCCATCGGAGGCTCCGTGCCCGTCTCGGGCGCCAAGAACTCCGCGCTCAAACTCATGGCGGCAACGCTTCTGGCGCCGGGCAAGACGACGCTGCAGAACGTGCCCGATATTTCCGATGTCCACGTGATGGGCAAGGTGCTCAAGGGCATGGGCGCTACGATCGATGTTCTCGACGAGCACACGCTCGAGATTGATACCTCTCAGGTCGATTCATGGGAGGCCCCCTACGAGCTCGTTGCCAAGATGCGCGCTTCCACCGCCGTCATGGGACCCCTGCTGGGCCGCTTCCATCGCGCCAAAATTGCCATGCCGGGCGGCTGCAACCTGGGTGCTCGCAAGATCGATATGCACATTCTGGGTCTCGAGGCCCTGGGCGTTGAGTTCGATACCGCCCACGGCTACATCAACGCTAATGCGCCCCAAGGTCTGCGCGGTACCACCGTCACGCTCGAGTTCGCCAGTGTCGGTGCGACCGAGAACCTCATTATGGCATCCGTGCGCGCGAAGGGTACCACGGTTATCGACAATGCCGCCCGCGAGCCCGAGATTGTCGATCTCGCCAACATGCTCAACGAGATGGGCGCCAAGATTGTAGGCGCCGGTACGCCCGTCGTGACTATCGAAGGCGTGGAAGGGCTCCATCCCGTTACCCATCGCGTGGTGGGCGACCGCATCGAGGCCGGTACCTTTATCGTTGCCGGTGCGTTGATGGCCGACGATCGCGGTGTCGATGTCACGGGCTTTTGCCCCATTCACTTGGGCATGGTGCTCAAGAAGATGGAGCTCATGGGTATCGACTGCGAGCGCGTCGAGGATGGCGTCCATGTGAACCGTGCCGAGCGTATCAAGCCGGTCGACATCCAGACGCTTCCGTTCCCCGGCTTCCCGACGGACATGCAGGCGCAGATTATGGTACTCTCCGCCCTTGCCGATGGTAGCTCCGTTATCACCGAGAACATCTTCGAGAATCGCTTTATGTTTGCCTCTGAGCTGGTACGCATGGGTGCCGACATTCGTATCGAGAGCCATCATGCCATGATTCATGGCGTCAAGGGCTTCTCGGGTGCACAGGTTACCTCGCCCGATCTGCGTGGCGGAGCGGCCCTCGTCGTAGCGGGCTTGATCGCCGACGGGACGACCGAGGTTTCGGCTATCCATCACATCAAGCGCGGCTACGAGCAGTTTGTCGAAAAGCTGCAGGCGCTCGGCGCGCATGTCGAGCATGCTACCGTCCCCGATCCCGTCATCTACTAATACAGGTTGCCTATGTTTAATAAAAAGCCCCTCGCGGATACCACCACCCGAAGACCCTCAACTGGTGCGCAGGCCAAGATCTACAGTCGCGATAACGTGGCTCGCTATTCCGAGCGAGCTCGCCAACGTCGCCGTAGCCACACGATTCGTCACGTCGCGCTCATTGTCGTGCTTGGCGTGCTGCTGAGTGCCACTACCGCTGCCGGCCTGTGGTTTGCCACCATTATGGGCAAGCTCGGCGATTCTAATGTCATTACCGACAATCTGCGTCGGGTTCTGGTTGACACCGATGAGGCAAAGGATCCGTTCTACGTGCTGCTTCTTGGCACCGACGGCCGTCCGGGCGAGGATACGTATCGTGCCGACTCGATTATCCTGGCACGCATCGACCCCACGCAAAAGCAGGCGACGCTCATTTCCGTTCCGCGCGACACCAAGGTCGAGTACAAGGGCGAGACCATGAAGATCAACGCCTGCCATACCGTTGGCGGCGCCGAGGCCATGGTCGAGGCGGTCAACGAACTGTGCGGCGTTCAGATTTCCCATTATGCCGAGGTCAGCTTCGACGGAATGCAGGCGCTGATTGATTCGGTTGGCGGTATCGACATTAACGCAACCGACGATGTCGACGACCCTGAGCACCTTGATATTAAGATCACCGCTGGTCAGCAGCATATGGATGGCGCCACCGCCCTTACCTATGCCCGTTGCCGCTACACCTATGCCGACGGCGATTACACGCGCATGCGCCACCAGCGTCAGGTGCTTGGCGCCCTTGCCAACCAGATTCTCAATAACTTCGATGCCACGAAGATTTTTGGCCTGGTTAATTCGCTGTCCGATATGCTCGTAACCGATATGAGCGTTCAGGATATCGTGGCTACGGTCAACGCCATGCGCGGTATGGATGTCGACGGTATCTACTCGGCCAACCTGCCCTCGTACGCCGACGACAGCACCATGATCGACGGTGTGAGCTACGTCTTTGTCTACGAGGACGAGCTCAAGGAAATGATGGAGCGCGTCGATGCCGGCAAGGATCCCAAGGGTCCCAACACCATGGGTCTTTCCGACGGTTCCAGCTCTACGATCGGCGACCTGAACAACAACACGTCTGACGATTTCGCAAACGGTACCGCAACCTCATCGGTCAGCTCTGACGATTCCGATGACTCAAGCGATTCGAGCGATTCGGACTACTACGAAGAGCCCACCGGCGACGGCAACGGCTACGAAGCCAACTACTAAGTTACGCGGTTTTACCAAACCGCGTAACCGCTTGACGCTGCGCGGGCCGCATTTGGACAATCTGACGTTCAACTTCAAGGGCGCGACCAGAAGGTCAGCGCCCTTTCGTTTCACGTCACCTTGTCTCAAATGCGACCCGCTCGCTGCCCGTCCTCAACCTGCGACGTTAGTCATTGGGGACGTTCTTAAACGACTGGTCAAAGGGGACACTCTTGATGCACTTGGCACTTGGGGACGTTCCTTATGTGCCGGCAGTTTGGGACACTCCTTGCTTCAAGAGGCTGGCGCGCGTCAACCTGTTCTCATTGCAGCAAAAAAATCGCCCCGTTCTCGGTTGAGGACGGGGCGGTTTGTCTTTTAGGCTTGAGCGGCCAGGCTTATGCAAAGCGGGCGACGAGCTCCTGGAGCACGTCGGTCATCTTGACGAGCGAACTGACCGGGACGAACTCGTTGACGCCGTGGTAGCAATAGCCGCCGGTGGAAAGGTTGGGGCAGGGCAGACCGCGGAACGACAGCTGCGCGCCGTCGGTGCCGCCGCGAATCGGCAGCACTTGGGGCTCAACGCCGCAGGCAAGGTAGGCTTCCTTGGCAACATCAATGAGCTCGGGATAGTCACGAACGATCTCGGCCATATTTCGATACTGCTGCTTAATCTCGACCGTCACGCGCTCCTCACCCAGATGCTGGTTGAGCATCGAGGCGGCGGCATCAATAAGGTCGAGTTTCTGCTGGAACTTGGCGGCATCGTGATCACGGACGATATAGCGCGCCGTGGCGTGATCGACGGTCGCAGATACACCCTCAAGGTGATAAAAGCCCTCGTAGCCTTCCGTATACTCCGGGCGCTGCACGTAGGGGAGCAACGCGTTGAAGTCGCAGAACAGATTGCCTGCGTTGACCATACGGCCCTTGGCGTCGCCCGGGTGGATGGACTGGCCCTCAAAGCGGATGGTCGCCTCGGCGGCGTTAAAGCACTCCCACTCCAGCTCGCCGATGGGGCCGCCGTCGACCGTGTAGGCGTACTTGCAGCCAAAGGTATCGATATCCAACAGCTCGGCTCCGTGACCGATCTCCTCGTCAGGGCAGAAGCAAATGCCGAGTGCGGGATGGGGCAGAGAGGGGTCCTGAGCGATACGCGCGACAAGCGACATGATCTCGGCGACGCCTGCCTTGTCGTCCGCGCCCAGCAGCGTGGTGCCATCGCTGCAGACCAGGTCCTCACCCGCGAGGTCGTTCAGGGCGGGAAGCTTGGCGGTACTCATGGCAACGGGCTTACCGTCAACTGTGCCGCAGACCAGGTCGCCGCCTTCGTAGTGTACGATGTGCGGCTTCACGCCGGCGCCCGGTGCAACTTCGGTGGTGTCGAGATGGGCGATCAGGCCCAGGGCGGGCTTGTCCTCAGCGCCCGCACTTGCGGGGATATGCGCGCAGACATAGGCATGCTCGGTCACGTGGGCATCTTTCGCACCAAGCTCGCGCAGCTCTTCAGCCAGCACGTTGGCAAGGTCAAACTGAACGGCGCTCGAGGGTACCTGGTCGCAGTTTGCATCCTCGGACTGCGTGTTGATCTGGACGTAGCGCAAAAAGCGCTCGAGGACATCGGGGCTCGTGGTGGTGTTTTCCATAAAGACCGCTCCAATCTTGGTCGTCGTGTGCAACAAGAACTCTAGCACGGTATGCCACGGCATACCACGACGCTTGGATGGGGTAGAATCAGCCATTGAATGCAGAAGGGACGGAAGATCATGGATACGACAAATAGCTCGCGCGAACTACATCTGACGGTGGCGAACGAAGACTACTTGGAGTGCATGGTTCGCATTGAAAGCGAAGAGGGGGAAACCAACGGCGTGCGATCGGTCGACATCGCGCAGCGCCTTGGCGTCTCCAAGGCATCGGTCAATAAAGCGGTTTCGGCGCTCAAGGCATCCGAGCTTGTCGAGCAATCGCACTACGGCAAGGTAGTTCTGACCGATCGCGGCCGCGAGGTTGGCACGGCTATCTGGTACCGTCATCGCCTCGTCCGCACGTTTTTGGTTCAGGAGCTTGGTGTCGAATTTGAGCGAGCCGATTCCGAGGCCTGCATGATGGAGCATGCGCTATCCGAGGACACGATGAACCGCTGGCTCGCCTATCTCGAAAAGCAGGGAATCAGCGTCGAGGAATAGCGGGATATATATGGATACGAGTTATTACAATCGCTTTGGTGCCGAGGAACTTACGCGCCGCTTGTCGAGCGAGACCTTGTTGGCGCAGGGCCCCATGGGCAGTGTTCTGTTGAGTGAGTACGATGCCGCCGATATTCCACCGGCGTTTTGGAATCTGGCAGAGCCGCAGACCGTTTCTCGTATCCATCGCTTGTATGTCGCCGCCGGCGCGCAGGTACTCATTACCAATACCTTTCAGGCATCAAGCTATGCCCTCAAGCACGACCAGATTGCGCCGTCCGTGGCGGAGGTCAATCGCGGGGCCGTCGACGATGCCCGCCAGGCGCACCCTCAGCTGCTGCTGGGCTCGATGGGTCCGATCGGTATTGAGTGGTTTGCCGAGGACTCTGCCGAGTTTCGTGAGATCCGAGGCATTGCGCGCGAACAGGCGCACGCCTTACTCAATGCTGGTGTTGATGGTCTGCTGATCGAGACGGTGACGTCTATCCGTAATTTGCAGCCCATGCTTGCCGGCGCTCGAGATGCCGCTGACGGCATGCCTGTCCTGGTGAGTTTTGTCGTTGATGACAAAGGCGACCTGTTGGGCGATGGCCTCAACATCGAGGCAGCCGTTTTGTACGCCGAAAAACACGGCGCAAACTCGGTTGGTGTTAATTGCTGTTCGCTTGCGGCCGCGAACGCGGCGGTGCCCAGGATGGTTGCATCGGCGACTACTCCCGTCACGGTGCGTCCCAACGTGGGCGATCCGGTCCAGACTCAGGATGGCCCCGTATGGCACGAGAACCCTGAAGCTTTCGCGCGCGCATGCATCGAATGGAGACATGCCGGTGCCGCAATGGTGGGCAGTTGCTGTGGAACCACGGCAATCACTACGGCAGCGATGGCCGAGGCGCTCGATATATAAAGGGCAAAACCGCTCCATACGGGGCGGTTTTTTTATTGCTTGCATGTCCTCGGCAGCATTTGCCCAAATGGTGAATGCTGGTGCCGGCAGGTTGCCGAGTGTGTATCGCGGGTATACCTCATGCGTACCATGATCCAAACACTGTGAGGTGTCTGCGCGTGTGCGCGATAATTCATTTTGGAACTGACGGTTGGCGCGCTCGCGTCGATGAGGACTTCACTGCCGATAACGTTGCCCGTATCGCCGATGCCGTCGGCGAGTTGTGGCAAAAGACCAATCCGGGCAAAACGGTATATATAGGGTTCGACACTCGGCCCCTGGCGCGCGAGTTCGCTGAGCTTGCGGCGGGTGTGCTAGCAGCGCACGGGCTAGACGCCGTGCTCGCTTCGCGACCTGTTCCGACCCCTGCCCTTACGTGGGCGGCGGCTTATGACGGTGAGGCGTGCGGCGCGCTCATGGTGACGGGGTCCCATCATCCGCAGGGTTATCTGTGTCTCAAGATTCGCATGGGTGACGGCTCGACCGCCAACCAGGATGTCATCGAAGAGCTCGAAGAGACCATGGCTCCCGAGCCAATGGGGATCGAGGGGCAATATCGCACCGCGGATATCATTCCTGACTATATGCAAGCGGTGGCATCGTTTGTCGATGCCGAAGCCATCCGCGCCGCGCACCTGCGCGTGGTTGTTGACCCCATGGGCGGCGCAGCCCAGGGCTATCTAGCCGACTTGCTGCGCGAGCTTGGCGTTGAGGTACACGAGATTCACGCCGGGCAGGCGCCTGACCAAGAGGATATCTGCCCCGACCCCGTTGAGCCGTGGGTGGACGCTTGCGAGCATACGGTTATCGAGGACGGAGCTTGCGCTGGCCTGGTGACCGACGGCGACGCCGACCGTATCGGCGCGGTTGACGAGCGCGGCAGATATATACATCCGCATCAGATCATGGCGCTCGTTTTGGGCGACTTGGTTCAATTTCGTAATTTGGAGGGGCGCGTCGTCGTCAATCTTTCGTGCTCGACGCTCGTGCGTCGCATTGCCGAGGCGCTTGGCTGCCGCGTGACCGTCAAACCAGTCGGTTTCAAATATATAGCGGCAGAGATGAAGAAGGGTGGCGTCCTCATAGGCGGCGAAGAAGCCGGTGGTATCGGCATCGCCGCGCATATGCCCGAGCGCGATGGAATCCTCGCCTGTCTGATTCTGTGTGAGCTTATGGCAAAGACGGACGCGCCTTTGGGCGTTCTGGTCGACCAACTCGAGGACAGTTTTGGTAAGACGAGTTACGGTCGACGCGATTTGCGCCTTGAGGCCGAAGATGCCGAAACGTTACGAACCCTGCTGCCGGGCGTAAACCCCAAGTCGATTTGTGGCAAGGTGCCGCAAAACGTTAGTCATATGGATGGCTTGCGTTTAGCATTCGAGGATGACACGTGGCTGCTGGTCCGTCCTAGCGGGACCGAACCAGTGGTGCGCGTCTACGCCGAGGGGTTCTCGGTGGAAGAACGTGATGAGTTGCTCGATGCTGGCTGTGCTTTAGCTAGGGGAACGTATCCGCTTTAACCATGAGACTGCCTTATATAAAGAGATGCTCGGCGAGCGGTAGTTAACGGCTGGCAAACGTTAGTCGGATTCCAAACTGTGTAGGAAATGTGTACGCCCAGATTCCCGCCCACGGCGCCCCTCCGGTCTGGCAATATATCTCCTTGCCGCGCGGCCCGGTCGGACCGGATCAGCCGCCAGGCGTGCACCTTGAGAACCGGATACTGCGAGGATGGACACATTCAGTGTCGCATCCGGGCAGACATCGAACCATTTG
>CAKUGT010000038.1 GCA_934654795.1 uncultured Collinsella sp.
ACGCAGGGCGGCGCGGCGGCGCATGGTGTGCGCAAAGTCACGATTGATCAGGCCAAGATCGCCAGCCCAGGCACCGCAGAAATTGCAGCGTGTAAACTGCGCCTCGACGGCGGCGCACAGCTCGATCGTGGCATCGCCGTCATAAATAGCCTCTGCACCCCAAGGGGTCGAGAACTCTGCGGCAAGAGCGCCGATGACATGCCCCATAGCGGCAAGGGTCACTGCCGACACATGTTGCTCGTAGGGCATCGACAGCTCATTGGTGATCAGAATGCCGTCCACGCCACCCGACTGCAGCGCTTCGAGATCGCGCTTGGCGGCATCGATCACGCGCGAAACGCTGCCACCCGGATAATACAGAGGATCGCCAGGCAGCGGCTGCAGATGCAGCATGCCAATGACCGGTTTCTCGGTCCCAAACATCGAAGCCATAAACGACATGGTCAATCTCCTTTAGCTCACCGATTCGCAGGCATCAGCTACTACTCGCCCAGCACCTCAACGTACACTTTTCGCTTCTGAGGCCCATCGAACTCCGCAAGGTAGATGTTCTGGGCCCCGCCACATACAATGTGACCGTCTTGAACGGGGAAGAAGCAGCTATTGCCGCAAATCATGCTCTTGATATGGCCACAGGAGTTATTGCCCGTGGCGCCATAGCTCGGCAAGAAATGCGCATGCGCATAGGGGGCATCGGGCGGGGCAATGCGATCGAGCGTCTCCATGAGATCGGTCTCCACGCACGGAAGCCCCTCGTTCACCACGATACCGCAAGTCGTATGCGACAAAATAATCGCTGCCAGTCCATCGGTCACCGCACTACGCTCGATGGCGGCATGCACATCTTCTGTGATGTCGATGAACTGGTCGGGCGCCGTCGATAGATAGCTCAATGTCTCGAGTGTCACCATGTCACTCATCACCTTTCAGAAAACGCAGCGCCGTGCCGGAATACAGATTCTCCCGCGTCTCATCGCGCATGGGCACAGCATCAAGCGCCCGCTTGAGCTTGAAGGCGCGGAAGCGTGGCGTATTGCTGGCAAACATCACCTGATGCGACAGGGCCCGCTCATACCACAGCGGTCCCATATCGACGGTGAAGAGCCGCTGCATCATCTCTTCGGGCGAATCGATATAGGTAATAGAGGTATCCGTATAGCAATTGGGATACTTGAGCAGCATCGCCACGGTTTCGCGCACCCAGGGCCAGCCAAAGTGAGTCAGGTTAAAGCGCACATCCGGATGCGTTGCGATGGTGTGCTCAAACGCAAGCGGGTGGCTTCGTGAAAGCTCCGCACCCGGCTCCCAGGACATACCGGCATGAAAAACCACCGGCTTGTTGTAGCGCTCACAGAGCTTGTAGAGCGGCTCGGCAACGGCATCGTCGGGCGCAAAACCCTGCTTTGCCGGATGCAGGCAGAGCCCCTTGGCCCCCAGCTCGGTAAAGGCTCGCTCCAGTTCATCGGCGGCGCCACTCACTTGCGGGTCCACGCTCGCAAATCCCCATAGACGATCGGGGTGCGCAGCAACAAGCGCGGCAACCTGGTCGTTGGTGCCAAAGTGCCCGCCGCACGCCGTGGTCACATCGAGCGGCATGAGCACGCTTTTCCGTACATCGCAGACATCCATCTCGGCCACGAGCTCATCCCAGTCCATGGGGCCCATGTGCCCCATGCCAAACTCACGCTCCCAAAAACCAAAGCCGTCTGGCTCGTCGCCTGGCGTATAGATCTCGCCGTAGAGCATGGGCTGGACCAGCATATCGATTACCATCTTGCACTCCTTTCCAGGTGTTTGTTCCTAGTACGGTTCGAACGACCCAATGACTCGGGACGAAAGCTCGGCACCGGCACGCATGCATGCCGGCACGTCAAGCCCATCCAGTACACCCTTGGTGAATCCGGCGATATACGAGTCGCCGGCGCCCACGGTATTGACGACCTTCTCGGCCGGCACGATCCCACATTCATAGAAGCGCTCACCGTCATAGGCGATGCTCCCCTTCTCGCCAAGCGTGGCGACCGCCACGCGCGGACCCAGCTCCTGCACATGGCGCACCCAGTCGCGCAGCTCCGCACTATCCTCCTCAAACGACATAAAGGCATAGTCCACGTAAGGAAAATGGCTCTCACAGGTGTATTCGGGATCCTGACTAAACACCGAAAAGTCCATGACAACGGTCTTGCCTGCCTCGTGCCATTCGGGCAGCAGGTCTAAGCAGTTTCCAAACAGGTCGGTATGGATGACATCGTGCTCCAGGATAAATGCCCGGTCACCATCGTTTGGCCGGTACGTTTCCATAACACCGTCAATCGCCTCGAGATGTACGCGGTCGACGCCGTCCTTCAACGCCATGAGCATCACCGAGGTATCGCCGTCCTCCACGCGAAGATGCGAGATGTCGAACCCCTCGGCAGCCAGCGCCTCGCGCATCTTGTCTCCGTACTCGTCCTTTCCGACAACCGACACCGCAGATACCGATACGCCCATTCGCGCCAGATGGATACCCCAGTCGATGCCATTGCCAGTCGGATAGAACACACCGATGTTTTGATACACGTCCGCACAGCAGAAGCCAGCTGCGCATGCTTTGATATCCATAGTCTTCTCCAGCAATCAAAAAGGGGCCCACCCAAGGCGAGCCCCTATCCGAATTCCGATGTAATCTCGCGTCAGTCAGCCAAGGCTTCAGCCCCAAGCCGCCCAGCGCTTTCTTAGGCTACTCGGCGATCGGAGCTCCGTGGCCCCAGGAGCCTTCCATGCCGCATACGGTCGAGGCAAATCCAGCCGCAAAATCGAGCGCACGCTCAATGGCCTCAGGTCCGTCCTCGCCGCGCTTGGCGGAATCGAGGTAGCACATCAGGAATGAAGTCAGGAACGAGTCGCCGGCTCCCATGGTGTCCTTCATGTCCGTTACGGGCTTTGCCAGCTGGCGATAGTAGCGCTCGCCGTCATAGGCGATGCAGCCCTCGGCGCCCGCCGTCGCAGACACAAAGCGCGGACCCAGGCTCTTCACCCAGGCGAGGCGCTCGCGAATCTCATCCTCGCTCGCAGCGTCCGCGGCGCTAAAGAAGGCGAAGTCGACAAACGGGGCAATCTGCTCATAGTATTCATCGGTGGAATCGTCCGAGAAGTCAAACGATACGGTGATGCCCGCAGCCTTCAGCTTGGGGAGCTCGCGCTCGGTAAAGCAGTAGTTGCCCGAGTGGACTACGTCGAACTGCTTCATGTATGCCAGATCAAAGCGATCGAGCACATAGCGCGCATCGCCACGGATGCCGCCCTCATTGGAGCCGAGGAATACGCGGTCGCCATCGACCACGGTCACACGCGCCGCGCCATTCTCGCCAATAAGCTGCTCGCACTTAGCGAGCTCAATGCCCTCGTCCTCAAGACTTGCAATCACATGCTCGGCAGCGGCGTCGTTGCCAAAGATGCCCATATATGCAGAGCGCGCAGCACCGCACTTCTTGGCGTAAACGGCAAAATTCACCGCATTGCCGCCGGGATACATGGTATGGATATGCTCATAGCGATCGACGACGTTGTCACCAAACCCGAGCGCGTTAACGTTAAAAGCCATGGTATCTATCCTTCCTAGTACTCAACAACGCCCATGTAGCGGCGGAAGTCGGGGTCGTGATCGAACACCTTGCCGCGCGCTGCACGCAGCTCGCAGTTCATAGCGTAGAACAGCACCGGATCCAGATAAGCACGAACGCTCGCCGGCACGGCCTCCATACCGTACTCCTTGGCATCAAGCACCATCAGCGTGTCGGTATGGGTCTCGAGGAACGCCAGGGCGCGCTCGTCCATAGGACGGCACTCGCTCGAGCCCATCTGCAAGAAGTAGAAGACGCCATCCTGGGTAGCCTCAAAGGGGCCATGGAAGTACTCGGCAGAGTGGATATAGCTGCAGTGCTGCCACTGCATCTCCATGAGCGAGCAGATGGCGAAGCCATACGTCTGGCTAAAGTTGGGACCGCTGCCCAGGATATAGAAGAACTCATGCTCCTGGCAAAGCTTGGCAAAGCGATCGCCCAGCTCGGCATTTACCTTTTCGCGTGCGGGAGGCAAAATCTTATCCATTTCGGCAATACCGGCATACATGTCAGCGAGATCGGCGTAGCCCTCCTGCTGGTCGAGCAGCTCGGCCGCGAGCGACAGCGAGATGCCGGCAGGGACTTCGGCCTGCGGAACGCCCTCGCCCCACGGGTACACCCAGGTGACCCACTTGCCAGTATCGATCTTGGAACCGGCGTTATCGGTCTGCGCGATCACCGTCGCGCCCGCGGCAAGGGCAATCTCGCAGCCCTCGACGACCTCGGGGGTATTGCCGCTGTGGCTGCAGGCAATGACCAGAGACTTCTCGCCCAGGCGACGGGGACGCATGATGTCGAACTCACGGGCCGTATAGATATACGAGGTGAACGTCGTCGCCTCGCGCTGCAAGAGCTCATGGGCCGGAATCAGATCGATCATGGAGCCGCCGCAGGCAATCCAGTAGACGCTGTCGAACTTGCCCTTCTCGGCAATTGCTTCCTTAATCAGATCATGTGCGTTCATGTTTAGTTCCTTTCCAGTTTGGCCGGCCACGCATGACGTGTCTTGCATGGCCGAGCAAAAACTTATCTAGTCAATCAGATACTTCTCGAAGGCGGCCATGTTCTTGGCATCTGCCGCCGCCGGGTCATCGTAGTAACGACCGTCCGTGATTTCCTGACCCAACATGCCATCGAAACCATGGGCGTTGAGCGTGGCGACGAAGGCATCCATATCGTGCTTGCCGTCGCCCCAGACCAGATGGCCATAGGGGTCGCCATCGATAAAGTGCATCTCGTGGATCGCACCGTCGCCAAATGCGGCAAACCAGTCCTCGAGCGACTCACCAGCAACACCCATTGCGGTCGTATCGACCATAGGCTGCAGATACGGACTCGCGACCTCATCGATCATGCGCTTGGCATCGGCGACGGTCGTCACAAGGTTGCTCTCCTCGGGACGCAGGCTCTCCATCGTTAGCACCAGACCGTGCTCGCCGGCATACTCCGCCAAGATGGATAGGTGCTCGCGGCTGCGCTTCCACGCCTCCTCGCGATCCTCGTCCCAGTCACCCCAACCCGAGTTTACGGACATGCGGTCGCATCCCAGCACCTCGGCAAGCTCGATGCCATGCTTGAAATACGCCAGGCTCCGCTGCTCGTGAAGCGGCTTACGGGCGCAATACTGCCATGGATAGACCACGTTCTCGGGACAGAGCGTCCGATAGCGCAGACCGCGGTCGGCGGCCTTTTTCGCCAGAGCCTCGGCCTCATAATACCCAGTGTGATCGAGCGTCACATGGGGCTCGGCGCACCACAGCTCGATGGACTCAAAGCCCAGGCGCTGTTGCGTATCCAAAAAATAGTCGAGCGACCACATGATGTAGTGGATGTTCATGCCCGCAATCTGCTCGCGTCGCAGCGTCGGTTTGGTTTCAGGCATGCTAAACCTCCTTATTTCGGTCGAACACGATACGTCCGTCCGACATGGTCATATCAACGGCAAGGTCACAAGCATCGTGGCAGTCAAGGTCAAACACATCGCGATCGAGCACGCAGATGTCGGCAAGCTTACCGGCCTCGAGCGTTCCCAGCTCATCCTCGCGCATCAGGTCATATGCGCCCCCTGCCGTCCATGCACGAAGGAGCTCGGCAAGCGTCAGCGTATTGCCCTCATTCACGGGCAAACCGTCGGCAAAATAACCACCGCACGCGCTGTAGATTGATTCGCCCAGACTCGGAATCAAGAGCGGAAGGTCGGTGCCACAGCACACCGTACATCCCGCGTCTTCCATGCCGCGACGGTTCCAGCTGTGCTGCAGTCGGACCTCGCCGATCTGCCGACGCATCATCGACAGGCAGTCCTCGCGCTTATCGAGCGTGAGGATCTGGGGGTAGACCTCGCAGATTCCGCCCAGCTTGCCAAAAAGGGCAAGGTCTTCCGGATCAGAGTTCTCGAGGTCGGTGATCGCGTGGCGTCGAAGCATGGCTCCGTGCTCATCTCGCGGCAGCGAGGCATACAGCGCAACGGTGTGGCGAACGGCGCCGTCGCCCTGACAATGAAGCGAGTAACGGAAGCCCTCGGCATCAATCGCGCGCAGCTCGTCCTCAATCAAACCCCACTCGGGCTCCTCGACAACCGTCTTGCCGGCAGCCCCCGCATCGGCCGTCTCCTCATAAGGGTCGATCATCTCGGCAAGCCCCACCCATACGCCGCGATCGGTCATACGGTTGAAGCCCGAGAAACGAACAAACGGTCCCTGGAAGCGATCACGCGCCGCACGGGCATAGGGCAGATTCGCCCCGGCGCCCACCGGCTGTGACATCATGGAGACGCGAACCGTCAGCTCGCCAGATTCCTCACGGCGCGCCATCTCATCGGCAAATCCGTAATAGTCATCGAAGGCCATCTCTTTGATAGCCGTGACACCGCGAGCGTTCAGCATCGCCATGTAATCCGAATACCCGGCGCGCACCTCGGGAAGCGCCAAGAAGTCCCGCATCATACGCCAGATCTTCTCGGCATAGCAGGCCTCGGGCGTAAAACCATAGCGCTCGCTGGCGGCGGCGTTGAGAACGCACGTCTCGGCACCCGGGGTAAAGCAGACAACGGGAATATCTCCGAAGGCGCCGCCGAGCGCTGCCGCCGTTTTTTCATTCTCAATGTCTTCGGCGAGCGACGCAGGAAGGTCGTGCCCAAAGGCGGCGGCGCAATCGAGGTGGGCATCCTTCCACAACTGCAGAAGCACTACCACTTCGTCGACGTCAGAGGCTTCGGATAAGTCGGCCCCCAGGCTCCGCAACGCCCAGCCCGTATAGAACGTATGCACATCGACCAGGCCAGGCATGACAGTCCTGTCGCCACAATCGATCGCCTCATCCGCCTGGGCGAGAAACGAGCCTGCCTCGCCAGCGCCACCGACGGCTTCAATCCGATTGCCGCGTACCGCGACAAAACCTTCAAACGGCTGGTCTTCCGTACCGGTGAAGACGCTCTTAGACGTCAGCACCGTCAAACGATCGGACATCGCGACCTCCTTACGCCGGAAGCATGCCGGAGATGGCGGTAATGACCAAGCCAAACACGACCATAAAGATGAAGAACTTCCAAATGGTCTTCCACCATTGGCCAAACGAAATCTTTGCCACGGCAAGGCCGGCAACCGTCATGCCCGCCGTAGGGCTGATAGTGTTGATGGTTTGGTTGGCAAACTGGAGCGCGGTGACGGCAGCCTCGGGATTGAGGCCCATGAGCTCGGTCAGGGGACCCATAACGGGCATGGTGAGCGCCGCCAGGCCAGAGCTCGAGGGAACAAGCAGGGAGAGCAGGCCAAGAACGACGTACATAAACGTGGTGTACACGGCGGCCGGCGCTCCGGCGAGTGCGGTGGCAAGTGCCTGGAGGATGGTGTCGATGATCATGCCGCCCTCGGCGATGACCAGAATGCCGCGAGCAATACCGATAACGATGGCGGCGTACGCAAAGTCGGCAAGGCCCTTAACGAACTCCTCGGCGATCGTCTGCTGATCAAGACCGCCCAGGATGCCGGCAAGCAGGCCCATACCAAGGAACACGGCGGAAATCTCATTCATGTACCAGCCCTGGGTAACAAGGCCCCAGACGATAATACCCATACCGCAAGCGAAATCGATCAGTACGAGCTTCTGGCGGGTGGTGAACTCCTCCTCGATGGAAGCGTCGGTCACGGAGAACTCAACGCGCTTGAGCTTGTCGTCCTCATACGTAATGGACGACTCGGGGTTTTTCTTTACGCGCATGGCATAGCGCATGGCCCATGCGATACCGACGGCGGTGAAGATAACCCAAGAAACGGCACGCAGCCACAGCTGCGGATTGCCCTCGATACCAATGATGCCCTGGGCGATCAAAACGTTAAACGGGTCAATGGTCGAGGCGCAGTATCCCAGGTTAGGACCGAGGAAGCAGATGATAAATGCCGTCATCGAGTCATAGCCGATGCCCATCATGATGGGAATGAAGATGGCGTAGAACGGCAGGGCTTCCTCAGACATACCAAACGTCGTGCCGCAGATGGACAGCAAGGTCATCGTGATGGGAATGATGAGGATGTCCTTATTCTTGAGCTTTTTAATCACGCGGCTCATGCCGGCATTCAACGCATTGGTCTTGGTGATGATTGCAAACGAACCACCAATCAGCAGGACGAACGCGACAACGTCGGCCGCCGCCTGGATACCCTCGGTGGGCGCCTGCAAAACCGCAAAGATATCCTGACCCAGGTTGATGGTCTCACCGGTCTCGGAATCGGTATAGTTCTTATCGACCTGTTCATAGGTTCCGGCAACGGCGACTTCGCGCTCGCCCGCCGCCGTCGAGATTGTCTTGCGCTGATACTGGCCAGAGGGAACGATCCAGGTCAGGACCGCAAAGACAACGATCAGCAAGAACATGATCGTATAGACGTGCGGTAATTTGAATTTGAAACGTCTGTTTGTCTTCTTCGCCTTCGTATCTGACATAGATACCTCCAAAGAACCCGAGACCTTATCGTGTCTCGCTTTAACGTTCGCGCAATGCAAACGTCCTATGACGTTCTATAGATTATCAGCGTGTTTTTAGCACTTCAAGGATATTTCGGACAGGTTACGAAGACTCGGGTGAACGGTCGTTCAACGGCGGCGAACGGCGAAAAAGCCCGGCAGGCAATTTGGGCCGCCGGGCGTTCTCTTGATCAACGTCCTAGATATCAAAAACGTAGCGCGATCCTACAATCCGCTGTCGGCCGATGATAAACGGCCGTTGCTGCTCGTCATAGAAATATGCCTCCATATAAAACAGAGGCTCTCCCGTGGGAACGGACAGCAGCCGGGCGACTTCGGGTGACGCACACGCGATCTCAAGCGTGCACGGCTCGGTGAGGGCAGGCCCGCGACCCGTCCGTTCGCGCACGACCTCGAAAATTGATTGATCGGTAAGGTCCGCCTTCGCCAAAAAGGCGTTGTCTTCATAAACGTACGTGTTGTTCTCGAGCATCACGGGGATGCCATCGGCGGTGCGCACGCGTTCAATGCAGATCAGCTCCGACCCAACGGGAACGCCAAAAAACTGCGCTTCGGCAGCATCGGCCGGCAACACTTTTCTTGAGACAATACGCGCCCCGGGCTCCATCTCGTTGACACGACAGGCGTCCGAAAAGCTCTGAACGTCGTCCTTCTGGCGGATTTTACGCTTGAGCTTGGGAGCGTTTACAAACGTGCCCCTCCCCTGCTGCTTGGTAAGGTAGCCCTGCTGGACAAGCTCTTCAATGGCTCGCCGAACGGTAACGCGACCGACTTTGTAGCTTTCGGCCAATTCGAATTCATTTGGTATCCGAGCGCCCGCCTTATAGGTACCAGAATTGATGTCATTTTTGATGATATCGATAACCTGTTGATATAGCGGGATTGCCGCTTTTCCGTCGGTCAGCCCTTCAGTCGATGGCATTTGCCCTCCCCTGGCAAATATGGAATCAATAATCGGTGCGGATTACGCATCGCCAGTCCTACGCAAGCTCCAGCAGCTCTGGTAGCTGGTCGATAATCTTGTCAGCCGCATCCTGGCTAAAGCCGAAGCGCTCCTCTCGTTTGGCGATCACCGTCAGACCCGCTCGCTTGCCGGCAGTGATGCCGGGCACCGAGTCCTCGACGCAGCAGCAGCGGTCCGCGGGCAGCCCCAGCAGATCCAGCGCATGCAGGTAAATATCGGGCTCGGGCTTGCTCTCCTTAAACTGCTCGCCGCTCACCACGTACTCAAAGGCATCCGACAGACCGCACGCATCGAGCACTTCCTCGATGCTGTCCATGGGAGACGAACTGGCCAGCGCCACGCGAACGCCGCGGCGCGGGAGCTCGCGAATCGTCTCCACGGCGCCCGGATTGATCAAGGTCTGATAATCGCGCGGTCGTTTATGTGCCCATTCATCCCAGCGATTCAATGCCTCCTCGCCGGTAAAGTGCCCCTTTCCGGCGCGCTCAAACCAATCGACCAGCATATGCAAAAAGAACTGATGCGAGGTACCAACCTGCCCGTTCAGCTCCTCTTGGGTCAGGTTCAGCCCAAGCTCTTTGGCAAACGCAGCGGTCTCCCCCAGGTAGTAATACTCGGTATCGACGATGACGCCGTCCATGTCAAAGATAACGGCGTCGAACGGAAATGCGGACACGGCACCCTCCCTAACAAAAAGGCGCCCGCAAGCGGACGCCCGAACCATGCACTATCGGCGATTCTAACCCAGCAGCTTGTCGAGTGCCACCGCGATGCCATCTTCGTTGTTATTGGCGGTCACCATCTGAGCCACG
>CAKUGT010000039.1 GCA_934654795.1 uncultured Collinsella sp.
GCGCCTTTAGACGCGAGCCCGGGGCCCGTGGGTTATACCCTAAGAGCAAACCACCCTTTTTAAGGGTGGTTCTGATTCTAGGCGTATTTTGAAGGCTTGCATGGGCACGCGCGACGGGCGCCCATGCTGTCTACCGTTTGAGGCCGGCCTCGGATGCGAGCTTGCGGAAGCGCTGCGTGGCCGGAGTGAGGACGCGCTCATCGCCTGGGGAGACGCAGAGCACCAGGATGTGTTGCAGGCGGTCGCCAGTAAAGCCAACTCGTGTTTCCACGCGGTAATGCACGGCCCCGGTTTGAGTGACATCTTGGGAGCATACGGTCAGCAAGAGCCAGGGTCCGTGCGTAAATGACAGCATCTCGAAGGTGTTCGAGAAGCCGGAGAGCGTGCCGCGCCAGAGGCCGTCTTCGACAAGTGCAGCGTGAAGAGTGCGCGTGAGCATGCGCGCATGCGAAATATCGAGCTCGCGCTCGGGAAGACCGCCGGCAAGTGGGGCGTCGTCGAGTGCGTGGGGGCATCCAAGCTTCATGAGCAGCAGCTCGATGCGGCTGCGATCGGCGTCATCGATGGCATTGCTCAGCACGCAGAGTGGAAGCGTCGTTTTGATGGGGTCGAATGAGACCAAAAAGTCGAGGCTGCTGTGCCTGGGGTCTGATTCAATCTCGGCGACCTCTGTTTCGGTTAGCACGCGCGCGACCCGCATGCAGGGAATGAGCCGCTCAAGTCGATCGCGTGCATAGAAGACCTGCTCAATGCCGCAATTGACCACGAGTCCGACGTGCCATTGGTCGTGCGAGGACAGGCCGTCCATATACGAGAGCAACAGCATCGCCAGGCGCGTCACGTCGGTCTGGTATAGATTCAGCCCAGACAGGCCGGGCGCGTCGCGCAGCACCTCGGACAGGCGCATAAACGAGGCCATGTTTTCGTATCGCACCGTCCAGGTGTTTTCCTGGGGCAGCGAGATGGCGCGTTCGTAGCGCATGTGCGTCTGCCCGGCTTCGATGAGCGCAGCGCAGGGCTTTTCAAGATGAAGCGGCGGTCGCGTGCCAAAGCGTTCGCCGAGAGCGCAGAATAACTCCTCGGTGAGGCGCGCCGCCTCGGGCGTGGGCTGATATGTGCGTTGGAACTCGGGCGTCCAGCGGCGCGTGGAGACCGTAAAGAGGTCGCGGACGATGCCGCGCTCGTTGGCGGAGACCTCGATGCCAAAGTGCTGCTCAATACGGTTGGCGACGTCGTCGTACACAACGGGAATTGCCGAGGTGTAGCCGCCGACCTCTTTGCCCTTAAGAATGCGCAGGACCATAATCTGCAGGTAGACGGCAAGTTGGTGACGGGCATTGTCGGTGTAGAGCGTATGGCTCTCGCGCTCGACGTATGCGATGAGGTCGTTGAAGAATTGCTCGTTGCCGCCAAAGAGCTGCGGCTCAATGCGGCGCTTCATGGCGGTCGACGCGAGCTCAAACAGATAATAGACGACGAAGAATCGGATATACTCCTCGGGGCCCTCGACCGTAATGCGCCGCCCGCGTACGATTTGGGCTCCAAACGGCGTCATGAGCTCGTTCCACATGTGCAGGTCGTCTTGGGCCTGCTGTTTGTTGGTGAGGATGGCACGCGCAAGCGATTCGGTGGTGTATTGGTGCCGGTAGTCGCAGGTGAGCAGCAGCATGCCGCGATAGAAGCGGTCAAGCCCGGCGTCCATGGAAAGCGAGCGTTCCTTGATGATGTCGGAGATTTGACCACGCTGCGTGCTGTCGCCATCGATGCGGATGCCGTTGCCGCGCTTGGAGACGATGGCGGCCCGGATACCCATCTCGGCGAGGAAAGCGTTGGCGGCCCGCATGTCGTTGCGGATGGTGCGCTCCGAGCAGGCAAGGGCATCGGAGATATCGACTGTGGGGGTGTAGCCCTCCTGGCCGAGCAGGATTTTAAGCAGCTTTGCTTGTCGCTGATTGATGCTCATGGGGCTCCCTAGGGTCGTGAGAAAGCTCGATTTGCCGTATATCTGGAAAAGAGCGTGGCACCTGTCATGATACGCATTTTTTATGATGAGTAGGGGAAGGGTTGGTTTTAAATCCTTGCCGTATATACGGAATGAAAAAAGCGGATGGTGATGTGCATGGATCGCGCGGTTTCGAGGTCGGGGATGGAGCCCACGCCGCCTTCTCGTTTGGCGCGTCTGGCGCCGCTGATCGTGCTGGCATGCGCTCAAGTGGGCACATCGGCAGACAACGGTGCGTTTTCGGTCGCCATGGCCGAGATGATGCGCGTGTTTGGATGTCCGCTCTCCGACGTGCAGATGGCGAGCACGGTTTATTCGCTTATGGCGGGAACCTTTATGCTTGCGAGCGGTTTGCTCGGCATGGTTATCGGGTGGTGCCGTACTTTCCGCGCTGGATTGGTGCTTGCCGTGGTGGGCGAGCTGCTGTGCGCGTTTTCGCCGAGCATTGAGCTGCTTATTTGGGGTGGCCGACTGATGGTCGGGTTGGGCGCAAGTCTCATTATCCCTTCGGTGCTCGGCATGGTGTCCATGCTGTACGAAGGCGAGGAGCGCAAGCAGGCGTACGGCGTGATCGCCGCATCGGCGGCGCTTGCGACGATTATTCCTATCGCGCTGGGCATTCTGGTCGATATCGCAGGTTTTCGCGTGACCTTTGGCGTGCTTGCTGCCTATTTTGTCGCACTGCTCGTTGCGAGCACAAAGCTGCCGACAGGCGGTGGGCTGCACGCGGGCAAGTTTGACGCGCCGGGGGCGGTTATTGCCTCGCTGGGGCTGTTCGCTGTCATGTGCGGTCTTTCTCGCATCTCGACGTGGGGCGTGTTTGCTCCCTTGCCGCAGGCTCCCTTTACGATTGCCGGTATTTCTCCCGCTTTGCCTATTGTCGGCGTCGGCCTGCTATTGCTGGTGATATTGATTCCGGTCGAGCGCTGGATGGAGCGCACCCGCGGCATAGCGATTTTGCCGTCGAGTTTTGTGCGCAACGCCACCGTTCGAGCCGGCGTTGTGGCCATTGCCCTGCCGTTTTTCTACATGGGCGCTCAGGGCCTGGTCGGTACCTCGTACTATCAGCTTGTGATTGGCCTTGGCGGCATGCAGACAGCGCTTTTGGGCATCATCTCGGGTGTGCCCATGCTGGTGCTCGCAATGTTTGTGCCGCGCAAGTTTCCGCAGCTTAAGCCTTGGTCTGTGGTGCGTACGGGCTATGTCTTTATGGCGGCGGCCTGTGTGAGCATGGCGTTTGGCGTGCGTGCGTCCGAGCTGACGCCCATTATGGTGGTCGGTACGCTCTTTGGTGGCGTGGGCGTTGGCCTGGTGAACTCGCAGGCCAACAACATTGTCGCCTCCGCCGTGCCGCCGAGTGACGCCCAGCAATCGGGCGGCATCCAGGGTGCGGCTCGCAATCTTGGCCTTGCGTTGGGCTCTGCCGCCATGGGCTCGGTTTTGCTCATCGCCGTCAACACCGGTCTCGATGCGCGTATTAGCGAGAGCAGCGTGGTCGATTCGCAAGGCAAGGAGGCGCTCGAAGAGGTCGTCTACACCTACGAGAGCGATGCCGCGTTTACGGTGCGCCTGGAATCGATGGGCGTTGCGTCCGAGGTGCAAGGGGAGCTTCTGGCGGATAACGCCGAGGTCCGCGCAAACTCTGCAGCCACGGCGTTCTACGTCGTGGCCGGACTGGCTGTCGCAGCACTCGCAACAACCTTCCCTAAGCAAACCTCATAGACAAAAACCACCACGAAGGGGATAAGCACCTTCGTGGTGGTTTTGCTGCCCCGGCTTTCAATTGTCTCGATCTGTAACATCTGGACGGCAAAACCGGCTCTACCTGTTACAGATCGAGACGTAGCGCTGGGGCCGAGGCGTAATGTCTCAATCTGTAACACTAAGCCCGTTTTCGAAGCCCTAGATGTTACAGATTGAGACAAATCGCCGGAACGGGCCGCCGCCCCGGCCCAAACCACCACGAAGGTGCCTGTCCCCTTCGTGGTGGTTTGGGTGTGTGCATCGGGTGGCATCTAAGTCGAGATACCAGTTCTGGTATATCAGCTTACGCTGGCATGAGTACAATACTCGGACGTTATACGTCTCAGCGCCCGCGTGCGTGGACGTTTTGCAGTCACGCGAACGAAGGGGTTTATCCTATGTGCGGAATTGTCGGCTATACCGGCTCTGATATCGCAAAGAACATCCTGGTCACGGGCCTTAAGCGTATGGAGTATCGCGGCTACGACTCCTCGGGCGTCGCGCTCGAGGTGGGCGAGGGCGCGGCGGCGCGCCTCGACGTCATCCGTCGCGTGGGCAAGGTCGCGGGCCTGGAGAGCGAGCTTTCCAACATCGACAGCGACGCTACCTGCGGCATCGGCCACACCCGCTGGGCCACCCACGGCAAGCCTTCCGTGGTTAATGCGCATCCCCACACCAGCTGCGACGGCCGTATCGCCATCGTTCACAACGGCATCATCGAGAACTTCGCCGAGCTGCGCGAGGAGCTGGAGGGCCGCGGCCATCACTTTAAGAGCGAGACCGATACCGAGGTCTTCGCGCATCTGATCGAAGAAGCCTATGCCGAGACGCACGATCTGATGGCCTCCGTGCGCGAGGCTTGCACCCACGTGGTGGGCGCCTATGGCCTGGCTGCCGTGTGCGCCGACGAGCCCGGTGTGATCGCCGTGGCCCGCAAGGACTCCCCGATTGTCGTCGGCGCGGGCGAGACCGGCGCCTATGTCGCCTCCGACGTCATCGCGCTTATCGACGCTACCCGCGACGTGGTGGTGCTCGAGGACGGCCAGTTTGCCAAGCTCACGCCCGCGGGTGTCGAGTATACCGACGAGGCCGGCAACGTGATCGAGCCCAAGGTCACCCACATCGACTGGGATCTCGATATGGCCGAAAAGGGCGGCTACCCCGACTTTATGCTCAAGGAGATCCACGAGCAGCCGCGCGTCGTGCGCGACACGTTGGTCGGCCGTATGACGCCTGCCGGCGAGCTCGACATCGACGAGCTGGGCCTGTCCCTCGAGGAGCTCAACGACATCGACCGCGTCTACGTGATCGCCTGCGGCACCAGCTATCACGCCGGCCTCATTGCCAAGAATCTTATCGAGGGTTGGGCTCGCATCCCCACCGAGGTCGAGGCCGCCAGCGAGTTCCGCTACCGCAACCCCATCATCACGCCGACGACGCTCGTCGTTGCCGTGTCCCAGTCGGGCGAGACGGCCGATACCCTTGCCGCCATCCGCGACGCGCGCATCAAGGGCGCTAAGGTCTTCGGTATCACCAACGTGGTGGGCAGCCCCGTGGCGCGCGAGAGCGACGGCGTCATCTACACCAAGGCCAACAAGGAGATCGCGGTCGCCTCGACCAAGAGCTTCATCGGTCAGGTCGTGAGCCTCACGCTTTTGGCTCTGCTGCTGGCGCAGGTCAAGTATCGCCTGACCACCAAGCAGGCACGTATGCTGTTCCGCGAGCTTTCCGATACCGCCGAGCAGATCCAGTGGATTCTGGACACGCAGACCGAGGCCGTGCACGAGGCCGCCCTGCTGTGCAAGGACGCGCAGTCGGCGCTGTTCGTGGGCCGCGGCATGGGCGCCGCCATCTCCTACGAGGGCGCGCTCAAGCTCAAGGAGGTCAGCTACCTGCACGCCGAGGCATATGCCGCCGGCGAGATGAAGCACGGCCCCATCGCCCTGATCGACCCGGGCTTCCCCGTCATCGCCGTGGCAACCAAGAGCGCCACCTACGACAAGACCGTGTCGAACCTTATGGAGTGCAAGGCGCGCGGCGCCAAGGTCATTGTCGTTGCCACCGAGGGCGACGAGGAAATCAACAAAATCGCCGACTGCATCATCCGCGTGCCGGCCGTCCGCGACGTGTTCAGCCCCATCACGGCAAGCGTCCCGCTGCAGCTGCTCGCCCGCGAGGTGGCCATCCTGCGCGGCTGCGACGTCGACCAGCCTCGCAACCTCGCCAAGAGCGTCACAGTCGAATAGTTGTTCCGCCGTTCTAACGACCAAGGCCCGGCTCCGCATCAGACGGAGCCGGGCCTTTTTGTGCGGAGAAACCACCACAAAGGTGCCTGTCCCCTTTGTGGTGGTTTTGGCAGGTTAGCGGAGCTTGCTGGTTTCGAAGTACTCGGGGAACTGGTCAAGGACCTCGGTTTGGTTGCGGAACATCATGTGCAGGTGCTTGCTCACCAAAAAGCTCGCCTCGATGGGGTCGCGACCGGCGATGGCACGGCGGATCTTCTTGTGCTCGTTTACGATGTCCTGATTGTCCAGAACCTGCGTGGCGGCGCGCAGCCAGCGGAAGCGCTCCAGGTCGGCGTTGGTTGCCTCGAGCCAAGACCACACGGTGCTGCGGCATGCAATGCTAAATATCATGTGATGCATGAGGTTGTCACTCAAAAAGAAGCCGATGCGGTCATCCTCGGCCATGGCCTTTTCCTGCAGCGCGATGGCGCGGTCGAGCTGCTCGATGCCCGCCGACGTGGCGCGGGCGCAGCACTCCACAATTACCTGTTTTTCCAGGTGCTCGCGAATGTAGCAGGCGCTTTCGGCAAGGGTGAGGTTGATGGGCGAGACATAGGTGCCGCTCTGGGGCACGGTACGCACCAGGCCTTCCTGCGCCAAGCGCACCAGCGCCTCACGCACGGGCGTGCGACCCATATCCAGGTCATCGCAAAGCTGTTTGACGCCGAGTTTTTCGCCCGGCTTGTAATCCAGGTAGACGATCTTGCGTCGAATGGTGTGATAGGACTGGTCCTGTAGGCTCGTTTCCTGCTCGCCGATGTGCATCGAATCTTCCATAGCGCCTCACTGCCGTTGTATCACACTCATATGTCAGTTGTTTATTATGCCGCGAATCAGCTCTCCGTGGTGGGTAATTCAATTACCCGATGGAAGCTTTTGCGGCGCTGTGCCCCGCTCGTTGCCGTATCATGAACCGTCGCAAAAAACAGACCGAAAGAAGGAATCCTCTATGCAATTGACTAATGCCGCGCGCGAGCGCTGGAAAGGCGTCCTGTTCTGCCTGGTCATTGCCATTCCAGCAACATTGCTCGGCAAACAGATTGAGGTGGTCGGCGGGCCGGTATTTGCCATCCTCATCGGCATGGTTCTGGCGCTTGCCTTCCCCAAGGATCGTCGCGAACCGCTCGCTGCCGGCGTCACCTATACATCCAAAAAGATCCTGCAGTATGCGGTTATCCTGCTTGGCTTTGGCATGAACCTCGCACAGATTCTGTCCAAGGGCGCTCAGTCGCTGCCGATTATCGTGGCGACGATCTCGACCTCGCTTGTCATCGCTTTTGTGCTCTGCCGCGTCATGAAGGTTCCGAGCAAGATTGCGACGCTCGTGGGCGTGGGTTCGTCGATTTGCGGCGGTTCCGCCATTGCCGCGACCGCGCCCGTCATCGATGCCGACGATCGCGAAATCGCCCAGGCCATCTCGGTCATCTTCCTGTTTAATGTTATCGCGGCGCTCGTGTTTCCGACGCTCGGCGGCATGCTCGGCCTGACCAACGAGGGCTTTGGCCTGTTTGCCGGTACCGCCATCAACGACACCTCGTCCGTAACGGCTGCGGCGAGCGCTTGGGACAGCATGCATCCCGGCGCCAATGTGCTTGAGAGCGCCACGGTTGTTAAGCTCACCAGGACGCTGGCCATCATTCCCATCACGCTGGCGCTTGCTTGCTGGCAGATGCGTCAGGCCCGCAAGGCCGGCGGCGATGCCAAAAATACCTTCTCGTTTAAGCGGGCTTTTCCGATGTTTGTCCTGTTCTTTGTGCTGGCGAGTGTGGTCACCACGGTGTTTCAGCTCCCCGCGTCCATCACGGCGCCCATCAAGGAGCTGTCGAAGTTCTTTATCGTGATGGCCATGGCGGCGATTGGCTTTAATACCGATATCGTCGAGCTGGTCAAAAAGGGTGGAAAACCCATTGCGTTGGGCTTTTGCTGCTGGATTGGCATTGCGTGCATGAGCTTGGGAATGCAGCACGTGCTGGGAATCTGGTAGGCAAGGCAGCCGATTTGCGTGCCACATGCTGGCGGCCGCACGCCTGCGGTGGAGCGATAGGAGCTCTTGCGGGTATGGCTTGTCCGCAGGTTTATAAGTCCCGAAGAGCTCTTATCGCCCCGCCAGGATGGCGATGCGGGGCAACTCATATACTCGCAGGACGGCGCCTTCTGCCCTATAGTGTTTGGTGAGCAATATCGTTCAATTTTGAAACACTCGACAGCAAGGGCGGCGGGCATGGCGCCGCGCTAAGGACGGGGTGGAACATGGATAGCGACGCTAAGCTGCAGATTATGATCGAGGCCCTGGCGGCTGCCGGGGCCTCGGCGTTGGCGATCGACGAGCGTGGCGGCATTGCAATCTCGACCATAGACGACCCCGCGCTCGAGCGGGATATGGCTGCGTTTGTTGTCGAGCGCCTCGACCGGGTGGGCGATGGCGCGCGTCTGGTGATGGGGCACGGGGGCGCGCGTCTGAGCCTGGCGGTGCATCCGGTTTCTACAGAGCACGAGGCTCTTTGGGTTATCGTGGCGCGCGAGGTGCGCGGCGCCGTTGCGCATGCGGGCATCGAGTGGCTCAACGCCGACGAAGTTGAGGCCCGCTACGAATCGAGCGCGTACGGAATCGTCGAGGGCGCCGCCTCGGTGGCCGCGCCCGTCGCCGAGAGTTACGCACGTGGCGTGCCCCTTATGCTCGAGGGCGAGCTGGGCGCGGGCCAGGTCGAGATTGCCAAGCGCCTCTACCTGGACGGTCCGTTTGCTGATCAACCCTTTGTTTCCGTTGCGCTCGATGAACTCACAGATCGTGGTTGGCGTCATATGCTTAAAAGCCCCGAATCGCCGCTGTTCCAGACGGATCTGACGCTGTGCATGAGCGGCTGGCATGCCGTTGAGCCCCAGCGGCTGCGCGAGCTTGTGTCCACCATGGGCGGCGCGGCGCTTGCTGCGCGGTGCCACGTGGTGTTGACAGCAAATGATATGCCGGGCGGCGGTGAAAGCGATCAGGCGGCCTTTGTGACCGAACGCTTGGCCTGCGCGGTGAGCGTGGCGCCGGCGATTGCCGAGCAGGGAGGCGCGACGGAAAAGGTCGCGCGCTATTTGGGGTATTTGGCCGATATGTTTGGAACGGCAGCCCCCGTGCTGGCACCCGCGGCGGTAAAGACACTCGATGCCTACCGCTGGCCGCGCAACTATCTGCAGCTTCGCGAGGTCTCGGAACGACTGTATATATTGGTGGGGGCAGGCACGGTGGATCGCACCGTGGCAGAGGAGGTTCTCGCCCAAGAGGACGTGATTAAGACCGCAACCTTTGGCGCCCCGACACTCGAAAGCGACCTGTATATCCTGCGACCGCTGGCCGATACCGAGCGAGATATCGCACATCTGGTTGTAGATCATCTCCACGGCAACCGAACCCGTGCGGCGGAGGTGCTGGACATAAGCCGAACAACGCTGTGGCGCTTGCTGAAGGACGATGACCGTTGAGCGAGGCGCCCGTGACCGCGCGCGACGCGTGTGCTACAGTCCAAAGCGTTATTGTTTCGATTTGGTTACGGCGTGCGGGGGCGTATGGCTGAGACTACAAAACCGAGCCGCAGAAGGCGGAGTGCCGCGCCGGTCAACCGACGCACAACATCGGTGACGTGGGGCAAACACGCCTCGGGGTTTGATGGCTCGTTCAAGCGCACTAAATACGGCTATCCTTCGGCAAGCGCCCGCTTGGCCATGCAGGCAGAGTCCTCGTTGTGGGGCCGCAAACGCGTGGTGGGCTCAAAGCTCAAGCACGACGGAACGCTCGGTTACATCAGCCGCGGGGCGGCTCGTCGCAGCGGACTCAATCCGGCTGGTTGGCATCGTTATGTTCCGATCGCGGTCGTCGTTGCAGTGATCGTCATCGCGCTCGCAGCGCTTGGCTACGCCGGCGGTGGCGCCAACTTGGACGCAGTGTTTAAATCGCCCGAGCTCGCGCATGTAGGTACAGAAGTTGTCGAGGGCGCACAGACCCAGACGGGCGTCGCGCCCCAGCGCGGTATCGTTGCGGCAGCCTCCACCATCGCCGACGCTCAAAAGGACGACGGCGAACAGGGCGACGGCGCCGAAACGCCCCACACGAACGAAACGACGACAACTCAAACATAAAGATAGGTTGCGGTGGAATACGGACTAAATGGGCTCATATAGAGCCAAAACAGTCCATATTTCACCGCAACTGCAGAGAGCCGGCAGAAGGGGACGTTCCTTTTAATATGAGCAGGACATTGTCAAGAGGCAAAATCGGGCCTGGCCCCAACGATATGGGGTCAGG
>CAKUGT010000040.1 GCA_934654795.1 uncultured Collinsella sp.
CCTCGAGCGCGCCTCATTTTCCGTTTGCAAAACCGCAGGTAGGGCGCTTGCGAGATTGGCAAAAACGGCGGCGTGGTCGGCCGTCCCGGAATCATCGTAGTAAACCGGCCTGGTTTTGGGGCGACGGGGCGGGACGGCTCGCGACCGGTCCCGATAATGGGGCAGGCGGCACGCGGGAGGCCCGATGCCGGGTGGCTGGGCTCCCGCGCGAGCTCAAACGGCCGACGCGCGGGTCCGGAGAGGACGGACGGGCCGGGGGCGGCGGCATCGCCGCCGCCGGAAGTTTTTCCAAAATTGTCCTTGCATCGTCGCCCATGTTCCCGTATAGTACTTCTTCGCACGGGGGCGTAGCTCAGCTGGGAGAGCGCTTGACTGGCAGTCAAGAGGTCAGGGGTTCGATCCCCCTCGTCTCCACCCGAGCATTGAATGAGGCTCCAACGCAAGTTGGGGCCTTTTTTCATATAGGCACACAAGGTCAAAGGCGGCACCATGATCCTTCTGGTCGACAAGATCGAAAAAAGCTTCGGCGCGCGCGTCCTCTTTAGCGGCGCGTCCTTCCAGATCAACCCCGGCGAGCGCTTTGCGCTCGTGGGTCCCAACGGCGCCGGCAAAACCACCATGCTCAAGATCATCATGGGCATCGACAGCCCCGACGCAGGCCAGGTCCAGTACGCCAAGGACTGCCAGGTGGGCTACCTAGAGCAGGAAACCAACCTAGAGCACAAGGACACCACCATCCTCGCCGAGGTCATGGCGGCCGCCAAGGAAATCCGCCGCATGGGCGAGCGCGCCAACGAGCTGCAGGCCCAGATCACCGAGCTCTCCGAGCAAGGCAAGGACGTCGACGCCCTCCTTAACGAGTACGGCCAGGTACAGGACCGCTTTGAGCACCTGGGCGGCTACGAGCTCGAGAGCAACGCCCGCAAAATCCTGTCCGGCCTGGGCTTCAAAGTCACCGACTTTGAGCGCCCGTGTTCCGAGTTCTCGGGCGGCTGGCAGATGCGCATCGCGCTCGCCAAGCTCTTCCTGCGCCACCCCGACCTGCTGCTTCTGGACGAACCCACTAACCACCTGGACCTCGAGAGCGTCCAGTGGCTGCGCGGCTTTATCGCCAGCTACGACGGCGCCGTCCTCATCGTCAGCCACGACCGCGCCTTCATGGACGCTTGCGTCGATCACGTCGCCGCCCTTGAGAACCGCCGCGTGACCACCTACACCGGCAACTACAGCAGCTACCTCAAGCAGCGCGAGGACAACCTGGAGCAGATGCGCGCCAAACGCGCCGCCCAGGAGCGCGACATCGCCCACATGCAGGTCTTTGTCGACAAGTTCCGCTACAAGCCCACCAAGGCCGCCCAAGCGCAGGAGCGCATCCGCAAGATCGAGCAGATCAAAAAGGAGCTCGTCATCCTGCCCGAGGGCCACAAGCACATCGACTTTAAGTTCCCCGATCCGCCGCGCTCCGGCGACATGGTCGTGGGCCTGGAGGGCGTATCCAAGTCCTACGGCGACAAGCACATCTACAGCGACATCGACCTCAAGCTCTACCGCGGCGAGCACGTGGCACTCGTTGGCCCTAACGGCGCCGGCAAGTCCACGCTCATGAAGATCCTCGCCGGCCTAGAGCCGCCCACCACCGGCACCCGGGACCTGGGCACCAACGTGGGCGTGGCCTACTACGCCCAGCACGCACTCGAGGGCATGACCGAGTCCAATACCGTCCTGCAAGAGATCGACACCGTCACGCCCAAGTGGACCGTGCCGCAGCAGCGCAGCCTGCTGGGCGCCTTCCTGTTTAGCGACAATGATTCCATCGAGAAGCAGGTTCGCGTCCTCTCCGGAGGCGAGAAGGCGCGTCTGGCCTTGGCAAAGATGCTCGTGGCCCCCGAAGCGCTCCTGTGCCTGGACGAGCCCACCAACCACCTGGACATCGACTCGGTGGACATGCTCGAGAACGCCCTGCAAAACTTCCCCGGCACCATCGTGCTGATCAGCCACGATGAGCACCTGGTGCGCGCCGTGGCCAACCGCGTGATCGACATCCGCGACGGCAAGGTCACGGTCTACGACGGCGACTACGACTACTACCTCTACAAGCGCGAGGACCTCGCCGCCCGCGCCGCCGCCGAGGCGGCAGGGGAGAGCGTGTCGGCCGCAACCAAGCCCGCCAGCGCCGCCCAGGCCAACACCCCCGCCACAACCCCCAAGCCGGCCGAAGGCAAAAAGACCAAGGAGCAAAAGCGTGCCGAGGCCCAGGCCCGCGCCGCGCTCAACAAAAAGCTCAAGGGCGTACGCAACCAGCTCAAGAAGATCGAGGCCGAGCTCGACAAAAAGCGCGCCCGCTATGACGAGCTTATGGAATTGATGGCAAGCGAAGAGCTTTATGCCGATCAGGACAAGTTCAACGCCGCGCTGGGGGAATATAACGGGCTTAAGCAAGAGCTGCCCAAGCTCGAGGACGAATGGCTGGAGCTTTCCACCCAGATCGAAGAGGAGACCGCGCGTGAACTCTCGTAAGGCCGCCGCCGTGGCGATGAGCATCATCGCCATCGCCTGCCGCGTCTGCGGCATCTTTATGAGCGCGATGACCGTGCTGCTGTGCTTTAGCGGGCTGACCGCCAAGCTGCAGATCGTCGGTTTTGTCGTCGAGCTCTCTCGCGCGCTGCCAAGTGCCATCGCAGGCTATGGCGTCATCACGTCGCCCTTTGGCGGCGTATTCCGCCTAGATTACGCCATCGTGGCGGTCATCCTGTTCGTAGCCGACTACCTGCTCACGCGCGCCTCGCGCCGCGTCCGCTAGGGGAGCGCCATGTCCAGCAGCTACTTCATGAACCTGCTCGCCAGCGCCGTCGCTGTCATCGTGGGTATCGTCATCCACGAGAGTGCGCACGCCGCCGCGGCCTGGGCGCTCGGCGACAAGACGGCTCGTTCGCGCGGCCGCGTCTCGCTCAACCCGCTCAACCACATCGACCCGTTTGGCACCATCATCCTACCGCTGCTTATGCTTGCCGCCGGCGGCCCTGTGTTCGCCTTTGCCAAGCCGGTGCCCGTCTACCTCAACAACCTCAAGCACCCTAAGCGTGACGAGGTCCTGGTGAGCGCTGCCGGCCCCGCATCGAACATCGCGCTCGCGTGCCTGGCCGCGGCGCTCATGCACCTGACCTACGGCAACCTCTACGCCAGCATGTCCTTTGCCGTGGCGTCGCAAATCATGAACTACGGCGCCACCTTTATCGTGGTCAACCTGTCACTTGCGTTCTTTAACCTCATCCCAATCCCGCCGCTCGACGGCTCGTCGATCATCGTGCCGTTCCTCAAAGGCAAGGCGCTCGACAACTACTACCGCCTGCAGCAATACGCCATGCCCATCCTCATCATCGTGCTGTATCTGCTGCCCATGTGGACTGGCATTGATGTGATCGGGCGCTATTTCGACGTTACCGTGTATCCGCTGGCAGAGCAGCTGCTCACCTTCGCAATCGCCGGCATCTAAGGTAAACTTACAGGTCGACCGTGCAAAACGGTCGCAAGATGCACCCAAACCGCGCCGCGAAGGCGCCGTCAAAGGAGGTCGAAGATGTCGTATCGCGTGTCGACTCAGGTCTACAGCGGACCGTTCGACCTGCTACTGCAGCTGGTAACCCGCCAAAAAGTAGATATCGGCGCCATTTCCATTAGCGAAGTGGCCGAGCAATACCTCGCCGAGGCCGAGCGCATCGAGGCGCTGGACCTGGACGTGGCGAGCGACTTTTTGCTGGTCGCGGCAACTCTTTTGGATATCAAGGCCGCCTCGCTGGTGCCCCAGGAAGCCCCGCGCAAAGCCGATGACGACGATGACGAGTTCGACGAGGACCTCGAGGAGCTGAGTGCGCTCGATGGCGACGCCCTGCGCGAGGTCCTGATCCAGCGCCTAATCGCCTACAAGCAGTTTAAGGGCGCGGCGGCAGCCCTCGGCGCCCGCATGCAGGCCGAAAGCCGCATGCACCCGCGCGTCGCCGGCCCCGATCCCGAGTTCTTAGGCCTTATGCCCGACTACCTGGCTGGCATCACCCTGCGCGGCCTGGCTGTCATCTGCGCCGACTTGGACGGCAAGCGCCAGACCTTCCTGCTGGAGGCCGAGCACGTGGCGCCGCATCGCGTGCCGCTCGACCTGACCGTGGCCTCGGTCGACCGCTTTACCATGGCGCACCAAGCCTGCACCTTCCGCGAGCTGCTGGACGGCGACGCCACCACCGAGCAGCTCGTCGTCACCTTCCTGGCCATGCTGGAGCTCGCCAAGCGCGGCTCGCTCACGCTGAGCCAGGACGAGATCTTTGGAACCATTCAGATCAATCGCGTCGAGGGCGCCGAGGCCTACGTGCCCGGCGAGGGCCCCGAGCTCACCGAATAGGAGCGACCAACCATGTCAAACCTTTCCACGCTGGAGGCAAACAGCCTCAAAGGCGCCCTCGAGGCGCTGTTGCTGGTTTCGAGCGACCCGGTGAGCGCGCCCGCATTGGCCGGCGCGCTGGATATCGCCCCGGGCGAGTGCGCATCGCTGCTCGCCGAGCTCAAAGTTGAGTACGAAGAGGCCAACCGCGGCTTTCAGCTGCGCGAGGTCGCCGGCGGCTGGCGTCTGTTTACGCATCCCGCCTACCATGATGTGGTCGAGGCCTATGTTCTGAGCTGGGACACGCAAAAGCTGTCGCAGGCGGCACTCGAGACGCTGGCCGTCATCGCCTACCACCAGCCCGTCACGCGCGAGGTGGTCAAGGGCATCCGCGGCGTCAACTCCGACGGCGTCATCGCTTCGCTCGTGGACAAGGGCCTGGTGCGCGAACTCGGCCGTGACCCCCAACGCGGTCAGGCCATCATCTACGGCACGACCAACGCCTTCCTTGAGAAGTTCGGTCTGCGCTCCACCCGTGACCTGCCCGATCTTGAGCAGTTTGCCCCCGATGAGCAGTCCCGCCAGTTTATCCGCGAGCGCCTGAGCGGCCGCAGCATTCAGTCCACGCTCGAGGAGCAAGCCGAGGACCTGGACGAAGAGCGCGAACTGCTCGATACCGATGTTGAGGCAGTCGAGGACGAGGACGCCCTTGCCGTCGACGAGACCTCGGAGGATATGCATGACGAGAACTAACGAAGCAGGGGAGACGCGCATCGTCGGCGCCGCGGGCACAGCAGCGCCCGCGCCCGACGCCCAGCCCGTCTACCCGCACACCATGCGCCTGCAGCGTTTTTTGGCGCGCGCCGGCGTGGCGAGCCGTCGCGGCTCGGAGGACTTGATGACCGCCGGCCGCGTGACCGTCAACGGCGAGGTCGCGACCGAGCTGGGCACCAAAGTTGATGTCGACCGCGACCACATCGAGGTCGACGGCATGCCCGTCAAGCTCAACCAGGGCGCCGTGTACCTGATGCTCTACAAGCCGACCGGCTACCTCACCACCATGAGCGACCCGCAGGAGCGCCCCTGCGTGGCCGACCTGGTCCCCCGCGACCGCTTTCCAGGCCTGTTCCCGGTGGGGCGCCTGGACCGCGACACCACGGGCCTGTTGCTCTTCACCACCGACGGCGACTTGTCGCAGGACCTGTTGCACCCCAGCAAGCACGTCTACAAGACCTACCAGGCGCTCGTGGACGGCCGCCTCACCGACCGCGACTTGGAACCGCTGCGCCGCGGTATTGAACTCGATGATGGCCTGTGCCAACCGGCCATCTGCCGCATCATCAACGCGCGCGAGGCCGAGGCCGTGGCACCGCAGGGCGTCAAGCCCGGCACCACCGCTGTGGAGGTCATTATCCGCGAGGGCCGCAAGAACCAGGTCAAGCGTATGCTGAGCAAGATTCACCACCCGGTGATCCGCCTGCATCGCTGCAACTTTGCCGGCCTGGAGCTCGAGGGCGTAGCCAAGGGTTCGTGGCGCGAGCTCACCGACCGCGAGGTGCAGATCCTCAAGGACGGCGGCATTCCGCCCAAGCAGGCCAGCGACAAGCGCGGCGGCAAGCCCCAGGACACCCCCGCGAGCCGCACCCGTCACCACGGCAGCCACGGCTCCGCGCCCAAGCGCAACACCTACCGCGAGCGCTACACGGGCTAGGCAACCCGCCGCGCCCCAGCACTCGCGACCCATACCAGCACGTCAACCACCGAAAGGAAGCACCGCATGATCGTCGCCATCGACGGCCCCGCCGGTTCCGGCAAATCCACCATCGCCAAGGAGATCGCCCGCCAGCTGGGCTTTAACAAGCTCGACACGGGCGCTATGTATCGCGCCGTCACCTTTGCCGCGCTCGACCGCGGCATCGATCTGGACGACGAGGCCGCCATCGACGCGCTCGCCGAGCAGATCGAGATCCGCTTTACCAACGGCACCGGCGAGGACACGCGCCTGACCATCGACGGCCAGGACGCCTCGGCCGCCATCCGCACCCCGCAGGTGGACGCCAACGTGTCCAAGGTCTCGGCCTACCCGGGCGTGCGCGCCGCCATGCTCATCCATCAGCGCCGCGCCGCCGAGGATCGCGATATCGTGGCCGAGGGTCGCGACATCGGAACCGTCGTGTTCCCCAACGCGCAGGTCAAGGTGTTCCTGACTGCCGATCCGCGCGAGCGCGCCCGCCGTCGCGTGCTGCAGCGCCACCAAAACGACGCCCAACCGCTCACGGACGAACAGCTCGAGACCGAGGTCGACGAGACGCTCGACGCCCTCAAGCAGCGCGACAAGCTCGACAGCAGCCGCGAGGTCGCGCCCCTGGTGCCTGCCGAGGACGCCGTGCACGTCGACTCCACCGCCCACACCATCGACGAGGTCGTCCGCATTATCGAGGACCTCATCAACCAAAGGAGGTAGCCCATGCGCCTGTTTAAGCAGACGCCCGAGGATTATTACAACGCGCCCTACGACGAGTTCCCGGCGCTGATCCGCGCCGCCGCTTACGTGGTCATGGCCATCTTGTGGGCCTTCTCCAAGCTCATGTGGCGCTGGAAGGTGGAGGACGCCGACCTGCTGTTTGAGCGCCAGGAAGGCCGCGGCAGCGTGGTCATCTGCAACCACACCTCGATGGCAGAGCTCCTGGCCGTGGAGACGGCGCTGTTCTTTGGCGGCCGCCGCGTGCGCCCCATCTTTAAGTCCGAGTTCGCCAAGAGCAAGATCGTTCAGTGGGCCTTTAGCCGCGTGGGCGGCATTCCCGTGGAGCGCGGCACCGCCGACATGAAGTGCCTACGCGCCGCCCAGCACGCGCTGCAGCGCGGCGAGGACGTGCTCATCTTCCCCGAGGGCACGCGCATCCGCTCGCGCGAGATCAAGCCCGAGGTCCACGGCGGCTTTGCGCTCATCGCCCAGATGGGCAAGGCGCAAGTCAACCCGCTCGCCATCTGCGGTTGGTCCGACATTACGCCTGCGGGCAAAAAGCTCATGCGCCCCAAGAAGTGCTGGATCCGCGCCGGCAAGGCCATCTCGCTTTCCGACGCGCCGGCCGAGCTCAAGCGCAAGAAGCGCCTGGCTTGGTTTGAATCCGAGGCCATGGGCCGCGTCTACGCTATGCGCGATGAGCTTTGCGAAGAGCACCCGGGCAGGTTTTAGCCATGGGCAAGAACGTTACGAACGCCGCCGCGGCGACGCAGGATGCCGCCCCCACCATCGAGATAGCCGCCCACGCCGGCACCTGCTACGGCGTGCAGCGCGCGCTCGACATGGCGCTGGCCGCCGCACCGCAGGCAGGGGAGAGCGCGCAGGTCCACACCCTGGGCCCGCTCATCCATAACCCCATCGTGGTGCGCGAGCTTGCCGAAGCTGGAGTAGGCTTGGCCGACACTTTGGACGACGCCGCAACGGGTACTGTGATCATCCGCGCCCACGGCGTGGTTCCGCAGGTCATCGACGCCGCCCGCGAGCGCGGCCTTACTGTGGTCGACGCCACCTGCCCCTACGTGAAAAAGGTCCACGTGGCAGCAGAGCGCCTGGTGCGCGAGGGCTACCGCGTGATCGTCGTGGGCGAGCCGGGTCATCCCGAGGTCGAGGGCATTCTGGGCCACGCCGGCGATGACGCTCAGGTCGTGAGCTGCGCCGCCGACGCCGACGAGCTACCGCTCAAGGGCAAGGTGGGCTTGGTCGTGCAGACCACTCAGACCGCGCAGAACTTGGCCGAAGTCGTGGCCTCCATCACCCCGCGCGTGCAGGAACTGCGCGTGATCAACACCATCTGCGCCGCTACCAGCGAGCGCCAGCAGGCGGCCGCGTCGCTCGCCAACCGCTGTGACTGCATGGTCGTCGTGGGCGGCAAGAACTCGGGCAATACCCGTCGCCTGGCGCAGATTTGCGCCGACGCCTGCGAGCGTACGCATCATATCGAGGAAGCCGCCGAGCTCGAGGCCGAGTGGTTTGCCAATGCTCACCACATCGGCATCACCGCCGGAGCCTCAACCCCGCAAGAACACATCGAACGCGCCGTCGCGCGCATCAAGGAGCTTTGCCGCTAATCATGGACCAGACCGTACCCGCATACGCCGCCGAGGTGGCCGATTACGGGCGCAGCCGCGACCCCGAGCCGGGTGAGGGCGCGCTCGTTAAGAACGTGCGTCCCGAATCGCCCGCATGGGATGTGGGTATCGAGCCGGGTATGCGCGTGCTTACGGTCAACGGCGAGCCGCTCACCGACATGATCGTGTGGCTCTGGGAGGCCGACGACGACACCGTCGAACTGTCAGTGTTTGACCCGCGCGACGACACCGTCACCACCGTGGAGCTCGATCGCTTCCCGGGCGAGGACTGGGGCCTAGAGTTCGACGGCCCCATCTTCGACGGCATGCGTACCTGCGTAAACGCCTGCGTGTTCTGCTTTATGACCATGCTTCCCAAGGGTGGACGCTCCACGCTCTACATTCGCGATGACGACTACCGCCTGAGCTTTTTGCAGGGCAACTTTGTCACGCTCACAAATCTCACCGACGAGGACGTGCAAAACGTCATCGACCGCAACATGAGTCCCATGAACGTATCGGTCCACGCCGTGAGCCCGGACGTCCGCCGCCGCATGATGGGCCGCAACGCCCAGCGCGGCATGGACGTGCTCGAGGCAATCATGGCCGCCGGCATCGAAATTCACGCGCAGATCGTTTTGTGCCCCGGCATGAACGATGGCGAGGAGCTGCAAAAGACCCTGCGCTACTGCGAGGATCACGAGCAGATCACGAGCCTGGGTATCGTGCCGCTTGGTTTTACCAAGCACCAGAACCGCTTTAGCTGGTCCTATAGCGACAAGCCCGAGCTGGCGCGCGAGACCATTGCCATGATCCGACCCTATCAGGACCGCGCCTACGAGCGCTTTGGCCGCCACACCTTCCAGATGAGCGATGAGTTCTACCTGGACGCCGGCATCGAGCCGCCCGAGGCCGATTTCTACGACGGCTACCCGCAGTACTACGATGGCATCGGCATGATCCGCTCGTATCTGGACGAGACCGACGATGTCCTTGCCGCAGATGCCGAGCGCCTGGCCCGCGTTCGCGAAGCCATCGCCGCCCGCGGCCAACGCCTGCTGTGCCTCTCGGGCGCCAGCGCGCGCGACACGGTGGCGCGCTTCGTGGAGTCGCCGCAGGGCCTCGCCGGCACCGTCACGGCTATCAAGAACCGCTACTTTGGTGGCAACGTGGACGTGACCGGCCTCATCGTCGCGAGCGATATCTTGGAGCAGCTGCCGCAGGACCTGTCGGGGGTTATGCTCTTTGTGCCTAAGCTCATGTTCAACGCTGACGGCATGACACTTGACGAGTATCATCGTGACGATTTACTCGCAAGCCTTACCAGTCGCGGCGCCGAGGTTCATGTGGTGTCGACCATGCCGCATGAGTTGCTCGATACCCTGGAGCGCATCCTTGGCATTGTGCCTGCCGACTCTAATACTTCCACCAACCCTACCCATTAAAGGAGAGCAGATGAAACCTATCGTCGCCGTCGTCGGACGCCCCAACGTGGGCAAGTCCACGCT
>CAKUGT010000041.1 GCA_934654795.1 uncultured Collinsella sp.
GTGGCCTGGGACGGGCATATCGATCTTGAGGCGCGCCATCGCACAACATCGGTGTATCTGGCCGATCGCGTGCTGCCTATGCTGCCCGAGCGCTTGTCGAACGACCTGTGCTCGCTTCGTCCCGACGAGGACCGTCTGGCGTTTACCGTCGATATTGAACTCGATGCGCAGGGCCACGTTCGCCACTACGATCCCTATCCCAGCGTGATTCGCTCGCGCGTGCGCATGGACTATGACGGCGCCGAGGCGCTGCTGGTGCGTGCCGGCGCGGTGGAGTATGGGGTGCTGGAGGGTGCCGCCGAGGATGTTGCGGCTGTAGAGACTTCGCGTGAGGAGGCGCTCGAGCGTGGGCTTGCGTGCGAGGAAACCGCCCGCGGCTATAACGTCGATCTGGGTGATTTTCTCATCGTCGCCAACGAACTCGCCGAGCTTCGCCGCCACATTCGTCGCGCGCGCGGTTCGGTCGACTTCGATACGGCGGAGATTCGCGCCCTGCTGGACGAGGACGGCGTGCCCGTGCAGATTGTGGCGCGCGAGCGCTCGTGTGCCACGTCGCTGATCGAGGAAGCCATGCTGCTCGCCAACGAGTGCGTGGCTGAGTGGCTGGCCGACCGCGATATCGAGGCCTGCTACCGCGTGCATGAAGATCCCAGCCCCGACAGTCTTCACGGCGCCGCCGTGGCGCTGGCTCAGCTGGGCATTATCGACGACCGCCGTGCAGCCGGCATTGCCCTGGGAAGTCCCGATGAGCTGCAGGCTGCAGTTGATGCTGCCGCCGGTACGGCCAGTGCGCCGCTCGTCAACACGCTGCTTCTGCGCAGCATGCAGCGTGCGCTGTACAAGCCGCGCAACGAGGGCCACTTTGCGCTCGCCGCGTCGTGCTACTGTCACTTTACGAGTCCCATCCGTCGCTATCCCGATCTGGTGGTGCACCGCGTGCTCAAACTGCAGTTGGCCTATGAGCAGCTCGGCGGCAAGGACGCCTTGGTCCGTACGCCGCGGCTGATCGGCAAGGGGCGCGAGTCGCTGCCGCGCATTCTGCCGCAGATTTGCCGTGCGTGCAGCGATGCGGAGCGTGCGGCCGATGCCGCCAGCCATGCGACGCAAAAGATCAAGATTGCCCAGTACTATGAGGATCGCCTGGGCGAGCGCTATGCCGGAGCGGTCTCATGGGTCAGCAGTATGGGCCTGTTCGTACGCTTGGACCTGACGCAGGTCGAGGGCCTGGTTTCAATTAAGAGCCTGGGCAACGAGTGGTTCGAGTTTGACGAGGACGCGCTCACGCTCACAGGTGCCGACACGGGGACCCGCTATGAGCTGGGGCAGCGCGTGGTCATCGAGGTCTCGCGCGTCAATACCACGCGTGGGCACTTGGACTTTAAGCTTATCCATTAGCCAAATTCCGACTCATGGTGTGGGGGCGGAGGGCGGCCTTTCAGGACCGCCCTTCGCATTTGAATCGTGGCTATCTTGCCGTCTGCTCGGCCGCCCGCTTACCTGCTATTGGAGAGGTAAAACCTACCAAAATAAACCTGTCCCTTTTTGGCAGGTTTACAAGAAAGCGGGGATGAGATGGCGACGGTGTACGGTTATGCGCGGGTGAGTTCGCGCGATCAGAATCTGAATCGGCAGCTGGATGCGCTGGGCGCCTATGGTGTGGGCTCGGCGAATATTTATGCCGACCATGCGAGCGGCAAGGACTTCGATCGCCCGCGGTATCGCGAGCTGCTGCACATCCTGGGAGACGGGGACGTGCTGGTGGTGCTTTCTATCGACCGACTTGGCCGTAATTACTCCGAGATTCTTGAGGAATGGCGACGCATTACCAAGGAGCTCGGGGTTGCCATTGTGGTGTTGGACATGCCATTGCTTGACACGCGCGCCAGGGCCAGCGGCGCGCCGGATGTGACCCATACCCTGATTGCCGATATTGTGCTGCAACTGCTGAGCTACGTGGCGCAGGTGGAGCGCGAGAATATCCATCGGCGCCAGGCGGAGGGGATTGCAGCGGCGCGGGCGCGAGGGGTTCGTTTCGGTCGACCTCGCAAGCCGTGCCCTCCTCAGTTTGAGCTGGTACGCGATAGCTATGAGGCAGGCGATATTACCCGCAGCCAGGCAGCAAAGTGCCTGGGCGTGTGCGTGGGGACATTCGATCGCTGGATGCGCGAGGCGGGTTAGGAGATGGCGGCTCTGTCGCTTCTTGTTGCGATTCAAATTTTGCTACAACGACACTACTATTTAGACTACACTCCTTTTGCGCTGCCTGCTCCGTTGGCGATCAGGTACATAAGATCTTTGTTCCCGGCAGGCATTTCGACGTTATCGATTTAGGATTCGATGCTGCGGGCTATGTCACCGCGATGCTGTTGGTATTGCTGGCAGCGGCGTTGGTGCGCCATGCGACTCGGCCGATCGGCGCCCATGCGAGGCGCTAGCCGGTAACAAACCCGTTTCCGATAATGCGACCTTGTTGAATTATTTTGTGTCGCGCGTATTTCCGAGCGGTCGGATTTGAGGGGCGAGCGGTAGAACGCTCGCCCGTGGTGCGCCACGATGCGGCACAATGTACCGCAAAAGAAGTTCTAACACGGTACGAATGGTTCGTTGGTCTTTAATTCTTCTCAACGGAGGTGTTTGAGATGGCAAACGGATTGCTTTTGCGGCTTCGAGAGCGAGAGCTCAGCGCGAGCCCGGCGGAGCGCAATGTCATCGCATTTGTGAGCGCTCATCCGCACGAGGTGGTCGGGTTGTCCGTCCGCGGTCTTGCCGATGCCACGTTCTCCTCGCCCTCGAGCATTTTGCGTTTTTGCAAACGCTTGGGCTTTGCGGGCTATAAGGAGTTCCAGCGTGAACTGATTGCCGAGCTTGCGCTCTTGGGTGACAAGAAAGACGTTGCCCTCGAGGACATCTCCATGGATGACAGCGTTGAACGTATCGTGGGGAAGGTGATGAAAAGCAACGTGCGCACGATCGAAGCGACGGCGCGAACGCTCGATTACACCGTCTTGGAGCGATGTGCGGCCTATCTTAAGCGGGCACGCGCAGTCAATCTGTTCGGTATCGGTGCCTCTCGTTTGGTCGCGCACGATCTGGCGCAAAAGCTCATGCGTGTCGACAAAGAGTGCCATCTGTACGACGACTGGCATGATCAGCTCTTATGTGCCAAGAACATACATGAGGGCGATATGGCAATCGCCTTTAGCTACTCGGGCTTGACGCAAGAGGTGCTGGACTGCACCGCCGAGGCCCAACGTCACAACTGTCCCGTTGTGGCCGTGACCAAAGTAGATGGATCATCCAAGCTTGCCACCATGGCCGATGCCGTGCTCGGCGTCGCTGCGAGTGAGCCCTTGGTCCGCAGCGGTGCCATGGCTTCGCGTATGGCCCAGCTTATGGTTGTCGATGCCCTGTACGCTGCTTACGTTGCCAGCGACTACGAACGGGCGACGCATGTCATTAAGCAAAACTACATCGAGAAACAGGAAAGATGAGGTGAATGAAATGCTCGATTTAACGAAGTTCACGACCGAACAGCGAAACCAGCGAACGATGGATCTCGACACGATGACGTCGCTGCAGATCGTCACGACGATGAACGATGAGGATCTTCGTGCCGTCCAGTCGGTCACGAAAGTGTTGCCCCAGGTTGCCACGGCAATCGACTGGGCTGCCCAGGCGCTCGAGCACGGCGGGCGCGTCTTTTACATGGGTGCTGGAACCAGCGGCCGCTTGGGCGTGCTCGATGCTTCGGAGTGCCCGCCCACGTTTGGCGTGTCACCCGATCTGATTGTCGGGCTCATTGCCGGAGGCGAGACGGCGTTTATCAAGGCAGTCGAAGGTGCCGAGGATAGCGAGGAGCTTGGTGCGAGCGACCTGCGGGAACGCGGGCTCTCGGCCAACGATCTTGTCATTGGCTTGGCGGCAAGTGGGCGTACCCCCTATGTGGTGGGCGGCCTTGTGTACGCCAAGGCAACTGGGTGCAAGACGATCGCAATTGCCTGCAACCAAGGGTCGAAGATCGGGGAGAGCGCAGATCTTGCCATTGAACCCGTGCCCGGTCCCGAGGTACTGACCGGCTCAACGAGGCTCAAGGCGGGAACGGTTCAAAAGCTCATTCTCAACATGATTTCGACCGGTGCCATGGTCAAGATCGGCAAGGTATACCAAAACCTGATGGTCGATGTGCAGCAGACGAACGAGAAGTTGGTGGTGCGCGGTCAGAACATCGCGATGGAGGCGACCGGCTGCACGCGCGAGCGCGCTGTCCAGGCGCTAGCAGATGCCGGTGGCCACGTAAAAACCGCTATTGTCTCGGTGCTGCTGGATTGTGATGCCGAGCAGGCTGCGACGGCTCTTGAGCGGGCGCGCGGTCATGTCCGAGCTGCGGTGAGCGGTCATCAGAAAGACGATTTCCACGCGTAGTAGGCGCACGGTGTGAGCTGCCACAACGTTCGCGCTGCACATTCAATACAAGGAGGAGTTATGACGAACAAAGAGCTGGCCCAAAAGCTGCTGGACCTTTTGGGCGGTAAAGACAACGTGCTGGCAAACGCGGCGTGCATGACGCGCCTGCGCGTGACCGTCAAAGATGCGGGCAACGTCGACACAGAGGGTATTAAAGCACTCGATGGCGTAATGGGCCTGGTTGAGGACGATACCATGCAGATCGTGCTGGGTCCGGGCAAGGTGAATAAGGTGCTCGAGGAGTTCTCCAAGCTCACCGGTCTTGCGAAGGGTGTTGCCGACGAAAACGTGGTCGACGCCGCGGCCCAGAACAAGGCTGCGCAGAAGGCCAAGTACGAGTCCAAGCCGGTTCAGGCCTTCCTCAAGAAGATTTCCAATGTCTTCGTCGCCCTGCTTCCCGGCATCATTGCGGCCGGCCTCATCAACGGTATCTGCAACGTCATCAATGTCTCGACGGCGGGCGCGCTTGCAGGTGAGTGGTGGTACCAGGGCATTCGTTCCATGGGCTGGGCCCTCTTTGCCTATCTGCCCATCTTGGTGGGCTATAACGCGGCACGTGAGTTTGGTGGCTCCGCTGCGTTGGGCGGCATCGCCGGCATGATGTGCATCGCCAACAGTGCCATGCCCCTGCTTGCGCCTGGCGCGACTGATCCTGCCACCGCCATTCTGCTGCCGCTCACCAATGCGCAGTACAACCCCGCTGCAGGCGGTATGATCGCGGCTCTCATAGCCGGTGCCTTCTTTGCCTGGATGGAGCGCCAGATTCGCAAGGTTATGCCCAACGCGCTCGACACGTTCCTGTCTCCGCTGTTGGTGCTCATCATCGGTGCCTTTGCCCTGATGCTTGTCATCCAGCCGGTCGGCGCCTGGCTGACGACGGCGATCTTTAGCGTGCTCACCTTTATCTTTGAGAAACTGGGTGTTCTGGGCGGCTATATCCTGTCGGCAGGCTTCTTGCCGCTGGTGTCCGTTGGCCTGCATCAGGCACTTACGCCGATCCACGCGATGCTCAACGATCCCGACGGCGCCACCAAGGGTATCAACTACCTGCTGCCCATCCTTATGATGGCCGGGGGCGGCCAGGTTGGCGCCGGTCTGGCACTGTACTTTAAGACCAAGAACGCCAAGCTCAAGAAGTATGTCGCCGAGTCTATCCCCGTTGGCATTCTGGGTGTTGGCGAGCCTTTGATGTATGCCGTTACGCTGCCGCTCGTCCGTCCGTTTGTGACAGCCTGCCTGGGTGCCGGCTTTGGCGGCGCGCTTGCGGCGCTGCTTCACATCGGCACGGTTTCTCAGGGCGTTTCCGGTCTGTTCGGCCTGCTGATCGTCGTGCCCGGCCAGCAGCTCGGCTATGTTGCCGCCATGCTGCTTGCCTATGCCGCCGGCTTTGTCCTGACGTGGTTCTTTGGCGTCGATGAGCAGAAGATCAACGAGTTTTTTGGCGAGTAGCCTGATGACACGCGCCATGTTGCTCGGATGTCGCGGCGTGCCACTGATTTCTTGATGCTATTGTTGTGCCGGCGGGGCAAGTGCGCTCCGCCGGCCTTTTTTAAAAGGAGCGTAGAAGCGTGAGAACAGGTATTTCCGTCTATCTTTCCAGCCCTCTGCAGGATATTGAGCGGACGATCGAATATGGTGCCGCGGCGGGTGCGCGCTATGCGTTTACCTCGCTGCATATTCCCGAGGATGGGGGAGCGGCGTATGCCGACAAGGTGCGTCAGGTGCTGGGGCTGCTTTCTGCCCGCGGTATTTCGCTGATTGCCGATGTGGGGCCGCGCACGTGCGACTTGCTGGGGCTTGACTGCATCGAGGATCTGCGCGATCTGGGGCTGGAATACCTTCGCTTGGACTATGGCTTTAGCGCCCAGCGGGTCGCGGAACTGTCCGGCGTATTTCGCATTGTGGTTAATGCCTCGACGGTGAGCTTTGACGAAATCGCATCGTGGCGTGAGGCCGGAGCCGATGTGACCCGTTTTGCCGCCTGCCACAATTTTTACCCCAAGCCTTATACCGGTCTTTCGCTTGAGGACGTTGGTCGCACGAATCTTCGTCTTGCGGCGCTCGGCTTTGAAATCATGGCTTTTGTGCCGGGCGATGCCAACGTTCGCGGACCGGTATTTGAGGGGTTGCCGACGGTTGAGGCGCAGCGCGGTCGCGCGTCAAAGGTTGCCCTTAACATGCTTGAGCTTGCACATGGCGCCGATTGCGACATCGTGCTGGTGGGTGACCCCGATCTTTCCGATGCGGGTTGGGCACAGTTTGCTCAGGTTTCCGCCGGATATGTGGACGTGCATTGCGAGCTGGAGCCCGGCTACGACTATCTGCGGGGGCAGATTCATCACGACCGGCCCGACTCGAGTGTTCACATCTTTCGATCCCAGGAGTCGCGTACGTCGCTCGAGCCGGATGCCGTGCCGTCAGATTTCGGCGCCGGTCTGCCGCGAAATGCGGGCTCGATTGCCGTCGGCAATAGTGGGTACGGACGCTACGAAGGCGAGCTTGAGATTGCGCGGGTTGATCTTCCCGGCGACGAGCGCATGAACGTTGCGGGCCGCATTGCGCCCGAGGCAATGGAGCTGCTGCCGTTCATCAAGCGCGGATTCGGGGTACGGTTCGTTTAGCGTGTGACCCGTGGGCTACAATTGGCCCATCATACGAAGGCGCCCCGTATGGCGTGTGCCTGTGTTGGCCGATCTGTATTCGGAGGATTCCCATGACCGTACTGTTTGTTGAATATCCCAAGTGTTCGACCTGTAAAAAGGCCAAGGCGTGGTTGGACGAGCATGGGGTCGAGTATGTCGACCGCGATATCGTTACGGACAATCCCACGGCCGATGAACTTGCGACCTGGATTGCTCGTTCGGGGCTGCCGGTGCGGCGCTTCTTTAACTCGTCGGGCATGAAATATCGAGAGCTGGGCCTGAAGGCGCGCCTGGACGCAGGAATGACGGATCAGGAGTGCTACGAGCTGCTGGCGACCGATGGCATGCTGGTCAAGCGTCCGCTGCTGGTGGGCGACGACTTTGCGATTCCCGGCTTTAGGGAAGCAGCTTGGACCGAGGCGTTGCTTTAATCAGTCCTCCAGCTGTGCCCACTCGTGCGGCTCGTAGACCTTTACGTGCTTGTTGGGCTTGCCGCTCCAGTACTCCTCGTCCATAAAGGGCAGGTATGCCTGAACGCCGGGACAGATAAAGGGAATGCGTTGCTGCCGCAGTCGCTCGCGCTGGCGCTGCTCCAGATGCGTCTCGGATATCACGGTCGGCATGCCGGACAACTCGACCAAGCTTGCCTGGATGCGCTTAAGGTCGGGGAGCCCCGCGTGCCATGACATCCGCATGATCAAAAAGGATGCACGGCGGTACTTTGCCTGCATCACCGTGATGGCGGGGCGCAACGTGGGGTGGATTTTGTCCCGGTCGGGCCATAGGTCGGCCGTTATCTCGAGTCCTAGGGTTTCCCACAGGTAATCCAGCTCTTCGTTCATGGCGCCTCGATATCCGCAT
>CAKUGT010000042.1 GCA_934654795.1 uncultured Collinsella sp.
TGGAACAGCGAGGTGCGCTTGTCCAGGATCTCGAAGGGACCGTGGAAGAAGTCGCAGGTGTTGATGGTGCAGGAATCAATCTGCAGCATCTCTTGAACGTTGCAGATGCTAAAGACATAGGCGGCACCAAAGAGCGGGCCCTGAGCCATAACGTTGATGCAGGGCTTGTCGGCGTTCTGCTCGGCCCACTTAGCGGCGAGCGGACGGGTGTACTCAACGGCCTTGCGATAGATGGGATCGACCAGGCTGAAGGCGGCCATGGCGGTCTCGTACTCGGCATAGCCCTCGGTCTGCTGCGTGAGCTCCATGGCAATCATGGTCACGACGGCGGAGTTGGTGCGGCCCATGCAGGACTCGTCGACGGCCAGGCTGTCGTACTGGATCTTGTAGTCGCAGACCTCAGTGAGGCCGGACTCGTCAACATAGATGGCGATGGTGCTGGCGCCGTGATCCTTGGCGACCTGGGCGGCGACGATGGTCTCCTTGGTGCCGCGCATGGAAACGACGACGGCCAGGGTGTTCTCGTTGACGTAGGCCGGGGTGGCGTGCACGAACTCGTTGCTGGTGTAGCTGGAGCTCACGACCTGCGTGGCTTCGTGCTCCATAAAGTACTGGGCAGGATAGTTGCCGCCGTTGGATCCGCCGGCGCCGATCCACACGACGCGCTTGATGCCGCCCTTGTCTGCCTTGTCAGCCAAAACCTGGGATACGACGTCCTTAACCTGTTCCTGAGTAGTCATCGTGCATCAGCCTTTCTTCTCGTTTGATGCTCCTGATGGCATACAAGTTACATACATGTTTTGGCGATGTCGACTAGTTGTATGCTATATTTGTCTTAGAAATTTTGCTGCCGTGGTTTTCGGAAATCATTTACCAGCGGTTTTGTTGTCATGTTGGATACATGCTTGGTTCGGCAAGCATACAAGTTAGGTACAGGTTGGTCGCATGAGCACTTCGTCGAAAAAGAACCTGGCCCAATACGAGCGCCTGGCGGGCACGCTGCGCGACCGCATCGCCGCCGGCACCTACGCGCGCGGAGACAAGCTGCCGTCCGAGATGGAGCTCATGGACGAGTCGGGCCTGTCGCGCAGCACCGTGCGCCACGCGCTTAAGGTGCTGGTGAATGAGGGCCTGGTACGCACCGAGCGCGGACGAGGCGCCTTTGTGGCCGACACGCCCGAGGTTCACGAGAACAACCTGGTGTTCTCGAGCTATACCAAGCAGGTCGAGGGCCAGGGCATGAAACCCACCACGCGCACGGTGGACTCGGGCTTTGCCAAGGCGGCGGGCAGCGTGGCCAAGTTCTTCGACGCCGCCGTGGGCAGCAAGCTCGTCAAGCTCGTCCGCCTGCGCTATCTGGACGACGCGCCGCTGTGCCTGGAGACCACGTACCTGCCGCCGAGTTTTGGAGCGCTCATCGACCGCGACATTAACGGGTCGCTCTACGCCACGCTGCGTCAGGAGTTCCACCGCGCGCCGGCCCAGGGCCACAAGACCTTTGAGGTGTGCTATGCCTCGCAAAACGAGGCGTTTTTGCTCAACGTGGAGCGTGGGCAGGCGCTGATCCTTATCACCGACTATGTCTACGACACCGACGGCCGCCCGCTCCACGTCTCCAAGCGCATCCAACGAACCGACCGTGCCAAATACACCGAGCCCATCGGCTAACCTGCCAAAATAAACCTGTCCCTAAATGGTAGGTTTGAGGAGGTCGGGGAACCAGGTTGGCTTGGGCTGGTTGGGGACGCGCTCGGCTAGGACGAGCTCCATCCAGCACATGTCGTACCAGCGGCCGAACTTTTGCGCGCAGCGGTCGAAGGCACCCACCAGGCGATAGCCCATATGGGCATGGAAATCCTGGCTGTTGTGCGTCAGGTACTCGTCGTCCTTATCGTGCGGCACGGCAATGAGCGCGCACATGTTGGTAATGCCCATCGCGACCAGGCATTGCTCGAGCGCATCGTGCAGTTTGCGCCCCAGCCCACCATGGCGCACATCGCGTGCCAGGTAAATCGACGTCTCGACCGACCAGTCATAGGCTTCGCGGCTGTTGAGTGCACTCACGTAGGCATAACCCACTGGGCGCCCGTCCAGTTCCATCACCAAATACGGATAGCGCTCGAGTGTATGAGCAATGCGCCCGGCAAACTCCTCAACGCTCGGCACCTCATATTCGCAGGTAATCGCCGTCTCGAGCACATACGGCTCGTAAATGGCAAGCAACGCCGGCGCGTCGTCGGGCGTTGCCAGACGAATCGTCGGCTCGGATATCTCGGGCATACAGATCCTCCCCCTCGAAAGCAAAGGCCGCCCCACGCCAAACCCAGGCGCAGGGCGGCCCCTCGTCATCACATCAACCTACAGGACAGCCACCAGCGCGTCGATGTCCTCCTGCGTCGTGGCCCAGCTGGTGCAAAAGCGCACCACGGTGTGGGTCTCGTCGTACTTTTCCCAGTACTCAATCGCCGCATGCTCGCGAATGCGCGCCATGTCCTCGTTGGGCAGAATCACAAACTGCTGATTGGTAGGCGTCTCCAAGAAGAACTGGTAGCCGCGCTCATGCAGCACGCGACGAAGGGCCTGCGCGGTCTCAATCGCCTGGCGGCCGATCTCAAAATATAGGCCGTCGGTAAAGAGCGCCTCGAACTGCACGCCTGTCAGGCGACCTTTGGCCAGTAGCGCGCCATGCTGCTTAATGCGCGGAATGGGATGCGCCGGAGCGTGCATGCCGCAAAACACCACGGCCTCGCCGCACAGGGCGCCGCACTTGGTGCCGCCGATGTAGAAGACGTCGCACAGCTGTGCCAGCTCGGGCAGCGTAATGTCGCACGCATCGGCCGCCAGCGCATAAGCCAGGCGGGCGCCATCCACAAACAGCGGAATCTCGCGCTTCTGGCACACCGCGTGAATCGCCGCGAGCTCGGCCTTGGAATACAGCGTGCCGTATTCGGTCGACAGACTCACGTACACGGCACCCGGGAACACCGTGTGCTCGTAGCTCTCGTTCTCATAAAACACCTGGATGTAGTTTTCGAGATCATCGGCGTGCATCTTGCCCTCGTAACCGGGGATGGTGAGCACCTTGTGACCGCCAAACTCGATAGCGCCCGCCTCGTGGCAGGCAACGTGACCGGTCTCGGCGGCAACGACGCCCTCGTAGGGCGCAAGCAGCATGTCGATTACCGTGGCATTGGCCTGCGTGCCACCCACCAGCAAGAACACATCGGCATCGGGCGCCTGACAAGCCTCACGGATGAGCTGCTTGGCACGCTCGGTGTGCGTGTCGGTACCATAGCCGGGCTGCGGCTCCATGTTGGTGTCGACGAGTGCCTGCAGCACCGCCGGGTGCGCACCGTGGGAATAATCGTTGTTGAATGCAAGCATGGCAATCCTCTCTTACCGGATATCGGCCAGATGATTCAGGTGGCGCTTATTGTACGCCGTGCGGATAGGCAACGCGCGCGGCAAGGCACTCAAGTGCCAGCACCAGAGCAAAGCCGCAGCTCACGTCACTCAAAAAATGTGCACCGATCACGATGCGGCCAAAGGCGACGAGTGCTGCGACCACAGCCGCGGCCCAAAAGACCACGCGGCGGCGCGACGGCTTTTCCGTAAAGGCCGCCGCGGGAAGGCCGGCAAGCATCAGGCCGATCGCCGCGTGTGCGGTGTGACCGCTCGCAAACGACTTAAAGCCGTCCTTGATCACGCCAGCCGCAATATAGCTCCACTTGTCGGGGTTGCCGATCACCCACCACGGCTGAAAATTGAGCCCCGGCGTGACCTCGATCACACGCATGCGCGGGCGCGACCACAGTGGCTTAACGATGACGTTGAGGATAATGGCCTGAGCGACCCACACGGCAAGCACCATCAGCGCCCAGCGCGTGAGCTCGTCTGGCGAGGTTTTGCGCGTAAGGCGATAGACGATGAGGTTGGCGGCGATGACCAGCACAAATGTCAGTACCAACTGGACCGCGACGAGCTTGCCGCCAACCCGCAGGGACGAAATGATCTCGTAGCCGGCCAGGCCAACATTGACGAGGATGCCGAGCAAGGCGAGCCATTTGCTCGCCTTGGAATCGGGGCGCGCCGCGCGCACGAGCATAATGCCCGCGACGCTCGCCGTCAGCTCAAACGGCAGCTCGCCAGCAGCCTCGATAAAACGGCCGAACAAGCTGGACGAGTTGAACAGCGCACTCGAGATTTGGTAATCGAAAAACGTGCCGATGAGCAGGCAGAGAGCTAGGATGGTCGCAACGATGGCGACATCTTTCTTATAGATGTACCCGAACATGCTTTCCTTTCGGCCGGGCGAGGTTTTCAACCTGAGACGTGGTGTGGCATTTTTCCATAAATGCCCTCACAGGTTGAGCATAAGCGAGCGAAAACGTCCCATTTGAGGCAAGGTGGCCCGAAGGAGGAGGGAAGCGTACTTGCGTACGCGACCGACGAGTGAGGGTCAGATTGCCCAAATGGGGCGTTTGCAGCGTCGACCCGTTAGTCATCGTCAGTCGCACCCAGCTGCTGCAGTAGCATGAGCGCAGCCGCCACCGGGCCGGTGCCGTCGTTGGCATCGAGGCCGCGGCCCAGGCCGCTGCCCGCGCCGGCGCCCGCCTTGTAGGGCACCGACAGCTTGCGGCTCTTGGGAAAGTTCACCGCCCCGTAGCGATTCTTGAGCTCGAAGGCCACCTTCTTGGGCACGTCGACGCCCAGGAAGGTAATGCGCCCGCCGCTGAGCGTGACGCTCTCGAGCCCCAGACGCTCGCCGCGAATGCGGATACGCGCGCGGTTGAACAGGTTGAGTCCCGCCAACGGTAGCTCGCCATGTGCGGCCTCGGTCTCCTCCTGCACCTCATCGATGCTCTCCAGGTCCTCCGCCGCCGCAAGCTTTCGGTACACGAGCACGCGCTGGTCCACCGCCGGCATGTACTCCTCGGACAGGAAGTAGTCGGCCGGCAGGTTGATGCCCACGCTCGCCGCCTCCACGCCGGCGTCGTCATCGCCGCGCGCCTCGGCCACGGCCTGTCCCAGCATCTGCGTAAACAGGTCAAAGCCCACGCTCGACAAGTTACCGTGCTGCTCGGCGCCCATGAGCGAGCCGGCACCGCGGATCTCCAGGTCGCGCATGGCGATGCGCATGCCGCTGCCCAGGTCCTGGAACTCGGACAGCGCGGTGAGGCGCGCCGTGGCCTCCTCGGTAAGCGGCAGCTCGCCCGGGAACATAAAGTACGCGTATGCCTGCGTGGCCGAGCGGCCGACACGGCCCTTGAGCTGGTAGAGCTGTGCCAGTCCCAGGCGCTGCGAATCCTCGATGATGAGCGTGTTGGCCCTCGCGTTGTCGATACCGCTCTCCACGATGGTCGTGGCGATAAGCACGTCGATCTTTTTGGTCGCGAACTCGATCATCACGTCCTCGACCTCGCGCGGGCTCATCTTGCCGTGCGCCACGCCCACGCGCGCCTCTGGCGCAGCCTCGTGCACGCGCGCCACGGCGTCGTCGATGGTCTTAACGCGGTTGGACACGTAGTACACCTGCCCGCCGCGACCAACCTCCAGGCGAATCGCCGCGCTCACCACGTCGGGGTCGTACTCCCCCACGTGCACGATCACGGGACGGCGACCGGTCGGCGGCGTCGTGATCAGGCTCATGTCGCGCACGCCGCTCGTGGCCATCTGCATGGTACGCGGAATGGGCGTTGCCGAAAGCGTGAGCACGTCGATCTGCTCGCGCAGGTTTTTGAGCTGCTCCTTGTGCTGCACGCCAAAGCGCTGCTCCTCGTCGATGATCACCAGGCCCAGGTTCTTAGGGTTCACATCGGCCGAAAGCAGGCGATGCGTGCCGATAAGCACGTCGATTCCGCCCTCGGCAAACGCCTTGAGTGCGCGCTTTTGCTGCGCCGGCGTACGGAAGCGGCTGAGCACCTCGACCTCCAGGCCAAACGGGGCAAAGCGCTCAAAGAACGTCTCGTAGTGCTGCTGGGCCAGAATGGTCGTGGGGCAGAGCACCATGACCTGGCGGCCGGAGTCCACGCACTTAAACGCTGCGCGCAGGGCGACCTCGGTCTTGCCAAAGCCCACGTCGCCGCACAGCAGGCGGTCCATGGGCTTGGGCGCCTCCATGTCGGCCTTAATGTCAGCGATGGCCTCCAGCTGGTCGCGCGTCTCGTCGTAGGGAAAGCTCTCCTCCATCTCGATCTGCTCGGGCGTATCGGGTGGACAGGCGATACCGGCAATCGACGAGCGGCGCGTATACAGGTCGACCAGGTCAAACGCCAGCTTTTTGGCGTTCTTGCGCGCCTTGTTGGTGGCACGCGTCCAGTCGGCTGTGTTGAGCCTGGTCAGGCGCGGCTTGTCGCCGTCGGGACCAACGTAGCGCGTAATGCGGTCAACCTGCTCCAGCGGCACGTAGAGCTTGTCGCCGTCGGCATATTCCAGCAAAAAGTAGTCGCGCTCCTTGCCGCCCACTTCCTGGCGCGCGATCTCGCTAAAGAGCGCGATGCCGTGAGTGGCGTGCACCACGTAGTCGCCCGGCTTAAACGGGAACGTGATCTGCGTAATGTCCACCTTGCGGCGGCTGCGCGCGCGGTTGGCGTCCATGCGGGCGTTGAGGTCGGCGATCGAGAACACGGCCAGGTTGGCATCGGGCACCACCACGCCCTGCGGCAGGGCGGCATCCACAAAGGTCACGCGTCCGCGCGAGATGGTGGGCACGGCGGCGCCGGCGGCAGCCTGCGCGGCGCCCGCCTCGAGCGAACGGGCATTGAGCGCATCGGCCTTACGCTCGCGAATGGAAGCATGGGCCTCCTGGCGTGCGGCACGGTCGGCGGAATCCGCCGCTGCCACGCGCACGCGCTCGCCGATAACACCGGCGTTTTCGGGTGCCGCGGTCAGCGATTCCTCAAAGGTAATGCCCTCGTCGCCAAAGGTGAGCTCCATCGACTCGCGTGCACCGCGGTCGGGGATGGCAAACACGCAGGCATAGCGCTTGCCCACGACCTCCTGGATGCGCGTCATAAAGCGATTGTCCGAGCCCGCGATGGCCGGCTGCTCAATCTTGAGCTCTGCCGTCACCGCACCGCCGGCACGAATCAAGCTCACGTAGTTAAGGCGCTGCTGGGCACCAAAGTCGAGTTGCTGGGCACGCACGTACAGGCCGTCCAGACGGTCGACCCCTGCCTCGCCGGCGCGTGCCTCGATATCCTCGTAGGCGCGCAGGCAGTCGTCGAACAGCGAGCGCGGCTCGGACAGCACCACGAGCGCCTTGCCGCTCACATGCGACAGCGGGCTCACGGTCTGGCCGTACATCACCGGCAAAAAGCGGTCGAGCTCGGGCGTGACGATGCGTGCATCCACCATCTCGAGCAGCGCCGCCAACTTGCTGTCGTCCTGGCTGGCGCGGAAGAGCGCCACATGCATGTTGTGGACGGCGTCGTCGGTGAGTGCGAGCTCGCGACAGGGGAAGATCTCGATGCTGTCC
>CAKUGT010000043.1 GCA_934654795.1 uncultured Collinsella sp.
CGATTCCCTTCCCCGCCACCTTGAATTGACTAGGACCTCTGCAAAGGGGTCCTTTTCTTTTATGTAGGGTTCTGCGGAAACTGCGCCCCATTATTGAGCGATAGAACGGGACACACTTTCCGGTGCCTGCCTCCGGCGCGCGTACACACCTCGTCGCACCATTCCGAGCCCGCCCGCCCCAGACATTCCTCCCACTTTCGCGTCACTTTACAGACCGTTCGGTCGCCTGTCCGCACGCGCGGGTATACTCAAAACGATACTTATCCTATGCAATACGATGCGGGTTCGACCTGCATGATCCGAAGGGGGCAGTGATGGAGAGGATACTCGGCGTTAATCTCTCTGGCTGGTTTATTCCCGAGCCTTGGGTGACCCCGTCGCTGTACGCGGCGACCGGTGCATCCAACGCGGCCGAGCTACAGGAGGCTATGGGTACCGCCGCCTATAACGAGCGCATGCGCCGCCATTACGAGACGTTTGTGAGCGAGGACGATTTTCGCCGCATGGCGCAGATCGGTCTCAATGCCGTGCGTCTGCCGGTGCCCTGGTATGCCTTTGGCTCACAGGAGTCCGATGCCTCCTACATATCGGTTGTCGATTACATCGACCGCGCGATTGAGTGGGCTGCCAAGTACGACATCCGCGTGCTGCTCGATCTGGCAACTGTGCCCGGTGGCCAGGGCGATTCCAACGATTCACCCACCACGCCGGAGGCTGTCGCCGAGTGGCATTCGTCCACCAACGGCCGTCATGTCGCACTCGACGTGCTCGAGCGCTTGGCCGATCGCTATGGCGAGGCCGAGAGCCTGCTGGGCATTGAGCTGCTGGACACGCCGCAGATGAGCGTTCGCAAGAGCCTCTTCACCATGACGGATGGCATTCCTGCTCACTACCTGCGCAATTTCTATCGCGATGCCTACGAGCTCGTCCGTTCGTATATGCCCGAGGATAAGATCGTCGTCTTCTCGTCGTCGGGGCATCCCAGCGAGTGGAAGCATTTTATGCGCGGCGCCAAGTACAAGAACGTCTACATGGACCTTCACCTGTACCATTACCGCGACGAGTATGCGCTCGACATCACGAGCCCCCGCGGGCTGACGACGGCGATTTCGCGTAACAAGCGCGAGCTTAAAGAAGCGATTTCGACAGGGTTCCCCGTGCTGGTGGGCGAATGGTCGGGTGCGGCGATCTTTGCCAACTCGTCGGTTACGCCCGAGGGCCGCAATGCCTACGAGCGCGTGTTTATCGCCAACCAGCTGGCTTCGTTTGCGCCGGCTGCCGGTTGGTTCTTCCAAACGTGGAAGACCGAGAAGCGCATTGCAGCATGGGACGCCCGCGCGGCGCTCGGTACGCTCGAGCGCGGCATGATTGAATAGGTTGATATGACGCAAAACAGCGCCCATACGGGCAAACTCTATGTGGTCGGCACGCCCATCGGCAACCTGGGCGACCTGTCCCCGCGCGTTGGTGAGGCTTTTGCCGCCGCCGATGCCATCTGCTGTGAAGACACGCGTGTGACGTCAAAGCTGCTGATGCACCTGGGCATTTCCAAGCCGCTTGTCCGTTGCGACGAGAATGTGATCGCTAGCCGCGCTGCCGGCTTGGTCGACCGTCTGCTGGCGGGGGAGACCTTCGCCTTTGCCTCGGACGCCGGCATGCCGAGCGTGTCCGATCCCGGCCAGGCGTTGGTCGAGGCGGCGCGTGAGGCCGATGTGCCCGTCGAAGTTATTCCCGGGCCCTCTGCTTGCGTCACGGCGCTTGTTTCGTCCGGCATTCCCTGCGAACATTTTTTCTTCGAGGGCTTTTTGGGCCGAAAGCACGGCGACCGTGTGCGCCGTTTGCAGCGCCTTGCCGTGGTGCCCGGCGCACTCATCTTCTACGAGTCTCCACATCGCATCGTGGCGACGCTCGAGGCCGTGGCGGAGGTCTTTCCCCAGCGTGAGGTTGCCGTCTGCCGCGAACTCACCAAGCTGCACGAGGAGGTCTTGCGCGGGCCCGCTGACCAGCTTGCCGAGGAGCTGCGTGCTCGCGGCGAGGTAAAGGGCGAGATTGCGCTGGTCATCGCGCCGCCGAGCGAGGATGAGGAGGCCGGCATCGCGCCGGTTGGCGCTGCGGTAGCGGATCCCGACGAGGCCCTGCGCGAGGATATCCGCACCGCGCTCGAGGAGGGGGAGCCCGCCTCTGCGGTGGCCAAGCGCCTGTCTCAGAAGTATTCGCGCCGCAAGCGCGATGTCTATGCCATGGTGCTCGATATGCAATAGATGGAGGATATCCAGCCCTTGCGCTAGAATCATCCCCTGTATGCAACGTTTTTCTGGAGGACAAACCCCATGGATCAAAGCAAGCCTTCGTTCTTTATCACGACGCCCATCTACTACGTCAACGCCGATCCGCACCTGGGCACGGCTTATTCCACCATCATCGCCGACGTTCAGGCTCGCTATCGCCGCTCCGCCGGCTATAACGTCAAGTTCCTGACTGGCATGGACGAGCACGGCGAGAAGGTCGCCGAGGCCGCTGCCAAGCACAACATGACGCCGCAGGAGTGGACCGACAGCCAGGCTCCGCACTTCAAGGAGCTTTGGAGCAAGCTCGAGATTTCCAACGACGACTTCATCCGCACCACCGAGCCGCGCCAGCATCATGCCGTGCAGTATCTGTGGGAGCGCATGAAGGAATCCGGCTATCTGTATAAGGGCAGCTATGACGGCTGGTACTGCGTGCCCGACGAGACCTACTTCACCGATACGCAGGTCCAGAAGGGTGACGAAGAGTACGGTAGCGTCGGCCAGCACCTGTGCCCCGATTGCCACCGTCCGCTCGAGCGCGTGCAGGAGGAGTCCTACTTCTTTAAGCTCTCCGCCTTCCAGGACAAGCTGCTCAAGCTCTATGACGAGCACCCCGACTTTGTTGAGCCTGCGTTCCGTATGAACGAGGTGCGCAGCTTTGTCGAGGGCGGCCTCAACGACCTTTCCGTGAGCCGTACGAGCTTTGACTGGGGCATTCAGGTCCCGTTTGACGAGGGTCACGTGACCTACGTGTGGTTCGATGCGCTGCTCAACTACATGACGGCCGTCGGCTACGGTGTCGACACCGACGAGGCCCGTGCCGAGCTGGCCTATCGCTGGCCCGCGCAGTTCCATATTGTGGGTAAGGACATCATTCGCTTCCACTGCGTCATTTGGCCCGCCATGCTCATGGCCATCGGCGAGGCCCTGCCCGAGCACGTCTTTGCCCACGGCTTCCTGACCGTGCGCAATGCCGAGACCGGCAAGGCCGAGAAGATGTCCAAGAGCCGCGGTAACGCCATCGCTCCGCAGGATGTTATCGACATGCTGGGTGTCGAGGGCTATCGCTACTACTTCATGACCGACGTCGTCCCCGGCACCGACGGCGCCATCAGCTTCGAGCGCATGGAGCAGGTCTACAACGCCGACCTGGCCAACAGCTGGGGCAATCTTATCTCGCGCTCGCTCAACATGAGCGGCAAGTACTTTGACGGTTGCGCGCCCGCCAAGCCTGCATCGTTCGATGCGTTCGACAACCCGCTAGCAAAGATCGCCGACGGCCTGGTCGAGCGCTACATGGCCAAGATGGACGTGCTCGATTACGGTGGAGCCAAGGATGAGGTCATGGAACTCATCCATGCTGCTAACCACTACATCGAGGACTCCGAGCCCTGGGCGCTTGCCAAGGACGAGGCTAAGGCCGACGAGCTGGCATTTGTGATCTACAACCTGCTCGAGGCCATCCGCATCGCCGCTCACCTGCTGATGCCGCTCATGCCCCAGACCTCTGCCGAGGCCCTGCGCCGCCTGTCCTGTGAGGGCGAGGCCGCGAGCGACGACCTCAAGGGCATTTGCGCTTGGGGTCTGCTTGCTGGTGGTCAGCCCGTCGAGAAGGGTGAGCCGCTGTTCCCGCGTCTGGCGTAGAGACCGCGCGAGTGCCATATCGGCAATTTGCTGTGTAACGGTAAGGGCATGGCCGCAACGGTCCATGCCCTTTTACTTTACGATGCAGCCACCATGTTAAGGAGGCAACCATGACAACTTCGCCTTTGGCAAACCCCACGGCAACTAGGGAGCTGCTAGAGGAGTTTGGCCTTGCGACCAAGCATCGCCTGGGCCAAAACTTCCTGATCGACAATCATGTGATCGAACGTATCTGCGAGCTTGCCGAGCTTGCAGGTGACGAGCGCGTACTCGAGGTGGGTCCGGGTTGCGGTACGTTGACACTTGCGTTGCTGCAGGAAGCGGCGTGCGTTACGTCCATTGAGGCCGATCCCGAGCTTGAGCCGGTGCTCGATGCCCACGCCGCCGACTATGCCAACTTCCGCTTTATCATGGGCGATGCGCTCAAGGTGACGCCGGAGCAGATTGAGCAGGCCGCCGGTGGTGAACCCACGGTGTTTGTCGCGAATCTGCCCTATAACGTGGCGGCGACGATCATCCTTCAGTTCTTCCAGACGATGCCCGCGCTTAAGCGCGCTGTCGTCATGGTGCAAAAGGAGGTTGCCGATCGCATTGCCGCAGTGCCGGGCAACAAGACCTATGGCGGCTATACGGCAAAGCTCGGCCTGTATGCGCAGGTGACGGGTCGCTTTGAGGTGCCGCCGCGTTGCTTTATGCCGGCGCCGCACGTGGACTCGGCCGTCGTGCGTATCGACCGTGTTGACGGTGTGGTACCCGAAGGGCTCGATCGCGAATTTGTGGCCCGCGTGATTGATGCTGCATTTGCCCAGCGCCGCAAGACCATCCGCAATTCCATGAGCGCCAACGGCTTTGCCAAGGACGTGCTCGATGCCGCCTTTGAGGCTTGCGGTATCGCACCCACCATGCGCGCCGAGACGCTCGACGTCGCCGCCTTTGTGCGCCTGGCTCGGGAGCTTTCCCATGACGCTTAATACCGACCGCGTGACGTTTACCAAGAAAAAGAAGACGGTTGCTTGTCCCGTGCCCTTGGCACCGCTTGCCGACACACATGCGCATCTGCTTTCGTTCTGGGGCAAGGATGTGCCCGAGACACTCGTGCGTGCCAAGGCGGCGGGCATCGACCTGTTGGTGACGGTCTTCGATCCCATTGCCGATAAGCGCGGCGTGACGGACTATAGCGACTGGCTGACGCGCGAGATTCTGCCGATGCAGGATATCCCGCAGATCAAGTATCTTGCCGGCGTGCATCCGTATGGCGCGCCGGACTATACCGACGACGTTCACGCGCAGGTTGTTGCTGCGCTTGATGACCCTTTGTGCGCCGGTATTGGCGAAATCGGTCTGGACTACCACATGGATTACGACGACGACATCACGCCGGCGCCCCACAGCGTGCAGATTGATTGCATGGCACGTCAGCTCGAAGTCGCCGTGCGCTGCAATGTGCCGGTGGAGTTGCACCTGCGGCACGAGGACTCGGATGGGGAGCGCACCTCGCATATGGATGCGTACAACGTGCTTCGTGAGGTGGGCGTGCCCCAGGCCGGTTGTGTGCTGCACTGTTTTGGCGAGGACCGCGCCACGATGGAGCGCTTTGTGGAGCTGGGCTGCTATATCGCCTATGGTGGTGCGGCCACCTTTAAGCGTAACGACGACGTGCGCGAGGCATTTGCGGCGACCCCGCTCGACCGCATTTTGTTCGAGACGGATTGCCCGTATATGGCTCCGGAGCCCATCCGCGGTCTTGAATGCGAGCCCGCAATGATCTCCATTACGGCAAACGCGCTGGTTAACGACCGTGTCGATCGCACTGGTGAGGACGCCGAAACAATCGCGCAAGCCGCTTGGGAAAATGCCTGCAAACTTTTTCAAAAATAGTTCTTGCGTTCGTGGTGGCGCTCCGTTATTCTAATTCCTGCACGCGGGCGTGGCGGAATTGGCAGACGCGTACGGTTCAGGTCCGTATGGGGGCAACCCCATGAAGGTTCAAGTCCTTTCGCCCGCACCATTGAATGAAAGAGCTCCCAGCAATGGGAGCTTTTTTGTTATGGGCCGTTTTTGGCAGATTCGACATATCGATTTCGCGCGGTAGATGCCCCTGTGGTCAAAAAGTGGCAAATATGAGTACTGACATGAAAATAGAGACATTTCATGAAGCCATTTTTGCTCATTTTACGCAACAGATGTACGCTAATTTGGCTCAACCTTGAGACAAAATGAAGTAATTTCGATAGACCTTGGGTCGCGCGCGCAGACGTGGTGTAAGAGCGTCCTGAGGTCCGTCGCTGCAAATCCCGATGTTACTCCTTCTTGAGGC
>CAKUGT010000044.1 GCA_934654795.1 uncultured Collinsella sp.
GCGACGACAAGCTTGGGGATCAGCACGACAATGCCGGTCTTGATGGCGCCCGGCGTGGACTTAAAGCTGATGCCGGCACCCACGAAGAGCAGGATCGCCGCAACGATGGTATTGGAACCACCGCGGCAGGCAGCCGTAAAGAAGCCGCCGATCTCAAAGACCTGCGGGCAGAAGGTGTTGAGCAAAAGGCCGACGATCATGGGATAGATCATGATGTCGCCCGGGATACGCGGGACCTTGAATTTCTTTTGCTCGTTGGCGGTTGCTTCCTGTGCCATGAAACCCCCATTTCCGCTGACGGGGAACAAAAGCCCACGTCATGCTTTGCTACAGTAAAGTCTGACCATGGTACCAGAAGAAGCAGACCAGCTCGATGAGAAATTCGATTCGGGGGCAGCGACGACAAAAGGAGGCGCCGGCCCCTATATGAGGCTCAAAACGATATACAGCACAACGCCCGAGACGCAGCACCACAACATCGACTTTGTCTTGATTGCCACCACAACGACGCCGGCGGCAGCAACCCAGGGAACCAAGGCCGGCCACAGCCCCGCATCGAAGGCCCCGGGGCTTACCAAATCGTTGGCGACCAGCGCGGCAAAGGCAGCAGGCGGGATGTAGCCCAGGGCCTCGGTGACGCGGGGCGGAAGGGTCCGCCCGCGCAGGGCGAACGCCGGCGCGATGCGAAAGAATGCGATGGCCGCCCACGACGACAGCCACAGAACCAAGAACTCGTTAACGGGCATCGCGAGCACCCCTCCCATCCGTAAGGGCATCGCACGTGAGCGCCACGGCAACACCGACGAGCACGCTCACCGGCACGGCGATATTCGTAAGGCCCAAGAACTTGAACATGGCGACGGATACCGCTCCCGAAACCGCCGCGACGACATTGCCGCGCGACAGGCGCTGCGAAAAGAGCAGGCAGATGAAGAGCGACGTGCAGACAAAGCCTGCGATAGCGGTAGGAACATCGATGGCAGCGCCGGCAACAGCGCCCGCCGTGCACGAGACGCCCCATGTTGCGATCAGAATCGCGTTGAGCGCAAAGGCCTCCTTGGGGCCCCAACCATCGCCCTCGACCAACTTGGCCAGCGAGATGCCGTAGGCCTCTTCGGTAAGCGTCGCCGTGACCGCCAGCGTCTGGCGTTTCGAAGCCCCGGCAAGGTGCGGCGCAAGCGATGCCGAGTAGAGCGCAAAGCGAGAGGAGATAGCGGCGACGCTTGCGATAATCGAAGGTGCCGGCACGCCCGCCAGCCATAGGTTGCAGATCATGAACTGGCCGCTGCCCGTCACAAACGTACTGCTCAGGGCAAAGACCATCCAGGGCTCCATCCCCGTTTGACCCATAATCATTCCGCACGGCGCGCCCACCGCAACATAGGTGAGCATCACCGGCCAAACGGTTTTAACAATTCTGAGCACCATATCGTTCCTCGCTCTGTCAAGCCATCCGCATCGCACGCAACCGCACATTGTAATCGTCGTCCGCCGGCAACCGAGTTCGCCTACAATTGCCACCGGATCGAAAGACGCAACTTTTAGGAAGTCATTATGACAGCTATCGATCGAGGCCGGGCGACCGCGGCCTTCAAACGCTATACCGATGCTTACGACGCCACCAACCCGCGCATCGCACTCAAAATCGAGCACACCTATCACGTGGCGGAAGCGTGCGATGCCGTGGCGCGCGAGCAGAACTGGTCGACAGAGGATATTGACCTGGCCTGGCTTTGCGGCCTGCTGCACGATATGGGCCGCTTTGAGCAGCTGCGACGCTGGGACACCTTTAAAGATGCCGAGAGCATGAGCCATGCGGCGCTGGGCGTCGAGGTCCTCTTTGGCGAGAATCCCGCCGATGCACCCGCCGCAACGAGCATCCGCGACTTTATCGAGACCGATGCGCACGATGAGCTCATCCGCGCGAGCATCGCCTATCACAGCGACTTTCGCCTACCCAAGGAGCTCAACGAGCGCACGCGGCGCTTCTGTGATATCGTGCGCGACGGCGATAAGGTCGACATTATGCGCACTATCGCCGACAGCACCGTCGATACCATCCTCAAAGTTGATGAGGATACGTTTCTTGCCAGCCACTTCTCGTCGCCGACACTCGCCGCCTTTGACGAGCATCGCTGCGTTGCACGCGATGAGCGCAACGAGCCCGCAGACTTCCTGGTAGGGCTCATCTGCTTTATGTTTGAGCTCGTCTATCCGGCAAGCCGCGCGCTGGCGCGCAAGCAGGGCGATATCTACCGCCTGCTCGACGCGCCCTTTGGCATTATGCGGCCCTTCACCGACCCCGCCACGCAAGCGACCTGGGAGCGCCTAAAGGGCGAGATGCGCGACTGGCTGGCGCGTGCCTAGCGCTCAAGCTGGGCCAGCAGCTCCTCGACGACCTCGACGGCGTCGCCGACAACCTTGTATTGGGCGGCGCCGAAGATGGGGGCATCCGGGTCCTCGTTGATGGCGATAATGCGCTCTGCCCCACCGATGCCGGCAAGATGCTGGATGGCGCCCGAGACACCGATACTCACGAGAAGCTTGGGCGAAACGGATACGCCCGTCTGGCCAATCTGATGGCGGTACTCCAACCAGCCGGCCTCCACGACAGGGCGCGTGCAGCCAAGCTCGGCGCCCAGAGCCTCGGCGAGCCTTCGCATCAGCGGCAAGTTTTTCTTGGAACCAATGCCGCGACCTACCACGACCAGACGCTCGGCGTCGGCAATCGAAGCCTGCTGCCCCCACTCCTCGGCGGGAATCGAGATCTCGACACGGGCTTTAACGTCATCCGCAAGCGCCACCTGAGTGATCGTGCCGGAACGACCGTAGTCGAAGTCGGGCGCCTTAAAGATGCCGGGGCGCACCGTTGCCATCTGAGGGCGGTGGTTGGGACAAACGATGGTGGCCATCAGGTTGCCGCCAAACGCCGGGCGCGTCTGCTGCAGCAGCCCCGTCTCCGTATCCATCGAAAGCACGGTGCAGTCGGCCGTAAGACCCGTCTGCAGGCGCACGGCAACGCCAGGTGCCAGCTCGCGGCCAAAGGCGGTCGCGCCGTACAGAATAGCCTCGGGCTTACGCTCGGCCACCAAATCGCAGATCAGGCGGGCGTAGACCTCCGCATCGTTTTGGCGAAGGCGCTCGTCGCGACAGGCCATAACTTCATCAGCACCGGCGCAAACCAAATGCTCAAGCTCCTCGAACGAGCTCTCGGGGCTCATGCCGACCAGCGCCACCAGACGGCAGCCACGGGCATCGGCAAGCTCGCGGCCCTTGCCCATGAGCTCGTAGGCAACGGGAGCCACCGTATCGTGCTCATCGGTCTGCACGTATACCCAAATGTCTCGAAATGCATCAAGGTCCGCCGCGCCGGCGGCCTCGTCACGCTCGATTGAGATAGCGTTAACGGGGCAGGCGTCGACGCACCCGCCGCACAGAATGCAGCCGTCGGTCACGTGGGCACAGCGATTGGGGCGCTCGCCTTCCACCACAATGCCGCCCGAGGCGCAGGCGCGAACGCAGCGACCGCAGCCGATACAGGCTTCGCTATCGATAATCAGTCCGCTCATCTATGCCATCCCCTCGATAATCTTGGCAAGTTTTGCCGCCTGCTCGGACGCCGTTCCCTCAACAGCCTCACACGTTTGGTCGCGGTTGGGCACAAACGAGCGGACGACCTGCGTCGGCGATCCGGCAAGGCCACAACGCGAGGGATCGGCGTTCACGTCGGCAGCACTGACCACGCGCACGTCCGCCTCCTCGGCCGCACGAATACCGGCGATGCTCGGCATGCGCAGCTGGCCGATCTCCTTAGCGGTCGTCATCGCACACGGCATCTCAAGATAGACCGTCTCTTCACCGGCATCGCATCCGTGAACGAGCGCCAGTGAGCCACACGTCGTAAAGCCCGCGCTCTGCACGCAGCTCACATCGGTCACGCAAGGAATCTCGAAGGCGCCGGCAAGCTCGGGGCCGATCTGGGCCGTATCGCCGTCCACCGCCATCTTGCCGCAGATAAGCAGATCGAAGTCCTCGTCGAGCGCCTCGATACCGCATTTGAGGGCATACGTGGTCGCCAGGGTATCGGCGCCTGCAAAGGCGCGATCGGTTAGCAGCAGCGCGTCGTCGGCGCCACGTGCGATGCAGTCGCGCAGCAGCGATTCGGTCGCGGGAATACCCATCGACACCACCGTCACGCGAACATCCATGCCAAAGCCGATAAAGTCGTCTTTAAGTGCCAGCGCGCACTCCAGAGCGCTCGCGTCAAAGGGATTGATGACTGCCTGCTTGCCATCGCGCACGATGGTATTGGTCTCGGGGTCCATCTTGACCTCGGTGCTACCCGGCACCGCCTTGACGCACACCACCATATGGAAATCGCTCATCTTCACGCGCCTCCTTTCTGGACGAGTTCATCCAAGAGCTTCTCCGAAAACAGGTTTCCGCGGCCCAGCTGTCCGGCAGGATCGAGTTGGAGCTTAAGCCGTGCCGACTCGACCATGGCCTCGTGGCCGTACATCGTCTCAAGAAAGCCCGCCTTGATCTTGCCGACGCCGTGCTCGGCGGAGACGGCGCCACCCATGGCCGTGACCTCGGAAGCCCACTGGGCAAACAACTCGCCGCCGCGGCGGTAATCCTGCGCATCGCGCGGAAGAATGTTCACGTGCAGGTGGTTGTTGCCGATATGGCCCCAGGCAGCGGACTCAAGTCCACTCTGGGCCAGCGTGCGACGATAGAGGGCAATGACATCGGCCAGGCGTGCATTGGGCACCGACATATCCGAGCCCAGTTTGGTGATGGTGGGATCCGTGCGGCGGCGCTCGTCGATAAGCATATTGACGCTCTCGGGCACGGCATGACGGAAGAATCGCTGGCATTCGCGATCGACCTCGGTGCGCGCGACCCAGGTCGCATCGTCACGACCGCCCGCAAGCTCCAGCACCCATCCCAGGTGATACAGTTCCTCAGTCGCCTGCTTCTCGTCATCGCAATCGAGCTCCACGTAGACGCAGACCTTGGCCTCTTTGTCGAGCGCCGGCAGCGAAGAAAACGCCGTCGACTGCTCACGCTGACGGCGCAGGATATCCAGGGCGCCTGCATCGAAATATTCGATGGCGGCTGCATGGGATAGGACGGGACGCACGGAATCGGTAAAGGACACGGCCTTGTCTTCGCTGTCAAAGAAACAGCTCACGCCCCAAACGACCTCCGGTGCCGGCTGCAGGGCAATCTCGAGCTCGGTGATGACGCCGAGCGTTCCGCAGGCACCGATAAAGAGGTCGATGGCATCCATGTTGTCCGCGACGAAATAGCCCGAGGCATTTTTGGTCTTGGGCATGGTGTAGGTGGGAAGATCAAGCTCGAGCGCACGACCTTCCGCCGTCACGAGTGACAGGTGGCGGCTCCGGGCAAAAACTTCGCCACGCCGAAGCTCGAGCAGGTCACCGTCGGTCAGCGCGACGTGAAGGCCCGTGATATGCGGGCGCATGGGGCCATAAGCGTAGCTACGGGCGCCGGAAGCGTTGCATGCCGCCATACCGCCCAGGCAGGCAGATGCCTCGGTGGGATCGGTAGGAAAGAACTGCTCGGGGGCTTCCTGGAATTCCTCGTAAGCCTTAAGCGAAGCCTGGTCCCAATCTGCGGTCGGAAGCACCTTCTTGCCTAGCTGCTTGCGCAGCTCAGACAGCACGACGCCGGGCTCAACACGCAAGAGAAAGTGACCCTCGTCATCGCGGCGAAGGCCTAGGTAGCGATTCATACGGGAGGTGTTGAGGATGTGGCCGCCATGGGGCACGGCGCCGGCAGCGAGACCCGTTCGAGCGCCCTGGACAGTCACCGGGACACCGTCGACATGGAGCTGCCGCAGGATGGCGCGCGTCTCGTCTTCCGATGTTGGAAACGAGATGCTCGAGGCCTCGCCCGACGAGCGAGACTCGTCGCGGCCGTATTCCTCGAACTCATCGGTGAAGGGTTTGATGGTTGCAGACATGCAGAACTCCCCTTTAGCTAACTACAGTGT
>CAKUGT010000045.1 GCA_934654795.1 uncultured Collinsella sp.
CGGTGTCCCCTTCCTTTCAAGAAAGGGAAGAGGCGGGGCATGCCCCGCCTCTTACACCACATCTCTGCGCGCTACCAGACCTTGGGTTCAAAGAGGCGATTTTGACCCAAATACGCTGTTACTAAACTGGTAACAGTACTCATATTTGGCCTTTTTTGACCATGGGTCCTCTTGTTGGTGGCACGTGGCTGCTTCGTGCGGGTATCCTAATGCCAACGTGTTCCTATCAGAGGAGAGACCATGCTGTTTTCCGGTATCATCGCCGCCCTTACCAGCCTTTTGATTCCCATCATCATCCTGTTGCTGCTGGTCCCCAACGCCTGCTACGTCGTTGAGCAGCAGCACGCTGTGATCATCGAGCGCTTGGGTAAGTTCAATCGTATCGTCAACGCGGGCTTCCACGTGAAGGTGCCCGTGATCGACCGCAAGGCCGCCACGGTGAGCCTGCGCACCATGAAAAACGGTTTTGGCATCGACGTTAAGACCCAGGACAACGTGACTATCGGCCTTGAGGTCTCCGCTCAGTACCACGTGAGCTACGACATGGGCGCCGGCCCGGCAGATTCGGGCATCTACAAGAGCTACTACATGCTGCAGGAGCCCGTCGACCAGATGCGCGACTTCATCACCGATGCCCTGCGCTCCTCCATCCCCGTCTACACACTCGATGAGGTCTTTGCCAAGAAGGATGACATCGCCAAGGATGTCAACGCTACCGTTTCCGAGCAGATGGCCGCCTACGGCTTCACCCTTGTGTCGACGCTCATCACCAAAATCGCACTGCCGACCGAGGTTGAGAACTCCATGAACGACATCAACGCTGCCCAGCGCAAGCGCGCTGCCGCGCAGGAGCTCGCCGAGGCCGACCGCATCAAGCGCGTCACCGAGGCGACCGCCGAGGCCGAGGCGATGGAAAAGGCAGGCGAAGGCATCGCCAACCAGCGCAAGGCCATCGCGCTGGGCATCAAGGATTCGCTCGAGATTATCCAGGAGACGGGCGTTGGCAACGATGAGGCCAACCAGCTGTTCATGTTTACGCAGTGGACCGAGATGATGACGGAGTTCGCACGTACGGGCAAAAACTCGACGGTCGTGTTGCCGAGCGACTTTTCGCAGTCGGCCTCGATGTTCGAGCAGATGCTGGCCGCCGGCAAAGTTCAAAACGATTCGAAGGAGTAGGCGCGCGTGAAATACACCGTCGTTTGTGTTGGTAAGCTCAAGGAGCGCTTTTGGAAGGACGCGTGCGCTGAGTACACCAAGCGCCTGGGTGCCTATGCCAAGGTGGATATCCGCGAGGTGGCCGATATCGACCCGGCTAAGGCGGGCGGTGTGGATGCTGCGCGTGACAAGGAGGGGGCGGCGATTCTTGCTGCCTTGCCGTCTCGAGCGCATGTGATCTTGCTGGCCATTGAGGGCAAGGAGCGTTCGAGTGAGGAGCTCTCGGCGAGGCTCGACGATCTTATGCTGCGAGGCAGCAGCGACATTGCCTTTGTAATCGGCGGTTCGGACGGCGTGAGTGATGAGGTGCGTGCCCGCGCCGACGAGATGCTCAGCTTTGGACGCATTACCTTGCCGCATAACCTGGCGCGCGTGGTGCTGCTAGAGCAGATTTACCGTGCCTGCAAGATCAGTCGTGGCGAGCCGTATCACAAATAGGTCGGCAATACGAAACAATAGCGTGGGACAATACCTTTCGTTCTGAGGAATGTGTCTGAAAGGACTATGTGATATGAAGATTGGATTTGTCGGTTTTGGCAATATGGCGAGCGCTATGGCTGATGGCTGGATCGCTGCCGGTGTAGCTGCGAGCGACATGTGCGCCTGTGCGGGTCGCTACGACGCACTGGTTGAGCGCTGTGAGGCGCGCGGGATGGCCGCTTGCCACGATGCCGCCGAGGTTGTCGCCGCATCCGATATCGTGGTCGCTGCGGTCAAGCCGTACATGATTGAGAAGGTATTCGCCCCGCTCAAGGATGCTCTTGCCAAAAAGGTCGTTCTGTCGGTTGCCTGGACCTGGGACAGTGCCAAGTGGGAGCAGGTCCTGCCGGGCGTCGCGCATATCTCGACGGTGCCCAACACGCCGGTTTCGGTGGGCGAGGGTGTCATCGCCTGCGAAAAGTCCTCTACGCTCAACGGCGAGCAGCGTGCTGTTGTGCTCGACCTGCTCGGTAAGCTTGGCGCTGTCGTCGAGCTCGATACGAGCCTGCTGTTTGTGGGCGGCACGGTGGGTGGTTGCGCTCCGGCATTCGTCGCCATGGCGATCGAGGCCCTGGGCGATGCGGCGGTCAAGCACGGTATCCCGCGCGCCGATGCCTATCGCATTGTGAGCCAGATGGTGCTGGGTACGGCAAAGCTGCAGCTTGCAACTGGCCAGCATCCTGCGGCGATGAAGGATGCCGTGTGCTCGCCCGGCGGTGCCACCATCAAGGGCGTCGTTGCGCTCGAGGACGCCGGCATGCGCAGCGCCCTGGTCAAGGCAATCGACGCAACCCTCCAGTAAAACCGACCAAAAAAGGGACAGTTTATTTTGGCAGGTTTTTCCTGCGGTTTTGTCCTTTTAGCGAAAAGTGCCCCGCAACTGGCTCAATTCCAGTTGCGGGGCACTTGCGTTTGCCCAGATAAAACCGACCAAAATAAACCTGTCCCTTTTTGGCAGGTTAGTCCCAGAAGCTGTCTTCTTCGTCCTCGGACTTGGGGCCGCGGTCGACATACATCTTATGGGTGCGCTTCTCCATTACAAAGGCAATAATCGCAAACAGCAGGATGCCGCCGGCGAAAAGGATGGCAAAACCGGTGCGGGTGCCAAACAAAAAGGAAAAAACTGCGTCCATTGGGTGCCTTCTTGCGTAGTTGAGTTGGGTCGTAAACGCTCATAAGTATATACTTGCCCATACATGTACAAGGTTGCAACCTAAATGGAATGTATATCGCCGGAGGATCTAATGCTTGATATCAAGTTTGTTCGCGAGAACCCCGATGCCATCGATGTCGCCATGGCAAACCGCCAGACGTCTTGGGATCGCGAGAAGTTCTTTGAGCTCGACGACGAGCGTCGTGCCGTCATCACCGAGGTTGAGGAACTTCAAGCCACGCGCAATGCCGAGTCCAAGAAGATCGGCGCCCTGATGAAGGAGGGCAAGAAGGACGAGGCCGAGGCCGCCAAGGAGGCCGTGCGCGCCGTCAACGAGAAGATTGACGGTCTGGCCGAGCGCCGCACCGCCCTCGAGCAGGAGCAGTACGACTTCATGGCTCACCTGCCCAACATTCCTTGCGAGGCCACGCCGTACGGCAAGGACGAGGACGAGAACATCGAGCGCCGTCGTTGGGGCACCCCGCGCGAGTTCGACTTCGACTTTAAGCCGCACTGGGATCTGGGCACCGACCTCGACATCCTTGACTTCGAGCGCGGCAACAAGCTCTCCGGCAGCCGCTTCACCGTTCTCGGTGGCGCCGGCGCCCGTCTTGAGCGCGCCCTCATCAACTTCTTCCTCGATACGCACACCAGCCGTGGTTTTAAGGAGTGGTGGCCGCCCATCGTCGTCAAGCGTCAGACCATGTTCGGCACGGGCCAGCTGCCCAAGTTCGAGGACGACGCCTATCACGTCTCGGGCGACAACTTCCTGATCCCCACCGCCGAGGTCGTGCTCACCAACCTGCACGCCGGTGAGGTCCTCGACGCCGATACCCTGCCGCGCCGCTACACCGCCTTCACCCCCTGCTTCCGCGAGGAGGCCGGCTCTGCTGGTCGCGATACCCGCGGCATCATTCGCCAGCACGAGTTCGACAAGGTCGAGATGGTCAAGTTCGCTAAGCCGGAGGAGTCCGACGAGGAGCTCGAGAGCATGACCGCCGAGGCCGAGTACCTGCTGCAGCAGCTGGGTCTTCCGTATCGCGTGATTAGCCTGTGCACCGGCGACCTGGGCTTCTCTGCCCGTCAGACCTACGACGTCGAGGTCTGGCTGCCGAGCTACAACGCCTACAAGGAGATCAGCTCCTGCTCCAACTGCGGTGACTTCCAGGCTCGCCGCGCCAACATCAAGTATCGCGACCCCGAGAACTTCAAGGGTTCGCGCTACCTGCACACCCTTAACGGTTCCGGCCTGCCGGCTGGTCGTACCATGGCTGCCATTCTGGAGAACTACCAGAACGCCGACGGCACCATCACGATCCCCGAGGTTCTGCGTCCCTACATGGGCGGCCTCGAGAAGATTGAGCCGGTCGCGTAACTTGGCTGCATAGGCGATATGCAAGGGCGCTCCTTCGGGGGCGCCCTATTTCGTGCGCAGGTCCATACCATGCCGTGCGGACAGCTCAATAGAAAATACACGAACAACTGTTCTGTATACAGTCATCTACCTGCTATGCTTTTACTAGATAAGAGCGAGAGAAAGGGGATGCGATGGAGCTGTTTGATGATCGGGTGGTTTTGTTTGAGAGCGACGAGGGCGGGGAGTACCTGCTTGTAACGTGTGAGCCGTCTGGCATGGGTGGCCTGGTGGTTCGACAGACGAGCGGGGGGCCGTTGACGCAATGGTGCTACGAGGAGTCGCCTCATGTGGTTGAGACGTTTGTGCCACGCGAGGGACTTGCGGCACTTGAGCACTTCTATGGGGTTGGAACTTCTAACCAGGTTGCTCGCATGCTGAGCATCTCGTTTGCCGACTACGATTGTGCCCAACGGGTGCGGTCACTTTTGGGGGAGCTTGGCGCCGGGTTCGATGTGATTGAAAAGCCAATCGATCGCACGAGAAGCATTGGTGCTCGCGGTGCAGCATGACAAATTACGGTCTCGAGAAAAAAGTTTGAGATTGTGCTTGACTCTAATGAACTAAAGTGGTTTTATATGTCTTGCGCTGCGGCGTTACCTCAGCTGGATAGAGGGTCTGACTACGAATCAGAACGTCATAGGTTCGAATCCTATACGCCGCACCAATTGAAATTGAAAGCCTCCGGCAACGGGGGCTTTTCTTTTATGGCAACACCGCATGGATTCGAACCTCGGTCGAGGCGCGGGCGTAAAGAAAACGCGGAGCGTTTTTAGCCCGCGGGCGAGCGCGCCGGCAGGCGGGCGAAGCCGGTGCGGATCCGCGAAGCGGATGCGCGGAATCCTATACGCCGCACCAATTGAAATTGAAAGCCTCCGGCAACGGGGGCTTTTCTTTTATTCCGCCACCGCATGGATCCGAACCTCGGTCGAGGCGCGAGCGTCTTAATCATCACTTCGTAAAATTTTTCCAAATTGTCGCTTGACCCATCGAGGGGTCACGTGCATAATAATCCGTGCGTTGCGGCGTTACCTCAGCTGGATAGAGGGTCTGACT
>CAKUGT010000046.1 GCA_934654795.1 uncultured Collinsella sp.
GACGCGATCAACGCGAAGGCCATGCCCGGCGCGCATGCCGCACTTCAGGCCGTGCAGGACGCGGGCTTGCGCTGCGCACTCTTTACCAATCCCAGTTTTCCCCAGGGCGCCATTGAGTGCCGCATGGGATGGGGCGAGCTAACCGACGCGCCCTTCGAGCTCGTGACACACATGGGCAATGCAACGCGCTGCAAGCCCGACGCTACGTATTATCTTGAGCAGCTGCAGGTCATGGGGCTCGAGCCGCACGAGGTCCTTATGGTGGGCAACGACCCCAAGCGCGACTTCCCCAGCCCCGATTGCGGCATCCAGACCGCCTACGTCGGCCAGGGAAAGCCCGGACGCGCCACCTGGCGCGGCACCATGGAAGACTTCGCCCGCAACTTCAACGCCGTAGTAGAAGCCTTCTACGAACACCAAGTAGCGGAAGAGTTGTCCTAACAGACTCGAGTCTTGCCGATCATGATGTTGAGGATCTCGACGTCGGTGTCCTTCATGCCCACGCGGCCTACGTAGCCCATGCTGGCGATCGTCTGCTCAACGGTATCTTGGATCAGGCCCTCGCCGGCACGGAAGCCGCGACCCTGCATGGCCATATCATGTCCCAGAATCGCCGCATCGACGGCAGCCGAAATCTTGGCGGCACAGCTCGCCTTGGCGCCATCGCACACGATGCCGCCAACGTTACCGAGCGTGTTCGAAACCGTCGCGCCAATCTGCTCGCGCGTGCCACCGCACAGCCAGGTAATCGCAGCGCCGGCGCCGCACGCGGCGCAGATAGCACCGCAAAACGCCGAGAGCGCACCAATATAGCTCTTGATATGCACGGCGATAAGATCGGACAGCATCACGGCGCGCACCAGGCGCTCGTGGTCGCAGCGCAGGTATTCGGCATACTCCATGACGGGCAAGGCGCAGGTAATGCCCTGATTGCCCGAGCCGCACACAATGGCGACCGGCAGCGCGCAGCCGTTCATGCGGGCGTCGGACCCGGCGGCCGCACGGGCACGGGCACGGCAGGCGACGTCATCGGCACGAGCGCCCAGCAGCGTACGGCCCACCTCGGCGCCCCAAGCGTGTGCCAGGCCCTCGGCGCTAATGGCACCGTTCAGCTCAATCTGACGCTCAACGGCAGCACGAGCGCCCTCAATATCGCCACGCTCGATGAAGTCGATGATGGACTCAATGCTCATGGGCGTATCGGCTTTATCGGCAGCGCGCTCGGCAACCACGCGCTCGGCGCAGGCAGCGCACTCCCCCGCCGACTTTCCGCACACTGGAATGCCGTCGAGCGTATGGCACGTCACATTGGTGTGGTGATCGGTAATCTCGACAACCGCGGTATGACCGCCGGCCATGGCCGTCACCTTGATATACAGGTTGGGCACACCCTCGACAAGCGACACATCGCAGTAGCCGGCATCGGCGAGCAGCTCGGTCACGCGGGCACGGTTCGCGTCATTGACGCTCTCGAGCACTTCGAGCGCACTCTTGGCGTCACCGCCCACAGCGCCCAGCACCGCCGCTGCCTCAATGCCGTGCATACCGCCCGAGTTGGGAACGGTTACGCTCTTGACGTTCTTGATGATATTGCCCGAACAGGCAACGTCCATATGCTCGGGCTCGCAGCCGAGCGTCTGACTCGCCAGTGCCGCCGCATAAGCGACAGCGATGGGCTCGGTACAGCCAAGCGCGCAAACAAGCTCGCGGTTCAAAACGTCACAGAACGCAGCATCGCGAATGGAATCGGTGGGCATTGGTGCCTCCTGTATACACAACGACTTATTTCTTATACATAGTCAACTTCTTTATTTGATACCAAGGGCCCAAAAACCGCAACCCGGGTTCCGGCAGACGGTTGCGAGCGTCAAACTGGCGGCAGATTTCGTGATGAACTGGTGTACTTACTTGATAAAGCGTTTGACCAAAAAACGCTCGAGCGTTTACGCAAAAGACGCGCTATCATGCAGTCGAACGCGGTAAAACCTTTAGCAATTCCGCCGCACGGACCAGAGAGGAACCATCCATGAAGATCGGTATCGGTAACGACCACGCCGCCGTCGAGCTCAAGAACATCATCTCCGAGCACCTGAAGGATCGCGGCTGCGAGGTCGTGAACTTTGGCACCGACACCTCCGAGAGCTTCGACTACCCCATCGCCGGCTACAAGGTGGGCAAGGCAGTTGCCAACGGTGACGTCGACCTGGGCATCCTGATCTGCGGCACTGGCGTCGGCATCAGCTTGGCCGCCAACAAGGTCGAGGGCGTGCGCGCCGTCGTGTGCTCCGAGCCCTTCAGCGCCAAGCTCTCCCGCATGCACAACAACACCAATGTGCTTGCCTTTGGTGCCCGCGTCGTGGGTTCCGAGCTCGCCAAGATGATCGTCGACGAGTGGCTCGACGCCGAATTTGAGGGCGGCCGTCACGAGCGTCGCGTTAACCTCCTCAACGAGATCGACCAGACCCGCGGCCTTAAGATCGTCGACGAAGCCTAAGGCACTCAATACCACTAGCTATCAAAAAGGGGCCCGCTCGGAAAACATCCGAGCGGGCCCCTCTTAGTTGATTTCGAGGCATGTCCCAAAAACTACTGGTATAAAAAGAGCGCCGCGGATGGAGTTCCGCGGCGCCCAAGCCACACGCTAACAGCTTTAAGAAGTCAAAGCTGGTTTAGCCAAAGAAGCGCTTGATCTCGATCTCGGCGTTCTCCAGGCAGTCGGAGCCGTGGATCACGTTGGCGTTGACATCGACGGCAAAGTCGCCGCGGATGGTGCCAGGAGCGGCGTCAAGCGGATTGGTAGCGCCCATGAGGGTGCGCATCTTAGCAACAGCAGAAAGACCGGAAACGACCATCTTGACGACCGGACCGCTCGTCATAAAGTCGCACAGGCCGCCAAAGAAGGGCTTGTCGTTGAGGTGGGCGTAGTGCTCCTCAACGGTGGCGCGCTCAAGCGTGGTCATCTCCATGCGCTCGATAACAAGGCCGCTGCGCTCGATACGAGCAACAATCTCGCCGATCTTGCGATCGCGCACGGCGTCGGGCTTAATCATGATGAAGGTCTTCTCGATAGCCATAAGGTAGCCTTTCAAGTTGGTTCGCGCGTGCCCAAGTCCCATTCCGGCACCCGCCTGGACTGCATCGTAACAGAGTTTTAGCTGCAGTTAAACAAAAAGCTGTTTATTGAAGCGCTGTAATTTATTGAAGCGTTCCATATGTGTCACTTCTGTTTCGAAGCCCGACTAGAGTACCATCCACCCCGCCATCAACCGCATCGAACCGAGCAGACGGTCGGTGGCCGCCCGTGAACGTATCCCCTTCACAAGCTGCCCAAAGGTCCTACAGAAGTTCTCGACAAGCCCCTCCCCCGTGGCAACAAAATACGGACGCCCGCATCAGCAGGCGCCCGTAAAAGCAAAAACGATTTATCAATAAATGACTGAAACAGCTTCAGACAGGACCTTAATTTGCCCCATGGCCCATCTCGACGACCTTGGTCAACGAGCCAAACACACCTTCGTCGGCAACGAGTTGTGCCTCGGCACGCTGCAGCTGCACGGCAACAGCGGCAGGGGCGGTACCGCCCTCGGTCGTGCGCGCGGCGACAATCGACGGGATGTCGAGCGCCTCGGTAATATCGCGCTCAAAGAGCGGGCTTGCCTCCTGGAACACCTCAAACGGCAGGTCCTCAAGATTGCAGCCGCGCTTCTCACACATCAGGACCAGATGCCCCACCACGGCATGCGCCTCACGGAACGGCAGGCCACGCTTGGCCAGGTAATCGGCAACATCGGTAGCGGCAAGGTGCCCCACGCCGCACTCGCGCGCCATGGCATCCTCGTTGACGGTCCAAGTCGAAATCATACCGGCCATAACCGACAGGCACTGCATGAGCGTGTGGGCGGTATCGAGCGCGCCCTCCTTGTCCTCCTGCAAGTCCTTGTTATAGGCCAGCGGCAGGCCCTTCATGGTCACAAGCAGCTGCACCAGGTTGCCATAGACTCGGCCGCTCTTGCCGCGGATAAGCTCGGCAAAGTCGGGATTCTTCTTCTGCGGCATGATGGACGAGCCAGTGGAGTACGAGTCGGAAAGCGTGATAAAGCCAAATTCGGAGCTCGACCACAGCACGATCTCCTCGGAAAGACGCGACAGGTGCATGGCCATGACGGAGCCGGCGTAATGCAGATCGAGCAGGAAATCACGGTCGGAAACCGCATCGAGCGAGTTGGGAATCACACCCGCAAAGCCAAGCTCGGCAGCCGTCATCTGGCGATCGAGCGGATAACTCGTACCGGCAAGCGCGGCAGCACCCAGCGGGCAGTTGTCGGCGGCATCAAAGGCGGCCTTCAGGCGTGTAAAGTCGCGCGCGGACATCCAGGAATACGCCAGCAGATGATGTGACAGCAGCACGGGCTGAGCATGCTGCATGTGCGTATAGCCCGGCAGAATCACCTTGTCGTACTTCTTGGCCGCATCCACCAGCACATGGCGCAACTCAAGATTGGCCTCCATGAGCTCCTTGGCCAACGCCTTGACACCCAGGCGCGTATCGGTCGCCACCTGGTCGTTGCGCGAACGCCCGGTATGCAAGCGCTTGCCGGCCTCGCCGATGCGACGCGTCAGCTCGCTCTCGATGGACATATGGATGTCCTCGTCGTTGATATCGAAGGTGAAGTTGCCGGCATCGATATCCTGTTCGATTCCGGTCAGGCCCTCGGCAATCGCCTGCTCATCCTCGGCACTGATGATGCCCTGGGCCGCCAGCATCTTGGCATGCGCCTTAGAACCGGCGATATCCTGCTTATAGAGATGTTTGTCGACCGGCAGCGACGCGCCAAACTCCTGCGTGACCTCGGCCACTCCCGCCTCAAAACGACCGCCCCAAAGAGCCATGGAACCGTCCCCTTTCTCCAATTACCAAAACAAGCGCCCAAAGCAATACGCCATGTCGCTAAAGCGATTTTTCAACCGCTAGTTTTACACATTCCCCACCGTGCGCGGGGCCATGTAGCTAATTTGCAAAGAAGTGACGCACCATGCACTTGGCACCCAACGTCTCCCTCCGAATGTTGCCCTGCGAACCGTCAATCCAAGCCTTCAGGCTCATAGGGACGTCCTCGACCTTTGCAGCATCGAGCTCGGGCGCGAGGACAAGTAAAGCATGCGCGATGACATTGAACATATTGGATACTCCTCATATATATAGGCGCAAGGCCGACAAATTGATAGAAAGAGCCCCGCCGGACAACCCCGGCGGGGCTCGGACTCAGCCGCAGATGCGGCATCATATATGCG
>CAKUGT010000047.1 GCA_934654795.1 uncultured Collinsella sp.
TCACCTCCTCTGGGCAAATGTGGCTTCAGGTCGTGAAGGTGCGCCTGAAGCAGGAAAAGACTTGGTAATAATATCTTTCAACCTCACGGGCTGCAAGAACATGCAGCTACAACCTCATGACCTCCACATATGTCTATGCTTGCACGACACTTCTCGCGTCTTCCAACCAAATGCTGACCAAGAGCTTGACGGATCCGTTGGCAGAATACGGTGACGTGGGGACAAGTTGGGCAAATCGCAGGTCAGCGCTTGCAAGGTTGTGGTCGCAAAATGCATACCAGTGGCCTGTAACTTCGGTCAAAGATTTTTAAATTCATTGTCGAGTAGTTTATAAATACCTATTTTGAACAATTTGCCATATATAACTATGCTGGTCAGAGGACGTTTTTTGGCCTCCCGAACCCCATCGCGGAGCCAAGCGTTTCAAAAAATGCCAACTTTTCTGTTTGCACTTTGCGATTCCTCGTGTATACTGACTTTCGCATTTAACGGAGAGTTGTCCGAGTGGCCGAAGGAGCACGATTGGAAATCGTGTAGGCGTCAAAAGCGTCTCCAGGGTTCAAATCCCTGACTCTCCGCCAGTTAATTCCAAAGCAGGCCTTCGAGCCTGCTTTGTTTTTACCCCACGCGGAGGGGTGGCAGAGTGGTTGAATGCGGCGGTCTCGAAAACCGTTTGGCCTGTATAAGGTCACGAGGGTTCGAATCCCTCCTCCTCCGCCATTAGATGATACAAGCCCCAGCAATGGGGCTTTTTTCTTTTTGGGCACATTTCAATAACGCGCAGGAGGAGGGATTCGAACCCGCAGGGCGCGGAGCGTAAAGAAAACGCGCCAGTGGCGCGTTTTTAGCGCAGCGCGGGCGGCGTAAGCCGACCGGATAAATTTTGAGCAAAGCTCAAAATTTGGACATCCCTCCTATTCAGCACGCCCCCATTGCTTTCGATTTCACCTTGAATCTCAAACATGTACATCACCCTCCAAAAACGACATTTTTCGGCATCTTTGGAGGCTGATGTACATGTTTGGTGCCTACGCCCCCACCCAGTCCCGACCGTTTACCGAGCAATAGGGTCACCACGCCCGCCAACCATGTACTATGTACGGGCATTGTCTAAACCCGCAACCAAAAGGACCCCATCTTGCCCGTCGTCGCCGCTATGACCGTTACCTCACACGCCACGGATGCCATGGTCGCTATCCCATTTTGGCTCGAGATGTTCGCTGTTGTCGCTGCATCGATCTCAGGCGTGTTGGTCGCACGCGAGCACAAGCTCGACCTGGTGGGCGCGGTCGCGCTTGCCGTGGTCTGTGGCCTGGGCGGCGGTCTTTTACGCGACATGACACTGCAGGTGGGCAACGTCTACATCCTCAACCAGCCGATGGCGCTCCCGCTTTCCATTGCCACGGCAGCCATCATCTATATTTTCCCGGCAATCGTCGACAAACCCGAAAAACTCATTCCCCTGCTCGACATCATCTCGGTCGGCATCTATGCCGCCACCGGAGCAGACAAGGCGCTGGTCTACGGCTTTGCGCCGGCGGTGTGCATCATGATGGGCTTTTTCACCGCGGTGGGCGGCGGCATGCTGCGCGACAGTTTTATGGGCGTGGTGCCGGGCATTTTCCAGCGCACCAACTTCTATGCCATCGCAGCCATCGCCGGCTCGGCGAGCTATGTATGCCTTGTCATGAGCGGCGTCGTCAGCAACATCACCGCGTTGATCGTATGCGTTGCGGTAACCATGGGGCTGCGCTGGCTGTCGCTGCGTTTTGACATCAAAAGCCCCACCGAAGAGGACATCGCGCGCTTTTTGCACCACAAAAAGTAGATTGCGCGGGCTCATCCTTCGAAATGCAACCGAGAGGTTCTTTTAGAGCGCCCACGCGTTGGGTACCCTGTTAGGTGCATATCGAGCATCTGACGAAGGATTCACTATGCCCCACAATCAATTCCCGTCGACCCAGCGCCGTAAAGCGTGGGGCCGCATCACCATCCTATTCGCGCTCATCGCTCTGGCGCTCACCGCACTTCCCGCTACGGCTCTTGCCGGCACGGACACCGCAGGCAACGTACTTGCGACCGACAATGACGCCACTCCGTCCGGCGTCGAAGGTGACCTGTACTGGGCAGGTCAGAGCCTCAACCTGGACGACACCTCCATCGACCGCGATATCATCGCCGCGGGCGATACCCTCTCAATTCGCGACTGCACGGTAGGCGGCGCCATTCGTCTTGCGGCGCGCACCATCGACATTGCCAAGACTACGGTTGATGGCAGCGTCACGGTCGTCGGTCAGCATGTCGTGCTCAACTCCGACAGCACCGCCAGCTGCTTCTATGCGATAGGCGAGACGGTTGCCCTGCGCGGTTCCACCAAGTCGGCAGCGCTCGCGGGCGATACGGTGACTATCGATGGCACCGTCGATGGCGATGTTGAGGTTTGGGCCGACAAGCTCATCTTGGGCAAGAACGCCAACATCACCGGCACCGTGAACGCTCACGTCTCCGAGGACCCCGAGCGCGCCGCAGGAGCCGAGGTCGGTGCCCTCAAGATCGACCGCACCGAAAACGAGGATACTTCCACCGTTAACGATGTCATCGGCGGCATCATCGCCGCGGCGCTCTCGACCTGCTTCATCGCCCTGCTGCTCGAGCTCGTCTTTCCGCGCGCGACCGCCAGCGCCGCCGGAATGCTCCACCAGCGCCCCACGCCCCTGTGGGTGAGCGGTCTTCTGGGCACGGTCGCTATCGTCCCCGCCGTCCTACTGCTAATTATCTCTATCGCTGGTCTGTCGCTTGCCGGAGCCCTCATGTGCGGTGTTATTGGCATCGCGCTGGTGTCGAGTGCCTTTGCAGGGTGCGCAATCGCGCGCATGGTCGGACACAGCCAGAACCGCTACGCCATGGCAGCTGTTGGTGGTGTAATCGCAGGCGCCCTCACGGGGCTTCCCCTCGTAGGCGGCTTCATCAGCGGCGTGGCCTTTGTCTTTATGCTCGGCTACATCATCCAAATCATCTGGCGCAACGCCCACCTCAAGCCGCAGCAGCCGGCTAACACGCCAGAACTCCCCACCGCTTAGACGCCAACCACCACAAAGGGGACAGGCACCTTTGTGGTGGTGCGAGCGAATCTGTCCCCCTTGCACCAAAAAGGGCGCCGACCATCGCGGTCGACGCCCTTTCTTATTGGCGGTTATAAGCCCCAGCGCTTATTTGTTGACCTGGCCGGCGCGGACGGCAGCCTTCTTGCGGTCGGTGGCGTTGAGCAGACGCTTGCGCAGGCGGATGTTCTTGGGGGTAATCTCGACCAGCTCGTCGTCGGCGATGTACTCCAGCGCCTCCTCCAGCGAGAAGGTGCGGGGCGGCACCAGCTGGACGGAGATATCGGAGGTCGAGGAACGCTGGTTACCCAGGTTCTTGGTACGAGCGATGTTGACGACCATGTCGCCGGCCTTGCTGCGCTCGCCCACGATCATGCCCTCGTAGCACTCGGTGCCCGGCTCAACGAACAGCTGGCCGCGCTCCTGCAGCGTGCCCAGAGCGTAGGCAACGGCCTTCTCGGTGGTCATGGAGATCATGGCGCCGTTCTGACGGTTGCCGATCTCGCCGGCGTAGGGACCGTACTCCAGGAAGGTGTGGTAGAACACGCCCTCGCCATGGGTGACGTTCATGATGCGGTTCTTAAGACCCATGATGCCGCGTGTCGGGATCTTAAACTCAAGGTGCGTCACGATGCCCGAGGTATCCATGCTCGTCATGATGCCGCCGGAGGTACCGAAGACCTCAACGACCTTGCCCGAGTACTCGTCCGGGCACTCGACGACGGCCTGCTCGACGGGCTCCATCTTGTTGCCGTTCTCGTCCTTCTTAAACAGAACGCGGGGACGGCCAACCTGGAACTCAAAGCCCTCGCGACGCATGGACTCCATCAGAACGGACAGGTGCAGGATGCCGCGACCCGAGACCTCGACGCCGCTCTTGTCCTCGAGCTCCTCGATCTTCATGGTCACGTTGTTCTCGGCCTCGTTGAACAGGCGCTCCTTGAGCTGACGGGCGCCCACGATGTCGCCGTCGCGGCCGACGAGCGGGGAGGTCGAAGCCTCAAAGACGATGGACAGGGTCGGCGGGTCGATCTCGATGGGCTCGAGCTCGACGGGGTTCTCGGGATCGGTGTAGACATCGCCGATATCGGTGCGGTCGATGCCCACGACGGCGGCGATGTCGCCGGCGCCGACTTCCTGGCACTCGGTGCGGCCCAGGTAGTCGAAGGTAAAGAGCTGCTTGACGGTAGCGGTGGCGCTGGAGCCGTCGTTCTTGACAACCAGGATCTGGTCGCCCTGGTGAATGGCGCCGGAATACACGCGACCGATGCCGATGCGGCCGACAAAGTTGGAGTGGTCGATGGTCACACACTGCATGGCCAGCGGGGCGTTCTCGTCAACCTCGGGGGCGGGCATGTCGTCAATGATCATATCGAGCAGCGGATACATGTCCATGTTGCCGTCGTTGGGGTCGAGGCGGGCAAAGCCATTCATGGCGCTGGCGTAGACCACGTGCTCCATGGCGAACTCGAGCTGGTCGTCGGTGGCACCCAGGTCGGCCATAAGGTCCAGGCAGTCGTTGTAGGCCTTCTCGGGGTTGGCGCCCGGACGATCGATCTTGTTGATAACGATCATGATCTTGAGGCCGGTGTCGATAGCGTGACGCAGCACGAAGCGGGTCTGGGGCATGGGGCCCTCAAAAGCGTCGACCAGCAGCAGGGCGCCGTCGGCCATACGCAGCACGCGCTCGACCTCGCCGCCAAAGTCGGCGTGGCCCGGGGTGTCGATGACGTTGATCTTGACGTC
>CAKUGT010000048.1 GCA_934654795.1 uncultured Collinsella sp.
TTCCGCATGATCGACGTTGCCTGCGCCCCCGGCGTGCTCATCCCGCGTCCCGAGACCGAGATGCTCGTCGAGGAAGTCCTCAACTACCTGGACGCCGAGGTGTTGAGCCCCGAGGCCGGCACCCGCCAGCGTGTTGAGTTGCCTTGGAACGACGAGGTCGAGCAGGCTCGCAAGGCCGGGGCCGCGCTGGCCGATGAGCGCGCGACTGCCGAGCGCCGTGCCGCAAACTTAACGGCTGCCGATGAAGCCGCGCTGGGCAGCGATGTGCTCGGTAGCCGCGCCTATGCCGAGGAGCTGGCTGACCGCGAGGCCGAGGAAGCTGCCGCGCAGGCCGCAGAAGCCGAAGCTGGGGCCGCAGAAGCCGCCGAGCCCGAGCTCGACGAATACGGCATCGCTATCGAGGACGACGACCAGGAGGCTGCCCCCGCGCAAGACGCTGCCGAAGCCAGTGCCCCCGCTCCCGTCGAGCCCCGCATTGCCCGCGTCCTCGAGGTCGGCTGCGGCACGGGCTGTATCTCGCTTTCGCTTGCCTGGGAGCGCCGCGGCCACGTCACCTGCACCGCTACCGATATTGAGACGCGTGCCATCGACCTGGCAACCAAAAACCGCGATGCGCTTGGCCTTGCGGCGGACGAGGTCGCGTTCAGCCTCACCAACCTGGTGAGCTCCATTCCCCGCGAAGAGTGGGGCACCTTTGACGTGCTCGTCTCCAATCCGCCCTACATTCCCACCGATGTCATGCGCTCGCTGCCGCACGAGGTCAAGGACTTTGAGCCCGACCTGGCGCTCGAGGGCGGTGCCGATGGCCTCGATATCTTCCGCCGCCTGCTCAACGCGGCGCCCTACATGTTGCGCGCCGGCGGCCTCTTTGCCTGCGAGCTCTACGAGGGCGCGCTCGACGCTGCGGCCGAGCTCTGTCGCCAGGCAGGCCTTTCGGACGTGCGCATCGTCCACGACCTCACCGATCGCCCCCGCATCGTCCGAGCCATCGTCACCGAGCCCAAACAGCGTCAGTAATATTTATTAACTGATTTATCAAAAACTATAAACTAGTTTATAATTATTCCAGTTGACAGCTGGGGGCCATGATGAAGCAACGATTTACCTATGACTGCGTTCTCATAAAAGAAGACGACGGTTACTGCGCTAGCTTTCCACAGATCCCTGGCGCCTTTGCCGACGGTGACACGCGTGAAGAAGCAATAGCACATGCAAGCGAGGCACTGATGGCGTTTTTGGCCGACGACCTCAACAACGGTTTGACTCCGGCTGAGTACGAGCGTTCGGCCGAGGTCGTGGCCCTTTCGGTCGAAATCGACCATGAGAGCGCGAGAGAAGCGGCGTGTCGGACATTTAAAGACGCGGCAGCGGACCTCAGGGTCTCCGCACCGCGGATCACCGCGCTGGTCAAAGCAGGCAAGCTCGATGTTGAGCTTGTCGACGGCCGTCGGATGATAACGATAGACAGTATCGAGCGTTACGCCGCCCAAGAACGTCACGCCGGAAGACCAAAGAAGTTCGTAGCCGTCCAATAACCACCTCACTTTCACCGACTACTACAGCCGCTCACCAAACCAACATGCGCTCTGGGCAAATAGGTTGAACGTTTCGTGCGAGAATGCCCCACAGTAAACAAACTTGCATCAGAGCGTAAGGGGCTGGCATACACATGCAGACGGTCTATCGGGTATACGAGGGGGCGCGCGAGCCGCATCGGCTTGCCGTCGAGCGCACGGCCGAGGTGCTCGGTCGCGGCGGCCTGGCTTTGATCCCGACCGAGACCGTCTACGGTGTCGCCGTGGCAGTCAACGCCTTCTCGGACGCCGTGCCCCAAGATACAAGCGAATTCCCATCGTGGCCGCGCGATCCGCAGGCTGCCGTCAACGGCGCCGCGGTCCCCGCGCTCGGTACCGGCTATCGCCGCATCTTTACCCTCAAACAGCGCGAGCTCACGCAAACCGTCGCCTGGCTGGTCGATGATGCCGAGGCCCTTGATCGCTACGGTGTGGATATCCCTAACGAGGCCCGTGTTCTCGCCCGAAGATGCTGGCCGGGTGCCCTGACTATCGTGGTCAAGGCGGCTCCCTGCGTGCCGACCTTTATGCGCGCTGCCGACGGCACCGTCGCCCTGCGCGCGTCGGCGTCTCCCGTGGTGCAAGCGCTCATCCGCGCCTGTGGCAGCCCGCTTGCCTGCACGAGCGCCAACACGCACGGTGCACCCGCGCCGGCAAGTTTCGCCACGGTGGAGGACCGCATCCTGGAGGGGGTCGATGTGGCCGTCGGTGCCGGCGAGACCCCGTGCCGCGACGCTTCGACCATTGTGTCATTCCAGCACGGCGAGCTCCAGATCCTGCGCCAAGGCGCACTTCCCGCATCAGAGATCGAACGGGTCCTGTCCGACCCGATGCAATAGAAAGGTGCAAGCGATGTCATTGAATTTAGGCAGCCTGGGCATGGAAGATGCCACGTTTGGCTTTGGCGGTTCCTACATCATGGCGCTCGACTGCGGCACCACCTCGGTACTCGCGACCATCGTCGACGAGTACGGTTGCATCGTCGCGCAGGCACGTCGCAGCGTCAAAACCAGTTTTCCGCGCCCCGGTTGGGTAGAGCAGGACCCCATGGCGGTCCTCGCCAGCCAGATCGCGGTCATGATGGAGGTCCAGTTTAAGAGCGGTATCCATTCCGACCGCATCGCCGCCATTGGCATCTCCAACCAGCGCGAGACCACGGTGGTCTGGGACCGTGTGAGCGGCCAGCCCATCTACAACGCTATCGTATGGCAGTGCCGCCGCACCGCGCCCCTGATCGACAAGCTGGTCGAGCAGGGCGCAGAAGAGCTGGTGCGCTCCCGCACGGGGCTCACGCTCGACCCGTATTTCTCGGCATCCAAGGTGCAGTGGATTCTCGACAACGTCGACGGCGCGCGCGAGAGCGCGGCGGCGGGCGACCTCATGTTCGGCACCATCGACACCTGGCTCATCTACAACCTTACCGGCGGCCAGGTCTTCGCTACCGACTACACCAATGCCAGCCGCACGGCACTCTTTAATATCCATACGCTCGATTGGGATGACGACCTGCTGGCGCTCTTCGACGTTCCGCGTTCCATGATGCCCGAGGTTCGCTGGAGCTCGGGCGACTACGGCCGCGTCGCGAGCGACATCATGACCAACATGCCGCCCATCATGGGCGTGGCGGGCGACCAGCAGGCGTCGCTGTTCGGCCACTGCTGTTTCCGTCCCGGCCAGACCAAAAACACCTATGGCACGGGTTGCTTTATGCTCATGAACACCGGCGACGAGATCGTCGAATCCAAGAACGGCCTGGTCTCCACCATCGGTATCGCTGCGAACGGGAAGATCAGCTATGCACTCGAGGGCTCCATCTTTGCTGCCGGCTCCACCATGAACTGGCTTCGCAACAACATGGGCATCATCTCGAGCGTGAGCGAGTCGGCACAACTCGCTGCTTCGATTAACGACAACGAGGGCTGCTACTTCGTTCCCGCCTTTGCGGGTTTGGGTGCTCCCTGGTGGGACCCGCATGCCCGCGGTATCGTGTGCGGCCTGACCGGCGCCTCGAGCCGCGCGACCATCGTGCGCGCGGCCTGTGAGTCCATGGCCTACCAGAGCTACGACGTATTGCGTGCCATGGAGCAAGACGTGGGGCTTTCAATCGAGCGCCTGTCAGTTGACGGCGGCGCCTCGCGCAACGAGTTCATCATGCAGTTCCAGGCCGACCTGCTGGATATCCCGGTTCTGCAATGTGAGACGGTGGAGACCACGGCGATCGGTGCCGCGTACTTGGCTGGCCTTGCCGTCGGCTATTGGGAAGACCTGGAGGAGCTGGAGCAAAACGCCCAGATCGTTAAGACCTTCCTTCCCCATATGTCCGCCGAGCGCCGCGAGCAAAACCTGGCGGGCTGGCATGATGCCGTCAAGCGCTCGCTCAGCACTGCGCAGTAGGGCTGCGACGAGCCGCTCGATACAACAAACCGCTAAACTTATGCACGGCGCGCGGCAACAACATCGCCGTGCGCCGTGTCAGCAAGGCCGTCTTCCGGCCGCAACGAAAGGGGCAATCAACCCATGACCGTCACCTACGATACGTCCCGCGTGACCCTTGTCGATCACCCGCTCGTCCAGCACAAGCTATCGATTCTGCGCGACAAGAACACTGGCACCAACCAGTTCCGCCAGCTCGTGCGTGAGCTCGCGCTTTTTGACGGCTACGAGGCCATGCGCGATCTGCCCAT
>CAKUGT010000049.1 GCA_934654795.1 uncultured Collinsella sp.
CACCCCGTCGCTGGCACCTACAAGAAGGAGCGCATCGAGGCTGGCAAGAAGTACTTCTCCGTCGCTTCTGGTGGCGGCACTGGCCGTACCCTGCACCCGGACAACATGGGCGCCGGCCCTGCCTCTTACGGCATGACCGACACCATGGGCCGCATGCACTCCGACGCCCAGTTCGCCGGTTCTTCCTCCGTGCCTGCGCACGTCGACATGATGGGTCTCATCGGCATGGGCAACAACCCCATGGTCGGTGCCACCGTCGCCTGCGCTGTCGCCGTCGAGGAGGCCCTCAAGGCCTAATCGCGCCTGCGCGATGCTCATATAGTTGAGCTTTGGAGCCGCTACCTTTCGGGGTAGCGGCTCTTTTTGTTTGCGCTGTCGAAGGGTAGCGAATGCCGATATATCAGTTGCGGCGAAATACGAGATGTGATGAGATGGAGCGTCAGAGCGTCCATGACGCCCACCTGCCATATGTGCCCTTTACCGATTTGCCGAGTCTTTGCGACCCCATTGCCGATCACCCGTGCGACAATGCGCCGGACGAGAAAGGAAGCCAATGGAATCGACTGATGTACTGGTAATTGGATCTGGCATTGCGGGCCTTTGCGCCGCCATCGAAGCGGCATGTACAGGTGCAGCCGTCACTGTGGCAAGCGCCGGCAAGACCATGAGTGGATCGAGCTTCTTCCCGGGTACCTGGGGTCTCGGCCTCATCGGTCCCGTCGACGAAGACGACGAGCAGGACCTCATCGGCACCATCCAGACCGTCGGCGGCGGTGTCGCCGACCTCGAGCTTGTCCAGACGTTTGTCCACGGCATCCCCCAAGCAATTGAATGGCTCGAGCAAGACCTGGGCGTTGAGCTCCAGCGTCCGCAAAGCGCTGAGAGCGCTCAGCAAAAGCAATTTATCCCCTGCTTTGACCACAAGACGCGCATGTGGCGCGGCCTCACCCGCAAGCCCCTTGAGGACGCTCTGACGACCCGCATCGAGTCGCTCGGCATTCGTCTGCTCCCCCGCCATGAGCTTATCGACCTTGTTGAGGACACGAACGGCAGAATAACCGGAACCGTGCTCTACGACCTCACCGAAAATCGTATCGTGCCCTTTGCTGCCAAGGCCACGATCATCGCAGCCGGTGGCACAGGCGGCCTGTTCGAGCGCAGCCTTACGTCGGCTGATGTGCTCAGCTCCTCGCAGGCCATCGCGCTGGCGCACGGCGCAACACTTACTAATATAGAGTTCATGCAGATGATGCCCGGCTTTATCGAGCCCAAACGAAACCTTGTCTTTAACGAGAAGACCTGGCGATACGTCAAGTTCGACCAGGCGGTCGATATTGCCGACGGCAAGCTAAACGATCTGCTTGAGCAGCGCTCCGGATATGGCCCCTTCACTTCGCGCCTGGCTTCCCGCGCCATCGATCTTGCCATCGATCAAGCAGGCGCCGAAGGCTTGGCGCTCCACTACGATTTCCCCCGCGAGGACATCCCCGAGTTTGTGCAGACCTTTGCCACTTGGCTACAAGACGAGCACGGCATCGCGCCGACCGACGAGATGCGCGTGGCGATGTATGCCCACGCCGCTAACGGCGGTATCAAGATCGACAAGGCAGCCTTCACGGGCGTCGAAGGCCTCTACGCCTGCGGTGAGGCGACAGGCGGCATGCACGGCGCCGACCGCATTGGCGGCTTGTCGAGTGCCAACGGCATCGTATTCGGGCGCATCGCGGGCGCATCGGCAGCCCAGGCAGCACAGAATGCACCTGAGGCAGCCCTGAAGGCGGATATCGCCCTCCCCCAGTACGGCATTGCCACAACAGACGCCGAGCCCCTGACACGCAGCCTTAAGCACACGATGAGTACCTATTGCATGATCAACAGGACCGAGACGGGCCTATCAAAGGCACTATACGAGCTTGAGGGCTTGAAGACGGAGGCAACGACCTTAAGCACACAGAAAGTCCAGGACAGCGAAGTCGCAGCCCTCACCCGCCTGCAATCGCAGATTCAGCTGGCACGGGAAATGGTCAAAGCCATGCGCAAACGAACCGAAAGTCTCGGATCGCACTATCGAGCGGACTAATTCGATTCTCACTTAGAGTTTGATCACAATTTCTCAACATGCATCGAGCCCCGTAAGCATGATTCCCCCAAGGAGAACACGCTTACGGGGCTTTAGCCGTGTTTTCCCTAAGGGAATCACGGTGCAGATAGCTCAGCTCCGCGCCCTTTCGGGTCCGACCACATGCGAGGTCAACAAAAAAGACGGCCAACTTTCGCTGACCGTCTTAACATACTTTGGTGGGCCGTCAGGGGGTCAGCCTGCTGTGCAGGCGGCCGCTGCGGCGCTTCGCGCCTTGCGCGCTGCGCTGGCAAATGCTCGCGCATTTCCTCAGCTCCGCGCCCTTACGGGTTCGACCCCATGTACTGTTAACAAAAAAGACGGCCAACCGAAGTTGACCGTCTTAACAATCTTTGGTGGGCCGTCAGGGGGTCGAACCCTGGACCTTGGGATTAAGAGTCCCCTGCTCTACCAACTGAGCTAACGAC
>CAKUGT010000050.1 GCA_934654795.1 uncultured Collinsella sp.
GCCATACGCAGCACGCGCTCGACCTCGCCGCCAAAGTCGGCGTGGCCCGGGGTGTCGATGACGTTGATCTTGACGTCCTTGTACTCGATAGAGATGTTCTTGGCGAGAATCGTAATGCCGCGCTCGCGCTCCTGGTCGTTAGAGTCCAGGACGCGGTCCTCGACCTGCTGGTTGGCACGGAAGGCGTCCGTGGCACGCAGGAGCTTGTCGACCATCGTCGTCTTGCCGTGGTCGACGTGGGCGATGATGGCGATGTTCCTCAGATTGTCTACGCGCATGTAGTTCCCCTATCTTCTATCCATATACAAACGGCACGCGTATGCGGCCCGCCCAGCGATGCAACGCTCAGCGGGAATATTGAGCCTTTTACCGAAAACTCGTTTATTTTAGCGATTTTAGATAAGAGGGGTTTCCTCACCTGCAGGTTCAGGGTCGCTCCACATAAAACCATCGCCGGCGCCCATGCCCTCATACAGCACATATGCCGAAAAACCGCTCTCGAGCGTGGTCTCGAAGAAACTCACGAGCAGGGCATCGTGGTAGCCACCGTCAATTTCGACGCAACCGGTGTAGCCGATGGCATAGCGTGCGATACGGCCCAGTCCCTCGTCCTTAAGACCCATCTTATGCTCGGAGATAAAGTTGGTGGCAGCCTCGAGGCATGCCTCTTCGCCGTCCTCGTCGAGCGCCGCCAGGTAACGGTTGGAGGCAGCGTCCTCAATTGCCACGACCACACCCGGATTCTCACCCGCGGCCAGGTCGTCCAAGAAGGCGCCAATCAGATCGCACACCATGGCGTCGAGCTCGGCGGAGACGTTACCGGCGTCCTGCATATCCTGTGCCATCTTTAGACCTTCCCATCGAGTCTGGCGTCGTTACAGTTCTTGCGCCTCGGCAGCGATCTTGGCGGCAGCGTCGCGGGCGCGCATCATATCCATTGCGCGCTTGTCGAGCACCTTGATCTGGTTGGTCAGCATCACCGCATCGACCACACCCCAGATTACCAAGCCTGTTGAAATCGAAAACCCAAGCGCACCAACTGTACCACGAAGGCGCGAGCAGATTGCCGCGACAAGAGCGGAGATGACAACCATCTTGATATAGGAACCGCGGCGCTCGCGAAGCGTGCGGGCCTGCGTCACATAGGCGATGCGAGCCGCCTCGGATGCCTCCGAACGCATCTGGGCTTCACGCGCAATGGCAGCCGCCTCGGCCGACATGCCGCCGGCCATCAGCGAACGCTCCGCAACCTGGCCGCCCCGCATTTAGAAATCATCGGGGGAGAGCGTATGGACGAACTCGTCGAACTTCTCGAACTCCTGCTCGTCGTCGACTTCCTCGGCGTGGGTAGAAACGGTACCCAGGCGATTCATGATGTCGTCCTCCACAAACATGGGGGCATTGCTGCGCACGGCGAGGGCGATGGCGTCGCTGGGACGGGCGTCAATCTTGCGCTCGCCGCCATCGGCGAGCATGACGATCGTCGCATAGAACACCGGCGGCTCGGCGCGCACGATCTCGATGCGCTCGAGCTTGGCGCCTAGAGCGTCAACAGTATCGAGCAGCAGGTCATGGGTGATCGGGCGCTCGGCACGGCCGCTATCGATGCCGCGGCTGATGGCAGCGGCCTCAAACGAACCAGTCTGAATGGAAAGGGAACGCAGGGGCGCGGGCGAATCCGATTTACTGCTGCGCTCGCGAAGCACGATAAGCGATGGCACGGGACCGGCGGCCATGACGATGGTCTCTATGTCGACACGAACCATGGAACACCTCCGGTACGTAGCGGTTAACACTCGGCAGGGCTGCCGCATTGAATAGCTATACTACCCAATCTTTCGCCCAGCACACAAAATCAAACTAGTTAATTTGGGACGGGGCTATTTTGACTACTTTTGTTGGATAAGAAAAAAGCCCCGAGGCAATGCCCCAGGGCTCTTCACGTTTTTGATGGTGGACCTGACAAGATTCGAACTTGTGACCTCCCGGTTATCAGCCGGACGCTCTAACCAACTGAGCTACAGGTCCATCATGGTGGAGGTTAGGGGGATCGAACCCCTGACCTCAGGCTTGCAAAGCCCGCGCTCTCCCAGCTGAGCTAAACCCCCACGGAGACAGTAATAAACACCCCAGCGGCGACTCGGCTCTCGCTGGGGTGTTTATTGCGAAAGAAAGTGGTGGACCTGACAAGATTCGAACTTGTGACCTCCCGGTTATCAGCCGGACGCTCTAACCAACTGAGCTACAGGTCCATCGCGCAAGGGATATATTAGACGAGTCGTTACGCGCGCGTCAACAACTTTTTTGAAAATCTTTGGAGGGTGTCGGCCCTGGCTGCCCGGCGGCATGCGAAGTCGCCTGCTCGGACAGTCCTGCTCGCACGGAGAGCACATTAAGTGCTCTCCGGCTCGTGCGGAACTCGCGATCGACTTCATATGCCGCCG
>CAKUGT010000051.1 GCA_934654795.1 uncultured Collinsella sp.
GGCGCCATGCTGATCATGTGGATTGGTGAGCTCATCACCCAGCGCGGTATCGGCAATGGCATGTCGCTGATCATCTTTGCGAACATCATGGCCGGCTTGCCGCAGGCGATCTTCTCCAGCACCGAGGGCAATGCCGGTGGCATCATCACCATGGTGATCATCTGTGCCATCATCCTGCTGGTTATCCCGCTGATTGTTTTCCTTGAGCGCGGCCAGCGCCGCATCCCGGTCTCCTATGCCAAGCGCGTCGTTGGCCGTCGCATGATGGGTGGCCAGACCACCTACCTGCCCATCAAGGTCAACACCGCGGGTGTCGTGCCGATCATTTTCGCTTCGGCGCTGCTGTACTTCCCGGCTCAGATTGCCGTGTTCTTCCCCGGCATCGGCTGGATTCAGGCAGTTGCCTCTGCGCTTTCGACTGGTTGGCTCAACTGGGTGCTTAACGTTGTCCTCATCGTGTTCTTCGCATACTTCTACACCTCCATGGTGTTCAACCCCGATGACACGGCCGATAACCTTAAGAAGCAGGGCGGCTTTATTCCGGGCGTGCGTCCGGGTAGGGCTACCGCGGCCTACATCAAGAACGCGCTCAACAAGATCACGCTTCCCAGCGCTGTCTTTTTGGCGCTCATCGCCATCGTGCCTTCGATCATCTTCTCCTTCACGGGTAACCATCTGATCCAGGCTTTTGGCGGAACGTCCATCCTCATCATGGTCGGCGTCGTGCTCGACACGGTCGATAAGCTCGAAGGCCAGATCAAGATGTATGATTACGATGGATTCTTTAAATAGGCTAGAGGAGGATTGCTCATGAACCTCGTATTGCTCGGAGCTCCGGGTGCCGGTAAGGGCACCGTCGCGCAGGAGCTCGTCGCCGAGTTTGGCGTCGCTCACATTTCCACGGGCGACCTGCTGCGTGCTGCCGTCAAGGGTGGCACCGAGCTTGGTATTCAGGCTAAGAAGTACATGGACGCTGGCGAGCTCGTTCCCGACCAGCTCGTGATCGACCTTGTCAAGGAGCGCCTTGCCGCCGATGACGCCCAGCAGGGCTTCATCCTCGACGGCTTCCCGCGCAACACCGCTCAGGCTGTGACGCTCGATTCCGAGCTCTCCGCCATGGGTCGTGAGATTGATTGCGCCCTTCTGGTCGATGTGGCCCCCGAGGTCATCATCGATCGTCTGTCTTCGCGTCGCACTTGCCGCGCCTGCGGTTACACCGGCACCGCTGCCGATGCTACCTGCCCCAAGTGCGCCGGCGAGATGTATCAGCGCGACGACGACAAGCCCGAGACCATCAAGAACCGTCTCGACGTCTACGAGAAGTCCACGAGCCCGCTCGTCGACTACTATCGTGGCCAGGGTCTGCTCAAGTCGGTCAACGGTGACCAGGCTCGCGAGACCGTGTACGGGGATGTCAAAGAGGCTCTCGGTCTATGATCAAGATTAAGTCTGCAACGCAAATCGAGCAGATGAAGAAGGCAGGAGCGCTATCTAAGATGGCGCTCCGCCACGTTGGGGCCATGGTTCGCCCTGGTGTTTCGACCTTTGAGCTCGATCAGCTCGCGGAGCAGATTATCCGCATGCATGGCGGCACCCCGGCCTTTAAGGGTTACGGCGGGTTCCCGGGGACCATTTGCGCATCGATCAACGATGCCGTGGTCCACGGTATTCCCAACCCCGACATGATCCTGCGCGATGGCGATATCATCTCCATCGATACGGGAGCCGTTGTAGACGGTTGGGTCGGCGATAACGCTTGGACGTTTTTCGTCGGCACCCCTACGCCCGAGGTCAAGGCCCTGTGCGAGGTCACGCGCGATTGCCTTAAGGCTGCCATCGTGCAGGCTGTTCCCGGTAATCATATCGGGGACGTCGGTTATGCCGTTCAGTCTCTTGCCGAGTCTCACGGTTACGGCGTGCTTCGCGACTATGTGGGCCATGGCATTGGCCGTGTGATGCACGAGGACCCCAACGTTCCTAATTATGGAAAGAAGGGGAGGGGCGTTCGCCTCCAGGCCGGCATGGTCATTGCCATCGAGCCGATGGTTACGATGGGTTCCAACCATGTGAGCACGGGCTCCGACGGTTGGATTGTTACGACCAACGACCACCTGCCCGCTGCGCACTACGAGAACACCGTCGCCATTACCAATGACGGTCCGGTGATTCTCACCACCGACGCGCAAGGTGCTTGGTGTTCCTTGCAGGGCGGTGAAATGTAGGGGCCGCGTTCAAACACGTTGGCATTTACATTTCTTAAAAGTAACAAGTTCCGCTTAGTTGTGGAGCCATTACGAAGATATTACGATACGTGCATGCGTATTGTAGAATACTCAATCGCTGTCGTTTTCT
>CAKUGT010000052.1 GCA_934654795.1 uncultured Collinsella sp.
CAAAAACTCATCCAACATTAATCTTGGCTCAAGAATCGCTTAATCTATAACCTGCACTATAGAGTTCGACCAAGGGCGGGGCGGCACCGCGCAACGCAGGCCGCCGAACGCAACGCTCGCGCCCGAGCAAATTGCCCGGCGTCGCGCCCATCGAACGAAAGGACAGGTTATGGACGACCTCGAAAAAGTTGAAACCATCCGCACCAAGTGCAACGTGAGCTACACCGATGCCAAGGCGGCGCTCGATGCCGCCGACGGCAACGTCCTGGATGCCATCATTTGGCTCGAGTCGCAGGGCAAGACCCAGACCACGTCGGCGCATGCCGCCACCGAGTCCGCGCCAGTCGATGAGCCCTCTGCCGAGATGGTCGCCGCGCAGGCAGCCTACGAAAAGTCGAGCGAAAAGACCGACTTCTCCAAGAAGATGGACAGCGTGTGGGAGTACCTCAAAAAGCTCTTCCGCCTGAGTCTGGACACCAAGTTTATCGCCACGCGCCGCGATGCCATCATCCTCAACATCCCCATCCTGATCCCCATCGTCGCGCTGTTTGCCTGGGGCGCCACGATATGGCTGATGCTGATTGGCCTGTTCTTTGGCATGCGCTACCGCATCGACAGCGACGGCGACGTGCCCGGCAGCATCAACAACCTTATGGATAGCGCTGCTAACGCCGCAGACGACATCAAGCAAAATCTCAACGACGACAAGTAATCGCGGACGGGGGCACGCATGGCACGGATCCTGATCGTAGAGGACGAGGAGAAAATCGCCCGTTTTGTGACGCTCGAGCTGGAGCACGAGGGCTACCAGGTGGAACACGCCGCCGATGGCCGCACTGCCGTGGACCTGGCGCTGGAGCGCGACTACGATCTGATTCTGCTCGACGTGCTGTTGCCGCAGCTCAACGGCATGGAGGTCTTGCGGCGTGTCCGCAAGCACAAGGATGTGCCGGTGATCATGGTCACCGCGCGCGATGCCGTGATGGACAAGGTGGCCGGGCTCGATGCCGGCGCCGATGATTACCTGACCAAGCCGTTTGCGATTGAGGAGCTGTTCGCACGGATCCGCGTGGCACTGAAGCGCTCGGAAGCCGTGCGAGCGGCTTCGGGCGTTGGCGGCGCCGGTACTGGGGCGGGCACGGCAGGCGGCGCGGGCGCCGGAGCCGCTGCGATGCCCCCGGTCGGCGACTCGACCCAGGCTTCCGCCGCGCCCTCCCCCGCTGCGCTCGCCGTGGGCTCAGTCGTGCTCGACCCCGACCGCCGCGAAGTCACGGTCGGCGGCTCGCCCATCGCGCTTACAGCTCGCGAGTTCGACGTCCTCGCCCTGCTTATGGCGCATGCCGAGACCGTGCTTACGCGCGAGCGCATCGCGCACGAAGCGCTGGGCTACGAATACGTGGGCGACACCAACAACGTCGACGTGCACATCGCGCACTTGCGCGCCAAGATCGAAGACGCCGGCGGCGCCCGCATCATCCAGACCGTGCGCGGGGTGGGCTATGTCTGCCGCGCGTAACGCCGAGACCAAGCGCGTCACCTCCATCGCCCGCGCCATCAACTGGAGCTATATGTGGCGCCGCTTGATGAGCCACATCTGGCTCGATCTGTTACTGTTGGTTATTGCGGCGGCGATCCTCGTCTATGGATACAACCAGACGCTGCCCGATGGCGCGTTTACCGCGGGATGGATCCCCGGCGCCGCCGTTCGCAGCATGTCGCTGACGCCCGCGCGCGGCTGGGACCTGACAACGCTCACCTATACCGTCGAGCTTGCGCGTACCACCAAGACTTTCCCCCTCGCGCAGGACCTCGTCGCGCTATGGCCTCTCTACCTTGTCGTTGTGAGTTGGCAGGTCATCAGCGTGCTCAACATGCTCGGCGGCGCCCGCCGCGTGCGCCGCACCATGGCGCCGCTCAACGATCTGGCCCTGCGCGTGGACGAACTCGGCCGCATGCAGCTCTCCGGCGGCAAGATGGAAACACTGGAGCAGGCCATCGAGCGCGCAAGCGTCGACTCGCCGAGCGTCACTACCGGCGACGCCGACCTGGCAAGCATCGAGGTTGCACTCAACCGCCTACTGCGCCAGATGCAAGAGGCCAAGCTGCAGCAGATGCGCTTTGTCAACGA
>CAKUGT010000053.1 GCA_934654795.1 uncultured Collinsella sp.
AGCAGCAGGTCGCCCTCGCCCACCATCTGCTCGAGCTCCTGATTGAGCTCAAGACGGCTGGAGCAGTACACGACCTCCTTGCCAGGATGCTTGGCGCGCACGGTATCGGCGAGCATCTTAGAGGTGACACCCGGAATGGGCATCTCGCCAGCCGAGAACACATCAATCAGCAGCAGCTTATCGGCATTGGCAAATGCATCGGCAAAGTCGTCGCACAGGGCCTGCAGGCGCGAATAGCGGTGCGGCTGGAACACGACGTCGACGTGCTTGTAACCCAGCGACGAAGCGGCAGCAAGCGTCGCCTTGATCTCGGTGGGGTGATGGCCGTAATCATCGACCACGGTGATGCCATCGATATCGCCCACGTGGGTAAAGCGACGGCGGACGCCCTCAAAGCTCGAGAGCGCCTTGGCGGCGGCGTCGATGTCAAGGCCCAGGACATGGGCAACGGTGAGCACGGCCGTGGCGTTGAGCATGTTGTGGCGACCGGGATTGCTCTTGATCTCCACAGCGTGCTCAGTGCCGTCCTCAAAGCGAACGATAAAGTCACTCTGGATGCCCTTGACATCCGGGTGCACGCAGACGATGTCGTTGCTCTCGGCAAAGCCGTAGGAAAGCACGTGACGGCCCGTCGACTTGGCGAGCTCGACCAGATGCGGGTCCTCGCCGCAGACGATGACGGTGCCGTCCTCGCCCACCAGGCTCATGAATTTGGCGAAAGTTGCCTCGATCTCCTCGATACCCGAGTAGTGATCGAGGTGGTCAGCCTCGACGTTGGTCACAATGACCACGTTGGGGTTCAGGAACAGGAAGGAGCTGTCGGACTCGTCGGCCTCGGCGACAAAGTAGTCGCCCGAGCCGTTCTTGCCGTTCGTGTCATAGCCCTCGACGATGCCGCCGATCAAGAAGCTCGGATCCAGACCCATGCGGTCGAGCATGGTGGCGCACATCGAAGACGTGGTGGTCTTGCCATGCGTGCCGGCAACAGCGACGGTGGTGTAGCCGTGGCCCAATGCAGAGAGCATCTTGGCACGGGGCCACACGGGGATGCCCAGCTCGCGAGCGCGCACAAGTTCAGGGTTGGACTCCGGAATAGCGGTGGAGACAACAACCACATCGGGCTTGACCCCGTCGATCGTGGCTGCCTCATGGCCCACGTGCACCTTCACACCAGCGCGGGTAAGCTGGCGGATATAACGTGACGTCTTAAGGTCGGAGCCGGTAACGGCATAACCGCGCTCGTGCAGAACGAGAGCGATGCCGCTCATGCCGGCGCCGCCGATACCGATAAAGTGGGCGCTCTTAAACTCGGGCGCGGAGGTTGCAGTCTGGGAATCAGCCATGTGCTCGTGTACTCCTTGCGTAAACACTGCCTGTAACTCGTTAACTGTACCGCACCTACCGCATCAGCGCGAGGGCGACCAACGATATCCCGTCTAACTAACGCAAACCCTCTACCGCATCGGCCAGAAGAGCGGCGGCCCTATCCTGAGCCAGACCACGCGCCGCCTGACGCATGGCGTCGCGCGCCGCCGCGTCATCGACCAGGTGCAGCAGCTCATCGGCAAAGGCAGAACCGTCGATATCGGCATCGGCGCAGAGCACGCCGGCCCCGGCGTCGACCAGATAACGGGCATTGGTGGTTTGATGGTCGGCCGTCGCATGCGGATA